>NZ_JBOBIH010000004.1:0-855887 GCF_050587785.1 Dyadobacter sp. BHUBP1
TGTGGCCATTTTGCGTTGGCTTGCCTGGCTGTATAAATTTGGTTTCAATCCCTTTTTCCTCACACCAGATCGTGAAATTTCCGGAAGTGAATTCGGGTCCGTTGTCCGATCTGATTGCAATTGGGAATCCTCTGCTTTCACCAATACGATTCAAAGTCCTAATGATCCGCTTAGCGGAAAGTGAAGTGTCGATTTCTATGGCCAATGCCTCACGAGAACAATCGTCGATAACATTGAATCCGGGCCGCCGGTGCGGTGCGGAACCTGCGGTTGCCAATCATACTATCACTCCATACTTCATTTACCTGGGCAGGCGGTGCTAACGGTTGCCTAATCCGATCGGGTAATCGCCGCTTCCCCTTTCGCTTGCCCCGGGCCACCCGGATAGGAACAAATACGGACCAAGACCTAAGATGCCGGTCGAGGAATTTGTTTGAAATTGGCCCTTTGTGTAAAAGCTAGCGCACGTTCAAGTGGTTAACCAATTCACTCAAATTGTTTGTCAATCCGCTCTCGATCATAGCTAAGTATCAGGTCATTATGTCTTTCATAAATTGACCTCAACGTTTGTCTATCTGCTGCTATAATGTCAAGCCCTCGGTCATCATACATGTGAAGAATGAGTTTCTTCTCGATGTTTAAAAAATAAACTTCTTTGCTTGTCAAAGAACGATTATTGTCAAGCCTTGGCTGTCTAGGAGGAAAGTCCGAGTGTCCTATTGCAGCAAAAATATTCTCGAGGTTTATTCTGTCCGAGGTTAATTTAATAATAGCAACATCAAACTTGTCCTTGGGAGAATAAAGCCCCGTTTCTTTTGAGTAATAAACTTCTGATTTATTGAGGTTGCTAATTTGTTTGAATGTAAAATTCCCAAACCGTATTTTCCTACGCTTGTATTTCCAATCTAACATTACCAAGTACACGTTGTCAGACCTGCTAAATGCGGTTTGAAAAATTATCGAGGCTCTTCTGATAACTTCCTTGAAATATTCGTCAGTGCTCGTGTCACCACTTTGCAAATCAAAACGGAGGCCATGATTCCAGCTATAAAATAGCGGCATTTTAAACCTCAATCCTTTGAAATTGTCATTTAAGAACTGGCGACATTCAGTAGTAGTTGACTTCACCTTTTTTGTTTTTTTTAATACTCTAAGCGATAGATACGAAATTTTCGGTTCCACTCCACCGCTAAAAAGACAATGAGCGACTTTATATCCTCGCACCAGCAGGTGCCTCCCAAGAATTCTGGCGCGGAAGGTTAGCGCGGCATTTTTTATTTGGCGCAGCCTCCATTTTTATGCGAGAGATCGTCGAGCAGGACAACGAAAACGCAAGAATAAAATATAGACTACTCAATAATAGACAGTTGCGGCAGTAAACTATTGATCAACCCATCACTTACAGCATCGAGCTTTAAAATAGCGAGCTGCTTTATTAACAGCTCTTGCCTGGCTTTCTCCCGCAGCATCAAATGATCCGACTCGATTCGAGATTCACACGAGGGATCATTGCTATTAAAATCGTCTCGGACTTGGATAAACATGTCTACTGTATCCCTCGCACATAGAGCAACATTCACGACAGATTCTAGGTCCCGCGTCTTTATGTATTCCAGGGTACTTAAAACTGCAACACCAGCATCCAACGCCTGTGAACAAGCGATATCTGAAAAATCCTCCGTGTCGGGAATTACTAAATCAACAGCGTCAATTAAATCCTGTAGTTGCCGCACAGAGCATGGGCTATCCTCCTTCAGAACCAGAAAAATTTCATCAATTGCGTGCTGGATAACCTGAGGGCTACCCCATCCAAAAGCCGTGACAAAGTTCTCGTAGTTTGGGTAAAGATGGACGCAGGTTATAGCCGCGAAAAGTAACCTTCCTTTCTCGGACAATGAAAGTAGTGCAGTTCTTATGTCCAGTTGAAAACTATCCATGTGATATTTGCAGTGGGTTCCTTTGACTTTGCAAGGCAAAGACTGAACTATACTAAGGGGTTCCCAAAAGCAAGTTATGGGATATCATCGCTATATATTTTATCCTTTGGATCATCTTCGGATCTACCGACCAATAAGGAATTCACAAATCCCTCATCGGATAGATCGGCGTACCACCACCAAAACAAGCTAAAAGAATCGGTTACCGTTTCGGGTACCTATTTTGAAAGAAAATACAAGCAATTGACATATAAGCGCTTTCAGAATAAAAATTGTTCCCAGTGTGATAACCCAGAGTGCCTCAAAGGGTGCTTTTTTCATTCAAAGAACTCATTATTGCGAGTACTTAAAAAGATAAGAATACCATTCCAATCCAATAGGGCTAAACATCTGGTAACCTTTTCGGTAACCTGCCTTGCGTACAACAGTTTGGTTAACCTGGCCTATCAAGCCATAGATGTCCGTACAACGGTGAAACGGCATTAGAGTCAAGTTACTAAACTTAACCGATGGCCTCAATTTTGGGGAGTATTACACTTGGAGCCAACATAACGGTAATTAATGCCGCAACAAAGCGCATTGCCAGTACCTCCTCATTTTGTTTGGGTTCTTTTACTATCGAAGTAATATTAAGAGAATTTCTGTTTTGTTATCTGCTATGTTATCGCACAATGACCAGTTTTTGTCCCGGAAGATTGAGCGCGTTTTTACCGGTGGTTAGCACATAGCTTCCGTTTTCAAGGCTTTCCACACTAATTTTGCCATTGAGGACCTTCGTAGTTAGTTTTAATATCCCATTTAAATCGTACACCCGCACTTCCTCGCCATCCTGTTCGTGCACTTGTACGACGTTGCTGGCCGGGTTCGGGTAAATTTTGAAGTCGCCGACATTGAGCGAAACGTGGCGGATGGCACTCCAGGCGGAGGTGCCGTCCAGATCAACCATTTTCAAGCGGTAGTAATGATCGCCAGCCGCTATATTCGTGTGAATGAAGTCGTAGTGCCGGACTATTGTGCTGTTTCCTGCCGATTCGACCCCGCCGATAGCTAGCCAATTCCGACCTTCTATGCTGTGTTGTATTTCAAAATGGCTACTGGCTGATTCTTCGGTGGTCGACCAGTTCAGTACCACATTACGCTCGGCTATTCTTGCTGTAAAATCGACCAACTTGACGGGGAATGCTGCGTTGACCGTTACATTGAACGTACCCGGTGTGCTGCTTTTCACCCCGGCGGCATCCAGCAACGAATACGTGAACCCAACCGGATCACCCGGACCACCAGCACCTACCTGGCCGTAAAGGACTAATTTCGCCACATCCAGCGATGCAATGGTGGTATTTGAAGTGCCGGGGATTAACTCCTGCCCGTCGTAAAATAGTTTAGAATTGGGTTTAATGCTTTCTATGACAAAACTTTTGCCTGCATTGCAGCTGCCGGCTGCCACGCAATCTTCCGCGTCGCTACCCGCCAGCGAGCCACCCGAGCTGTAACCGGTCAGCGAGGCACTGTTCAGCGGAATGCCAAGGTAATCGGCGAGCGCAGGCCCACCCGCAGGCGATAGCGACAACGCCTCGTTTGGAACGACGAACGTCTTGCTTTCGGTAACCGGCCGGCGGTTGATCCCAAAATTGATGTTGGTCAGCGGATTATCCAATGTGACATTGATCCCGGCAATATTGGCATTAGGGGTGCCATCGCCGGTAGCCGTCGCGCCTTCACCGGTTGCTACCCAGCCCTGCGGCAATAATGCAGCGCCGGCGTTTTGCGTAAGGTAAGCATGGGCAGTTGTGAGCCGCAATTCATAAGTGCCATTGTATACATTAGGTAATGAGAAATTACCCGACGCGTCCACCGCCGAGAAGGCCCATACTTTTCCATTCGTGCCTACTGCAATAACATTCAGGCCACCTGCGTTGGTACCACCGCCACCTACCGCATTGTCCGTCATCCCATTGGCATCATTGAATACCTTTCCGGTAATCATGTTGGGTTTGGTCAGCCATATGCGGTGATCTTCGGTTTCTCCCTCGCCCAGGATAGCAATGCTTCGTTCGTCTGCTGGCGTGGCCGGGTCATCGGTCAGCGTCGCCGGGTCGGTGTAGGAAATTCTTACACGGGTGTAAGTTTGCCCGGCGCCGTAAGGAATGGACGTCAGGTTCCAGGTAAAATTAAGATCTTGCTGCGCATTATCATCCGTTAGCGTGTTCCAGGCAAATTCCGACGGACTGAAAACGCCATCCTGGTTAAAATCAATCCAGGCCGTGACGTAAGCCGGCGTGGCGGGATCGGGGGATTTTTTGTACGCCTGAACGGTATAGGAAAATGTGGGTGCAACACTGATCGGGAACACCGAAACTTCTTCAATATTCACAGGCCAGATGCCTTCGTCATATCCGGAATACTCGTCAGCAAAACCCCCATAGGTAGGGCCAAACGAATCGGCATCGGCGCCGTACATGCCGGTTCGCAAGTTCTTATAAAATGCCTCAGGAACGGTCCCGGGCTGGATACGGGGCGTGGCCGGTGACGACTGGTTCCAATTAAAGTAGTTAGTAATAGTAGCTGTGTTCCCCACCGGATCGCCTCCCGTGATGACAAATGGCTGCTTGTTAATGGCCATCCCGTAGGTCGGATCGCCGTCACCGGTATCATAGTAAACCATAAAGCCGAGCGCTATCGACGAGCCTGTGGCGCAATTCATTTCTATATTGGCCTGCAAGGGTGCGGCGGCCGAAGCTTCGGTTTTAATCGTATGAAATACCGCCGAATTGTATCCACCCACATGCGCCTTGACGGTTTTATTCGCATTTGTAAACACCGCAGAGGCGAGGTTGGAGCTGTGCGCTATCTCCCAGTCGGTTTGCGATGCCAGCTTCCATGCCGAGCCATTGGTGGTCGCCTGCACATAGTCGTTTATCGCGCCCACCACTTCGTTGCCATCCTCATTTTGCGCGAAAAACATGCTCAAGTCCATTGCTTGGCCGTACAACACTGCATGGGCACTGACCCGGAAATTGACCTTCAACCCCGTGCCAGCCCCAGCAAAATTGGGGGCAAGGCCAATGGGAGGATGTTCGCCCCACAAATCATGATAGTCATATAATGTCTGCGTTCCATCGGTAGCTTTCGTTCCAGGCGTGTAGCCAATGAGTTTGGTATTATCCAGCGTGCCAGGTGCCTGCACCGTGCCCGAAAAGCTGATCTCGTCCAGCACCACCGTCACGATCATATCCCCAAAATTGATGGTGCGTGTGATGCTCTGACCCGCGACCAGCCCGTTGGCCGGCAGAATATCATCCCAGGTAAGCCACGCCAACGTAGGTCTGAACACGCCCGTGCCATATTGCGGCCAGGTGGCTTGCGAAAATGCGTTGTGTATCGGTAGTAAATGCCGCAGGAGCAACATGGCGACCAAAATCCTCCTTAGGTAAAATCTCTTCATGGGTATGTATGTTAGCGATTGTAACAGGTTGCAAAAGTACCACTTCCGCCGATAAAGCATCTTTAAGTAACCGATATTTATCAAGAGGTAACCGTCAGTTATTTTACGAAAAGTTTTCCAATAAACACTCTTCGGATACAGGGCCATTATAGGTCACTGTAAACTAATATCACCTTATTCCAAAGCAATACCTTGCATTTACCAAGCGGGCAGTTTGGATAGTCCTGGTGATCACGTATTGCAACAAATCATTGCACATTACCGGTAAGCTTATATTTTTGAATAACTTTTCAAATTCTCCTCACATTGAAAAAATTGCTGATAATAGATGCGGTGACGATAACGGTGCTTTTTATGGCAGCTGTCGCCCCCAACTATTACCTAAATTATCAAGTGTATGCTAGTGTATTGGATTCACTCTCTGGCTTCGAATGGCTTACCTTTTTAGGTATATTAGCGGCAGGTGCCCTGGTTTCTGCTCTTTTTGCATGTATCAAATTTAAAAACATCCCATTCAAGCGTCGATTTCTAGGAGCCGATGTTTTCTTCAACCTGGCATTTCTCCTTTTCATTTCGTACCACGGGATCTTGGCAATTCTTAAAGCCGAAAGGGAATACGAAGCATTGTTATCTGAGTACAAAATCAAGGCTGAATCCGACATAAAGAATGGGCTTATAGTTTATGAGACCGCCGGATTGTCAATATCATCGGGTCTAGTAGAGCAAATAAAGGAGGATAAGATCGACAGCCTAATGAGGACATATGGTATTGAAAGCCGGAATATCGGATGTATGGTGACAGCTCCGTTGCTAAAAGCCCAATCCGAATACGAACAGCTTACGGCGCCATTTCTGGATCGAAGAAACGGCCCTGGATGGCAACATAGGATGGAGTTGCAAATTGAAAATATCAGAAAGGGGAAATTCTAAACTATTCGACTGGAAAGTGTTGAACCAGTTAAAAGCAGAAACACGAGAGCAACTCAAGCGTTTAGACAACGATGGAAAGTTACACCTCTTATTTCTACACCCTTAGGCGGTTACACGACTTTCGTGTAAAATATCAATTTCTTCCACAAGCAGATGAAAGTCCTCGTTATATACTTCAAGGAGCTAGGCTTGATTTTCGCTATGCCAATGATGGCCCCTTGAAGAACTCCCACTACATAATTTGGCCAGAGTTTGAAGATGACGGAGGGTTCACTATTTTAAGTAAATGGTTGCCCATTCAGCCTTCGGGTACTGCCAAGATGTGGATTGTAAACCAAAAATTGCGCGAATATCACCAACTGCATTTGAAGGTTGGGTTGATTGGTTATATGACTAGCGGATCTATCGATATTGCTATTTGTGAGGTAGTCGAATTAATGAATCTTGGTACACTCTGATCTCCCTTACGGTTGTCATTCAATTCGTCTGCAAAGTTGGCTGTGCAAAGAGTTGTACTATAACTACTCGTTTTTGAGCGACTGGTGATTATGACTTTCCGTCTCTATTCTCTGTTCTTACTTGTTCGCAAAACCATGAATAGCCCTTCAACCGCGATCGGCCTGATGTTCATTTGTGCCACAACGGAATCTGGCGGCCGGGCACTCCGAAGTCGTTGGCTGGTCGGCTTTAAAATGTCCGCTCCTATAATTTGCAAAGAGATCAACAGATTGGAGCAACTTATAAGCTTCCCCGCATTTGTAAGTTAACCCTTTGCCAAGGCAAAAAGTCAGGAATATACTTTTGGACTTCACGCTGAATGTAGTAAAAGCCTCTTTTTAAACGAGTCAAAATGAGTGCTAAAAAGCGTTTTCGGTGGTTATCAAAAGTTTCACAAGCCAATTATACCTCAGATGAATTTGGTTGGGAAAGTGACGATGAGCCGGACATCTCCAGGCAGGTCTATTTAGGTTTAGTGTAATCAGCCCTTTCGACGATCTATCATCTTTTCAAAAAGAGCGACAAATTGTTCGCATGCCTTTTTATCGCGTAGTTCAATTGCCCAATAGGCATGCCGAAAAGCCGGATCGCTTGTTTTTGTTACAGCCGTTCCATTTTGAAGGAAAAATTTGACCTGATATTTTCCTCCATCTTTCTCACAGCGTACCAGCGTCGTTTCTGCCAGAGGGATTAAATATTCGTCGATTTGTAATACTTGGTTTCCTGCCATCAGCTGAACAGCGGGATGTTTATCTGGGTTAGCTTGAGCCAGCAAGGCCTGAAGATCTGTCACTTCTTTTGGGGCTTTGCTCTGTTGCGAGTGAACACTACCGCATAAAAGGTAGGTAACGAGGAAAGTAAGTGTAATTTGTTTCACGTTGAATCAGAAAGATTAGAGTTTCGACTGTAAGATGTCAAAAGGTGAATTAAGGTTGCATCATGGTTCGAAGACGACTTTTCTTCCTTTGCGTGCACCAAAAATTAAAAGACCTCCCGGTTTAGTTTAAATGAAATCTTTCGCACGTTCAAACCTTGTTACTACAAGTGGTCTTATTGTGTTTCAATTCCCCCCGGATTTGTCCCGGGCACTTTGTGCAGCTACAAAATCGGTTATGAGCTTCGATACATCATCAAAATGTGTGTCCAGCACATCGTGTCCCCCGTCTAAAATATGGATTTGAGCGTCAGGTAAGTTGTGTTTATAGCTCGCTACCTCCTTCACTGAAAAAAACATTTCGTATTTTCCCCAGATAACAAGCGCCGGGGGCTGGTAATTGCGCAAATATTCCTGGTAAGCAGGGAACATTTCCAGATGAGTTTTGAAATCGCAATTTAGTTCAAACTGCTTTTCAATGTTACCCGGTCTTTTCAAAAACGCCCAGTCAAGCATCCATAGTTCCGGGCTGACCCTGGTTAATACGTCTGGGGGAAGTCCTCCAAAGTATTGATTTTTGATACCTTCCTCACTTAGGAATTGAATGAGCTTTTCCTTTTTTTCAGGGGTCGGGTTGTACCAGTAATCGATATACTCGTCCCATTCCGGCCCCATTCCTTCCCGATGTGCGTTGCCACTCTGAACAATTATTCCGGCAATCTTTTCGGGGTGGCTCATGCATAGCTGCAGCCCAATCGGTGCGCCATAATCATGGAGATAGATAAAGAACCTTTTCAGATCTATGACTTCTGTAAATTTGTTGATTAATGCCGAGATGCCTCCAAATGTATAGTCAAAATCATCTGGTATGGGAAATTGACTGAAACCAAAACCCGGATAGTCCGGAGCGACGAGATGATATCTATCAGACATAGTAATCATCAAATTTTTAAAAGCTACCGATGACGTGGGAAATCCATGCAGTAGCAATAGAGCTGGACTCCCCTTTTCTCCGGCCTCCCGATAGAAAACGTCAATTCCGTCGATTGAAATAGTTCGATTGTGAATTTGTCTTGACATTGCTTTTGAATTTGTTTAATGATGGGGGACATGGCGCAACAAACTTCGAAGGTCAATTTTCGTACAGTACAACCTGGAAGTTAAAGCGGTTCGATACTTTTCGCATTTTCTGCATACAGCTCCTTAAGAGCTTGGGTAAATTGTCCTCTCCGGCAATAATCTGCCAGGCGGGTTGCAATTTGGTCGACGGTCATATCTATTTGAAATTAGCGATAGCGATGGGGAGTCGAGTAAAAAATTTCATTCTCAAATCGATGAGCAATAAGTGTTCCTCAACGATGATATTTGTCAAAATTTACATTTACTCCTGCCAGGAAGAACTGACAGCTCAACACCTTAGAAATGGATGCCGAAACAGGCCGCGAAGCCATTTCGGTTCGCCTAACCTACGCTATTTGAACGGTTCCCTCCGCGTTTGGCACTTATCAAGCGTAAAATGCCACGCTTCGGCAAATAAAACTTCGCCCGCCGCTGTATCCCGGACTAGTTTTGAACTATCAAAAATAGAAATTTAAAAAGTCATGAAAACATTCAAACACACAACCTTCGGTGCAAAACTATTTGTAATGGCGGCAGCCCTTTTGATCTCCTGTAAGGACGACGAGGAAAAATCGGCCCCGGAACCGATGGGATCTTTGGTTTCCTATACGACCATCAGCTCGACCAAGTTTGATCGTATAGATATTACCGTCAGCGGTGAAGTCAAGGCAGTGCTGAGCGGGACGTCATTCCTGAAACCGGCATGCGGGACACCGGCCTCAAAGTCGGTCAGCAACATTGCGCTGCCGGCCGGCACCCACATGATCGGCGCGAAGCAGTACAAAGACGGGAAGGTGGTTGGGAGTTGGTCGGAAGCACCGACAAAAATCACCGCCGGCGACTGCAAGAAGATTGCCTGGAACGAATAACCCTGCAAGAGAACATGAAAAATGTCTGGTTTCTGCTTGCGGCGATATGCCTGGCCTTGCATGGGTACGGCCACGCACCGCAAGTTTTGCATCAGGTATTAATTCATCAATGGCACATCGACCGGCATTTACGGCGAATTTTAAAGGTTAAGAACCATCCTGATTTTCCTCGTCATTGAAGTGGCGCAGTTTACCCGATTGGGGGAAGTCGTTAAAGCTTTTTTGTTTTCAATATTCCAATTATGCGTACAGTAGCCATTATTGGTGCCGGACCGGCGGGGCTTACCGCCGCTTATGAACTTGCAAAGCGCAACTACAAAGTCGAGATATTTGAAGCTCAGGATAAAGTTGGCGGCATGTGCCGGACCATAACGCTCTGGGGATGCCGCGTGGACTTGGGACCTCACCGGTTTTTCAGTAGCGACAAACGGATCAATGAACTTTGGTTGGAGCTTGCTGGCAATGACTATCGGATGGTGAACCGGCAAACGAGGATATTCTACAAAAGCCGGTTCTTTCACTACCCGCTCAAACCTGTGAATGCGCTAAAAAACCTGGGGATGGTTGAGGCATTGCGCTGTCTGCTGAGCTATTGTTTTCAAAAGGCAGCTCCGGTTCCTTTGAAAGGTGATTTTGAGAGCTGGGTCGTTAACAGGTTTGGCAGAAGACTGTTCTCTATCTTCTTTAAGAATTATTCTGAAAAGCTATGGGGAATTAAGTGTAACGAGCTGGACGCCGATTTTGCTACCCAGCGGATCAAGAAACTCTCACTGTATGAGGCAATCAAAAATGGCTTCACGGGCAACAGTGGCCGGCACAAAACCCTGGTAGACCAATTTGCCTACCCGGTACAAGGAACAGGGATGATCTATGAGCGTATGGGAGAATACGTTCAGGGGCGGGGCGGTTGTATTTTCTTAGGCACCAAAGTCAAGCGGGTAATGGTAGAAAATCATGTTGCCTGTGGTATCGAACTTGAAAATGGCTGTGTAAGGTACTACGATGCCATCGTAAGCACGATGCCCTTGACAACGCTTGCCCGCAATCTGGAAGGCACACCTGCGAATGTGCGCGAAAGTTTACGCACACTCACGTTCCGGAACACGGTGCTGGTGTACCTGCTGGTCGACGGCAAGGACTTGTTCGATGATCAATGGCTATATATCCATTCGCCGGGCCTGAGTGTAGGGAGAATTACCAATTTCCGGAACTGGTTGCCGGATTTGTACGGCAATTCGGAGAAGACAATCCTGGCGTTGGAGCTGTGGTGCAATGCAGACGATCCGATGTGGCATGCTACGGAGGAAAGCCTGGTCGAAATCGCGAAATCCGATCTGGCTAAAACAGGGCTGGGTAAGGGGCTGCCGATCATCGATGGAGCGGTTTACCGCATCCCTAAATGTTACCCGGTATATTCCAAAGGATATATGGAAGCGCTTCTTCCGGTCCAACAATATTTCTCCCGGATAGCTAACTTGTATCCCATCGGAAGGTATGGTGCATTCAAGTATAACAACCAGGATCATAGCATCCTGATGGGGATGCTGGCAGCACAAAAAATTGATGGAGATGAAAGCATCGACCTTTGGGGTGTCAATACTGATTACGAGAACTATCAGGAAAGTGCACTAATAACAGAGACAGGACTAAAAATCACCACGAATGCCGACTCCATCGCTTCGTGATCATCTTACTTGACTTGCCATGCTCGATTTTGACGAATGGTTGACCAATTACACCTGGACCGGGTTTATCCTGGTCTTAGTAGCGGTAGGCTTTTACTACAAGGCTTCGGTACCGGATAGGGTTACCCGTCTGCCTTCAAACGTATATTGGGCTGGTTTGCTTTTAGGGCTTCTCTTGTTGATGAGGCTTCCTTTTATTGCTTACAATCGCGAACTGGACGTTGACGAAGGTCAGATGCTGGCGCAGGCGATGAGCTTAAAGCAGTTGGGGGGATACTGGCAGTTTGTGGACGGCTTGACTCAAGGGCCGCTCACAAGCTATGCCCTGATTATTCCTTCGTGGCTGGGATTGCCGTTCGACTACACTTCTGGCAGGCTCATGGGGGTACTCTTGCTTTTTCTGACTTTGCTGGCTATTTTTTTTACGCTCAGGAATCTGTTCCGAAAGACAGCCGCTTTGATGGTTTTTACGCCTGTTGCGTGTTTCTTCTTATTGAGTCAGGGAGTGTTTTCGACACTTTACAACGAGTATTTGGTGATGTTCCTGTTGGCATTATGCTTCTGGCAGTTTTCAGCTGTTCACCGCCAAACCCAACCACGGTCTTATCAACTGTTACTGCTCGGTTTCTTGGCGGGCATGGTGCCGTTCGCCAAATTGCAGGGTGTCCCTACGGCGCTTTTGATTGTGATTTTTACTGTGATTCTCATCGTGAAACGCAGCCAATATAAAATCAGACATCTAGCTTGCCTGGTCGGTGCAGGCATACTTTTTCCGGCGATTGTGTTGGTACAGATCATTCGCTATGACGTGCTGGACTATTTCTGGCAGTTCTATGTGCTTGGCAACATGGAGTATTCCGGCGGCGGCTCCATTTGGGACAAAGCATTGCGGTATCCCGGGTTTCTGCGTCAATCGGGGCAATTCTTTTATTTCTTTATTTGTAACGCGTTACTGATCGTTGGTGCGGCGGCAAAATTGATATGGCCAGGCGGGCGACACGGGGTATCGCGGCTGATTTTCTGGTTCGGATTGTTGCATGTAATCATCGGTTTTTTCGTGGTCATCAAACCGGGTTATCTGTTCCCGCACTACCAATTGTTTTTAATTATTCCCCTGACGGTATTGGCCGGGACGATGGTAGAGAGGGGGGCCGAACCGCCTTCATGGAGCAGCCTTCAAAAAAACGCAATGGTATCGGCCTGGTTGCTGACATGTTTCGCTCCGCACTTTGTCTCGAAATGGGCGTCAACGACGAGCCGGTCTTCGGGATCGGTAACTAGAATCAGCAGAACCGACCTTGGAAAACCGCTTGTGATGTCGCCTGTCGGAAATACCATTCTGCGGTTTTCACGGCCCGGCGAGCTGCTTACCATATGGGGATGGCATCCGGCGTATCATCTGGAAACGAGGTTGTCTCAAGCCACAGCCGATGTAATCCCTTTTCGGGTTCTGACGCCTGGTCCCAGGCAGCAAAGTCACTTGCAAAGGTATTTACGGGATTTGGAGAAAAACATGCCGGTAGTTTTCGTCGACCAGATTACCACTGCTTCGTTCTGGTTCAACGATCCCGCTCAATTTGGGCATGCCCGGATACCGGGCCTTTCCAGCTTTATTTCAAAACACTACCATCAAGTAGCCACCATCCATGGTGAAACGATATATGTCCTGAAAGAGAGGCTTTCCGCTCGCTAGCTGTTTCCGGGGAAAACAATAAACTTTGCAGCGATTGCTGAATTTTGCCTTCCCTGTCAGGCCAGCGAAACATTGGGTCATGAAATAACTGTTTTATCGAGTTCATGCGCCGAGAACATCCGGGACTTTTTGCTAAAGACGTATCTACGAAATATCGTCGGGTACGATATCAACTGACGAAATATAGAAGCGACGCCAGGGATGTGTTCTATTTAAGTCGTTAATAATCAATTACTATAAAGATTGGCTTGGTTTCTTTGGATCATGTGAGCATGTACTTGGATTAATTATCCAGCATCAATATGACCTTCAATTACCAAACTGATAATTTATGGCATCTTCACCTACTTACCGTACAATTCTGATTACCCTGTTGATTGCATTGTTTTCCCCTTGGCGGGGGAATGCGCAAATGCCAATGCCGCCTAAAATCCCGATCTGGGATGCCAATCAAATCACATTACGGCTGCAAAAAGTCGCTGAGAATATTTATGCAGTTGTTCCCAGCACGGCCGGATCAGAAACCACACTAGGTATTCCGCAGGCGACTACGGCTGGTTTTGTTGTTGGTAGTAACGGGGTATTACTCATTGAAACCATGATCAATAAGCGTCTATATGGCCAATTAATCAAATTGCTTCGATCAGTTACCTCAAAACCAATTATATACGCAGTCAATACCAGCGACCACGGAGACCACTGCTTCGGAAATTACCTGCTGCCCGAGCAGACCATCGTCATTCAAAACGAGTTTTGTCACAACAATCTGACAGGAAATTATGAGGCTATCAAGCAATTCATGATAACACTTTTTGGTGCCGGTCGCGGTATTGAAGAAAGCGTTCACCGACCGGCAAACCTGGTCGTACCGCTCGACCAGCATATGAAGATTGACATGGGAGGTGGTACAACGGTCGAGTTAATTAACGTAGGCACTGCCCAGTCACCGGCCGACCTTTTCGTGAGAGTGAGACGATCGGATCGCACGGTCTGGTGGGTTGGCAATCCGTTCATTGCTGAGAGTCCCACAATTCCATGGTTGTTTGACGGCTATTTCCTCGATCCGGTGTCGAATCTAAAACAGATATACGATATGATTGGAGAAGATGACGTCGTGGTGCCCGGCCATGGAAGAATAACTGACAAAGACGGTATTCGATTTACAATTGACTACGTGTTGGCCTTGCAAGACAAGGTCACAAGGGCCGTTGAATCTGGTCTTTCCCTTGTTCAGACCCAAGAAACGGTTACTATGGAAGAATTCAATAAGGGATACCAACTTTTCAACTGGCTTCATTTTAACTTTAATGTCCCTAATGCGTATAAAGATATCAGTAACCAAAAATTAAGGAGGTAA
This sequence comes from Dyadobacter sp. BHUBP1, assembly GCF_050587785.1. Taxonomy (NCBI): domain Bacteria; kingdom Pseudomonadati; phylum Bacteroidota; class Cytophagia; order Cytophagales; family Spirosomataceae; genus Dyadobacter; species Dyadobacter sp. BHUBP1. The sequence goes on from NZ_JBOBIH010000004.1 coordinate 14,408, forward strand.
TCCTGCGATGGTTTCATTGCCGCTGGCCTGAATTATGAAATGAGCAAAGGGAATTGACAACGAACACCTGGCTAGCGTCAATTACCGTCGATGGCGTCTTGCTTACCTTTGCCTGGTAGTCATAACCGTGTTCATCAAACATCTCACTGGCATCTTGACCGGCATTTGCGAGCGGCAACACCACTTTTTCATTGACCTTCCCGCCTTCATTTCCATATCGGCATACCGGTCGAATTTGAATCCGGCCTGGTTTGCAAATTATTGTCCAATTACCTTAACAATACGATGATGAAAACAATATCCTACCGCTACATTTTTTTCCTGCTAGTTGTCACATTTATCCATTTAAACCCAATTGCCATGGCACAGGAAAGACCTTTGAATCCAATTGCTCATGTCGATGCGGTCCAAATTGCATTGCTGCAAGCTGGCGCGGTTATCAGGCAAAGTCTCTCAAAGTGATTAAAAGAACCGTACTATTTTTTTTGCGTATATATAATTGCGTTATTAATCGAGATTTGTAAAATGAAAATTACGAAATTGTCCTGGGCTGGCCTGATGATAGAGGCAGGTGATATGACACTTTATATCGATTATCGCAGCGGTAATAATTCTTTTGATGCTGGTGCTTTCGCTATTTAGCAGGTGGAAAATAAGCAGGGCGTTCAGCCGTAGCATGGAGGAAAAAAATAGCAAACTCGAAATTTTATTGAAGGAAAAGGAATGGTTGATAAGGGAGGTTCACCACAGGGTAAAAAACAACCTGCAAATGATTGTCAGTTTGATAGATTCACAAGCCTCCTATTTAAATAATGGTGCGCTGGATGCAGTGCTGGATAGTAAACATCGGATTGAAGCGATGTCCTTAATTCATCAGAAGCTTTATCTGTCCGAGGATGTGACCACCGTCAATATGCGTTGGTATATCAACGAGCTAATCACTTATTTAAAGGACTGCATCGGTTCGAATCAAAGCATAACGTTTACCTCTGATTTGGAAGAAATTTACCTGGATGTTTCAAACGCGGTTCCGATCGGGTTAATTTTGAATGAAGCAATTACCAATTCGATCAAACACGCGTTTCCTGATAACGAACCGGGTTGTATCCGTGTGGCCTTCGGCGGCGAAGAGGAAAACGTGAATCTGGTTGTTTCTGACAATGATATCGGCCTCAGCCCGGATTTCGATACCCGCCGCGCCGGCTCGCTGGGTATGAACCTCATGTACGGCCTTGCGACAGAGGTAAATGGAGATTTGACCATTGATGGCGCCAATGGTACGACCGTGTCAATTTCCTTTGTATTGCCAAAGGTACTGCAGCCTTTTTCTTCGTCTGTTGTTGCGGGTAATGACTAGATACCTATGTCTGCCGCATTTGCGGCATCACTTCCGACGGAGCACGGCCGAACTCCTTCTTGAAAACAAATGAGAAGTGAGATAGGTCTTCGAATCCGACTTCCAGATATACCTCGCTCGGCTTGCGATTCTGCCGGTTAATTTGAAAATATGCCTCTTCCAGGCGTTTCTTTTTGAGCCAGCTTCCCGGGTTTGTGCCAAAGGTTTTTTGGAAATCACGCTTGAAAGATGACAAGCTTCGACCGGTCAGGAAAGCAAACCGTTCCAGGCTGATATTGAACCGGAAATTATGGTTCATAAAAGTTGTCAGATCAATTTTGGCAGGATTGGCGAAATTGAAAAAGATATCGGCCATATCCGGATCTGTCTTTAATATAATTGTCAGTAGTTCTTCTCGCTTGATGTCGGCAAATGCTTCATCGATGTGAGAATCCCCTGTATAATAGGGTTCGAGCGATTGGATATAGTGTTTAATCAGTTTGTTCTGCGGAAGAAAAAGGAATGAATCGCCGGTACTTGAGGGATGTGTCTGAACGGGGTGCCGCTCCAAAAATGCCCTTAAAAACGGCTCGTCAAACGTAATGATAATCTTCTCAAATTGATTATCAACCTTATACTTGGTGTAGCGGACCAGATGGTTTTTCCTGGCGATGCAGTAATCGCCAGGAACCATGTGATAATACTTGTTGCCGTCAAATGCCTTCATTGACCCTTTCAGCAGATATAGAAAAAAGTGCTCGGGGATGAATTGCTCCGGTGATATTTCCGGGCCGAGGTGACAGGATTGAATGTTGTTTATTTTCAATGTCTCAGCTTTTGATACCTGCAAATTTACCGATTAAATAGCGAATCAATACTCGCCAGTATAGCTTCTTCCCGGGATCTGGGGTGCCAGTCGAGCGTTGTTACAGCTTTTTGATTTGACATCTGAACATAATGCTCCTTTTCGGTAGGCTTCATATCGGCAACATTGGTAGCAAGCGCCGGCCGGTGCTGTTTGATAAATTGTGCTACATCGTAAAAGCTCATGGCGCCATCGGAAGTCGTAAGAAAGCGTTGTCCTTTTGCCTTCGGGTGCAGCATTGCCTTGATGTGAAGGGCTGCCGCATCCCGGACATCTACCACGCCAAATGTATGTGCCGGACTTTCGGTGATGGTGCCGCTAATTATCCCTTTGATGACCGTGTCCAGCGAGGCAGAAGAAATCTCTCCCAGTACGGGGCCGAAAATTCCAACAGGATTTATTACAGTTAGTTCCATATCCCTGCCCTCGTTTTCGATAAAGAGCCAGGCAGCCTTTTCGGCGATGGTTTTTGATTTAATATAGGGCATGATCGGCGCGCGCTCGTCGGTCCAATCCTCTTCGGTGAAAATGTGATTTTGGGGATCTTTACTGTAACCGATTGCCGCAAATGAAGATGTAAGCACAACCCTTTTTACACCGGCGTTCCTGGCTGCTTTCAACACGCGTAAGGACCCGTCCCTGGCTGGTATGATCAGTTCGTTTTCATCTTTCGGTTGCTCGGCCGGAAATGGAGAGGCTATGTGTAATACATAGTCACAATTTCGCATTGCCTCATTCCAACCCTTGTCGGCGCTCAGATTTGCCTCGTAAAAGGACAAATTGTCGAATTCAGTAAGCCCACCTTCTTTCAACGCTTGGATTATGCTCTCTCCTCGGGTGAGGGAACGCATGGTGGTTTTCACCTTATATCCTTGCCGAAGCAAACGCAAGATCGTATGAACGGCCAGAAAACCGGTTCCGCCCGTCACTAATACTGTTTTGTTCATGTCCTGATTTTAAAAATGAAATTTTGTGTTAGTTACTGTTTCTGCGTAATCCCAAAGCTGCTGTGCCAAAACCTGGTCGTTCATTGACGGCGTGGAATGCTTTGAGCGTGCCGGGTAGCCGGCGTATTCGTTTTGACCATCAGGTCCGATAAACTCGCCTCCTTTGATGGAGTTGTCAGTAGCAGCAAACAGGCTGGGTAGTGCACCTTGCCAAGGCTCCATAACTGCTTCGTATTGAGCAAACAGGCCTGTTAGTATCTCGCTGCTGATATGCCTTTGCAGGTCCGTGCGTGTTACACCCGGGTGTGCAGCCACTGATAATATTTTGCTGTTGCCGGCTTTCAACCTGCGATCCATTTCGTAAGTGAAAAGGACGTCGGCAAGTTTGCTGGTAGCGTATTCCCGCCACGGGTCGTAGGGCTTTTCGAGTTTCAGATTGCCAAAGTCGATACCGGACGCCAGCGTCGCAGCGCCGCTGGACAGCGTCACCACCCTGGCGCCGTCAGACACTTTCAACAAGGGGAACAAATGCGCCGTGAGGGCAAAGTGCCCAAGAAAATTGACCCCGAATTGCAATTCAAAACCATCATTTGTTTTAGATGGCGGAGGTATCATCACACCTGCATTATTGACAAGAATGTCTAAACGCCGGTGACTGCTTCTGAACTTTTCAGCAAAGGTTTTAATTTCATCCAGGCATGCCAGGTTCAGCACGCCGATTTCCAAACTGCCTGCCTTTGCGGATTCTTTGGAGATCGCTTGTGCCGCCGCAATTGATTTTTGCATGTTTCTGGCGCCCACTGTTACACTGGCTCCCTTGGCGTACAGTGCCTTAGCCGTTTCGTATCCGATCCCTGTGTTGGCCCCTGTAACGATAACTGTTTTGCCTGTTAAGTCAGGTATGTCGTTTGATGTCCACATTACTTGCGATATTATTTTCTGCAAAATTCGGCAAATCGACGGGTGATAGCTTTGTTGTGAAGTCCAACTTTGCTTTGCTGTGAAGTCCAGTGCATTGGTCGGTAAACCTGGCTGCCGATGTAAAAACAGAAATAACCGTGCTGTTATCAATACGGAAAAAATGAATTTGACCGGTTGCCAATAAAGTGGGCGGGAGCCTTATAGGAAGAATGGTCTTAGTCGTCGGTGTCCTTAAAATTGTAGTTCAAACAGCGCTGTCAATCTCCTCAAGTCATCCAGCAAATGATTCGACTTTTGCACCGTAGGGTATATGAATATGGCTGTAAACAAGTGAACTATAATGTTTACACACTTTTTACACCCAAATAAACCGGTTTATAGCTGGTGCTTGTGGGTCTTTGAGCGTTTCTAAGCTGCCGCAGGCGCGTTTTTTGCTGCATTTTCGCCATTGTCATTTAAATAACTATGGTTATGCCTTGGTACAACGGGGATTACCCACCATCCTACAAGAATCAGCCAGTGAAAATTCGTGAGAAGGCTGTCGAAATTGCTAATGCTTTATTGGAAGAAGGAGCGGAGGAGGGCGTTGCGATTGCCACCGGGTTAAAACGAGCGCGCGAAACATTCAAAAAGAACTCTGCCCAAAAGGAAAAAAGCGAATGAGGCTCTCCGCAGAAGATTCAATTGAGCGGGCATGCTTTTTTAAGACATGGCGAGCTACTGTTTAAACAATAGTCTGTTAATGCCACTTAAACAAATTCGTAAAATGAAACCAGCAACCACATTACTGACATTAGCCACCGCCGCCATGCTGTGGGGTTGTGGCACATCCAATTCCACCGATTCCACCGAGGCCGCCGATAGCGCCAATGAAGCTATGGCCGATAGCGCGGGAACAACAGCCGCCACGGCTGTTGCCGAGGAAGATGCAAAATTCGCCGTCGATGCAGCAGATGGCGGGATGGCCGAAGTCGCGCTCGGAGAGCTGGCACAAAACAAGGGGACCGATCCGAAGGTCAAGGAATTCGGTAAAATGATGGTGACCGACCATACGAAAGCCAATGATGAGCTCAAAGCGCTCGCTGCGGGCAAAAACATCACCCTACCTGCCGTGCCGAGCGAAGACAAGCAAAAAGTTGAGACTGATTTATCCGCTAAAAGCGGCAAGGACTTCGATAAAGCCTATATCGATCAGATGGTCGACGATCACCAAAAAACCGTTAAACTATTTGAGGACGGCCAGAAGAATGTGAAAGATGTCGAGATCAAAGCCTTCATTGACAAAACACTGCCGGTACTTAGATCTCACCTGGACCACATCAAAAGCCTTGATAAGGCGAAATAAATCATAATTGGTTTTCGGGCTGGCGGCTGCTGATGGCGACCGTCAGCTTTTTATTTTTACTTTAAATCTACGTGCAAATGAAAAGTATATTGATGGTGTTGACATCCCATGCGCAAATGGAGCATACCGATGGCACAACCGGTGTGGCTGGGTGAGTTTGCTTTTTAAGTGGAAAGCGCATCGCCGGCTTCACGAATAACCCCTTGTCAGCCGGCCCGACGGCCAAGGTGCTTATCGCGTTGCTTAAAGAGCAGCCCGTCGATGCTTAGCTGCGCTACTTATATAGTTTCTGTTCATTTGTGTAATAGGTCTTACGGCCACCGACGGTGGTCGTAATGATTTTTGCCCCAGTAGGGCTCGTTTCCTTTTTTGGATTGTGGATTTGTAGAAAATCTCTTATTTCACCACTGATAATATCCGGCTGCGCTTTCATAATTGCCTTTTCCGCATCAGCTAATACTTTTCCGATGGTCACACTCAGCGCCTTAACCGCAGCCGCAGGAATTTGGCCGGCGATGGACTCTGGATTAATCCTGGCTTCCCAAAGTATCTCATCGGCGTAAGCGTTACCGATTCCCGCAATCACTTTTTGGTCCATCAGCAGCGACTTGATCTTCGCGCGGCTCTTTTCAAGCTTGGCGGTAAGCCAGCTGGCGGTTAGCTCATCGGACAATGCATCAACTGCCTTGCTTGGCTTGGGGTTCAACAGTAAGTGCGCTGCCTTTTGAAAGTCAGTTAAGTAAAGCACCTTCCCACCCAGCCAGAGACCTGCGATTACCTGTTTAGGCGGATCGTCCTTATGATCTTGCAAAAGTAGTTTCCCATGAAGCATCAGATGCATAAATAGCTGTGCATCTTTTCCGAAATCAAAACAAAGCTGCTTCCCGACACGCGTCACCCCGTGAAGTTTCTTGCCGGAAAGCAGCTCATTGAGCTCCTTTTCAGAAACTTTCATTTTGCTCGTCTGGAGCAAGGTGGCTTTCTCCAGTTTGCTACCTTTCAGTGTCTTTGATAGGTTTCGGGCAAATACCTGTAGATCCGGAAGTTCGGGCATAACTACTTGCTTTGACGTTTCAAATATAGTTGAACTTTCGACCGGTCATTGCCGACTGCTTTGATCGCACCCAGCACGTCTTGCCTGCTGACGCCGTGTTCATTAGCTACGTAATCCAGTTCGTAATCTTCATCAGCGGCGATCTTGTTGCGGTCGCGAAAGTCTTTTTTTAATTTATCGTCTGCCATGACTTGTGTTTTTATCTTCAACAATCACTTTATTGAATGTTCAGAAAAAAACTGTGCTAATACTCGTCTCCTGCGCATCCGCCCGCGATGCCAGGACAATTAAATTATGTCGGAATATTCATGCCTTGCAATAATCATTCTGTGAAGTATCAACGAAACATGCGATGGACAGCCGTTAAAACTTTTGCTTCAGCAGTGAATTCGAAAGCCCTTTTCGAATTTGCCGACAAAAAGGGATTGCTTTTAAGAGGCTGTTCCTTCAACATCACGCATGATTTTTGCCAGCAGGGATGTTAAGTTTTTCAGTTCGGCCCTGGTGAGCGTTTTGGCAGCCCTTTGGGCAAAGGCCTCTCTAAAGTTTTCTGAGTTGTCGACAATAAAGCGGCCTTCGTCTGTAACGCTCAGGTAAAAGACCCGGCGGTCGTCTAAGGACTGTTCCTGTTCGATCAGGCCGTTTCCAATGAGAAATTTAAGTTGCCTTGAGATAGCCGGTGGACTTATGCTGAACGCCTTTGCCACCTGCTTGCCTGTACACCTGTTGTGCCGATAAACGTATTCGATTATGTTGTAGTGGGTTGCCGTCACGCCGTTGATATTGCCCTTTTGCATATTGGCCAGAATAAAGCACTGCAAATCGGTAAACACTTCGTAAAATTCCTTCTGGGCTTGCTCCATGCCACTAAAATAGTTAACTTTGTTAATTATTAGCAAAGTTAAGAAAAATGAAGCAGATTACGATATTCAATGCGAGACAGAATAATCTGAAGAATATTTCTCTTGCCATACCGAAAAACAAGATTGTCGTTTTTACGGGGGTTTCCGGTTCAGGCAAATCCTCACTGGTTTTTGAAACAATAGGGGCCGAAGCACAGCGCCAGTTTAACGAAACGCAGGGCAGCTTTCTTAGAAATCGCCTCCAGCACATCGGGGTACCGGATGTAGATAAAATTGAAAACCTGAATGTGCCCATTATAATTAACCAAAAAAGGCTCGGCGGAAGCGCAAGGTCGACCGTAGGGACAGCCACAGATGTCTATGCGTCTCTGAGACTTCTTTTTTCCAGGATCGGAAAACCTTTTGTGGGATATTCAAATGCATTTTCGTTCAACAATCCCCTGGGGATGTGTCCTGAATGTGAGGGGCTTGGTTTTGTACAGAGCGTAGATGTCGATGCGTTGATCGACAAGCGGAAATCTTTGAACGAGGGTGCGATCCTGTTTCCCACTTTCCAGCCCGGAGGCTGGCGTTTAACCAGATACACGGAGTCAGGCTATTTCGATAACGACAAAAAGCTGGCAGACTATTCGCCGGCAGAACTGGACATGCTGTTAAATGCTGTGGAGCATAAACCCAGGAAGCCGCATAAGGAGTGGAGAAAGTCGGTGAAATACGAAGGTATAGTCCCCCGGATCGAAAAAGCCTTCCTGAAAAAGGAATCAAAGGAATATAACGCCCGGAAGGAGGCTTTAAAAAACATCACCGTAACCAAACCTTGTCCGGCTTGTGCCGGCAAAAGACTCAACGATAGAATCCTGTCCTGCAAAGTCGCTGACAAAGACATCGCCGATTGCACGAGGCTTTCAATAGATGAGTTGCTCGGGTTTATAGATACACTTGAATCCGACATCTATGAAACCATACTGACAGAGCTCAAAAAGAAGCTGCAAAACATCATCGACATAGGGCTACAATACCTGACGCTGGACAGAAGGACGGATACGCTCTCGGGCGGCGAAAGTCAACGGATAAAAATGGTCAAAAACCTGGGCAACAACCTGACGGATTTGCTCTATATTTTCGATGAACCCAGCGTCGGGCTACACCCTAAAGACCTGCAGAATATTGCCTCGATCATCAGGCAAATAAGGGATAAAGGAAATACGGTACTGATTGTCGAGCATGATCCCGATCTCATCAAGATCGCCGACTGGGTTATCGACATGGGACCGCAGTCTGGCAAAGATGGAGGAACCATCCTCTACGAAGGTTCCTTTGAAGGCTTAAAAAAGTCAACCGGAAAAACGGGCCTGTATTTCGCTAAGAAACCCCATTTCAAGTACAGCCAGAGAAAGGCGAAAGGATACCTGGAAATTGAAAATGGCAGCCTGCATAACCTCAAAAACGTCAGCGTAAAAATCCCCAAAAATGTATTAACGGCAGTAACGGGAGTGGCCGGCTCCGGCAAGAGTACCCTGATCAACAAGGTGCTGCCTAGATTTTATCCACAGATTACTATTATTGACCAGTCCCTGTTTGCCACCGGCATACGATCCAACCTGCTTACCTACCTGGATCTCTCTGACGATCTAAGAGGGCGATTCTCGAAGGCGAACCATGTGTCCCCAAAGCTGTTTAGCAGAAACAGCGAAGGAGCTTGTGAAAACTGCCGGGGGACCGGCGTAGAAAAAATCGACCTGGCATTTATGGACGATATAGAACAGCCTTGTGAACTTTGCGAAGGTTCGGGTTTTAAGCCGGAAGTCCTTAAATACTTTTACAGGGACAAAAACATCGTGGATGTGATGGAGATGACCGTTGAAGAAGCTGCAGGTTTCTTCCCGGACAAATTGTACGCCGGCTCTTTTGAAGTGCTGTCCAAACTTGGGCTGGGCTACCTGACCCTGGGACAACGGCTGGATAGTTTTTCGGGCGGAGAAAGGCAGCGTCTGAAATTGACTAGGGAATTGAAGCACTCCAATAGAATAATTGTTCTTGATGAACCGAGCACCGGACTCCACCCGAGCGATACGCAGAAGCTCCTGGATTTTATCGATGCCCTGGTCGATCAGGGCAATACGCTGATCGTGATCGAACATAACCTGGACGTTATCGCCCACGCCGATTGGATCATCGACATTGGTCCCGGGGCCGGAAAGTACGGAGGCCATATTTTGTTCACCGGAACCGTATCCGACTTATTGAAGGATAGTGCTTCGGTAACGGCAGATTATTTGAGGCAGCATCTTGGCGTCGAAGCTGGGTAGAATGAATATACAGTTTTCTCCAGAGTAAAAGTTACTCTGCAAATAACCGAACGTTAGGTTGCTATGCCAGTTGCAAGCATTGACATGTAATAATTTGCGCAATGTAACGAAGTCAACAGCAATAGTTCTTTTGTAGAAAAAGAATTAAAGCGGTCGGAGGTTACTATTTGATACTCATAAGTCATGTTTTGCCATTTCAGATGAGGCTTCATGACCAACAGCTCCACCCCTTCCTGGTCAGTCAGTACAAACGATTCATTGAAAATACCCCGGTGCTTGAAAATGTATCCTCTCTCAACGTTGTTAAAATATGTTTCCATAACAATGTCTCCATGCCAATTCAGGGTGAATGTCAGTAATCGGTGGGCGGCGTCCTTTACTTCAATGGTCGTACCCCAAAATCCCTTGGGATCAACTTGATAGGTTGCCTGGTTGGCCATTTCAATTATCGCTGTAAAAGAGAACCAGCTTTTGTAAGAAAGCTTGCCAATGAATTGATCGCCTTGCGTTACGTCAAACGCTAAGGAGTTGGTTGATTTTGCCAGATAATCTGCCATAGTGGTATTGCTGTTTAATTTAGTTGTGGCTATTCTAAAAACCTTGTTTTAATTTTTTCATTTCAATAATGGTTTCTTCCAGTTTATCCAGTACACGTCCATACATCAGGCGCACTTCAAATTGGTAAATTTTAGCGGATATATAGACGATCAGGAAAAGGCTTGTCCCTATCATAAGTAACATGAATACCGGGTAATCCTCAATCAGGAATAAGGCCGGAAATTTTTGGCGTATTTTTAAGGTTACTCCTTGCTTATTCCAGGCAGACCAGATCGTACCGATAGCAATCAGGATGTAAAGCGGGTAGGAGAGACGGGCTATTTTTTCGCCTTTCAGCAGAACGGTTTTGAGCCATTGCTCTAACGAGATGAGATAGTCAAGACTTGTTGCCCCTTGATCCAAATTGTCGATATGCCGCAATTGCCGTTTGTTATACCAGGCTGTCAGCAGGAGCAGGATCGATGCAGCAACCCCTTGCCAAGTGGCATCCAGGAAATAATAGATGACAGGGATGATCAGGGCAATGACAAGTAGAACATATAAATTAATCCTGAACATCCTGTCCACTCTGTTAACCAGGTGCTTTGATTTTTGATTGTACAAGTCGTTAATGGCTGGGGCAGCCAAGCTCTTTTCATTTAGAAAGCCTTCTTTCCAGATGGTTTCAATGGGAATTTTCATCGAGTAGTTTCTTTAAACGTTCTTTAATCCGGGTCACCCTGACACCTATATTATTCGCATTGGTATCCAGGATTTCCGCAATTTCCTGATACGATTTTTCTTCCAGATACAGTAGGATCACGGCCCGGTCAACTTCGGATAAGCGTCTTATAGCTGCGTATAATTGGTTGAGAAGCTCATCGTTAAAAGCCCGATTTTCGGTGATCAATACATCGGGTAGAACTTCCGACGTAAAATAGGTCTTTCCATGTCTTTTCTTTTTTTTGAGTAGTGTCAAGCAGACGTTCAGTGAAACGCGATACACCCAGGTTGACCAGTTGCATTGGCGGTGAAAGTTGTCTCTGGTTCGCCATATTTGCAGACAGACTTCCTGGTAGTAATCCTCAAAATCTTCCTGAGAGTTGGTATATGCCCGACAGATTTTGATAATAATCGCGGCAAAGGGCAGAATCGATAACTGGTAAAAATCTTGACTCATTTTGTTTTTGCTAGCACCCAACCCGTAAGTTTCTCAATAACGACCGCGTTCTTCTGAAAGGTCAATCGGAGCTCCATTCCCTGGGCGCGAAGCATTCCGTTCCATTTCCCGGTGATATTCTGAGCGTTTGCTGGTCGAGACAAGTGCGAGCAATAGGATTAACTTCTTCATGGTTCTGTTCTTTGGCTGAGTTAGTGGCTATTTTCAAAGAACATTACACTCACCCAGGACTTTTTTTGCGCTGGTAGATTCGGGAGGCTTAGAACTGAGCTGGTGTAAACGCTGGCATTGTGAATACGAAGCTGTATTTTTATAAACGGCAATTAACCAGTGATTGTGGAAAAGGTAAACAAATATCGGCTACCGACGAATTTCAGTCAGAACAACATACTACCGATCCGGGTGGTGTCACCGGCGTTTGGGCACTTGTCGGAAGAAGCCTCTGAAAATTACGGAAGTAGCCAGCGACTTTCCTACTATTTTTTCCTGCTCGTGTTGGAAGGTTCTTGCCGATATAGGGTCGACGGAGAAAAAATCACGGTGGGAAAGAATGAAATGTTGTTTTCCCTTCCTAATCAGTTTCAGGATTTCCCTGAAAACGCACATGGGTTGGATTATTACAAGTTGGGCTTCGATGATGAATGTCTTTACCGCTTGCCTGGGAAATTTCCATTCCTTTTGAATCCTCTCAGCCAGCAAAAGATCAGTTTTTTGCCCGGTGCTGCAAACCGGCTGCGAGCCATATTTCAAATACTGACAGATCTGCTGCGTACTACTGACGGCGACCCCGACCTTGTTCTGGCATACCTGAACAGCCTGCTCACGGAAATCAATTCAGCCTATTTCAGATCGCAGAAGAGGCCAGCCGGTGGAGAGATTGATAAGTTCATCGAGTTCAAGGTGTTTGTTGAATCCAATTTTGCCAGTCAGCCTGCCATAACCACCATTGCAGAGAAGTTGGCTCTCGGAGACGATTCTTTATATCGTATTGTAAAAAAACACTCGGGCCTCTCGCCAAAGGAGTTTATGACCCAACGCCTGATGCTGGAGGCAACGCGCCGCATACACTACGGTCAGAATATTTCGGTGAAGGAGTTGGCTTACGAGCTCGGTTTTAACGACCCCGGCTATTTCTCCCGCTTATTTAAGAAAGCTACTGGCAAGACGGTGGCAGCCTTTTATCAGGATTTGTCCTGATAAAAGCGGTTTTTGTGCGAGCCCAGTCAACTGATTAGCCAGACATTTGTGTTCATAAAAATCTAAAATTATGGACAGACAATCTGGTAAAATTCTGGTAACCGGTGCAACAGGCCTTGTTGGTTCGCGCCTTCTGCGCAGACTGGTGGAATCGGGCTATGAGTGCACCGCATTGGTAAGAGGGAAGAACGTTGCTGCCGGCGCAATTGCTGTCGAAGGCGATCTTTTTGATGCAGCAAGCCTGGAACGAGCGGTGAAAGGTACCACAGCAATCATTCACCTTGCGGCCGTGTTCCGCTCAGCTGACACCGATCTGATCTGGAAGAGCAACCTTGATGGTACCCGCAACCTGATCAATGCGGTAAAGAAAAACGCACCCGGTGCCCGCTTCATCATGGCAAGTACCAGCCACGTGTACAATATCGACAATCCGCATCCCGGCCGGGAAGAAGATGCGCTCAACCCCCAACACGCCTATCCCGCCAGCAAAGTCGCGGCTGAAAATGCGCTTGGTGAGAGCGGCTTGAAATGGGCCGTTTTGCGCTTTCCATTTGTATATGGCGACGGCGACGGGCACCTCGAAGAACTTCCCAGGCATGTATCGGCGGCGAATTTTCACCCGGCCATGAGGATGAGCACGATCCATCACCGCGACATCTACACTGCAATGAAGATGGCCCTGGACGGGATACTGGATGGCCGCATCGTCAACATATCCGATGAAGCGCCAACCTCACTCTATGAGCTTTTAAAAATTGTCGGGCAACCTATGGCGTCGTCATCGAGGCCTCTGACAAATCCCTGGTATCTCCATGCAGACGGTTCACTTGCGCGAAGCCTGGGCTTTCGGCCGTTGGTCAGAACAGTATACCAGGCGATTGAAGAAGAGCTACTCTGACGCCCGGATCCTACCCTGAAAGTCCCGATGTCGATAGACCTTAATAGCATTCGTTGATTTGCTTACAAGCCTCAGGGGTTTGCATACGTGTGCGCGATTTTGCTTACCGACCTTTGAGCCATGGAAATTAGACGTATTGCATTGGGCAGCCAAGGATTGGTTGTACCAGTGATCGGCCTGGGCTGCATGGGTATGACAGGCTTTGAAGAAGGACATATGTACGGCCCCGCGGATGAGCAGGAAGCCATCGCGACAATTCACCGTTCGCTCGAATTAGGCGGTAATTTTCTGGATACCGCCGACCTGTACGGGCCACTCAAAAACGAGCAGCTCATTGCAAAGGCCATCAGCGGTAAACGTGATCAGGTTATTTTGGCCACCAAGTTTGGATGGGAAATCGATGATAACGATAAAGTGACCTGGGCCATCAATGGTAAAAAAGACTATGTAAAGAAATCGTTAGAGCGTTCGCTAAGAAACCTCAATACCGATTACATCGACCTGTATTACCTGCACCGCCTGGATAAAAATACGCCGATCGAGGAAACGGTTGACGCCATGGCGGGGCTGGTCAAGGAAGGCAAGGTAGGTTATCTCGGTCTGTCAGAAGTATCGTCTGAAACGGTTAGGCGGGCGCATGCCGTTCACCCGATTACCGCAGTACAAAGCGAGTATTCCTTATTTGAACGGACGGTGGAAGAGCGCGGGGTGTTGGCGACATTAAATGAACTGGGTATCGGGTTTGTTGCTTACTCACCGTTGGGTCGTGGATTTTTATCGGGACAGATCAAAAGCATCGATGATTTGCCGGATAACGATTTCCGCAGAGCGATCCCGCGTTTTCAGGGCGAAATGTTTTATAAGAATATTGAACTGGTTAAGGCAATTGAAGCCATGGCAGCAACAAAGAACGTCACTTCTTCGCAGTTGGCTTTGGCCTGGCTCATAAGTAAGGGGATTTTACCGATACCGGGTACGAAACGCAGAAAGTACCTGGAGCAAAACCTGGCGGCGACTACCATTGCGCTGACGGAGGCGGATCTTTCACAACTGGAAAGCATTATTCCATTGGGTACGGACACGGGTGCACCTTACGACGAGTTCAGTATGGGCTTAATTGATTAATTTTAATTATGAACGCCATTAACTCTATATCGGAATTTCACCGGTTGCTATCATTGCCCGAACCTCGCCATCCGCTGGTAAGCATAATTAACTTGGCGGAAAGTGTTTTTCTGGAAGACGATATCTGGAAAGGTTTTGTTAACCGCTTTTATTGCGTGGCGCTCAAACGCGATGCCAGAGGCAAGATCCGGTACGGACAACAACACTATGATTACGACAAAGGAGTATTAAGTTTTACCGCGCCTAACCAGGTGCAACAACTGGACCTGCAAAATATGGAATGTGGGTCCGGTTATCTTTTGATCTTTCACCCGGACTTCCTCTTACAGCATCCGCTGGCAAATAATATTCACCAATATGGTTTTTTCGATTACGCAGTAAACGAAGCGCTGCACCTGTCGGCCGACGAGGAAGATGACCTGATCACGATCCTCCATAAAATTGATAAGGAGTGCCGGCATATCGATAAATATACCCAGGATATCATTCTGACGCAGATTGAGAGTCTGCTCAAATACTCCAACCGTTTTTATGAAAGGCAGTTTCTGACCCGCAAGAATAACAATTCGGATCTGCTGACCAGGTTCGAGCAGCTGATCGATGACTATTATAACAGCGACGTTCACGGCTTGCTCACGGTACAATATATTGCGGGACGGATGAACCTGTCGCCGAACTACCTGAGCGACCTGCTTCGAATTCATACAGGGCAGAATACGCAGCAGCATATTCATGAGAAACTGATCGCAAAAGCCAAAGAGAAACTTTCTACCACCAGTCTTTCGGTCAGCGAGATCGCCTATGCCCTGGGCTTTGAGCACGCACAATCTTTTAGCACGCTTTTTAAAAAGAAGACGAATTTATCGCCGCTGGAATTTCGTCAGACTTTTAACTGATTGCCGGGGCCGACCGGCCGCTCACCATCGTAACCTCTACGAGTCTCATCGGTTTCCGAGCTTTCACTTTGCATTAGAATGTCTGAAAATGTGTCCCGCTTTTCAGAGCTGCCCTAGCCGGTAAAAATTAAATTTTTTTCATTTTTTGGCTAATTAATACCATTATGGACTTTTTAGCCCCCTTATTTGGACTATTTCGTACCCATGCATAGACTGTTAGTGATCTACCTTTGATGCAATGAATCCTCGTTATTGTACCACTCTGACCGGATGCGAGCGCGCCGTTTCCCGACTTAGGAGTGGACATGGATATGAGGTCAAAGCCGCGGTTCATCTGAACTATTTAGCAATCACTTAAACACATGCATATGGACAAAACTTACTCAACGAAACCAACACACAGCCATCAGCTGATCCAAAATCAAGCCCCGTCGGAGCAATTTGCGAGGTTTCGCAAAGGAGGCAGAGGTGTGAATCAAAATAGTAGTAGCAAGGGAATAGTGCCACCCGTCATGAAATTGACATTAGTGGTCTGTTGCTGGCTGACATTCCTTTCAGCAACCACGCTGCTTGCTCAGACGTACAAATGGAAAAACGTTCAGATACTGGGCGGGGGATTTGTGACGGGTGTTATCTATAGCACTACCCAGCAAAACCTGATCTATGCGCGCACGGACATAGGAGGAGCTTATCGCTGGGATGCCGCTAATAAAATATGGATCCCGCTCTCAGATAGCTTTGCTTCCAGCGATGATTATGGCGTGGTCAGTATGGCGACCGATCCCTCAAACCCCAATAGGGTGTATATGGCAACAGGCCTTTACACGCAGTCATGGGGCGCAACAGGAGCAGTCTATTCGTCGACCGACAAGGGAGCGACGTGGACACGTAACAGCCTGTCGATTAAACTCGGAGGGAACGAAAACGGGCGCTCAGCCGGTGAACGTCTACAGGTAGACCCGAACCTGGGAAGCGTCCTCTTCCTGGGTTCCAGCACAGACGGACTCTGGAAAAGCACCAACTACGGATCTACGTGGAGCAAAGTCACCAGCTTTCCGGTCAGTTCCAGTCCGGTTGGTTCGGGAGGTATTTCCTTCGTACTGTTTGATAAAAGCAGTAGTTCATCCGGTACAGCGACGAAAACGATCTACGTGGGCGTCATGCAGACAGGTACCAACCTATACAAGAGTACGGACGGCGGAGCTACCTGGACGGCCGTCTCCGGCCAGCCAACCAATCTGATGCCGCATCAGGCGGCCCGGGCTTCGAACGGTATTATTTATCTGTCCTATTCTGACGCCAGCGGTCCGAATAATGTCGGCGCCGGAGCGGTGTGGAAGCTGAATCCGGCCAGTAATGCATGGACCAATATATCCCCACCTGCCGGACAAGGGGGGTACGGGGGCATTTCCGTCGACGCTCAGAATGCCAATCATGTGATCGTAAGTACATTGGGCCGCTGGTGGCCGCGCGATGAAGTTCTTCGCACGACAGATGGCGGCAGCAACTGGACCGCCCTGTTGACCAATGCTACGTGGGATCATGCTTTGGCTCCGTATGCGGCTTCCATGAATCCTCACTGGTTGGGTGACGTAGAAATCGATCCGTTCAATGCTAATAATGCATGGTTTGTAACGGGTTATGGGGTCTACAATTCGAATAATCTCGGTGCGAGCCCGACCAACTGGATATTTCAAAATAAAGGCTTAGAAGAAACCGCCGCCCTGGAACTGATCAGCCCGCCTGCCGGTGCCCCGCTTTTGAGCGCCCTGGGTGATATTGACGGTTTCAAACATGATAACCTGGATGTTTCGCCATCCGGCGGTCGCTTATCGCCCCAGTATGGCACCAGCCTCAGTATCGATTTTGCGCAGAGCGTTCCCGGTTTTATGGCCCGTACCTACAACAATTCCGGTGGTAACTATGGCTCCTATTCCACTGACGGCGGCAGTACCTGGACGTCGTTTGCCAGCGTACCTTCCGGCACAACCGGTGGTGGCAATATCGCAGTTTCCGCCGATGGCAACAGGATTGTGTGGGCTCCCGAGGGGGCTTCCGCAATGTATGTCTCTACCAATCGCGGAACATCCTGGACGGCCTGCGGTGGTGTGCCAGCCAACTTAAAGCCCATCTCCGACCGGGTGAATTCTCAGAAATTCTATGCATACGACCCTGTGAATGGCAGGATTTGGGTAAGTACCAACGGGGGAACTTCCTTTTCGATACAAGCGACCGGCCTGCCGACGGTTCCCGATTATCAGGCATGGTTAACCAGAATCCGCACCGTTTTTGGCTCGGAAGGCGACATCTGGCTCGCCAATCCGAATGGGGTGTATCGTTCCACGAACTCCGGCACCAGTTTTACGCAGGTGGGCAGCGTACAAAATGCTACGGCGGTTTCATTCGGAAAAGCAGCTCCGGGGAAAACTTATCCGGCAGTCTTTATCGTCGGCACCGTGAACGGCACTTCCGGCTTCTACCGGTCGGACGACGGCGGGGCCACCTGGACACGTATAAACGATGCCCAGCACCAGTATGGCACGGTTACCACCATTACCGGCGATCCGCGTGTGTACGGCAGGTTGTACCTGGGAGGAGCCGGTCGGGGAATTATTTACGGAGATATACAAAATGCAGCTTCGGTTATTTCCGGCGCAACTTACCGCATTATCGCGAGGCATAGCAATCAACTGATGGACGTCGTCGGCGCGTCTACCGCTGATGGCGCGCAGGTGGACCAGTGGCCTGGCAGTGGCAGCGCTAACCAACATTGGGTAGTGACAGCCAATGGAAGCGGATATTATACTTTAAAGGCCGTTCACAGTGGCAAAAATTTGGACATCAGTGGGTTTTCTACGGATGACGGAGCGAAAGTGCAGCAGTGGACGGCCGGCGCAGGTACCAACCAACAGTTTCAGTTGATGGATTCGGGAGACGGTTATTACCAGATCAAGGCCCGGCATAGCGGTAAATGTCTCGACGTGGCAGCTGCTTCCACAGCTAATGGAGCACTCATTCAGCAATGGGCGTGCAACAATGGCATCAACCAGCAATTCCGGCTCGAACAGGTAAGCACGGCAGGCATTTCCCGATTGGCAGGACCGGAATCGGTGGAATTTGAGCCAAGTGCAATGGCTTATCCTAATCCATCTTCCCAATTCTTCCAGATCAGGGCATCTTCTGAATTCAGTTATGAAATTTATAATGCGGCAGGCATGAAAGTAGAAAGCGGGGAGGGGAAAGACGGAACCCTGGTCGGTCAGACTCTGCGGCCTGGCATGCATTTAATCAAATTACGTATGGGTGGCGTAAGCAAAGTCATCAAGCTGCTCAAACAGTAAATGTAACGTGGGAGGGTTGTGATAGCCCGATTTGCGCATAAGGCAACCTGGGGCTCTGGTTTATCATCCGGGGCCTCATTTTAGATACAACAATTAATCTTGGCCGGGGATTTACTCCGGCCAATTTATTTTGCCGGGACAACCGCTTCCTGATCGGGATGAGAAGAAAATCATCCCCCCGAAGACCGGGAGGGGATTAAGCAACATCTTACTACAACGCTTAATCTATACGATTAACCGCATTCAATTATAGTAATTTCATATTGGTCCTGAAAATTTTGTGAAAGGTTATTGAATTCATTTCGACCAATAGCTAAATTATTTAGATGAATGATAACATTTGTGAAGACGAATGATATGCTCATCGACTAATAGGCGCACATCAAGCTAAGCGCCGGACAACTAAAACTCTCCACTCGTTTCGGGTCAAAATAGGTGTAATGATGAAAATAGACCCACGAATTTTCAAGGATAAATTAACCTATCGGAATTGCTTTCCAAAAAGTCTATTGGCCTGAGTATATTTCTATATCAGGAGCTTTTACAGCTAGCTGGTGAACCCAGTGCTCCTATCTCGGCTCGATGTTGTAATTCTAGAACTGATGGCAGTATCCGGCTATTGAATTATGCAAAAATAACAAATCATTGTGATTGCATTATTTGGTAATATTTTTCTATGGAATTGTCTTAAATCTTGTATAATATCAAAATACAGTCTAAATCAATCAAATATAGAAGTATTTTTGGTGCTGTTTCACTTTAAAATTGTGCTGTAAAATCGATTGTTCTGCGTGCTATCGTCACTCCTTATCTTGAAATGATAGAGAAAAGTAATTTAATGCTTATCTGATTAATTATATCTGTGTAAAAAATATATATAGCTTTTTTGCGGGCGCTGTAAATGGCTTACAGGGAACGAAATATGACCCGTAAAGAGGCATTCGAGACGATTTGTCTCCCTTTAATGGAGGGAGTAGTCCTGATCTGTCGCGGATGATAGTGTTGTGTTTTTGTCAAACATCTTTCACTTCCGATAATGTTACTTACTCACACCGGTTATCGATTAATTATTATCCACACTAATGTTTCATTCTCGCCAAACAGAGATGCGAATCGGTGCATTTCCATTATTAAACCCACTTTTGAGCCACTTCTGGCTACTGTTCATTAATACTATCACATTTCCCTATCAGCAAGATCTGTGTTTCAACGTATTCATCTATTCCTGTTTCTAACCTTTTGCCTATGACTAAAAAAAACTAACAGCATCTAAACTCCATTGAAGGCAACGGCCGATTTTTCGGTCGGGAGGAATCCTTATGCCCTGAAATGACGGTATTCTAAACCATGTATTAATTGAAATCTATGATCAAAACGCTTTACCTAAAACAGCTATGCCCACCCGCAGGTGTGTGCCTGGCTATGGCTCTGCTCGTGAGCCAACCCTTGCCGCTTCAAGCCGCTGGGCTGCCCGAAATGAAAACAGCCCTTTTGCAAGCAGATCTTACTGTGAAGGGAAAAGTTACCGAGGAAAACGGAACCCCGCTGCCCGGTGTAAGTATCCTTGTAAAAGGGACAAACACAGGTACTACCACGGATGCTTCCGGAGAATACGCAATCGCAGTTCCCAATGCAGAGGCGATCCTCGTATATAGTTACGTTGGTTTTGTTAAGCAGGAAGTTATAGTTGGCACAAGGAATTCCATCGACGTGACGCTGGTGGGCGATTCACAGGCCCTTAGTGAGGTGGTTGTAGTAGGGTATGGAGAGCAGAAGAAGGAGACATTAACCGGTTCCGTAACAACCGTGAAGGGATCTGAGGTTGTAAAATCTCCGGCCGTCAATGTGAGTAACAGTCTTGCCGGACGTCTGCCAGGGGTAACGCTGGTTTCACGAAGCGGCGAACCAGGACAAGACGGATCTACCATCCGTATCCGTGGGATGAACACGTTGGGCAACAACGATGCCCTTGTGGTGGTGGATGGTATCCCAGGTCGTTCGCTGGATCGCATTGACCCCAACAGTATCGAAACGATTTCGGTTTTGAAGGACGCTTCTGCTGCGATTTATGGCGCTCAGGCCGCAAACGGGGTTATTCTGATCACCACCAAACGTGGTAAAACCGGAAAACCTACCATTACCTTCAATGCCAATCAGGGTTTCAGTCAGCCTACCATCCTGCCTAAAATGACGAATTCATCGGAGTATGCACAGGCATTGAACGAGGTGGATCTGTATAGAAACCGTCCGCCCCGGTATACTTCCGAGGACATTGCCAAATTTGCCGATGGTTCGGATCCATGGAAATATCCGAATACGGACTGGTTCGACGAAATCTACAAAAATTGGTCGGGCCAGCACTTTTACAACGCTACTGTGTCAGGTGGCGGCGAGGCCGTGCGCTATTTTGTCTCGCTGGGTACCAAAACCCAGGATGGATATTACAAGAACAGTGCGACCAAGTACACGCAGCATGATTTCAGAACAAACCTCGATGCGACTATCACCAAGAATATCAGTCTGCGCTTCGACGTATCAGGCCGTATGGAAGATAAAAACTATCCTACGCGATCAGCGGGAGATATATTATGGATGGTGATGAGGGGCAAGCCGAATATGCCCGCTTACTGGCCAAACGGCGCTACGGGGCCGGATATCGAGTATGGAAATAACCCTGTCGTGGTGAGTACCAACCAAACCGGATACGACCGCGATAAGTGGTATGTCTTGAACAGTACACTGCAATTGAATGTCAAAATTCCCTGGATTGAAGGACTTTCATTCACGGGTAATGCCGGGGTTGATAAAGGGTTCAATTTCAGAAAGCGTTTTCAAACTCCATGGTATCTCAATTCCTGGGATGGGACCAGTCTTGATGCGAATGGGCAGCCTATACTGGTACGTGGAAAGAAAGGGGTAGGCGATCCTAACCTTACCGAGTATACGGAAGACAAGCAGGATATTTTGCTCAATGGTTATCTTAATTACGAGAAAGCCATTGGTGCCAACCACATGGTAAAGTTCCTGGTGGGTACTGAAAAGAGAACCGGTAATGGCGACAAGTTCAATGCGTTCCGTCGTTATTTCGTATCGACTTCCCTCGATCAGCTCAACGCAGGTGGGGATGCGGAGAAGGACAATGCCGGAACAGCCTACCAAAGTGCAAGGCTGAACTACTTCGGACGTGTCAATTACAGTTTCAGGGAGAAATACCTGATGGAGTTTGTATGGAGGGTAGATGGATCCTACATTTTCCCCAAAGCAAAACGTTTCGGGTTTTTCCCGGGTGTGTCTGCGGGATGGCGCGTTTCGGAAGAAGGCTTCTGGAAAGACAATGTAAGCTTTATTAATCAGTTCAAACTTCGCGCTTCGTGGGGGCAAACCGGTAACGACCGCATTGAAGAATGGCAATACCTTGGAACCTACGGTTTCCAGAACCAAAACATGGTGTTCGGGACCAATATTGAAAATAAAACATTGGGAGAAACCCGTATCCCCAATCCCAACGTGACATGGGAAGTAGCCAGCCAGGGCGATATCGGTTTCGATGCAAGCTTATTGAATGATCGCATCAATATTACCTTCGACGTATTTGACTATCGTCGTTCGGGATTGCTCTGGAAAAGGAACGCATCCGTTCCTACTTCAACGGGCCTAACCCTTCCAAGCGAAAACATTGGAAAGACGTCAAACAAAGGATTTGACTTCAATGTGTCGTATCGTGGCGATGTGAAGGGCCTGAAATACACGGTCTTTGTGAACGGAGGGTATGCGATCAATAAGGTAAACTTCATTGATGAAACACCGGGGCGTCCCGACTATCAACAGGTTACCGGCCATCCGCTTCCGACCAAGCCCAGCGATCCCAATACGCCTTTCGATCCTGACCGCGACCTGTATTATCAGGCAATCGGCATCTTCAAAGACCAGGCTGCCGTGGATGCTTATCCGCACTGGGGAGGTGCGCGTCCGGGTGACGTAGTTTTCCAGGATGTGAACAATGATGGCAAAATCGATGCGAGTGACCGCGTCCGCAACTATAAAACGGATGTGCCTCGCTTTCAGGGTGGTATCGGTGCTAACCTGAGCTACAAAGGCTTTGACCTTTCTATCCTGTTTCAGGCAGCTACCGGTGCGCTTCGTTACCTCTCTCTCGAAAGTGGCGATTTCGGAAACTACTGGAAAGAAGATTTCGATGATCGCTGGACTCCCGACAACATCAACGGTTCCAAACCGCGTGCGAGTAACAGAAGTGACGAGTATTGGAGATCACAGCGAAATACGCACCTGCTTTTTAATACCAACTACATCAGGCTGAAAAACCTGGAGTTTGGGTACACCCTCCCAACGGGGCTGTCCAACCGTCTTGGCGTGCAGAACGTTCGCTTGTATGTGAATGGAAATAACCTGGCTACCTATTGCCCTGGTCTGAAAGGGTTCGATCCTGAGGATAACAACACGGGCGGTATTAATTACCCGCTTTCCAGGGTTGTAAATGGCGGTTTATCGTTGACTTTTTAATACAATATATATGAAAAAGATTGTAGCTTTTTTAGCAGTGGCGCTCAGCTTTGGCAATTTGACTTCCTGCAATCAGGATTTTCTTGACAAGCAGCCGCAGGACCAGTTTTCGGAAACCGCAGTATGGAGTGATCCGGCGCTGATCCAAACGTTTATCAACAACACCTACCGGGGGCTGGGCCACGGCTTCAACAACGTGATGTTCTCTACTTACAGCGATGAGTCCATGGCTGTTTGGGGACCTGTTGTAAATGTGACCAAAGGTCTTATTAATGCCAGTGATATCAACGACTGGGCTTATGACCGGGCCAGCTATTTTGTATGGGACAATGTTTACAAAAATATCCGTGCAACCAACCTGTTTTTCAGCAAAATTGAAAGCGCTACCATGCTGGATGCGGCTACCAAGAACATGTACATGGGTGAGGAGCATTTTGTACGGGCTTATCTGTACCATAATCTGGTATCCGTTTATGGTGGTGTGCCGCTGGTAACCCAGGCGTACGGCCTCGGCGAAGAATATTCCATGCCCCGTAACACTTATGAAGAGTGTATCAAATTCATTGCGGATGAATGTGATAAGGCCGCTGCGTTGCTTCCTCTGACACAGTCTGCTGCCAACGCGGGCCGCGCTACCAAGGGCGCTGCCCTGGCACTTAAAGCACGTACGCTTTTGTATGCGGCCAGTGATTTGTATGCTAATCCGACCTGGGCGTCCGGATACGCCAATCCGGAGCTGATCGGTTACAAAGGCGGTGACCGGGCTGCAAGGTGGAGAGCAGCCAAAGCCGCAGCAAAGGCCGTTATGGATCTGAACATTTACAGTTTGAACGCGCCCAATCCGGCTACACTGGCCGAAGCCTCCAAAAACAGGGCGGACATGTTTGTCTCGAAACAATCGCCGGAGGATATACACGTACGTTTCTTCCTGGCGAAACTGGATAATGACGGCGCATGGCCGGGGCGTTCTAACGGGCCTAATGGCTACCATAACTGGGGAGGCAATACGCCGCTTGGCCAGCTGGCGGATGATTATGAAATGAAGGACGGTACCAGATTTTCGTGGTCGAACCCGGCGCATGCCGCAGATCCGTATGTTGGGCGTGATTCACGTTTCTATTCCGATATTTTATACGAAGGCGCATCATGGAGACAGCGCCCGGCCGATGTGATTGACAAAGACCCCAAAGGGATCATTCAGACAGGCTATTGGGAAAAATGGAACCCGACGACTTCGAAAGTGGAAGTTGTGGCCGGGCTTGATACCCGTAAAGGACCTATCGAAGACTGGAACGGGACTTATTCAGGGTATTATCTGAAAAAGTTTATGGATCCGACAGTGGATGCCCAGTTTTTCAGATCTGAGGTGCCGTGGCGATTTATCCGGTATACAGAGATTTTGCTGAACTATGCGGAGGCATGCCTCAACCTGGGCGAAGAAGCCGAGGCAAAAAAGTACCTGAACATGATCCGCAAACGTGCTGCTATGCCCGATATTACCGAAACCGGTGTAGCGCTGATGAAACGTTACCAGAATGAGCGCCGTATTGAAATGGCTTACGAAGAGCAGCGCTTTTTTGATGTTCGCCGCTGGATGATCGCTCCTCAGGTTTATTCCAACGCACGGGGTGTTGAACCAACCTACAAGTTAAATCCCGACAAAACAACCGCTGCAAAACCTACTTACAAGATCATTGAAGTGCAAGAGCGTAAATGGGTGGACAGAAACTACTTCCTGCCTATTAAACTCGATGAAATGAATAAGAACAGCAAGCTGATTCAGAATCCGGGGTACTAATAAAGTAGGTGAAATGAACGCCGGACGCTCAGCCCGGCGTTCATTTTTTATGATAGTTGGGAGCTGCTTCGGCGCGAGCCGATAGCCCCGCTGGAAATCATATTGCGTGTTTTTTGTGGCTACTGACATACGGCTGTCAACCGGCGGGTATTTCTTTGGGAATTAAAAAACTGAACGATCCCTTTTATGACATTTGTTTCGACCCGTATCATCACCGCCAACATCGGCCACCTTGTCGATTTTTACGAGCAGGTTACCGGCTACTCCGCTGTCCGCTACACGGAGGATTTTGCAGAGCTCCGCACACCGGTAGCCGTACTTGCGATTGGAAGCACGCGAACGCTGCAGTTGTTTGGTGGCGACAGCATCGCGTCACCTGCCACTAACCGTTCGCTGATTCTTGAATTTCGCGTCGACGATGTGGATTCGCATTTCGAACGACTTGCAGACTACCTTGGACCAGCGCTTGTGCAGGCACCGACCACAATGCCATGGGGCAACCGGTCGCTGCTTTTTCGCGATCCTGATGGTAACCTGGTGAATTTCTTCACCCCTGTTACTCTCGAGGCGAAAGAACGTCAGTAGATGGTTCAGATGGATGGTGGTCGAATTATCGAAGACTTCTTTGTAACTTTCGATTACATTTCGTACACATTATAAACACCACTCAAATGAAACACTATTCCCTGTTAAAACTGGCGGCGCTTTTGGCTATTTTTCTAACTGCAATGGCATTTTCCTGCCAGGATCATAACATTCCGGATCCCGTTTCCAATTGCAATCGGATAGATGGCACTCCGCGCGCCGTAAATTGTGAATTTGAATTTGTAAAAGCAGATTTCTTTCGGGTCAATAACTATTCAGGAAGGCGAGATACCGTGTATTATGGAACAGTAACGCCAGGACAACCGGATGTGAAACTTATAGAGTCACAATATGGAGATTGGGTGATAAGTTACATTAGTCAGTTCTTCTATATAGGTCTTCAAGGCAAGGTGACGATTAAACGCATTGCCCCGCCACCCGCCGGTTCCAACAAATATATATTGAGAAAGGATCTGGTGTCTGAATCGGGAGGAAGGCCTATCGGCGAATATGATAGCCGGTCAGGTTTTTTTGAGCTTGAAAAGGATGAGGATCTGCCGCAGGTCACTATCGATATCCCGGTGGGCGGCACATATACCTACGATGTCACCTACGATTTCTCCGGCCGGTTTAATTACAATGGTGATTACCTCGATTATCCGCTGTTTTCCAATTACTATTTATTGGTACAAAATGTAAAAACTTCACAAATGCTGCGGGAAGCGCCGTATAATTATCAATGGTACAGGGACATTGCCGAAGCCAGGATGTCGTTTAACCCGAAGGTTGTGCCGCACGTCTGCGTTCCATGCCGGCAAACCCGGTAAAATTTGGCTACGGTGGAACCGGCGGAAATGTCGGCAGAATGCCCGGGACTTGGTTCTTGACATCTTCATCGTCGCGATAGACAACTTCCGGTATAAAGACGGGAATACTGGCGATTAAATTCCCATTTTTGGATCATGTGAACTGCGTCATTCCGGACGGTGTGTCTGTGGCACACCGTTTTACCTACTTCAAGGTTTTTTTAGCTTTATTTGTTAGAAAAAATGGGCTTTGAAAACGGCTCGTGTGTATACGGGCGATGAAATCCTATATCCCTGCAAACTACGCTGCTTTTTGATTTTTTCGGGAAAGTGCTTCACGTTAGTATTTTAGCCTGCGGCATGAGCGAAAGATTTGAGAGAATAGAACCACCGGGGAAGACTATTTAGCCCGCACTCGGGAACCTGCGTAGTTATCGTGTAGGAGCGGCTACACGAAGCAAATTTACTTGACAACCTCACTCACCAAAATAATGGGACTTATATTGGTGTAATTTGAAAAGTCGGCTCGAATGGCATCTCTGTTTGGCGCGATGGCCGCCTGATAGTCGCTCAGACTATTTACATAGAATGTGCCGATCGCCATGAAGGGCAGAGGTTGGTTGGGAATGCCGCTAGCGATCCCTTTTTCTATGGTGTATTTAATCAGGTTTGATCCTAGAAACTTTGCTACCATAGGCATGTGCTTGCTTTCATAATACTCGATGTCAAAGGTCTTACCTTCGGCATAAGGGTACATGACTGACACTTTTGTTATGCCTTTTTCCCCGGTAGCGACTTTCTGTTTTTCCTGACCGAACACAGCGTAGCAAGTTGTCAGGAAGGCAAATGAGAGCATTAGATTTAATTTCATAATTATTTTGGTTGGTAAGTAAGGTGTTCATTTTGAGTTGGTTGGCAAATATTGGAATATTTTCTATATTCGCAAAACGTTATTTTTCGATGGGATCAATCGAAAAAACCGATTAGGAAAAAATGGAATTACGCCAGCTCAGATATTTTCTGAAAGCCAAAGAGCTATTGAATTTTACAGAAGCTGCAGCGGCGCTGAACATCAGTCAGAGTACCCTATCACAGCAAATCAAGCAACTGGAAGAAGAGCTGAATGTCCCTTTGTTCAACCGCATCGGGAAAAGAATAAAACTCACCGAAGCGGGTGAGTTATTCAGCGAATATGCCTTGCAGAGTATAAGCAGAGCCAATGAGGGCCTGTTGCTTTTGAGCGATTTGAAAAATTTAAATACAGGGAAAATCGCTGTTGGGGTAATTTACTCCATGCGGATTCTATTTGCCAAAATACTGATAGAATTTGCAAGCCAGTACCCCAACATCAAGATTCAGGTGGTATTTGGTACCACAAAAGATCTTCTTGAGAGACTCAATTTGCACCATTTCGACTTCATTTTGACGTTTCATGAAGAACTCCGGGAGCCGCATCTCAAATATCAGACGCTTTTGAAAGCGAATATGGTACTGGTAACTGCCAAAAATTCTCCGCTCGCTCATAAGAACAGCATATCACTCGACGAAGTGGCCGGGCTGCCATTGGCCCTGCCTTTCAGTGGCAGCAACAGCATTCAGTTTTTTGAGGAGTCATTCGGCCAGAAAAACCTGACCCCAAATGTTTGCATGGAAATAAACGACATTCCTACGCTATTCGAAATTGTTAAAACAGGTCATTGGCACACCATACTCAGCGAGACCAGTGTAAACGACCCTGGCGTGGTGGGAATTCCTATCGATGGAAAGCACATGCGACGAACCATTATGATTATTTCCCTCAGAGAAGCATACGAAAAGAAAGCGGTGACGAAATTCTATGAGATGTTGGCAAAGATTTGAAAACAGCGATCTGTTTTTTAACCCTTTAATAGCGTACTGTTGCCCCCCTTCCAGCCAGTAACCCGTAAAAATTGCTCCCAGGTAAGTGCGCCAGGGTCTATTTGCCTGCTCCATTGCAGGTCACGGTCTTCGCGATAATATCCATACTCGAAAGCATATGCAACCATCCCTGAAATCTCACGTACAAGATCCTCGTTGGAAGCAAAATCAGGGAAATGCGTCAGCAATTCCTCCGCTGAAAATGCGGAAATGTATGCGGCTTTCCGGCCGGTAAGGCGCATGAAGGTATCTACCATTTCCCGCGGTGAAATGATATCGCCAATGACCGGTAGCGATTTGCCGGCATACTTTTCCGGATCAGAGAATAGCTCTAAAACGGCCGGACCGGTAGCGGTGAGTGGGTCCGATGATGTTTAAAACAGTAGTTCTTGAGGTGGCTGAACGCCTGCCAGGCGAAGATAGACCGTGGTCTGTCCCCGGTGGTGCGCCTGATGCTCGAAGGCCTTGGCCAGGGCAAGCCTTTTAGACATCTCGAATTTTCCAATCATTTTAACGGACTCGTCCAAACTGCTGTCCGCCATTGCCTTTAAATTGTCAATTACAAAGTCATAACTGGCCAGTACGACTTGGGTTACATTCGCTTTTGACTTGTCGCTGGTTTTCTCCAGAATGCCTACCGCAAATGGGCTTTGAATACCCATCGCCGATGAAGCCAGGCCATAATTGGCATCTGCCAGGTGTAACATCTGCTCGGAAAAAGAACGCATTTCAGGTGTTGGCTTGAAGCCGTACCCACTCTCCGTCATGGCCGCCAGGTATTGCATCGTATACGCCTTCGACCGCTCCCATTCTTTTACGAGGGCCGATACGTTGGTCTGTGCCATAGAAAGTTGGCTTGCGATGGTTAGATATAGCATAAGCAGTAAATTCCTAATTTTCATGAGTCGATCCTTTTAATGTTGATGTTTTGAGTTCGATGACAAAACTACGTACAATTTCCCACCTCAATATGGGTGGAAATAGACATTCTGATGGGTTGATTTGGACGTGAGGCTTTTCTTAACTTTGCAGGAAAACTGCATGAAGCATATTACCATCATTGCTCCCGATAACCAGACTAACCTGAGTACTGTCGCGTGTATCGCAGGTGCTTACGAAATATTCGCAAGGGCTACTGAGTATTTTGAGGCCAGTGGCAACAAAGGAACATACCGGGTCGAAATAGCTGGCCTGAGCCGTAAGGCCGATCTGGCAGACGGTATGTTTTCCTTGAAAACGGATGTGTGCTTTTCGGAGATTAGTAAGACCGACCTGATTGTCATTCCATCACTGGATGGCAGCTTTGAAACGGCGAAAAACGGTAACATCGAAATTGTCGAGTGGATCCTGGAACGGTACAAGCACGGAGCAGAAATAGCTACCATGTGCAGCGGCGTGTTTATGCTTGCCTCAGCTGGTATCCTTGATGGTAAAAGCTGTTCAACGCATTGGAATTATGCCGATAAATTCAAAGCGCTTTTTCCAAAGGTGAAGCTGCAAGCTACACAACTGATCACTGACGAAAATGGCATTTACACCAACGGTGGTGCCTATTCGTTTTTGAATCTTGTCATTTACCTTGTCGAGAAATATTATAACCGGCAGACGGCTATTTTTTGTTCGAAGGTTTTTCAGATCGAAATTGACAGGCACAGCCAGTCGCCTTTTATTATTTTCAAAGGACAGAAGCAACATGGCGATGAAATGGTCCGGCAGGCTCAGGCTTACATCGAAAGTCAATTGACTGAAAAGATCTCGGTCGAAGACCTCTCGTCCCGGTTTTTTATCGGAAGGAGGAATTTTGACAGAAGATTTATTAAAGCGACCGGGAATACACCATTGGAATATGCGCAACGCGTCAAGGTAGAATCCGCAAAAAAAAACTTGGAAACGACCCGCAAGTCCGTGAACGAGGTGATGTACGAAGTAGGGTATTCCGACCTGAAAGCATTCAGGGAAGTATTTAGAAAACACACGGGATTATCACCCCAGGTCTATCGCAGCAGGTATAACAAAGAGGCATAGAAGCACTGGCGAATGCTATCCATGTAAACCGCACCAGAATGCGCGACACAATTGGTAGCAATTACAGATAACACGTTGGGGAAAATGCTTCATCAGCAAGCTTGGTCTCTTTCATTGGGTACCTGTTTCAAAAGCAGGCTTGGTGCACTGGCGGTAATTAGATTTAAGAGTAGCCCGGCTTTAAGTGGTACACTAGTTATATCCGAACCCATTTGCCGAATTTACGCATGTACCGGTCCGCATTGAATGACGAAAAAGCGCTCTTGCGACAGGTCGCTGCGGGGGACGAGCGGGCTTTTACGCGGATTTTCGAGCATTATCACCAGCGACTGGGAATGCATATTTACCGCATTACCCGTTCGGAATCAGTTGCCGAAGAGCTCGTCCATGACGTTTTTCTGAAAATCTGGCGAAACCGCGAGTTGCTTGTGGAAGTCGAGAACTTCCCGGTCTACCTTTTTGTAATATCCAAAAACGCGGCGTTGAACGCCCTAAAAAAGATCGCGGCCGAGCGGGTGAAATTCACCGGCCTCGACGATGCCGAGGAAGGACAGGCCGAGCAGCCGGACGACTACCGTTATGCATTGATCGACGAGGCGATTGACCAGCTCCCGCACCAGCAGCGGCAGGTATACTTGCTGAGCAGGCACCAGCGGCTGTCTTATCATGAAATCGCGTTGCAAATGGGGCTGTCGAAAGAGACGGTCAAAAAGTATCTCCAGATCGCTACGGCCTCCATCATTTCCTACATTGGAAAAAGCGCCAAAATGAGCCCGGTTCTGGTGCTGAAAATTTTCTTTTAAAAATTTTCCAATCCAATAGCCCCTTTTTTAGGGGTGCTGTTGTCCTGTGATTGAAAATTGATTTAAATCGATGAACCAGGACGACCCGCAAAGGCTGCAACAGCTTTTCGACCGCTATTACGCTGGCCAGGCCACGCCCGAAGAGGAGGAGGAATTCATGCGGCACATCCGGTCGGGGCAGCATGATGACGCGATAGAAGGTGCCATGAAACGCAACTGGCTTCAACCGGCCGACGCGCGGCCATTGTTCGATGCGTCGCGCAGCCGGGATATGCTGGGCGCCATTCTTGCCGCGGGTAGGCAGCGCAGACATTGGCGTGCGGGTATTTGGGTGAGGTATGCGGCGGTGGCGGCCGTGCTCGCGGTGGTGGCTGGATTGTGGATAATCAGAAGAAATGCGCCAGAAAAGCCGGTGGCAACGGAAACCATTCAAAACCACGATGTAGCGCCCGGCGGTAATAAAGCATTGCTTACGCTTGCAGACGGAAAGGGCATCGAGCTGGACCGTATCGGAAGCGGGCTGGTGGCCCGGCAGGGGAATACAGAAATTACGAAGCAGGAGGACGGGCTCGTGGTGTATAACAGCCGAGTAAAGTCAGTTGCGTCGACCGGTTTCAACAAGGTAACCACACCCCGGGGCGGGCAGTATAAGGTGCAGCTGCCGGATGGCAGCAAGGTGTGGCTCAATGCGTCGTCCTCCATTCGCTTCCCATCCGTTTTTCCGGCTTCAGAGCGCCGCGTGGAAATTACGGGTGAAGCCTATTTTGAAGTGACCAAAGACAAGGCCAGACCGTTCACCGTGCGTTTCAATGGCTCGGAAGTGCAGGTGCTGGGCACGAGTTTCAATGTGATGGCCTATGCCGATGAACGGGTGTCGAAAACGACGCTGGTAGAAGGTTCCGTAGCCATCCGCAACCAAAGCGAGCGTGCCCTGCTGCGGCCCGGCCAGCAGGCTGCACTAATGCCCGGTGGGCGCATCGAGATGGCCTTCAAGCCGGTGGACGAAGCCGTGGCGTGGAAAGAAGGTATGTTTTATTTCAAAAATGCAGGTGTGAAGGACGTCATGCGGCAGCTCTCGCGCTGGTATGACGTGGAGGTGAGTTACCGTGGCGAGGTGCCCGTGCGGCAGTTCACAGGTAGAGTATCGCGCAATGTGAACCTTTCCGAGATTGTGGGAATGCTGCAGTATGCTGGCGTAAAATGCAGTGTGCAAAGCAATACGATTGTGGTTGAACCGTAGTTTGCGTATAGTGACTAGGGTTTAAAGTTAATGAGTTTGAAGTTTAAAGTTTAAAGTTTAAAGTTTAAAGTTCGACCTCCGACTTTTAATCTTCAACTCTTCAACCCTCAACTCATAACTCTCAACTCATCAGCCCTCAACTCTAAACTCTAAACCCTAAACTCATAAACTCTCAACTCATAAACTCTCAACTCATCAGCCCTCAACTCTAAACTCTAAACCCTAAACTCATAAACTCTAAACTCATAAACTCTAAAACTCATAAACCCCATGCTAAACAAACCGCACATTCCGCCCTGAAATGCCGGTGCTAAAACAAAAGGGAAAATGCGCTAACATTTTCCCCGTAGTTCAGGCGCAACCAGCTTCTCTGAAAAAGTCATTTTGCCATTCCTAAACTTTAACAAAGTTATGAAAATTAACCTTCTGCCCCGCTTTCCGGCGGGCGGCAGGGCGCATATTGTCGCCCAAACACTTATGACTATGACCAGGATCATGCTTTTGCTCATCGTAACCCTCTCCCACGTAACCGCGGACGGGTTTAGTCAAAAGATTTCCTTTCAAGCCAAAAATGTCCCGCTGCAAACCGCTATGCGAAGCATCGAGCAGCAAACGGGATACCTGTTCTTGTACGACGAGCTCGATTTGCCCGCTTCCAAAAAAGTGTCGGTGAAGCTGAAAAACGGGTCGATCGACGCGCTTTTGAATGCTGTTTTCAAGGATACGCCGCTTTCTTACAAAATCTTCCAGCGGAATATCGTACTGAAAAAGACTGTAAAAATGCCTGCTACGGAAACAGTACTTCCGAGTCGCACTCCTGAGCCGCAGCCGTTAATCCAGCTCAATCGGCGGAGTATCGAGCCGTTGCCCGTCAGCGCTGACCGCATTGTGCGGGGCCGTGTGACCGACGAAAACGGCAGCCCGTTCCCTGGGGTGAGCATTATCGTCAAAAACTCGCAGACCGGCACAACTACCGATTCCAACGGTGAGTTCCGCCTGAGTATTCCCGAGTCGCTGGCAGGGAACGGCGAGCTGGTGATCGTCGCGAGTTTTGTAGGCTATAAAAATCAGGAGATCGTGGTCGGTAACAATGCGGAACTGAACTTTGGCATGACCGTCGACACCAAGGCTTTGAACGACGTGGTGGTAGTGGGCTATGGTACCCAGAAGCAAAGCAGCATTACCGGTTCGGTGGCCTCGTTACCGATGAAAAATGTGGCCAGTCAGCCCCTCACGAGCCTCGACCAGGCGCTGGGCGGGCAGATCGCGGGCGTGAACGTGGCGCAGACGAAAGGTGCGCCGGGTGGGGGCGTGTCCGTGCGCGTACGTGGGACGGGCTCCATAGGCGCGGGCAACGAGCCTTTGTACGTGATCGACGGCTTCCCGGTTTCGAGCGATTTCAACAGCAATTTCAACCCGCTTTCGTCCATCAATCCCAACGACATTGAATCCATTGAAATACTCAAAGACGCCTCCGCGGCGGCTATTTACGGCTCGCGGGGTAGCAATGGAGTAGTGCTGGTGACCACCAAACACGGCAAGTCGGGCAAATCGATGGTGCAGCTCGATACCTACTATGGTTTTCAGCAGGTGGCGAACAAAATAGATATGCTCAATGCGCGGGAATATGCGGAGTACAACACCGAAGCCCGCAATAATGCCTGGGTAGACAAAGGCGGCAAGGCCACCGATCCGAACGACGTGCGGCCCGCGGCGTTGCAAATCCCGGAAATGTTTATGAACCCGCAGTCGCTCGGCAAAGGTACCGACTGGCAGGACGCGGTTTTCCGTACTGCCGCCATTCAAAACCACCAGCTCTCGGTTTCGGGTGGGAATGATAAAACGACCTTTTTTATGTCCGGGGCCTATTTCAAGCAGGACGGCATTGTGATGAAAACCGGTTTCGAGCGGTATTCGGCGCGGGTGAATCTCGACCACCATATTTCCAAAAATGTGAGTGTGGGCATGAACCTCTCGCCTTCGTTTGCGACAAGCCGCATTTTGCCTGTGGAAGACCAGGTATTCACCGGCGGTATCCTCGGCTCGGCACTATCGCTGCCGCCTACAGTGCCGGTCTATAATCCCGACGGCTCGTTTACGACGCTGCTCGGCCCGTCGCCGTACAACATCGGCGTGATCGACAACCCGTGGCTATTGCCAGCAAGATCAAGGACAAGCGCACCGTTTTCCGCACATTAGGCAATGTGTATGCCGAAGTGAAGCTGCTCGACGGCCTCAAATTCCGCACTTCGTTCGGTCTGGATTATTCCGACGCCCGCGAGAATGCCTATTATCCCTCTGATTTAGGCTGGAATGGCGTCCCTGCGCCAGTCCAGGCCAGGGCCATAGCTTCTACCGGTCGTGAGCTGAACTGGCTGAACGAGAATATTTTGAGCTACAAGAAAATATTCAATACCAAACATGAGCTGGATTTGCTCGCGGGTTTTACCTCCCAAAAAGCACACGGAGAATCCGCAGCATTGAATGCCACCAACTTCCCGACCGACCTTATTCCGACCTTGAACGGCGGCCAGGTGACGGGCGGCGGTACCTATGCGTCGGAATGGTCGCTGCTGTCGCTGCTGGCGCGGGTGAATTACACTTATGGGGGCAAATACCTCGTTTCGGCCACCATGCGGCGCGATGGCTCTTCGCGTTTCGGGGCACGTAACAAATGGGGCACATTCCCGTCGGCTTCCGTGGGCTGGTACCTTTCGGAGGAGAATTTCATGAAATCGCAGAACGTGGTAACCGACCTGAAACTGCGGGCGAGCTACGGCCTGGCCGGTAACAACACGATCGGTAACTATAACCATATCGGGCTGCTTTCCAACCGCCGTTACAGTTTCGGCGCGGGTACCGGCTCGCTGGTGTACGGGCTTTATCCGAGTTCGATCAGCAATGAGCAGCTGGGCTGGGAAATGATGCACCAGTTCGATATCGGCGTCGATTTTGCATTGCTGCGCAACCGGCTGAGTTTCACCATTGATTTTTATAACAAAAACACCACCGACCTGCTGCTCAATGTGCCCGTACCGGCCTCGACCGGCTACGAGACTGCCCTGCAAAACATCGGTAAGCTCAACAACCGCGGCTGGGAGTTTAGTATTCATTCCAAAAACCTGACGGGCGCATTCAAATGGTCGACGGCATTTAATATTTCTTTCAATAAAAATAAGGTGGTCAAACTGGGACCTTCCGGTAACCCGATCATCTCGAAAAGCCCTTCATTCAGCCCTAATACGCATATTACCAAAATCGGTTCGCCGATCGGCAGCTTCTGGGGTTATGATGCGATCGGTGTGTACCAGTCGCAGGAGGATGTGGACAACAGCCCGAGGGTGGGAGGGGCCAATGGCTTGCGCCCGGGCGACCTCAAATTCCGCGATATCGACGGCGACGGCGCTATTACACCCAGCGACGTCACCATTATCGGCGACAACAGCCCCGATTTTTTTTACGGCATCACCAACAATTTCTCCTACGGCCGGTTCAGCCTCAGTATATTGGGCGATGGCGTGCAGGGTATCCAGCTTTTGAATGGCTCCCGCCGGAATATCGGGTTGGTAAACGGCAGCTACGCCCGGAAAGACGTACTCGGCCGCTGGCAATCGCCCTCGCAGCCGGGCGATGGGCGCACGCCGCGCGCGAACGTGGCGCCTACGGGTGGGAACGTGAGTTACGTGTCGAGTTTGCTGGTCGAGAATGCTTCGTTTTTTAGGATCAGGAATATCAATTTGAGATACAACCTTCCCGAAAGCATTTCGAAATCGGTGTATTTGCAAAATGCGGCTGTGACGCTTTCTGTGCAGAATGCGCTCACATTCACGCCTTACCGCGGCTATAATCCCGAGCAGAGCCTCAATGGCAGCAGCTCGCTCACACCGGGCGTCGATTTCAACGGCTATCCGCTCGCCCGCACATTCACCCTCGCATTGAACCTGACATTCTAAACCCGACCTGAACTTATGAAACTCAATACCATCATTTTCGGCTCCTTGTGCGTGCTGGCCTCGGGCTGCTCGGGCTTTCTGGAGCTCGCGCCCATCGACGCCACCAACGTGAACAACTTTTACAAAAACGCCTCCGATATGCAGGCCGCCGTCACGGCCGCCTACGGAATGCTCGCCAATGCCGGCGAATACGGCTACGCCTATTACAACGTGGCCGAAGTGCGCTCGGATAACACCATGAACTGGGAAGGCGGAGGAAACCTGCCCGACGCCGAGCTCGACCAGTTCAAAATGGCTTCGACCAACGAGATTATCCGCGTAATGTGGGTGGATACCTACCGCGGCATCCTCGCCGCGAACACCGTGCTCGACCATATCGGCGGTGCGCAGATGGACGATGCGTTACGGCAGCGGTTTATCGGTGAAGCGCGTTTCCTGCGTGCATTGCAGTATTTCAACCTCGTACGTACATTCGGCGACGTGCCGCTCGTGCTGTCCGAAACCAAATCGGTAGACGAAGGTTACAGCCAGCCCCGTGTGCCGAAAGCGGAAGTGTACGCCCAGATCATCGCCGATCTGACGGACGCTGAGCAAAAGTTGCCCGTTTCCTATTCCGGCAACGACATCGGCCGGGCCACGCGCGGTGCGGCCAGGGCATTGCTCGGCAAGGTGTACCTCACCACCGGCGATTTTGCCAAAGCAAAAGATAAGCTGAAAGAAGTGATCGACGCGGGAACCTACAAGCTGCTCGACGATTATGCGGCGCTCTGGCCCGTTGCCAATGCGAACAATGCGGAGTCCCTTTTTGAAGTACAATTCAAAAAAGGCGGGACAGGTACCGGCAGCAGTTTTTATAACAATTTCGCCCCGCGCAACTCGGGTAGCTCGGTGATTAAAGTCGGCTTTGCCGGTGGGCGGCATTTGCCCACCACCGATCTCATTGCCGCCTACGAAGCAGGCGACTACCGTAAAAATGTTTCATTATCATTGGGTTACACCGACAATGTGACCGGCAAATATGTGGCTGATCCTTACACACTTAAATTTCAGGACACACCCTTCTCCGATGGCGATGCCGACAACAACTGGCCGGTATTGCGCTATGCCGATGTGCTGCTCATGTACGCCGAGGCCGTGAATGCAACCGACGGCCCCGCCCCTGCGGCCTACGAGGCCATTAATGTGGTACGGAAGCGGGCGAAATTGGCCGCATTACCCGCAGGCTTGTCCAAAGCGGCATTTGCACTGGCCATCGAGCACGAGCGGCAGGTGGAGCTGGCATTCGAAGGCCACCGCTGGTTCGACCTCGTGCGTACCGGACGGGAGGTGGTGGTGATGAATGCGCATTTCAAAGCTACGGTCGTGCAGGATTTCAATGCCATTTTCCCCATCCCGCAGACGCAGATCGATATCAATCCGAGCGGGATCAAGCAGAATCCGGGGTATAGTTTTTAATGATTGAATGACTGAATGACTGAATGACTGAATGACTGAATGTCAAGAATAGTCAGGTATTGTCATTGTGAATCTTCTGAATAAATCTAATCACTCGTTCCCCGTTCCAAGGCGGCTCCTTCGCTCATTCAAAATTCATTCACTCATTCCCGTTCCACGGCGGTTCATTCAATCATTCAGTCATTCAACCATTCAACCATTCAATCATTCAGTCATTCAGTCATTCAATCATTCAATCATTATCACCATGAAGCAAGTTGCATTTTTCATCTTCGTTCTGTCACACCTGGTAGGGGCGGCATTTGGCGCACGGGAGGGCTCGCATAGCCGCGCGACCGCCGACAGCATTGTGACCCCCAAAATATTTATCAACACCGGCTTCGAAAACGCCTCGCCCATGAACTGGCGTATCGATTCGGCGGGGCGGGTGATCGGGCAGATGGTGTACGACCATGAGCGCTTCTCACCAAACCGGGCCGTAAACCATTACCATTTCCGGGTGGAAGCCGCTGTGGGTACCGAGGTGACTTTGATCCTCGAAAATTTCGATAACATCTGGAACGGCAGGCTTGCCAGCGACCTTTCGGAGAAGTCGCGGTATGTAGTTTCTTTTGACAATAAAAAGTGGGAAAGCCGTTCGGTGATTCCGCTGCCGGGCCGCAGGGTGTTTATCAAATTCAAAATGGAGGCGCCGCATGCCTACATTGCGAGCGTGGAGCCATACCGGATCAGCGACCTGGACAAAATGCTGGCGCGCGTCAGGCAGGATAAGCATGCCAGTGTGACTACCATCGGGAAAACATCCGAAGGGCGCTCGCTGGAAATCGTGCGCATTGGCAACGAGAATGCGCCGAAACGGCTCTTCCTGCGGGCCCGCGCGCATGCGTTCGAGGCGGGCGGGAACTGGACCGTGGAAGGACTGGTGCAGAAACTGCTCAGCAACGACGAGGTTGCCAAACGTTACCTCAAAAGCTATTGCGTATATATTCTCCCGATGGCCAACAAAGACGGCGTGGCGCGCGGCAAAACGCGTTTCAACGCGAACGGTTACGACCTGAACCGCAAATGGGACGTTCCCGCCGATTCGCTCATCGCCCCCGAGAACTACTATCTCGAACAATGGCTGCACCGCATGATCAAGGCCAATAAACGGCCCCACCTGGCCCTGGACATCCATAACGATGCCGGCGGCTACCTGCACATCAGCCGCCCCGACGGCGACATCAGCGCCTATCTCTCCAATATGGAAAAGCTGGAAATGCTGTTGCGCAAACACACCTGGTTTACGGCCGGCTCTACAAAACCGAGTTTCCGCAACCCGGGCACGCTCGGCGAAGGTTTTATGGAACGCTTCGGCATTCACGCCGCTGTTTATGAACTGAACTACGAATGGATCGCCGGATTGAATAAAGCCCCTCTGGCGGAGGACTGGATTTCACTGGGAAAAGATCTTGGGGAGGTGTTTTACAACTATTTCAGTGAAAAGCGGTAAACGGTATTCCCTCCGGCAAAAACTGCCCGGCAACTCCGGCCCGGACCTGAAATCGTGGGCAATGGTGTGTTTTACGCATCATTGCCCATAAACAGATTTTAAGATTCGACTCTCTTAAAATGCATAGCCGAGAACAAGGTTGAACCGGCGGCCGTTTCCTCGCGTGTAGTTCGCATCATTACCGTAAAACTGTGCAATTGTAGGATAGTAGGCCGTGTTAAGCAAGTTCTCCACTCCCAGGCTAAGTTTTAACTGTTTGGTGATTTTGTAGGCAGCTGCCAGGTTCCAGAGGTTGAAAGATTCGATAGGAGCTTCCCCGAGCGCATAAATACCTTTTTCATTTGGTTTGAACCTGTTGCGACTTCCAACGTACATCCAGTTAAGGTCTAAGCCCAGATTCTTGTGATTGAACTTGGCATATGCGGTAATCTTGGCCGGTGTAATCCGGTTGGAATTCAGATAAATGTCTTTTTCTCCGCTAAAAGATCCGTCCTGATCTTTGTCTCCTTTGCCTTCCACATAAGCATAGTTGCCTCCAAGGGTCAGCCCGGAAAGCACGCGATAATCCACCTGGACTTCATATCCCCATACGCGCTCGGGCATACGCTCAGCAATGTACACGCCATCTACTTCCAGCAGATTGGATCCGAGTTTCGACGTACTGTAATAGTAGGCGGCTGTCAGGCCGACTTTACCCAGTTGGCTACTGAAACCACCTTCGTAGTTGTTGACGATAATAGGCTTTGTTTCCAGTTTGGATATCGTACTTTCTTTGGCCGCCCGGAGTACCCTGCCCAAGTCAAAAATGGAGAAGGACTGCGAGTAGCTCACAAACGGGTTAAAGAGGCGAAACTTCGAATACCGGGCTCCGGCATTGAAAACGAGCGCATTATAATTGAGCGTCCCGCCTTTCACCGCAATGCTGCCTGCTCCGTTTGCTCCGGTGGCCAGTGTGTTATAGTCGTTAATTTGAATTCTTATGTTTTCCGCCCTGGCGCCGGCTTTCAAATTCAGGTGGTCAAACCACTGGACTGAAAGCTGCGCGTAGGGTGCGAGGTTACGCATATCGATTTTGGGGACCCACACCCTTCCGTCGACAAGGCTCTGCGCGGTTTTATCATTCAAAAGGTCAAAACCATAAGTCACATCGCCAGAAATTTTGTCGGTTAACCGTAAGGGAGTGTTTAAATTAACTCTCAGACCCTTTTTGTTGGAAACAATTTCGGACTGGCCGCTGCCGTAGAAGGAGGCGGAATTGGAGTATACAGTCCAAAAGTCCTGCAAGTAAACGTTGGCTGTCAGGCTTGTTTTGCCAAAGATTTCTTTGCTGGTATATTGAAGGTTAAGATTGTGGTTATGCCTTGTACCTTCATCGATCCCGACCCTCTTTCCAAGAACCCCGATGGCGGGACTTTTCCCGAACACACCGTTTTTCAAAACAAAAGCGGAATGCTGATTTGAGCTGTAAAAGTTGTACATCAACTCCAATCTCTGATTTTGGGAAAAATTGTAGCCCAGCTTGGTAAAAGCATTGTATATTTTCGTTTCGCCAAGGCCATATTCAGGTGAAATCACCAGGCCTTCGGCATCACGGTAAACGCCCGTTTTTTCATACATGCCACTGACCACATAGTCGAACTTATTGAGTTGCCCGAAAAGTTGCTGGGACACGCGAAACCCAATAGTGCTATCCCCTTTGGTATTTCCGGTCAGGCCGACCTGAGAAAGTCCGCCGATTTTTCGCCCGTCTCTGGGCACTTTGGTGATGTAGTTGATCAATCCTCCATCGGCCCCGTTTCCGTATATGGCCGTCGCCCCTTTTATTACTTCAACCCGTTCGATCACAGAAGGATCAATCGAGCGAATGTCCCTTCCGCCTGCGCGAAGCGGTGTGGATTGCGGGATGCCGTCGATTAGCACAAGCAGGTTTCTCCCGCGAAGGGTTTGGCCGTAATTACCGGTTTGATTGGTCGGTGAGCCCAGCCCTGGAACGGCATATCCCACTATGTTGGCAATATTGGGGCTGACCGTAGAAAGAGCGTCAATTTCCCTGGGGCTGATTACCGTTACCGAGGATGGCGTTTCAGAGAGCGATTCAACCCTGCGACTGGCCGATACGATTACCTCGTCCAGTTGGGATGTGTTTTGTTCGAGGTTGAATTCGATGGTCGTGACCTCTCCTGAGCCGATCCGGACTTTTTTCTCCTGCGGAGCAAAGCCCAGCGAGGATACTGTGAAGACCACAGCGCCGGGAGCGAGGTCTGTTACGACAAAAGCCCCATTTTCATCGGTCTGAGCGCCTAAGCCGCTCCCTTTAATCAAAATATGGGCCGACGGGACGGGTTGATTGAACGAATTTTTAACGATACCCTTTACCGTTCCTCTTTCTGTTTGAGCAACCAGATTTTGGGATAATACAAAAATGGATAGTAGAAAAATAAGTATAACTCTCGGGTGCATTGATGTTGGGAATAGATGAAATTTCCGCAAAAATAGTTTATTTAGACTTATTATAAATATTTTTATCGAAAAAATCAATCCTTTCCGGAAAAAGGCACTCTGGGCCTTGTGAAGGCATGTTACACGCAGTTTACCACAAATGAATGGGCAGAAACTGCGGTATAATGATCATTCTCCCCTGACCTTTATTCGCTTCGCAAACTCCTTACCGGGTTCATAAAGGCGGTCCGCATGGATTGAAAGCTGACTGTCAGAAATGCTACCAGCAGGGCTAATAGTGCGGTTTTCAAAAATATGAATGCATCGACACCAACCCGGTAGGGATAGTTTTGCAACCATTTGTAGATGGCGCAGTAAGCCAGAGGAAATGCGAAAACAAAGGAGACCAGGACCAGTTTCAGAAAATCGGAAGTCAGCAGGCGGGTAATGCTGGCCACCGACGCTCCCATGACCTTGCGAATACCGACCTCCTTGCTG
Organism: Dyadobacter sp. BHUBP1; assembly: GCF_050587785.1. Lineage (NCBI taxonomy): Bacteria > Pseudomonadati > Bacteroidota > Cytophagia > Cytophagales > Spirosomataceae > Dyadobacter > Dyadobacter sp. BHUBP1. The sequence continues at coordinate 56,736 of NZ_JBOBIH010000004.1, forward strand.
CGTCGCTCGGCCGAAAGCGTAGCCAGCCCGAAAAGCCCGGTGCATGAAATGAAAATCGTGAGGATCGTACCAAAGAGCATGATTTGCCTCCATTTAGCCTCGTATCCATACTGTTTCATATTCTCATGGTCCATGAACCGATAAACAAATGGATTGAGGGGAAACAGCGTGGAGTAAGTTTTGGTGATATGCCGTAGGCTGGAAGTTTCGGTTCCGGGTTTGACCTTGACCAAAAACCTTCCGTATGGGTTAGCTGGCCGCATCGTGAAGAGCTGGGGGCCGATTTTCTCGCTTAAATCGGTGTAGTGATAGTCTTTTACAACGCCCACGACCGTGCATTTGAAATTTTCATACGAGAAATCCACGATTTGGCCGATCGGATTTTTCCATCCCGCCTGCCTGACAAATGCTTCGTTCACCAGTACCGAGTGGGTTGAATCGGCCGGAAATGCAGCCGAGAAATTACGGCCTGCCACAACGGGCACCTGGATGGCGGGCAAATACTCAGGGTCGATCGTTTCGTACGTGAAAGGAATCTCATCGCCTCTGTTGACCTTTGCCGCTGTGTTCCACCGGCCGGCATTCTTGGGTGCTACCGCAATAATGTTGGGGTGTTTTTGGAGTTCTTGCCTTAGCAGATACGCTTGCTCCCTGGTGAGGTTAGGCTTTTCGATGCTGATCAAATGCTCGTCGTTGTAGCCCAAATCTTTGTTGATCAGGAAATTAAACTGGGAGTCAATCGTGAGCGTTCCGATGATTAGAAAGGAAGCGATGGCGAACTGGAGTACCACGAGGGTAGTCTGTAAATGGCCTTTGCCCGAAAACCGCATACGATGGTAAAGCGTTTTGACAGGATTATAACCTGATAACACAATCGCCGGATAAAAACCGGCCAGTAAACCGGTGACCAGCAAAAGTGCGATGTAGCCCAGTGCAAGGTCAGTATCCAAAAGATACGAAAGGGACAGGGCCTTGTTGGCGAGGTCGTTAAATGCAGGCAATGCAAGCTGGACAAGCAAAAGCGCAAAAGCGAATGCAATCATGCAAAGCAGGAAGGATTCACCGAGAAACTGCATCGCCAACTGTATACGGCCACTTCCAACCACTTTACGGATGCCGATTTCCTTCCCACGTTTCAGCGAGCGGGCGATAGTCAGGTTTATGAAGTTGATGCAGGCAATGATAAGAATAAAAGCCGCGATGCCACTGAGAATGTATGACCACAGCGGATTGCTGTGCCCCACCAGGCCGCCGTCAGAGGGTAACTCGGCGCTCAGGTGCATATCCGTAAAGGGTTGAAGGGTATAGACTTTCCGGTCCTTCATACCGTATTTCAGTGCCACTTCCTTAATGGCTTCTTTAGCGTCGGCATTGTACACCAGGTTCATTTTCCGCTCGACCTGCGCCACGTTGGCTCCCGGGGCGAGGAGGACGAACGTGTTCATGAAGGTATTGAACCAGTTTGTAGCGCGATGGACTTCTCCCGGCCCGATGATCATCGGAATGACCATATCGAACCTGATCGACGAATTCTGGGGAAGTTTTTTGGCCACGCCCGTTACGTTATAAGGCTCAAAGCGAGCGTCTTTGTCAAAGCTGTCTTTCATCAAAATCGTCTTTCCGAGCACATTCTTACTGCCAAAATGCCTTTCAGCCATTTCTTCAGAGAGTACTACCGACCGGGGTTCTCTCAATGCAGTTTTCGGGTCACCGCTCAGCAAGGGAAAAGAGAATATCGAAAAAAAGGCAGAGTCCGCACGAAAAATTTCTTCACTCCTGATTTCATGACCCTTTTTGACATCGTTCCGGTAACCGTGGAAACGCACAAATGCCTTGATTTCCGGCACACTTGCGGCAAATTTCGGGCCGGCAACATAGCCCGTGTTCCCCATCGAGCCGACCTGCTTGCCGTCGGGGGAGATGTATTTGTTGGTGATGCGATAAATGTTTGGATTGTTGTCATGAAATTGGTCAAAACTGACCTCGTCCTTCGTATAAAGCAAAATCAGCATAGCGGCGGCGAGCCCGATGCTCAGTCCGGCAATATTAATGAACGAGTAGATCTTGTTATGGACGAGGGTCCGCCGGGCGATGGTGAAGTAATTATGGAGCATATCATGGCCGAATAAAAAGGTGGATGGATAGTAGTTTTCAGGTCTTTTGATATACCTCCATTTCAGAAAACCCAGAGCTTCGCGCCAGTACCGCAGCCGCGCTTTCCGTTCGCCGGAGCGGCGGACCTGGTAGTCAAACTCTTCATGCAGGTCGCCCAGTATCGACTCCAGAAAGTATGGGTTGCAAATCAGGCTCAGCAGCTTATCGGCCCAGGCGGGCGGCTGAGGAGGCAGGGGCGGTTTCATAAGTCGATCACGAGTTTAAACGGTTTGGCAAGACGGGACCAGAGATTTTCGCGCACTTCGCGCACTTGCGTAAGCGTGCGCTCGCCGTAGGCTGTAATCGTATACAGGCGCTTGCGGCGGCCACCGCGTTCCGCAGTAGGCTCGCCCATCGCGGATTTGACCATCCCTTTTTCCTCCAACCGTTGCAGTGCGGAGTGGACCTGATTCAACCTCACCAGACGCCCGGTGGTTTCCGTAATCTCATGCACGAGCGCCACGCCATATGCACGTCCGTCGAGCGCGGCCGTGGAAAGCAGCACAATTTCTTCAAACTCTCCTAAGTAGGCCCTGTTCATACGTTCAATTAGTTTCATATTTGCTGATAAAATACTTTGCCAGCGTTTTGTTGGAAGTTTAATTTGTTGTAAAACAGTTAGTTGATTTTCGGGTAGGCAATATGAAATGTTCATTTGCGGACGGTAAAATGTCCGGTTATAGGTTGTGTAGGGTAGAACATTTTAGTACTGCTCAGCAATTCAGGAATTACTTTTCCAAATGCCGGATTGGCATACGGCAAGGGCACAGGAAGCCTTTCTGGCACATTTATTTACAAATGCCGGTTCGCAAATCTGCGCGGCGGAAATATTGGACTTAAAACATGACGGATATGGCTGTTGTAAAAAATATCGACACAATGGAACGTGGAAAAGAAAGATTGGGAGTGGCCCTGGTCGGACTGGGAGAGTATGCGACCGGCCAATTGATGCCTGCACTGAAAGAAACAAAAAACTGTTTTCTGGCCGGACTCGTGAGTGGCGACCCGCGGAAGCTGGATCAATACAACAACGAGTTCGGTTTGACGGACGATTGCCTTTATAGCTACGAAAATTTTGATTCGATCGCTGAAAATGGGCGGATCGATATCGTGTATATTGTGCTTCCCAACAGCCTGCACGCCGAGTACAGCATACGCGCGATGAAAGCCGGTAAACATGTCATTTGTGAGAAACCAATGGCGATGAACGTGGCCGAGTGTGAGCAAATCATTGAAACGGTCCGGGAGACCGGAATGCGGTTTTCGATGGGTTACAGGCTGCATTTCGATCCGTTCAACCAGGAAATGATGCGGCTGGGCCGGAGCGAGAAATACGGTCAGGTGAGAAATCTGACATTGCTGGACAGCATGGAGATCGGCGAAAAAGACCAATGGCGGCTGGATCCGGCCCGGTCGGGTGGTGGACCGTTGGTCAACAATGGTATTTACTGCATCCAGGCTGCCATTTATATCACCGGCAAACTGCCCGCTGCGGTCGACGCCAGGTTTACGCCCAAAACCGATCCAGAAAAATTCCGGGGAGTAGAGGAGGGTATCACCTGGACGATGTATTTCGGGGACAACGTAGTGGCCGACTGCGAAAGCAGCTATTCAAAAAATCAGAATCTGATGCGGGCGGAGGCAGAATCGGGCTGGTTCGAACTTGATCCTGCGTATGAATACGAAGGGTTAAAGGGCCGAACTTCGGAGGGGGAAATGCAGTGCAGGCCCGTTAATCAACAGGCATTGCAGATGGATGATTTCGCGCTCTGCGTGGTCACTGGTAAGGAGTCGCGTGTACCGGCGGAAATGGGACTCCGGGATATGAAAATTATCGCTGCTGTGTATGAGTCCGCAGAAAAGCGTGCCAAAGTAGATTTATATTTAGCCGATTTCGCCATACCCGGCGAGGGTGGATGAAAATAATAGTTATCAGACCTTATTTCTTGTTCGATCACTGCGTAAATACCTCATAAAATCACTAAATTTTAATCCCTATTTTCAATGTTTAACGTACGGGAAGCCTTCACCTTCTATGGCGAACAGCAATTATGTACAGATCAAGGTGCTTGTGGTGAAATATAAAACAAAGAGTATTCAGACATGGAGAGAAGATATGGGATTTGACTTCCATATCTTCTCTTCATGTCCGGTTATAACTTGCCATTTATCGCCCGCAGAATCTCAAACCCCATTTGAGTCTGGAACGGGTCCGGGTTCAGCGAAGAGTTTGACAGGATTACCACGCCGGTCTTCGACGATTCGTCAAACCCTATAAAAGAAGTGTAACCGCCATTTCCGCCGTTTTTCCAGATGTAGTTCTTTTGATCATATGCAACCAGCGTCCACCCGAGTCCAATACCGTCCTGGTGGTCTCCATTGTGGGTGAATGTACGTTGATGGGTGAGACTGATGGCCTCTTTGAGTGGATTGTTGACCAGGCCTATATTCGCCTCGAGGAAAGTCAGCATGTCGTTCAGACTGGAAATCAGCGATCCGGTTCCCTGGAAGATGTTGGCCATATATTTGCTCCACGACTCGACAGGCTTATTCCCATGGTGGCCGCTGACCAGGTTTGACATCTGCTCTTCGGTGAATGAAACTGTGGTGTGTGTCAAGCCCAACGGCCTCAGCACATTGTGGCTGATCATTTCCTCGTAACCCGACTTGTACCGGTTGCTCAGGATCTGTCCCAATAGTCCATACCCCACATTCGAGTATTCGAGCTTGCTGCCGGGCTCGCGGTCGAGGGTGTAGCCGTTGACAAATTCATACATCTTTTGCTCGGTATAGCCTATGTAGGGGTTGTAGGCGTCGTCGTCGATGTTGGAAGGCAGCCTGGGAAACCCCGATGTATGGTTTGCCAGGTGTCGCAGGGTGATTTTTTTTCCGTTGAACGAAGGGACTTTCACTTCGGCAGGCAGGTACTTTTCAATGGGGTCGTCCAGGTTCAGCTCTCCGCGCAAGTGCATATTCGCCAACGCGATGGCGGTAAATGTCTTGGTAATGGATGCGATTTCGAGAACTGACGTCGGTTCGATCGGATCCGGAGCGCCCGGTTCCTTTTCACCATAACTGAATATTTGCCTGTCGCCATCCTTGACGACCCCGACGATGACGCCGACGTTCGCACCTGTTGCGATGTAGGGATAAACCGCATGGTCGACCGCTTCTTTGACTGTTCTGGGCGCGGGCACCTTTTTTTCGCAGGAACAACATAAGGCAGCGATGAGGATGAAAAGCAGGGAGTATTTAAATGAAGACATGTCTGTATGAATTTCAATGGCTGTTAAATATTGTGGTCAAGGGCAATTCTAAGGCCCGGGAATACATAATTATATACCCCGAATTCTTTGTTGGTTTTGGAAATTGATTTCAGATCGGAAGACAGGTAAAGCTGTGTCGAGAGGTAGTATGAATGCGTCAACTTAAATTTAAAACCCGCAGCAAAGGGGACCGCCATCGTCGTTTTACGGAGGTATGGGGTAATATTGGCCGACGCGCCATGCTCATAGCTGAGTTTCGCTTGGGTCAGATATGAAAGCTGTATGCCCGACTGAATGGTAAAAATCAGCTTCTTTTCCGGTGCCGTATTATATCCGACCCAGAATGGTAGATTCAGGTAGCCGAGATCTGTTCGCCTTTGTTCAAATCCACCACCCTGAAAAGCAAAAAGCAGGTCGCATCCGACATTGAGTTTTCGGGTCGGGTTGTAGCTCAGGCCCAAACCCTGGGCAGTACGAATTCGGGAATAATGCGGCGCGATTTTGAGGAAATCGGCGATGGGAATACCGGTATCGTAACGAAACATCGTGGCCGAGGGCATAAATCTCACACCGACCGACAGTTTGTTCTGTGCAAAGCCGTGCGGGCCTAAATGCAAAAAAGAAATAATGAGTGTGAATAAAGAAATACATTTCATGGCGGAGTCTGGCAATCAGGGATAAAGGTTGAGCAGATAATTACTACCTGACAAAAGTACCTGGGTGCCAAACGTCACACGTTCGGGTTTATGTATTTTTATTGTATTTAAGTGATTGTAAATCAGGAAATTGATAAATCGGAACTTGTTTAGGAATCTTCCGCCGGTCTGCTGCGCTCGCGAAATTCCCTCGGAGAGTAACCGGTGTATTTTTTGAAGGCGGTATTAAAAGAGGTTTTGGAATTGAAACCCGATTCGAAAGCGATGTCGAGAATGCTCAGATGATCGAACTCCGGATTAGCAAGCATTCTTTTGCAATCTTCGAGCCTGTACCGGTTGATGAAATTGTAAAAATTCTCGTGGAACCTGGAATTGATTAGATAGGATGTCTGATAGGAATTCAGTAAAATCATCCTGGCCAGTTTAGGTAAGGTAATTTCGCTGTCCATGTAAGGTTTTTCCGTTTCCATTAGAGTTAATAATCGCTGATGGTAAAGCGACATCTTTTCATCGCTGACCGCCTTCTTCTTTTGGAGAGCGGGGCTTTCAGGAACGGTATCCAAATAGGGTCCATCCAAATCTGCCATATCCGGGTCTTCGTCAACTTCCCGGTTTGGCGAATACAGCCGCGACTGACTATCGACAAGGTCCGATAAACTTTTCGCCTGGTCAGTGGAGAAGGAGAAAACATCTTGCTGTCGGACCAATTGAAAGCCGACATAATAGAATCCGACCAGGTAAACGGTGGGAAAAAAGCCCGACAGAAAAGCATTGCCTGCGATAACTTCTGCCAAAGAAACCGCAAACAAAATGCACATGCCTATCATGATATTGGAAAGCCAGTGATAATCATTGTCGGGAAGGTTGGACACAAACAATGGCAATGATTTTCGGTGTTTGGTCAGTTTACGGATTGAAAGGTACATGTAGACCGCAATTTGCAGAAAGAATGCGGCCACCAGAAATGCATCAATCGGATTGTGTTCAGCGGAAACAACGGCTTTACTCAGGGTCGCCAGGTCAGCGTTTGTGAAAACGTAGCTTTTAAAATACAGCAACAGGATGAGAAGATATGGAACAAAGTGATAGAAGATTTTCGCCGACCATTTCTGCGAAACCGATGTCAGGTAAAAGGTGGCCCAATAAATAATGGGAGCAAATGCGAACAAAACCGGCTGAAAAGCCACACATAGCCAGGGATACCGGTTGTAGGCTCCTGCGGTGGCCAGTATTTCGTCTGTAAAATCGAAGGCGATACCGGTAAAAAGTGCAGCCAGAAAACGGTAACCAAGAAAATTCCGGCTCCTCTTGGTCATAGCCAGAACCGATAAAAAGAGCAGGCAACTGGCGGTAGCTGCATTAATAATCAAACTGTACATTTGGCAGCGAAATAGAGTGTGGGTTTAGGCATTATGAATGGTACTCGTGTTCAATCCATGAAAATAAATATGCATTTTACAGCCAATTTCGATACTAACCTAAAACCAGTATTGTTTGACTAAGCTATTAGATTTAAATCCCAAGGTGCTCTGGAGTCTCCTTCAGGGCCCTGCCCACCGGTTTACCCTGCAAACCCGTATTTTCCATTTTATTTGTATTGCTACGCTGCTGGTAATGGTTTATGTGCTGATATTCAGTATGGTTGTCGGCATGATACAATACGCGTGGATTACGGCGGCGCTGATTCCATTGCAATTGCTTTTGTACTACCTGTCGCGGGTCAGAGGATTTACGCTCCTGTCGCTTTCGGTTTACTCGTTGCTGTTCCATATCTTTTTTGTGGTAAGTTACCGTGTTAGTGATGGCGTTAATGGCTCTACATTGCTTTCATTATGCCTGGTCTATTTTCTTTCGCTGGCGGTTGCGCCCAGGCGCGGATACCTGGTTCTGACGGTCGTCAACCTGGCCACCGCGGGTGGGTTGCTTTGGCTCGAATACCAGGATCCGTCTTTCATCCTTACGGCCTATGCTAATAGAAAAGAGCATTTTATCGATATAGCTTCAACTTACGCGGTCAATGTCGTCATGATACTGATTGGCCTGGGATACATTATCAGTAATTATAGCAAGGAGAAAGACAAGGCCGAGCAAAGGGCAATGCTGCTCGATGAACTGCATGAGGAAAAAGCCAGATTGATTTCCGTCATTTCCCACGATTACCATACCCCGCTGATTTCCTTAAAAAAATACCTCGACATTATAGACAACTATGATCTTAGCAGTGCTGAAAAGCAAATGCTTACCAACGAGTTGAGGCAATCGATCGTCAACACGCAAAACCTGCTGATGAACCTGCTGGATATGACCAAATCCGAAGGCAGACTAGTCAATCAGGATACCTGTTTCAACCCGTACTACGCCGTTGAAGATACGATCAAAGTCTATCAGGATATCGCCCGTGCGAAAGGCCTGACATTTGAATCGGTGCTGCCGGAAACGCTGCTTTTGAAGGGAAACCCTTACCTTTTTACCATTATCGTAAGAAATTTAATCAACAATGCGGCCCGCGCCTGCCGTGCTGCGGACAACATTAAACTTGCCCATGAATACCAGGGCTGCTATCACGTTTTTTCTGTAAGCGATACCGGGCCAGGTATTTCTGAGTCAGCGCAAAAAGATATTCTGGACCGCTGGCAAAATCCGCTGCTGCACACCCTTCATTCCGGTGGGCTTGGCTTAATGCTCTCCAAAAAATACACCGAGGTGCTGGGCGGTGAATTGACGTTTACGACTCACGCCAATAGAGGCACCGCCTTCTTTATCAAGCTTCCGGTGATTCACCATTCTAATGAAGTTCCGGTAATGTCCTGAGAATGACCGACCGGTGAATTTTCCCGATCGAGATCACTGCCGGCTACTCAGACCTCGGAGTACGTGGGTTCGCGAATTGCTGCCTTTCCGGATACTACTGCGGCTTGGGCTGAAAAAAAACTGCGGAAAAATTTGACAACCATTTGGTTGTTTTTATATTTGGCAACCAAATGGTTGTCAAATGATAGAAAGAAGAGATGTTTTCCAGGCCATAGCCGATCCAACACGAAGGATGATTATCCAAAAATTGTCCCAGGGGCCCTTGAATATCACCCAGATAGGAGAGGATTTCGGCATCAGTAAGCAAGCCATTGCCAAACACATCAAAATACTCAGTGAATGCGGTTTGATCCTAATGAGCCAGAAGGGGCGCCAGCAGGTTTGCGAAGCGCGTCTTGACCAACTTGATGAGGTTACAGACTGGGTAACGGCGTCGCGCAAACTTTGGAACAACCGCTTTGAAAAACTGGAACAATTCCTGATCAACACCAAAAAACAATAGCTATGAATACAGAAAGAAAGCAGCTTTTCATCACCCACCTGTTCGACGCGCCTGTCGAAGCCGTTTTCCAGGCCTGGGTCGATCCGGACCAACTCACACACTGGTACGCGCCAGACGGATGCACCATTGAATTCAGGACCATCGATGTCAGTACCGGCGGAAGGTTTCATTCTTGTATACACGATCCGGTACATGGCGAGTGCTGGGTTAAAGGGACTTACCTGGAAGTGACTCCGAACCGGAGGCTTGTTTTTACGATGATCATGTCAGATGAGGCCGGTAATTCGGTTAGCTCGGTTGCGGCGGGTAAAAGTGCGGACTGGCCCGAGCATCAAACGACTACGGTGACTTTTCAGGCGCTGGGCGCTCAAACTAAGGTATCTATTTACCAGACCGTATCAGAAGAAGAGGCCAGAAAAACCGGTGCTTATCAGGGATGGCTTAAAATGCTCGGCAGACTTTCATCGATGCTGGTCGAAATCTGATCGCAGTTGCTGTACTAAAAATCAAGAAGATGAAAAAGACAATTCTATACTTTGCCCTGATGTTTTTGACGGTGGGGTATAATAGCCAGGCCCGGCAAACTTCTGATGGTCGCCAGCTTCCGGCAGACCGGAAGGATACAGTCGCTTTTCAAAGCGGGTATTTGCTGGTTAATGGCATTAAAATGTACTATCAGATCCACGGTAGCGGACAGCCCGTCGTGCTGATCCACGGTGGTGGTTCGACCATCGAAACCACATTTGGAAGGGTTATTCCCTTGCTTGCCCGGCACCGGCGGGTCATTGCCATGGACCTGCAAGCCCACGGAAGGACCAGTGACCGGAACCAGGACGAGTCATTTGAGCAGGATGCGGACGATGTTGCGGCGCTCTTAAAGAAGTTGAACATTGCCGAAGCAGATTTTTTTGGTTTCAGCAATGGCGGGACTACTACGCTGCAAATTGCGATACGCCACCCCGAAATGGTTCGTAAAATGGTGTTAGGTTCTGCCCTGGCTAAGCGCAGCGGGGTGCCCGTTGAATTCTGGGATTTTATGAGCAAGGCAAATCTGGATAACATGCCAAAAGAGTTAAAGGACGCTTATCTGGCGGTTACTCCCGATACGGCGGGCCTGCGGACGATGCAGCGTAAGGATGCAAAGCGGGTGATTAATTTCAAAGACATTTCTGACGCACAGCTAAAGTCGATCAAGGCGCAGGCACTCATTATCATTGCTGACAAAGATGTAATTGAACCCGCGCATGCCCTCGAAATGCAGAGACAAATCCAGAAATCGCAGCTGGCTGTCATTCCGGGTTTGCACGGAGAGTATATAGGCGAAGTCACCACTTTGAAACAGGGATTATCCAGTCAGGCAGACTTTGTGGTGCCGATGATTGAACGGTTTTTGGATAGCACAGATTAATAGGAGAAACAGGTCCTTTTGTCGAGCTTCGGCATATCGGCGATCTTAACTGATGATTGCCGGAAAGTGCAGATGGGCTATTTTGCCGAAAACGGAGAAAGGGCCTGTTTCCATAAATCAATTGCGCAGGCCATTTCCCGTTCATCCAGGGAACAGTAACCTATGCGTATGAAGTCATTGGGCATGGAAACAGCAGATTGAAAAAAATAGCCCCGGCCGTCGTTGATCTTCAACCCCAATTTCCAGGCATTCAGGGAAATCGCCCTGGCACTTATGCCCTGTCTGTACGCTGCCCAAATGGCAAGGCCACCATCCGGCTGTTCAAAAGTTAAAAATTCTCCGAGCTGTTCCCGAAGCAATCGGCAGGTGTTTTCCAACCGGCCCTGATAAATCTTGTGCGACTTTTTGATGTGTCTGGAAATCTCTCCGTTGCTCAGAAGTTCGGCGATCGCTTCTTCGAGCAAAAGCTCACCCTGGCGGTCTATTAATTTGCGAAGGGCAGCCGCCTGCTCCACCACTTCTTCCGGAGCGACCATAAACCCTATACGAATGCCCGGTGCAATACTTTTACAAAAAGAGCCTACATAAATAATATGTCCGCTCGTATCCAGACTAGCCAGAGGAAGAAGAGGGTTACTGGCGAAGTGATAGTCAAAATCATAATCATCTTCAAGCAACGCGAATCCATATTTACGGGCCAGGTCCATCAGCCGCATACGCCGTTCTGCACTTAATGTAACAGTGGTGGGCCGGTGATGATGGGGAATAATATAGACCATCTTGGGCGGCTTCCTTTCGCACAACTGTTCAATCCTGTCTACATCCATTCCTTCTTTATCTACCGGAATAAATACCAGTTTGGCCCCGGCCAGGTTAAATGTTCGATTGGCGTCCATGTAACCGGGCTCGGGCACAAATACAGTGTCACCCTGACGGAGCAGTAGCTGAGCTGTCAGATAAATGGCCATTTGCGTTCCCTTAGTGATCAGGATTTCCTTTTCAGAAACCTGCATTCCTCTCGTCCGATTCAGATACTTGGCAAGCTCCACCCTGAGACGGTAGGAACCCTGCTCCGGACCATACATGAGAAACTTGTTTGTCAACCGGCTTTTCCCTAATCTTCTGTACTCCCGTACAATCTGCTCGATGGGTGCTATTCTCGGATCGGGGAAGCCGTCTTCGATTTTGTACAAGGGCGGTGGCCCCTTTAAGGTGTTGGCTTCAATGTTCGCATCGTTCGGGATTGGGCCATAGCCTGTCTGCTGTATCAGCTGGTATCCGGGTTGCCGGCTCCGCACCCGGTTTTTACTGTTTACCTTAATGGCACTTGATGAAGTATCAGGCAAATGGCTGGACACATAAACGCCGCTTCTGTCTCTGGTCTCGACCCAGCCTTGCGCGGCCAATTCTTCATAGGCCGCAACCACGGTTTTTCGGTTGATTTGCAGCCGCTGCGCCAGCTCGCGCGAAGAAGGTAATCCCTGCCCGGGTTTTAAAATGCCTTCACAAATCAGCTGAATAATTTCAGACTCCAGTTGCAAATAGAGCGGGCTGTGCTGGCTCCCTTTTTTAAACGAGATCTCGAGAATTTTTTCAATCATATCTGGACCCACAGGTATTTTAAAACTGGCCCGCTAAGGTAGCCAAACGAATAGATAATTTTGCAGAGTATCACAGTTCATCAAACATTTTAAACTAATTAAATCATGCAAAAAATAACATTGAAAACAGTCACGCTTTTGATAACTCCTGGATCGCTCATTAGCCGGAAAGGAGGTGTGCAATGAAGGCGATCATTGTAACAGACCAGGCTGCGGGAACAGCCGGAATGAAGCTAGCGGATCGGCCCGAACCACAAGGGCTCGGCAGCCTTGATGGTGCGAACTACGGCGATGTCGTTGTCCGGGTTCGTGCATCAGGATTTACAGGAGATGAGCTTGCATGGCCCTCAACATGGGTCGACCGCCTTGGTCGTGACAGGACGCCTTCTATTCCCGGCCACGAGGTGGCAGGAGTGGTCACTTCGCTCAGTTATGGAACGACCGGGTTTTCAGTGGGGCAGCGGGTGTTCGGCCTTACCGATTGGACCCGCGACGGCTCGCTCGCAGAGTATGTAGCGGTTGAAGCGCGCAACCTTGCTCCGCTGCCGGCGGACATTGATTTCACGGTAGGGGCAGCCCTGGTTATGCCGGGCCTGACGGCCTGGCAGGGATTGTTCGAGCATGGCCGTCTTCAGTCGGGCCAGACGGTACTCATACATGGTGCTGCCGGTGTTGTCGGTTCAATGGCAAGCCAGCTTGCACGGGAGGCCGGAGCCTACGTTATCGGTACCGGTCGGACTGCCGGCCGGCAGACAGCGTTGGACTTCGGTGCCCACGAGTTTGTGGATCTGGAAAGCGACTCCCTGGAAGATGTCGGGGCCGTTGACCTCGTTTTCGATGTGCTGGGTGGCGACATTGCGAAACGGTCCGCGGGAATCATACGTCACGGGGGAACGCTCGTAACCATCGCCGGCCCTACCGATGCACGGCCTACCGGTGGCCTGACTATTGATTTCATCGTTGTACCTGATCGCGCTCAATTGACGGAGCTTGCTGAGCGTGTGAAGTCGGGACGGTTGAGGACATACATCGGCAACATAGCAAACCTTGACGACGCTGTCGCCGCATTCAATACCGCCAAACCAACCAAGGGTAAGACGATCATTCGTATAGGCCCATAATGGTACGGGACGGCGATGTTTATCCTTTTTAATCATCGCCGTCTTCCTGATGGTTGCAATTCACAAACCTGGAACTGATTGGTATCAGACCGGTCGTTATCGATTAACCACTTCCACTCGAAACAAACGAAATGAACCGAAATGCTCAGATTCTCTTAAGAGTTGCCATCGCAGCAACAATGCTTTCAGCAGTGGCTGACCGATTTGGCCTCTGGGGTGCGCAATCCGGCTGGGGCAACTGGCAGAATTTTGAAAAGTACACCGCGCAGATTACTTCATTCCTTCCCGGCATTTTGAGCAAGTTCTCGGCCTATGCCGCCACCTTTTTCGAAACAGTATTCTCGATCATGCTGCTTTTGGGCTTCAAAACGAAACTAGTCGCCATGGGCACAGCAGTCCTCTTGTTGATTTTCGCAGTGTCTATGGCTGTCACACTGGGGCCAAAGGCACCCCTTGATTACTCCGTCTGGCTAGGCAGCGCCGCTGCATTTTTGCTTGCCACACAAAACGACAGCGATCCGAAATCATAGAGCTGAAAAAAGGTAGCTATCGGCGTGGAAGAGTTCCACAAACAACACAAGCTTCTGCTCCCGAAAGGAATAACATTTAACTCATAAGCAGTCCTGAGGGGATGAGGCAGCTTGGAGTCAGACTTTTAATGCACCCAGCTGCATGATCAGCGATAAGTTGTCGACAATCCCGTACTCGCGGATTACCTTACCACCGCTAATGTCAAGTATAGTGAGCCCGCTGACATTTACCTTCTTACCCGCAGGATCGACCCCGAAAAGTGTATCTTTCTGATGGGTGCCGGTGTATGTCCATTTCAAGATCGCCTTGTTATCATAAACGTCTACTTCGTGGACGGAGATTCTTATGTCCGGGAATGAGTGATACGTCTGCTTCAATACCCGACGATATTCGTCAATGCCGACGAGACGTTTCGGAAAGTGCGTGTACTCGACATTCAACTCATTATCTGCCCACATGTCCAGCAGAAAGTCATTCCCCGCATTCCAAATCTCCATGTAGTTTTTGGCTATTTCTTTTGATTCGATATTTTCCATTTCGCCAGTTTCGTTGGTTTAGCATCGACTGACAAAAATCGGACCGATAACATCGTCCCGTTAAGCTGGGCCGTCACCCGCCGTCGGCGGCTACTTGCCGGGGAAGAATTTGGCCCTACACAAGACACCGACAAAATCAGAAACGGAATGTGATCGTAAGCGCCGCATTCCTGGGCGCTCCGGGAAAAAGGCGAAAGTAATTTTGCGCGCCCAGCCAATAGGTCCTGTTCAGCAAGTTTCCCGCATTCAGGGCCAGCTGAACATTGCTCCTGGTTGGCGTATAATACAGCGCAGCATCAAAAACTGTGAACGCCGGCACGATGAACGCACGCGTAAACCACGGTACCTTATTGCCCTGATGCTGCACGCCCAGCCCGATTCCAAACCCTTTCAATGCGGAGCTGCCCGTGAAATTATACCGCGTCCACAAATTGGCGCTATGCCGGGGCGTGTTCTGTTTTCTGGCGCCGATCAGGCTTTCGTCCTGGTCGCGGGTGATCACCGCGTCGATAAAACTGTATGAGGCATTTACCTGCCATTCGGGTGTAATGTATCCTGCGAGGTCCCATTCTATTCCCCGGCTGCGCTCAGCTCCTCGGGTTACAAGGCGGTCGGGGTTTGCCGGATCGTTGGCGTTCATCAGGATGTTTTTCTGGACAATTTCATACAATGCAAGGTTTACTCTCAGCCGGCTACCGGGCAAATCTGCTTTCAGTCCGAGCTCTTTCAGGTCGCTTCGCAGCGGATCGAACTGGCTTCCGGCGGGCAAGGCGCCGGTTTGGGGCATGAGCGTGACGGTATTGGATTGAGGCTGAAAGCCTTCGAGATAGGTGCCGTACACATTCAACGCATTGTTAATAGTGTAGGTCAGCCCCAACCTTGGCAGCACCGCGGTTTGGTGCACCGTTAGTGTATTAGGTGCTTTGTAATTGGTAATATCCTCAAACCATTCGTGTCGCAAGCTAAGCAGCACAGTCAGTTTACTAATCTGTATTTGCTCCTGAATGTAGACCGCATGGGTGGTGGTCAATGCGGAAGGCAGCGCGGTACGGACGTTCAAGTTATAATCTTCCGCATTCCGGATGGTATACACCGGGTTTTGGAGGTCGAAATGGTTCACGTTTGGTTTAGGAAGTGTTTTGTCGTTGACGGTGATCGTCTGATAGCTGGCGGAGTTGGCCCGTACAAAGGAGGACGCTACGGTGCCGTCTTTCAGCAAAAAGCCCCGGGCTGCATTTTGTCCGCCTCCTTTCAGTTTGCGCCAGCTGCTCAGGTCATAGCCTGCGAGCAGTTTATGGATCATTTTACCGGTGTTAAAATTAAAATTGAAATATGCATTCACATTGTCGATGTTCCAATACTGCCTGCGCTGCACAAATTGCATCGCGGCAAGACTGGTTACCGGCTGGTTATCGATGTCGGGCGCGAATGCGTTGGTGGTGCGGTGCTCCTGCAAATCTTCGGACCAGGATTGTTTCATGTACGACGCGTTGAAGCCCATCTGCGAAGTCAGCTTATGGGCCAGGCTACCCGTGATGATCATCTCTTTGGAATGGAAGAAATCGTTGGGAGCGCCCAGGTTCAGCGCGATCGGCGTGCTGCTAAGTCCGGTTTTTCCCGCTATCGCTCCGAAAATAGGTTGACCGCGGTCGAGCATTCCGTTCATATTGCTGTAAATCAGCTCCGCATTCAGCGCCGTTTTCTCATTGGGAATGTAGCTGATCGACGGCGACACGAGCAGGGCTTTGCTTCCGACCATATCCCGGAACGAACGTGCCTGCTGAAAGGCGCCGTTCAGGCGGTAAAGCAGCGTTTTCGATTCATTCAGCGGACCTGTGAAATCCAGCGTGCCGCGAAACGTACTAAAACTGCCTGCGCTCATGCCGACTTCCCTGCGCTCGTTTGCCAGGGGCTTTTTGGTAACAAGGTGAATGCTCCCACCGGGATCAACCGATGAAAAGGTTGCGCTCGCTGGTCCCTTGATCACCTCCACACGCTCTATATGGGTTGTCAATGGTTGCAGAAAATAGTATTGGCGTGTCCGCATTCCGTTCACGATCTGTCCTTCCTCATTCTGGCTGATGCCGCGGATCGTATATTGATTGTAATAGCTGGACGGGATCACGCCGCTGGCGATCTTTACCGCATCCGCGAGCTGAAATGCCTGCCGGTCGGCCATCAGCTCCTTGGTAATGGAGGCGATCGACTGGGGAATGTCTTTGTTCAGGGCAGAAACTCGCGTGGCCGAGAAAGAATAATCGCTGTTGTAATCTTTCGCGGCGCGGCCGGTCACCTCTACGGTTTGCAGTTGGCTGGTCGCGGACTGCAATTCGATACGCATGTAGTCGGGCGAGGCTTGCAGTCTGGCCGTTTTGTAACCCATATAACTAACCTGAATGGTGCCCCGGCCCTGCATTGAAAATTGCCCCGCAGAATCGGTAACCGTTCCGGTACCAGTTCCGATGAGGGTAACCGTCGCTCCGGCTATCGCGGAGCCGGTGGCCGCGTCCGAAACCGAGCCGGCTATGCGTTGCGCGGTTGCGGGTAATGGAGCGAATAAAAGCAGCAGGATAAAAATTCTGATCATATAAGCAGGGACAGGGTGGAGATGAAGCGTTTTCAAACTGTTTTCAAATAGAGCGATTCCAGCTCGTTGGCCGAGATATCCGCCGCATCGATCACCGATTGCAGGGTACCTTCCTTCATGATACCAATATGGCTCGCCACTTCTTTGGCCCTGAAAATGTCATGAGTCGCCATCAGAATAGCGGTGCCTTGCGAGGCGAGTGTTTTAATGATCCCCGAGAATTCATTGGAAGCTTTCGGGTCCAGACCGCTGGTCGGCTCGTCGAGCAGCAGTACTTTGGCTTTTTTGGCAACGGCTATGGCGATACCTACTTTCTGCCGCATTCCCTTCGAGTAGCCGGCAAGTCTCTGATCTAAAGCCTGGGACTGTAATCCGGCAGTAGAAAGCAGGTGGCGCAGCTCATTTGTAGTATAATCAAAACCGGCAAGGGCCGAAAAATATTCCAGGTTTTCGATGCCCGTTAGATTAGGATACAGCATGACTGTTTCCGGAATGTAGGCCAGGTACTGCTTGATTTGCTGCGGGTGATCGGCTACCGAAACGCCATTGATCCGTGCCTCGCCGGCAGTAGGTTCGATAAAGCCCAGGAAGAGATTGATCGTCGTGGTTTTGCCCGCACCATTCTGACCCAGCAATGCAAATATCTCGCCCTCGCCGATGCTCAGGTTCAGACTGTTGAGCGCGGTATGGTCGCCATATTTTTTGGTAAGGTTTTTCGCTTCAAGCATTTTGTATTTCTTTGATTTGAATGAAATTTTTCTTGAAAAGCAGCAGAGAACCCGCCAGCAAAAGCAGTGTCCAGGCTAGTATTGCGAACGCCCCGCCGGTAATAGCCTCATGGGTATAGCCATTAGACTGGTAAGCGGGGTAACCGGCCCAGTCGATGCTTTCGGTAGGAGTGTTTTCAAAAATGAAGGGGTAAAAGTATTCGCGGATCTGCCGATGGTGTGCTTTGACCGATTGCAGGTAACGGATATGGCTCGTCAGGTCGGTATTGGCCACTTTGTTGAGCGATTGCTGCGCGGCGATTACCGGATTGAAGCCCGCTATGCGCTCGGAAACCGCCTGGCGTTGATGCAGTTTTTTAATCAGTTTTTCAGAAGAATAGGCCGATTCCAAATCACCCGAAAACTGCATCGCATAATACCAGCCCGGCGAATAGCGGTCGTCGGGAATGGGATATTTGCGGTACTGCGGATATGCGGCGTAAAACTTTTCCATGGTCGGCTTTTTAGGCTCATCCCACCTGGCATGGTAACCCTCGCGCTGGCGGATCGCCGTTTCGGCCGCTTCCGGCACCGGGATCAGGCGGTTGACCGCAATGTTGGCCACTCCCGGAAAGAGCATGCAGAGACAAATCCAGATGCAAACCAGCGCGGTAGCATTGAAAGCGGAACTTTTGCCTAGCGCGACCACCAGTATCGAAAGCGCAAACCAGAAAAGCATATACAGCAGCACAACCACCAAAAGCTGAAAAGTAGGCTGGGAGAGGGGTAACCTCAGCCATATAACAGCAACGACAAACAGCAGGATCGTCGCAGCAAAAATGCCCGCGAGTCGGACCACAAGTTTGCCGGCAATCGCCCAGCGGATGCTCTGTGTGGTGGTACGCACGATTTTCCAGACGCCATTTTCCTGTTCTTCCGAAAACGTATTGTAGGTACATGCGATGATCAGCAGCGGAAACAGGAAAATGAACACGAAAGAAGCATCCAGGTTTCCGACCAGCAATGTCAACGGATTGGTCAGCTCGGAATCATACAACTGCCCTTCAATGGCGAGCATTTTTACTTTGAGGCTAAAAGGGTTCACGTCGCGCTGGCCGATGGAAAAGACAGCCCACGGTGACGCCGGATGGGTGGTATAAAAGAACGGATAATAAGCGGTCGTGCCGACTGGCTTGCCCGTGCCATGTCCGACAATTTCCTTGAGATGCTGCCGCTGTACCATCGGTACCGAAGCAATTGTTTGCTGCTGGCGGCTGATCACCTGGCTTCCGTGGTAAAATCCATAGCACCCGAAGAGCAGCAAAGCAATGGCACACGTGAGCACGGTCCTGCTCATCAGGAAGTTTTTGGCTTCGAGGATTAATACTTTTTGCGGCAGTTTCATAACTGGAATTCACGTTTGGAAGAAACAAAGGCCAATGCGGCGAACCCGCCGGCAACCCATACAAGCAAGGCAGCCATGCTATACGCGCCGGCGGCCAGATTGTCGGTGACGGGCACCGGTCGGAAAGTGAAATCGGGCTGCCGCTGCCAGTTTTTAGCACTCACCTTCTGTTGGTTATCGTCTTTGAATTTGATCCGGGTCAAATGGATTTCGTTGAGTGTTTTTGTTTTTTCAAACCGGTATTTTTCGGTTTGCTTCTGAAATGCTGTAAACGTGTCGAAATCGGTACCGGACAGGTTCATCGAGAGGTTGCGTATGGAAAGATAGGGGTCGGCGAAACTGAGGAGCGAGGATACCGCATTCTGTGATTTGTAGGTGTCGATCAGCTGGTCGAAATGCTGGTTGAAAATACGGGAAGTAATATTTTCGCCCTCCTGCATCACCAATGCGCCGTAATTGACCGGCAGTTGGGAAATTGAGTCCACATTGTATTTTTTGAGGGTAGCTGCTTTCAAACCTGCAAAATGCGGATCGTCGGGGTTGTGACTGTCGCCTGCCTTGCTCACGTCGGCCAGGATAGCCTGTTCGAATGCAATTTTATCGGGGGCCTGGTATAAGGTACTGCCCAGCGTCTGTGCGCTTTTGGGCAGTACGATGCAAAACAGCATCCATATCAGTACGAGCAACATTAAAGCGCTTCTGCCTGATTTACTCGCTGCAGAAACTCCCACGACGAGCATGGTAATCACCAGGAAATAGAGCGCGTACAGCAGAACTATCAACAGTATACGCAGGGACGAACCGGGACTGAAACCACCGGAGATCATAGCGGTGCCCAGTATAAGGCTTAATGTAAGAATGGGCAGGAATAAAGCCCAGCTTACGGCCGTCAGGCCTGCGGTTTTACCGAGCAGAACATCCAGGTAAGATGCCCTTTGGCATAACAGGATTTTGAGCATACCGTTTTCTTTGAGCCCAGCGACGGTCTGAAAACCGATGAAAATGATAAAAAGCGGCACCAGCAGCTGCATGACCGTCGCCATACTCAGCTCGCCGAAGCGCAACATTCCGTTCGAGAATCCGGCCTCGCTCATATTGACCGTATTCTACCGGTGGGCTTCCAGGAAAACGGAATTGCCGACATAGCTGTCGAGCCCGAAGTCGAAAAAGCTAAGCGGCGATTTTTCGCGGAAAACCATATATCCGTAATGTGCCACCCGGTGCGGGTGCCGGTCGGGCTGGTTCATCCATTGATCATGCACTTCCTGGTGTGCCGCATGCTGCTGCTTGTTGAAATTGTGAACGTACTGCCAGCCAGTGAAAACCGCCAGCAATGAAACCACCAGCAACACCGCAAAGAGTGCGAGGGGTGTCCCGCTCCGAAAAACGGAATGCCATTCCTGGCGGGCAATAATTTTAATTAAAGAGAAATGCATTGACCTGAATGGGTTATCACCCCCCTTTCCAAAGAAATAGCGGGCGGAATAATTGTGTTTATGCAATATTGTTGCAAATAAAGGTCGAATAATTAAAAATGCAACATTGTTGCATTTTTAATTGAGAAAATATTTGAATGGGCGAGGTCGTGAGCGGATTAATGTATTTTCGCTAACTTCCCGACCTAACTAATCTTTGTCCGATTTCCCTGTTTGAGACCGTTTTGTGATTACACCCACCGACAATCATGGGGAAGCAGCCGGAATTGCTAAGAGATTTCTCGCTTATCCGACTATTGCCGAAACGAACAGTTCACCAAAAGCCCTGGAAGAACTGTATACGGAACGAGCGGTGATGCCTGGCTATTCGAATTCCCTGGCTTCAAGTAAGTTCTGAGATATTTCACCAATTACTATGAACTACCATACCATTCAGCCTCCCGCTAAACTTGCAGAATACATTCAGTTTTTCTGGGTGTTGGAAGGTTCGGCCACTGCACAAAAACCGTTTCATCACAGAGTGCTGGCCGAGAGCGCACCCGAATGGATATTTTATTGTAAAGGGCAGTTTGAGCTTTCGGGTGCCGGACCCGAGCGGCACAGGACGCCGGCTTCCTGTCTGTCCGGCCAAATGCAACACTTTAAGAAGCTGTTTACCACGAGCGATTTCTGCCTGTTCGGTGTCTACCTTTTTCCATATGCTATTCCGGCCGTCTTTAATCTTCCGGCACATGTGCTTAGCGATGAGACTGTTGATACCCGAACGTTGCTCGGCGAAGAGGGGCAAATGCTTGAAGAAATCGTGTTCGGGGCTCCGGATCACATTGCGCGTGCCATGCTCGTTTCTGAGTTTATGTTGCAACGTCTGGCGCGCAGCAAAGAAGTAAACAGCCCGGTTTTTACTTCGATCAGGCGAATTCTTCATTCCTCAGCCGCATTATCTATTCCCGAGCTGGCAGATGAATGCTACCTGTCCCGAAGGCATTTTGAAAGAAAATTCATCCATTACGCTGGGTACAGTCCGAAGCAGTTCCAGAGAATCGCCCGGTTCAATACGGTCATCAAAGGATTTGAACAGCCGCCCCTTTCGTTGACGGAAATCGCACACAGATGCGGTTACTACGATCAATCCCATTTCATTCACGACTTTCGCCTGTTCTCCGGATACAATCCAAAGGCCTTTTTCTCGCAGCAAAGCCAGGTAGCGGATTACCGGGCTCTGGAAGAATTCCATCCCTGAACAAGGATTGGAAAGATGGCGCGATTTTACAATTCTCTCTGTGGGATGGTGCCTAGCTTTGCCCAAAAAACATTATGAACTCACATAATAAGGGCATTATGAAAAAATACGCTTCATTCATTTTATTGGTGTGCTTACTTGTCGCGCTTTCTTTCTGGATACCGGAGCAGGTATCTGCTCAATCGACAGGTGATGAAGGTTCGCAGCCTGTTACCGGCATCACGGCAGGGCGGGCCAGGTCCCTGATTGGGGGCGTAATCGCGCTGGTCAGCGTGATCGTCGGCTGGCGGGCCAATAAAGTGCGCTCAGAGATGACAGATCGGACAGGAAACAAACGAACACAGGCCATCGTTGCCTTGTCGCTTGCAGGGGTAGCCATTATCCTTAGTATTATGCACCTTAGCACCTCTGCCGGTGCGGTCTTCGGTTCAGGCAGTGGTAAAGCAGGGGCAATTGTCGCCCTTGTGCTCGCACTGATCGGCGGATGCCTGGGTGGACTGTCTTTCCGTCGCAGGGTGCAGTAAATACGGTCATAGTGATTGGGAAATTTAGGTATCCGGGTCGAATTGTTCTTATATATCGCAAAAACGCTGATAGGACTGTTAAAAAGGCAGTGAGGAGAGAATTTGCGAAATTTTATCGATATAAATTCTCAAAAAGTGGAATTTAAAAATTCTTTTCTACCTTTACGGGCACGTGCCCGTAAATTCTTTATCAACCCTGAATTCAATCACAGCCAAACCCTTTTACCTTGGAAAACTTCAAAGAAAAATTTCTCAAATGGCTCGGAACGCTCGGGCCGGGCATGATTACGGCAGCGCTTGTTTTCGGGCCCAGCAAAATGACTATCACGTCGAAAATGGGGGCTAACTACGGTTACTCGTTGCTTTGGCTGGTGGTGGTCGCGATATTCTTTATGGCCATTTTCACCAGCATGGCCACACGTATCGGGGTCGCTACGAACGAGTCGCTACTGGCCACGGTGCGCAGGAAGTGGGGCAAGGCAGCGGCTGTGGCAATGGGTATCGGCGTTTTCCTGGTAGCATCATCCTTCCAGGCAGGAAATTCGGTAGGAGTGGGCATTGCCGCCGGAGAGCTGTTTCACACATCGCCGGTGCCGTGGATCTTGTTTTTCAATGCATTCGCGATATGCCTGTTGTTTTTCCGGAGCTTTTACCCGGTACTCGAAAAGACGATGATCTTTCTGATCGTAATGATGCTGCTTTCTTTCATTACTACCTTGTTTTGGGCAGAGCCGGTGGCAGCCGAGGTAGCTCGCGGCCTGGTGACACCCCAGATGCCGGAAGGTTCGTTGGGGCTGGTTATCGCATTTACGGCTTCCTGCTTTTCCATCGTCGGTGCATTGTACCAGTCATACCTGATCCAGGAGCGGATCCGCATTAACCCGGCGGTGAGGCAGGGCAGGAACGACAGTAATACCGGCATTATCCTGCTTGGCGTCATGTGCCTGATCGTGATTGTATGCGCTGCGGCGATCCTGAAACCCAAGGGCATTGCCGTCAACTCCGCATCGGATATGGCCAAGGCCCTTGAACCGCTTTTCGGGAGCAATGCTTCCGCAGTTTTTCTGATCGGTCTTTTCGGTGCGGCATTTTCATCGGTGATCGGTAATGCATCGGTCGGAGGCACGTTGCTGGGCGACGCGCTCGGAATGGGCAGTAATTTCTCTTCCAGGCAGGTGCGTTATCTGGTCGCGCTCGTGATGGTGATTGGTGCAACTGTGGCCATCCGCTTCGGCAAACTGCCGCTCGAACTGATCGTCTTTGCACAGAGCGTAACCATTTTCGTGGTGCCGTTTATCGGGACAGTTATGTACCTCGTAGGCAACGATGCGCAGATCATGGGCGAGAAAGTCAACAAGCCTTTCGTGAAAATTTTCGCGGGGTTAGGACTGCTCATCATTTTCGCGCTGGCGCTGGTGAATGTCAAAGAATTATTTTTTAACAATCCGCTTTTTAAATAAAATGAACGGTATAGAATCTTTTGAGGAACAATGGCTTAGCCCTTCCGACGCGCTGATCGAGGATATGAAGCGTATCGAAGGTGACATTATGATCCTGGGTGCAGGAGGGAAAATCGGGCCGAGCATTGCGCGGCTGACGATGCAGGCCATCGAACGGGCGGGGCTCGACAAGCGGGTGATCGCCGTGTCGCGTTTCAGCGAAGAGGGGCTTGTGCAGGAACTGAATGCCGAGGGTATCGAGACGATCGTCGCCAATATTCTGGACGATTCGCAGTTGCAGGACCTCCCGGAGGTTGAAAATGTGCTCTACCTGGCCGGGCAGAAGTTTGGTACGTCCAGCAATGAGCCATACACCTGGGCGATGAACACCTATTTGCCCGGACGGGTGGCGGAGAAGTTCCGCAAGTCGCGCATTGTGGTGTACTCGACGGGTAATGTGTACCCGTTTACGCCGGTGGGCTCGGGCGGGGCAACGGAGGAAATGCGGACAGACCCGGTAGGGGAGTACGGGCAGTCGTGCCTCGGGCGCGAGCGGATGTTCCAGTACTTTTCGTCGGTCTACGGCACGCCCATCCTGCTTTACCGGCTCAATTACGCGATCGACTTCAAATATGGCGTGCTGCTCGAAGTAGCCAAATCGGTGCTGAACGGCAAGCCGCTGGACGTAACCATGGGACATGTGAATGTGATCTGGCAGGGTGATGCGAATGAAATGGCGATCCGTTCGCTGCTGCATTGCGAATCGCCTTCGAAGATCCTCAATATTACCGGTCCGGAAACGGTTTCGCTGCGCTGGTTGGCCGGCGAGTTTGGACGTATATTCAACATCGAACCACAGTTTGTCGGTGAAGAGCAGCCGACGGCACTGCTGAGCAATGCCGCAGAGTCGTTTCGTTTGTTCGGTTATCCACGCACGACATTGAAACAAATGATCGGCATTACGGCGCAATGGCTGCTCGAAGGCGGCAAAACCATCAATAAACCCACGCATTTCCAGGAGCGGAAGGGGCAGTTTTAATCCAGGGAAGAAAGGGAGGAAGGGAGCAGTCATGAATGGTTGGGTGTTGTCATGGGTCGTCTGGGGTTGTCAAGAATGGTCGGGTTTTGTCATGAGTAGTCATGAATGGTCAGGTTTTGTCATGAGTGTCATGGGTAGCCATGAATGGTGAGGGGGTGTTTGTTTAGTTAATTGTTTGATATTTAGGTGGTTATTTAAGTATGTTGAAGGAGGATATTAAGAAGCTTTTGTTTGACGGAACAGTGATTCCGGCTCATCCGCTGGCGCTGACGCGTGACCTGCAGCTTGACGAGCAGAAACAGCGCGGGCTGACGCGCTACTATATGGCCAGCGGGGCCGGAGGAGTGGCGGTTGGTGTGCATACCACGCAGTTCGAGATCCGCGATCCGGAAGTGAATTTGTTTGAAAGAGTGCTGGCGATAGCGGCCGGGGAAATCGATAAGGCGGCATTGAAGCGCCCGTTTATCAAGGTAGCCGGCATTTGCGGATTGACGGAACAGGCTTTGAAAGAAGCTGAAATCGCGATGAAGCACGGTTATGACCTTGGGCTGGTCAGTATGGCCGCCTTTAAAACACAACCCGAGTCGGAGATTATCGAGCACGTTAAAAGGGTGGCGGAAGTGATTCCCGTATTTGGGTTTTACTTGCAGGCGGCCATCGGCGGGCGGGTTTACAGCTACGATTTCTGGCAGCAATTTGCGGAAATTCCCAATGTATATGCGATTAAAGTGGCGGCATTTAACCGCTACCAAACCCTGGATGTCGTTAGGGCGGTGGCGCATTCGAGCCGTCGGGACGAAATCGCGCTGTACACGGGTAATGACGACAATATCGTAGCCGATCTGCTGACGCCCTACCGCTTTGAAATTGATGGGAAAATAGTCGAAAAACGTTTTGTGGGCGGTTTGCTTGGCCACTGGGCTGTTTGGACGGAAAAGGCCGTAGAGCTTCTCGCAGCCGTGAAGCACACCCTCGCCACCGACTATGCCAATGCCGCTTCGATGCTGGGTACCAATATCGCCGTCACCGATATGAACGCGGCTATTTTCGACCCTGCACATGCATTCCACGGCTGCATTACCGGCGTGCATGAGGTGCTTCGCCGCCAGGGCCTGCTGGATGGCATCTGGACGCTGAACCCGAATGAAAACTTATCGCCGGGCCAGTCCGAAGAAATTACGCGTGTGATCGCCGCCTACCCGCATTTGGTAGACGATGCTTTTGTCGCTCGCTTTCTTGAAAATGAAATGAATGTGATCTGATGGATTTATTGCGTTCCTTACCGGTTTGGTTAGCTGCCCTTGCGGTGGTATTTGTGGCGGAACGTCGACATGACCCAACATGGCCGTGCCCTGTCGAACCTGATTCTTTGCTGCTTTCCGTGCACGTGCACGTAGTGGCTTCCGGGCTGAATGTGCCCTGGGAGATGGTGTGGGGGCCGGATAACTGGATCTGGTATACCGAACAGAGCGGCAGCATCAGCAAGCTTAATCCCAGGACAGGAGAGAAAAAGTTGCTTGTGAAAATCGACGAGGTATATCGCCACCGCTCGCTGGGGCTGCTGGGGATGGCCTTGCATCCGGATTTTCCCAAAAAACCATATGTGTATGTGGACTATACCTGTAAGAAGGATTCGGTTATCACGACAAAACTGGTGCGCTTCACCTACCGTCAGAACCGCTTGACCGATCCGCTGATCATGCTGGAAATCCCTGCACATACGGGCCATAACGGTTCGCGGATCGCGATTTCACCTGATCGCAAGCTGATATTCGCCACCGGAGACGCGGTCACCATTACCAATGCGCAAAATACACGCTCATTGAATGGCAAGGTGCTGCGAATGAACCTGGACGGAAGTGTGCCGGCCGATAATCCGATCAAAGGGAGTCTAGTCTGGTCGTGGGGCCACCGGAATATCCAGGGGCTGGCCTATGGACCTAACGGCATCCTTTACAGCTCGGAGCACGGCGATGCGGTGGAAGATGAGCTGAATATCATTCAAAAAGGACATAACTACGGCTGGCCGAAGGTCGAAGGCTTTTGCGACCAGCCGAAGGAAAACGCATTCTGCGACTCGGTGAAGGTGACGGAGCCTGCGAAGGCATGGACGCCCACGATCGCCCCGGCGGGGATCGCGGTCTACGAAGGCAAGTTGTTTCCCGAATGGAAAGGGGCGATCCTGCTTACAACTTTGAAGGAAGCCGATTTGCGTATCCTGAAAACGGACGCGAAAGGCAGCGGCATTGTGTCGGAAAGCATTCCCCTCGATGCTGCCTACGGGCGTTTGCGCGCCGTATGCGTAGCCCCGGACGGCAGTATTTACGTTTCCACCAGCAATCGCGACTGGAATCCGGGCAGTGGTTTTCCGAAACCGGAAGATGACCGCATTCTACGCATTACCCGCGGGACGCGGGCGGATATGCTCGCCCGCAACACACAAAACCAGGCGGTAACCGAAAATGCGCCGAACGGGGCAAAGCTCTACCGCCAATATTGCGCATCCTGTCATAAACCCGACGGCAAAGGTATAGCCGGTACTTTCCCAACCCTGCATGGCACGCAGCAGGTGAAGGATAAGGGCCAGCTTGTACAGATCATTCTGAATGGCCTTTCGGGGAAGATAACCGTCGAAGGCGAAGAATTCGACCAGCATATGCCGGCGATGGACTTTCTGCCCGATGCGTCGATCGCGGAGATCGCAACATATGTACGGCAGTTCTTTAACCGGGACCTTGATCCCGTCAGCGTTCAGGATGTTGCTAAAATACGAATCAAGTAATCATTTTGTCCATAATAGGGCACGTGCACGTCACCAATTGTATATCTAGTTAAACCCCAATACCCTATGATCCAAATGAAGTTTTACCTGAGAAAGCCTCTGCTGGCGGTGATGCTGGCGCTGGCCTTGTGTATGTCGGGCCGCTTGCGGGCCCAGGACGCCGGCAATGTGTCGGGGACAGTGGTGGACAGCGTCGGCAACGCCACTTTGCCCGGTGTGAGTGTGGTAATTAAAGGTACAAGTAAAGGCGTCACGACCGACGTGGACGGTAAATTCCAGATTCAGGCCACGGCGAGCGATGTGCTGACGTTCTCGTTCATCGGCTACAAGAAAGTCGAAGTGCCGGTGGGCAACCAGTCGGTGATAAGGGTGGTGATGCGGCAGGATAATACCGTCCTCGACGAGCTGGTTGTGGTTGGTTATGGTACGGTCAAGAAAAGTTCGGTCACCGCTTCGGTAGCCAAGGTCGAAAACACCGTGCTCGACCAGATACCGGTCGGAAGGCCCGAATCGGTATTGGCAGGACGGCTTGCCGGCGTGAATGTGACGCAAAACAATACCTCACCGGGCAGTGCTCCGCTGATCCGCATCCGCGGGGCGAGCTCCATCGACGCCGGTAACGACCCGCTGGTGGTAATCGACGGTTTTCCCGGCGGTAGTCTGGGCAGCGTGAGTACCAACGACATCGAATCGATCGAGGTTTTGAAAGACGCGTCCGCAGCGGCGATCTACGGTTCGCGGGGTGCGGGCGGCGTAATTATTGTTACCACCAAAAAAGGGAAATCGGGCAGAGCCAGATTCAATTTTAATGCATATGCCGGTGTGGCAAACGCCAAAGGCCATAAGGACTGGATCACTGGTCAGGAATATTATGACTACGCTGTGCGTTACCAGAACCGCGAGTATAAGTGGATTGGAGGAGATACGAGTATCCCTGTTTGGAACGACTCGCGCCGCCCGAACGCCTACCAGGTGAGCGACGTATTGAAAAACGGCAACAATGTAATATGGGAAGACGCGGTAACGCAAAGCGCAGCCATCCAGAACTACAATCTTTCGGTGGGTGGCGGCAACGACCACGTACGATATTATGTATCGGGTACTTTGAAGGATGAAAAGGGCACTTTGAAAAACACCTGGTACAAAAACTACGGCCTGCGCGCGAACCTGGACGTGACGGTCAGTTCCGTGGTGAGCCTGGGTTTTATGCTGAACCCGTCGTACTCGAAACGTCGTTTTGCATCCTCGGACATTAACAACTACGTGAAGTTCCCGAGCTTCGTAGCCGTGCAGAACCCCGACGGTACGTATCCAAGCGCGCGCTCGTACTGGGGAGCCGTGGTGAGCGGGCAGGCGAACCCGATGGCGACACTCGACGGCACCTATTACTACGGAACGACCGTCAATAACCTGGGCGAAGCCTTTATTAACCTGAACCTGGCCAAAGGTCTTTCATTCCGCTCGTCATTGAGCACCAACCTGGCATCGAATACAACCGACCGCTTCCAGGCATCCTGGGCGACCAGTACCAGTTTGAACTCCGGTTCGCAGGCACTGAGCTCGACTACCAGCATAGCCAATGAGAATGTTTTGAGCTATACCAATACTTTCAAAGGCGTGCACAATGTGAGTGCAATCGCCGGCGCCTCCTACCAGAAGTACAATTCGAGCAGCTCGTCGCTGGCGGCGGTGAATGGTTCTTTCAACAACGATATTATCCATACGCTCAACAATGCGATCATCAACCCATCGGCTTCGTCCTCGTCCAGGTCGCAATGGGGGTTGATCTCCTATTTCAGCAGGGTGAATTATGGATTTAAAGACAAATACCTGCTTTCTGCGTCGATCCGCACCGATGGAAGTTCCCGGTTCGGGCCTGACAACAAGTGGGGGTACTTCCCGTCGGCTTCCGTGGCGTGGCGCATTTCGCAGGAGGATTTTATGAAAAATGTCCGTCCCGTGAGCGAGTTGAAACTGCGTGCAAGCTATGGGGCCACCGGTAACTTTAACATTGGTGATTTTGAATACCTCGGCCAGATCGGCGATGTATATTACTCAGCTAACAACACGCTGACCAAAGGCCAGACCCAGACATCCTATGGTAACAATAGCCTGAGTTGGGAGAAAACCAAAAGCTACGACTTCGGTCTCGAACTGGGCCTGTTCCGCAACCGCGTGAACCTGGTGCTCGACTATTACGACAAACGCACGAGCGGGTTGCTCTACAACGTGTCGATTCCCTCTATCACGGGCTTCCCGAGCGCACTGTCCAACGTAGGTAGCGTGAGTAACAAGGGTTTTGAAATCGAACTGACCACCAAAAACCTGGTAGGGGAGTTCAAATGGGAGACTTCGTTTAATATGGCCAGGAATGTCAATAAAGTGGAAGACCTCGGCGGTGTGCAGGAGCGAATTACTACCGATGCTTACGGGATGGGCTGGATCCTGCGTCTGGGCCAGCCGATGTTCTCCTATTATGGCTACAAAATCGTGGGCGTGCTGCAAAATGCGGAGGACGTGAAGAACTCGCCGGTGCTGGCCGGATCGGTTCCGGGTAACCCCAAATTCCAGGACGTGAATGGGGACGGTCAGATCACCTCGGCGGATAAAGTGATTCTTGGCAACTTTCAGCCTAAGGCCTATTTTGGCTTGATCAATAACTTTGCTTACAAAGCATTTGACCTGAGCATCGCCATGCAGGCTTCGGTAGGGGCTAAGATGTATAATTTTGAAAACGAGTATTACCAGGGTGCACTGCTCGGTGCAATGCGCCGCTCGCTGGTGGATACGCAGTGGTGGTCGGAAGCGGAGCCAGGCAATGGCATGGTACCCGCCAGTTCGTTGAGCAAGCTCACTTATCAGTCCTCGTCGGACGCTTATATCGAGGACGCCTCATTCCTGGCGGTGCGGAATATCAACCTCGGCTACACGGTACCAGCGAATATTTCGCAGAAGCTGCATTTGTCGGGCCTGCGCGTGTATGCGTCGCTCGCGAATCCATTCATGTTTACCAAAAAAAGTTTTCATGGCTACAATCCGGAGGGTTACACGGGCGGCGAAATTGCCGGAACGGCCAGCAAACCAGGCTATAACAATGGCGCGGCGCCGATCAACAGGGTATACACGCTGGGTCTCAATTTCAATTTTTAATGCTTGAAAATCAGGATATGAAAATTACAAACCCTATTAAAACCGCCCTGATGTTGATTGCATTGGGCCTGACCAGCTGCGAAGACAAGCTGCTGAACCTCACACCGGAATCGGTACTTACGCCGACGAATTTTTACAAGACGGCCAATGATATCAACCAGGCCGTGCTGGGCGTGTATAATTCACTGCAAACCCGCCGCCCGACCGATTATCTGCTGATGGAAGTGCCCGGGGATAATCTGTATATGTCGGCCAATACAACCATCGCCGGTTCTAACGACGTCGATTTCCTGACCGTGAACGCCGACAATGCTTTGACAGCCGCATTCTGGAATACAACTTACAATGGTATTTTCCGGGCAAATGCGGTGTTGCTCAATATCGACACGCCTACCAACTACGGGGCGGGTTTAAAGGACCAGTATATCGGAGAGGCCAAATTCATGCGGGCGCTGTTTTATTTCGATCTCGTGCGGGTTTTTGGCGGTGTTCCCAAAGTCGTCGATAAAATTTCCATTACCGAAGCGGCGGCATTGCCTAAATCGACCGAGGAGGAAATATATGCGTTGATCGTCGAAGACCTGACCGATGCCATCGCTAAACTCCCCGCACGCAAATCCATCGCTACCGGGCGTGCCAGCAAGGGAGCGGCTATGGGTCTGTTAGGCAAAGTCTATGTTTATCGCCAGGATTGGGCAAATGCGAAAACGCAGTTGGAAAAGCTCGTCAATGAGCAGGATTACAAACTGGTGAGCGATTTCGCTTCTCTCTGGAAGCTCGAATCGGAGGACAACGACGAAATTCTGTTTACCGTCAAGTATGTAGACGGAACCAATGGGCAAAGCTTGTCGACGTCTTATACGCCCAATGGCGGCCTTGTCGGGATTGCCGATCGCGGGGCCGAGACTTCGCTGCCATCGTGGAGCCTGATGAAGAAATACGAAACGGGCGACAAGCGTAAAGCCGCCACGGTTCAGGAGTGGTGGACTTCGCCGGCACAGCCCAATGCGGAGCCCATTTATTACCCGTATGTGAGCAAATATGCCGTCAAGCATTCCTATGGCGCATCAGGGATCGATATTCCCGTGTTGCGTTATGCGGATATTCTGCTGTTGTACGCCGAAACGCTTTTCAAGCTGGGAGATAAAGCCAATGCGCTCGTACAGCTTAATAAAGTCCGCGAACGCGCATTCGGAAACGCAACACACAACTACAAGGGCACGGAAGCCGCCGACTTTATGGACCTGATCCTCAACGAGCGGCAGCTGGAACTTGCCTACGAACACGAGCGCTGGTTCGACCTCGTGCGTACCGGCAAATACCTGACCGTGATGGCGCAGGAGGAACGTCTTTACAACTATGCGGCCAAAACGCCTGTTGTAGTGAACCTTACACCCAAGGACTTCATGAAAGTATACCCTATTCCGCAGGCACAGATCGATCTTTCGACTGGTTTGAAGCAGAACAACGGATATTAAGCAGTTATTTCGACGCCCGTAACCGGCAGCTGCCGGTTACGGGCAGTCTCTACCTAAACCCTTATTTTTACTGCATTCGCAATCCTTAACCCTCAAACCAGTGAAATTCCGGCATCTGTTAGTGATTCTTTTGGCGTTTGGCAGAGCATTTTGTGCAATTGGTCAGCAGGATGACACCAAAGCCCTGCAAAAAGCCATCGACCGCGCCGCCCAGAAAGGGACCAACCGGGTGGAAATCCCGGCCGGTCATTATATACTATCGGCTCCGCTGCTGATCCCTTCCAATTTTACGCTCGTCGCCGATCCGAAGGCCTATCTGGAATTGAAGAAATCATCGAACCAGTACCTGCTCCGTAACAAGGATATCGAAAAGGGAAACGAAAACATCAGGATCTTTGGCGGAAAATGGAACGGCAATGCCTGGACGCAAACGCGCACCATCCGTGACAAGGTCGAAAATTCGGACTTTTGTTTCGGGTTCTTCTTTTACAAGGTCAAAAACCTGGAAGTAGGTAAGTTGCAGATCGACAGTACGCGCAGTTGGGGGATTGCCTACATGGAATGCGACAGCGTGTACATCCACGATATCCGCTTTCAGCAAAATCCGTTCCGCGATGCCCGGTTTACGAGCGCATTGAACCACAATGGCGACGGCGTTACCGGCGGGGGAAACAATGTATTGATCGAAAATATTTCGGGCTTTACCAACGACGATCTGATCGCATTTGCATCGGGCGGTGCCAGTTTTCAGGGGAAAATGTCGCCGTTCCCCGCCAGGAACTACGAAAACGTGACGGTACGTAACATCTTCCCTGAAAATATTTACGACTCTATCCCCGCATTGAAAGGTGTAGCATTCTACACGTTTGAGCACACCCGCGTTTCGAACATTACAATCGACAATGTCAAGGGCAACACCGCCGCGGCCTCGGTTTTGTTTTATAGTTTGTTCGATAAGAAGGGATATTTCTCAAATGTCAGGATTTCCCGCGTCGAAGGCACCAATGTGTATTCCCGGTCCGAGCACCCGAACCTGCATGCTTCTTATGCACCCGTTACGTTTAAAAATTCGGAAATCGACCGGTTGGTCATTGAAGGTGTCAGCCGGGAAGAGGGACGGTATGCCCAGCCAACTTTCCGTTTTGACGACAATATGGTCGTAAATGAGTTGCTTTTAAGGGATGTGTCGATTACGTACAAAGGCTTGACTGGCAACGCCCTGATTGATTTTGGGAAGGCCCATATTTCCAAAGCCAGGATATCGGACATTGAAATACTGAACAAGAAGTAGAGAAACTTTTTGGTAGCACAATCACGGATTTCATTCTGAGAATGTACCATCATTCCTCGCCGGGGAAGTCGGCTAATTGCTTTTCGAATTGCGCGGATTGTGCCCCTCCATGCCCGACGGCCCATTCGGCCATCGCCAGTAGTACCGGACGTAATGCCCTGCCCTGGGAAGAAAGCTCATACGTAACATAGGGTGGAACGACCGGTTTTGATATCCTCGTGACAAGCTGGTCGGATTCCAGTTGCTTCAATTGCTGGATCAGTACTTTTTCGGTAATACCCGGTACCGACTTTCGCAGCTCGTGATAACGCTTGGTGCCTGTCAGGAGATTGAACAGGATAATGGGTTTCCAATACCCGCCGATCCGTTCCATTACGAACGTCACAGGGCATGCTGCAAAGGCATTGCTTTTGTTTTCCTGGATGACCGAGGTCTCTTTAATATTTGCCATAGTTGAACATACCATTGGGTAAGTACTTGTACAAAAGTAAGTTCAAATCTAGTTTTGGGCAAACATTTAAACAGACAAAAAATGATTGTAACAGTAACAGGCTCTCTGGGAAACGTAGGACGTATCCTGACAGAAAAATTAACAGCAAAAGGACATACGGTCAAGGTTGTTACGTCCAATCCGGAGCGGTCGGAAGAAATTCGCACCCTGGGTGCGGTACCGATGGTGGGATTGGTGCATGACTACGAATTTGTAAAGCGGTCCTTTGAAGGCAGTGACGCAGTGTACCTGATGATACCTCCCGATTTTCACGCACCGGATATCAAGGAATATATAAAGACTATCGGTCGGCAATACGCAGATGCCGTGAAGGAAACCGGTGTCAGGCTCGCGGTGAATCTGAGTAGTATCGGTGCGCACCTGGAAGATGGCCTCGGACCGACCGGCCCGAATTTTTATGTTGAACAGCGCCTTAACGAGTTGGAACACGTGCACATCTTGCACCTGCGTCCGGGGATGTTTATGACCAATTTTTATGGAGCAATGCCGATGATCCAACACCAGGGCATAGTCGGCAACAACTTTAACGGATCCATTCATCTGCCGCTCACGCACCCGAGGGATATTGCGGAGGCCGCATTCAGGGCGATCGATGATTTCTCAGTTTCGGGAAAACAGATTCAGTACGTGGTCAGTGATGTAAAGAGCGGCGAACAGGTAGCCCGGGCGCTTGGCGCGGCGATTGGGAAGGACGACGTTTATTGGGCAGAGTTCTCCGATAAACAGCTTTTGGAAGCCCTTATGCGAGACGGTTTTTCCCGGACTATGGCGCAGGTTTATATCATCGAAATCGGGATGGCCATTCGTGATGGGAGCTTTGCCGAGGATTACCAAAAACAACAGCAGCAACCCGTCGGCGGAGTCACATTGGATGCGTTTTCGAGAGAGTTTTCTGCTGCACGCCTCCCGGTCTAACCCTTCACCACCTGTATCCCCAGCCGGTCGCACCAGCCGGTAAACGTGCTGTGTGCTGTATCCAGAACTTGTTGTTGCTCGGGCGTTATGACTTTGCTGTTCGCCCTGCATGTGAGTTCAACAGGCAGGCCCCGTTTTTTAAGAAAATACTTTGCGCTCAGCGGGTAGGCTCTGGAGATCAGCGGCTCCATGCGTGTTATTTCGCCCTGTATCCAGTTCGCATCTTCTGATTTGGAGGGATTATCTGCATTCTGGCAGAGCCATGTATGTATTTCGGGGTAGAAATTTCCAGAGATAGGCGACATGCCTTTTCCACCCCTTTGCAGTGATTTCAGGGCGGTTGCGGAATGGGCATTGTACAGCTCCATCTGAGTGCCCTTTGATACAGCCAGCTTTTCTTCGATTTTCCCGAGATCTTCGGTCGTATCCTTGTGGTAGATCAGGTTCCTGTTGGACACCAGGAACTTGAATACCTCAGGGGAAAGAATCCGCTTATACGGCGAGGGGCACTCGTAGGTGCCCAATTTCATATTCCCGGTAAGCGCGAAAAACTGCTCGAAATTCTCCATCAGCACCTCGTCGCTTTCGTTTGGTCGGGCAAAATGGCTGGATATCAGGATAACACCATCCACGCCGGTATCTTCAATTTTTTTGGCAAATAGTGCTTTGTCCGCGAGA
Organism: Dyadobacter sp. BHUBP1; assembly: GCF_050587785.1. NCBI lineage: Bacteria > Pseudomonadati > Bacteroidota > Cytophagia > Cytophagales > Spirosomataceae > Dyadobacter > Dyadobacter sp. BHUBP1. The sequence goes on from NZ_JBOBIH010000004.1 coordinate 92,504, forward strand.
GAATCGCCAAAGGAGCCCGTTGACACGACCGGCACTTTTCCTTTTACACGCTTCACCACGTGTCTGGTGAGGTCAATGCGTTCCTGATCGTTCAGAAAATACATTTCGCTGCTCAGGCAATTGGCAAAGAAACCCTTTGCACCTGCGGCGAGGTAAAAGTCGATGACCCTGGAAACGTTGTCATAGTCAATTTTCAGATCCGTACCGAATGGGGTGATCATAACCGGGACGAATTTTTTCTCCTCTGCTGCGGAAGCCTGAGGGGCTGTTACGCCTGTCGCATGATCATGTGCGCGGGCGGACTGCTTAATCCCACCGCCAGCCAGAATTCCTAACGTCGCAGGCGTCATTTTTTCGAGGAAATCCCTTCTGCTCACTTTATTCTCGGTTTTCATGGAATGTTAAGGGTTAAGATGATCCAGTGATGTAAGGAGTACTTGAAAATGTCACAATGGGTAGTCTTTTTCATCCAATATTTTTTCGGACTGCTCCTTTCGGAGGAAGATTCTTCCGGGTGAATCTGCTTCGCAATGCCACGACGCAATTGTTTTGGAATTTATTTCTAAAAAATTGTACTGTTCGGAGGCCTGATTGCAATGTGAAGCCGTACATGTAGTTGTATCCACCTATGACTTAGTTGCTAAGCGTTTTGTGGATCCTTTCAAAACTTAACCCAATTAAGTCCATGGAACAAAAAGTTTTACCAGAACATGGTACGCGCTTTACAAGTAGTTGCAAGTGGTGTTGCCTGTTAGCCGCCCTTGTAGGCCTGTCAATCTCCACGCGCGCGGCCGCGCCATTTGAATCCGCAAGCATTGTTATTAGTAGCGGGAGCGTCGGCAGGCCCGCATTCCTTCAAACGGTGAAGGGAAGGGTAACCGACGAAAAAGGGGATGGCCTTCCCGGTGTGAATATTTTGGTGAAAGGAAGTCAGCAGGGCACGAGTAGCGATGCGAGTGGAAATTTTACGATCGAAGCGCCAGGGCCCGACGCCGTTCTGGTATTTTCGTTTGTGGGCTACCAGCCTCGGGAAATCACTGTCGGCAGCAGTTCCGTCCTGGAAGTAAAACTGGCTGTTGATACCAAATCACTTGACGAGGTGGTGGTGACGGCCCTGGGTATCAAGAAGGAGGTTAAGGCGGTAGGGTATTCGGTAACCAGAGTGGAAGGGAGTGCATTTACAAAGACGCGGGAAACCAACATCGGCAACTCGCTGGCCGGCAAGGTCGCTGGGGTAAACGTTTCGGCAGCGGCGACCGGACCGGCCGGGTCTAGCCGGATCACCATCCGGGGCAATACTTCGCTTACGGGCGACAATGCGCCGCTTTTTATCATCAACGGGATTCCGATGAACAATACAAAGTTCGGGAAGACACAGGGCGATAATCCCGATTGGGGGGACAATATATCCAGCATCAATCCCGATGACGTAGAAGATATGACGGTCCTCAAAGGTGCGGCTGCCGCGGCATTGTATGGGTCCAGGGCTAAAAACGGCGCCATTATTATCACCACCAAATCGGGCAAAGGGAACAAAGGCATCGGTATCGAACTCAACTCCAACAATACCGTGGAGGTGCCGTATTTTATTTGGGACCTGCAAAAGGAATATGGGCAGGGCTATAATGGCGTGAAACCGTCGGGTGTTGGTGTTGCGGCGGCGCATGGGCAAAATCATTGGGGTGCGCCTTACGATGGATCGATGGTCGTGCAGCTGGATGGCGTGGAGAGGCCCTATTCGTACGTAAAGGACCAGGTTTTGAAGGATTTCTATGGCAACGGGTATACTTCTTCCAACAACATAGCCTTTACCGGGGGCGGGGATAAGGGAAATTTCAGGCTCGCCGTGACAGATATGCGCAACAAAGGCATTATTCGGAATGCGAAAATGCGCAGGGATAATGTCAGCCTGAGCATCAATCAGAATGCTACCAAAAACATCGCGATCAGCGCCAATGTCGACTACATCAACGAAAAGGTAGATAACCGTTACGTGCTGGAAACGAACAATGCCAACAGTGCGGGGACTATCTTGTTTGTGAACAGTAACATGCCCACCAGCGCGCTGGCACCCGGGTACGATCCCGTTACATTTAAGGAGAAAGTCCTTGGCACCGACCTGGGCGCTACCAACCCGTATTATGCCCTCAATCAGATCAAAAACCATACGCAGAAGGACCGGTTCATTGCGGCGATCAATGCGCGGTGGAACATCACTGATTGGCTGTTTGTGCAGGGGAAGGTCGGACAGGATATGTTTTCCTATCAAATCAATAAGATCGTTCCCGAGGGTACCGGTTATCGTCCCAACGGCCAGATCGACCAGATCACGACCAACTTCTACGAGCGAAATTTCGAAGGGATGATCGGCCTCAACAAGGCGCTGAACAAGGATTTTAATTTGGTGGTCAATGCGGGCGGTAACCTCATGGCGCAGCACAGCAATGGTACCAATATCAGCGGATCGGGCATTATCACGCCCCGCCTGGAAGTCATTAACAACACTTCGGTCCGAAACACAACCACCAGTATTATGGATAATAAGATTAACTCCCTGTTCGGTACTGCGGAGCTGGCCTATAAAAACTATCTGTTTCTGAACGTAACGGGCAGGAACGATTGGTTCTCGACCCTCAGTCCTGAGTCGAACAACTACTTTTATCCGTCCGCCAGTCTTAGCTACGTATTCTCCGATGCGTTTGAAATGCCCAAGGCCATCAGTTTCGGCAAATTCAGGGTGTCATACGCATCGGTGGGCGGGGCCACAGACCCGTACCAGCTCAATCTGACCTACGGCGTACTGCCTTACAGCTACGACGGCAAACCGTTGGGCACCATTAACCAGGCCGTGGTGCCCAATAAAAATCTCCGTCCGCTGAGCGTGAATGAATTGGAGGCGGGCCTGGACCTGCGCCTTTTCAATGGCAAGCTGGGAATCGACGTGGCAGCGTATAACAGGTCTACCAAAAATGATATTACTACGGAAACAGTCTCGTCGGTTACCGGTTATAACGGTGCAGTGGTAACGGTGGGAGAGCTTCGCAACCGGGGTGTCGAAATGCTTTTTACCGCGCGGCCCGTTACTGCTAAGAATTTCAGCTGGAATGTTTCGCTCAACGTGGCCTACAACAAGAGCAAAATCCTGAAAATCTCGAATTCGACCAACGAGTTCCTGCTGGGGACGGCCACCAAGGTCTTCCTGAAACAAGTGGTAGGAGAGGAGTATTCGCAGATCGTCGGGCGTACCATTAAGCGCGATGCCAATGGCCGGGATGTGATGGATGCCAAAGGCTTGCCGATCGTACCTACGGATGTGAAGGCATTCGGCTCGGGTATTCAACGGTATACATCCGGTATTACCAACACATTCAGCTACAAGTCGTTTACATTGTCGGCCCAGGTGGATGGCAAATTCGGAGGGCTGATCTATTCGAATACCAACTACAACCTGGAACACCGCGGAATGTCCCCGCGCTCATTGCTTGGTAGGGCGAATGGCGTGGTGCTGCCCGGCGTGACCGAAACGGGAGAGGAAAATAAGGTACTGGTGACGGCTGCCCAGGTCAACAACCGTGATATTATCGTAAGGCGCCGCGATGCGCTGGACGACTATCTGTACAATGCAAGTTTTATCAAACTCCGGTACGTGTCGCTGACCTACAACCTGCCGCGCGCATTGTATGAAAAGATCGGCTTCGTAAAAGGTGCCAGCGTCTCGCTCGTTGGCAGAAACCTCCAGACCCTACTGAAACATACACCGGGGATCGACCCGGAAACGAATTTGTCGGCCGGTAACGACCAGGGGATCGAATCGACACAGCTTCCTCCAACCAGAAGCTACGGCTTTAACGTGAATTTGAAATTCTAAATCGGGAACGGACCAAACCTGTTTAAAATGAAAAAAACATTCAGCATTCTATTGGCCGTAAGCACAATGCTCTTGCAAGGCTGCGACGGCGATTTTGAAAAACTCAATAGGGACCCCAATGCAGCTACTGCCGAGGGATTTAGCCCCGCTTATCTGTTTACTTCCGCACAGCTATTTTCGTCAAGGGGTGACGACGGGGCTTCCCTGCATTATACCGAGCCTTTCGTCCAGCATTTTGCAACGCTGAGCGACGCGGGGACATTCGATTTCTTTGGGGACAAATATGTGTATAACAAAGGCGGAAGCGAGAGCCTGTGGAAGAACACATTCAATGCGGTGAACGGGGGAAGCAAGCTGCTGGAAGACGCCATACAATTATCGAAGGACAAACCAGAGCTGAGCAACCTGCATAATATGGCCAGGATCTGGAAAACGGTAATATACCATCGTCTGACGGACCTGTACGGCGACGTGCCTTATTCGGAGGCCAACCAGGGCTTTTCGGCACAAAACTATAAGCCTAAATATGATACCCAAAAGGATATCTATTACCATATGCTCAGTGAGCTGGAAGACGCGACGGCGAAGCTGGACGCATCGAAGGGGGCCGTCACGGCCGACATTGTTTACGGCGGGGATGTGGCTAAATGGAAGAAGTTCGGGTATTCCATGATGCTGCGCCTGGGCATGCGGTTGCAAAAAGTAGAACCGGCAACTGCCGAAACCTGGGTGAAAAAAGCCGTCGCCGGCGGGGTATTTACGTCCGTCGATGATAATATGTACGTCAGGTTTCCGGACAAAACCGGCGCAAACCAATCCCTTGTGAATGGGGAAAGCTGGACGCTGTCCGTATCGGGTGTATCACCGGGCAAGATCAGCGCAACGATCTTCAACTACATGAAAAGCCGCAACGACCCGCGTCTGAAATACATGGTGGCCGTTTATTCGGATCCTTCCAAGGCATCTACCAAGAATACGGACCCCGCTGTTCAGAAAGGCATGCCGAACGGTTTCAATCTGGTAACTATTAAAACTGACCCAAGCTGGGACAATACGAAAGACCAGCACCAGTATCAACCGTGATGTTTATGCCAAACTCGATGGCCCGAGAATGGGCCTCACCTATGGGGAAGTCCAGCTGATGCTGGCAGAAGCGACGATTCGCGGATGGATAAGCGGTGACGCGGAGGCGCTTTACAAAAGCGGTGTTGCCGGGGCTATGAAAAACCTGGCAAAATACGACGCATCAGCAGTCATCACGGATGCCGAAATTAATGCCTACTTCACGGCCAATCCTTTTGTAGGTGCCGCCGATAAGGAAAAAGCGTACGAACAGATCAACACCCAATATTGGGCGGCCTGCTTTATGAATGGTCTCGAAGCCTATGCGAATGTTCGTCGCTCGGGCTACCCCAAGCTGACGCCCATCAATTATCCGAGCAACGAAACCGACGGGACTTACCCACGCAGGTTACGCTATCCGGAGGACGAACCGGTATTGAATGCCGCCAACTACAATGCAGCAGTGGCGCGTCAGGGGACAGATAATTTTAAAACAAGGGTTTGGTGGGACAAACAATAATCGAAAAACAGGATAATCGATAAGAAACCAAAAGCAGTTGTTCGGGCGCCGCGGCATCCGACGCCCGTTTAAAGCTATCGGTTGGAAAACGCTTGCTGGTAAGCGGCAGGCGTTTTTCCGGTTATTTGTTTAAATTGTTTATAGAAGCAAGTGAAATTCAGAAAACCACTTGCGTAGCAGATCTGCTTGGTGTTCATATTGTTATTAATCAGCATTTTACAAGCGTTTCCGATCCTGATCTCGATCAAAAATTGAGAGAACTGCTTGCCTGTTCGCGACTTGAAGTACCTGCAAAAAGAGTTGGGGGAAAGTCCGGCAATCGACGCGATTTTTTCCAGACTGATCTTCTCGTGGAAGTGCGCGAGCGTGTATTTGTAAATGGCGTTGATCCGCTCACTTTCCTGTTCGGCATTGTCTCCTCTGAATCCCAGTGAAGCCAATGCGTCGTTTTCGTCCGCGCGATTCGCAGCAATCAGGCATTCCATCAAAAGCATTACGCGGTAGGGGCCTTCGGCAACGTGCAGTTTTTCCATCAACCCGGCAATGAGCTCTCCCGGCTCGCCTCTTACCGACAAGCCGCGCCTGGCCCTGTCCAGCACATTCCTGAGCGTCGCGTTCTCGGTGAGCATCAGAAACCGCTCTCCCCAGAAATTCTCTGTGAAATGAACGACCGTTGCAAATGGATCGGTTTGATCATTTCCTTCTGCCTGATATTCGCTGTCGTAGTGCCAATAATGCGGCAGATTGGAGCCGACAAGCACCACATCGCCCGCTGCAAAACGCCTGATATCGTCACCGACGAACTGAGTACCGCTGCCTCTGTGGAAGCAAATCAGCTCCACTTCCGCGTGGCGGTGCCATCGGCAGTTGATGTTGGGAATCAGTTCTTTTCTGACGCTGAACGATCTGTTTGGCGCGGTCGCTACCTGCAAAAGATGAGGTTTCATGGTAAAGGATTTTAGGAGGATATGAGCGTACCCGTCCTTTTCCGGGGAATTTGCAAATCAAAAAAACACAAGAAAAACTGCGAAATATTTCAAATGCCAAGATAGCTTAATAGTTGGATAGAATACTGTCCGCGGCAGCTTTTTCAATATATTTTCTTTGTATTGTCCGATCGGCAGCTCTCGTTCTTGCATGAGGCGTTCGAGCGTTCAGATCGACGGTTGCGTTGTTTTATGATACCTGACAGGGGAGAAAGCTGACGGAAACTCCCGCAACCAGCGCCCGATGTACAAATATAGTATTGTAAAATATTAACCCGAGCTCTATTTACTGGATTCCCACAGGTTCGGTTGGCGGACCTCCGTGTTTCGATACAGTCCACGAGTGGGTGGTTATGCTGTGCCCTTTGGGTTGCGACAACTGCCCGGAATTTTCTTTATAAGCTTATTTAGCTTCAAGTTCGTCATGAAAAACCGTCGACTTCGAAGATCGGGCATTGTTGCTCAGCCATTGGTGCCAGGTCCCTGCCGGGTGTCAATATCTGGCCGATTCCACCGGCAGAAATAGACCGGCACAGCTCAGAATTGAAACAGAACGATGGGCACGAGCACGGCAACACCCGGATTTATGACATTTTTAATTTAGTTAGGCAGAGGATAGGCAGGGCTTTTAGTCCTGCTTTATTTTTAGTAAGACTTGAAGCCGCGCATGTATTTCATCGTTGGTTTTAACTCAGCGGATTCTGGCATCAAAGGCAAAAACCCAGCCGGTGCAGTCTGCTAATCGAAATCCTCAAGATAGGTTTGCATGGTTTGAAGGTTAGCTAAAGCATTACCGGCTGTGTTGTTGAAATACACGTAAACCGTTTTCCCGGCCTGGCGCCAGCCCGATACGTATCCCGCATACTCATAAAGGAGGCCAGGATCGTAGCTGCCGCGGTAATTGCCGTCCGGGCCATGGAACCGCAGGTAGACGACATCCGAGTCAAGCGCCGGCTGTGGGGATTGGCTACCAGCTTTGTCATGGTACACCATTGGCAATCCGAATTCATCGAGCAGGTCGTAGCTTTCCTGCCGATACCACGACCGGTCTCTGAATTCAACGGCTAATGGCCATTGGTCTGCGGTTCCTTCCTTTACGGCCGAAAGTAAGTCAGCCAATCGCCCGAACAAATTGAATTTGACCGACGGCGGGAACTGTATCAGAATGCAGCCGCATTTGTTTCCTGCCGCCTGGATGGTTTCTGTGAAAGCGGTAATATCTTCCAGATGGAAATTCAATCCAGGGTTGTGCGTGATTTGCTTCGATAATTTAAATGTAAACCGAAATGTCTCCGGCACCGATTCGCTCCAATGGGCGATCGTTGCGGGCCGGGGGAGTTTATAGAATATGGAGTTGACTTCCAGGGAATTAAAGAAGTGTCCATAGACCTGCAACCTGCTTCTTCCCTCAAATTCGGGTGGGTATTGCGTTTGATTTTTATAGGGCAGCAAAATGCCGCTGGTGCCCAGGTACAAGTCGGAGTCGTTCATAAGTGGTTATTATTGCCGGTCAACAACCCTTTCCGAATGCTGCTCGGCGGGATGTTTAGATGTCACAAGGCTGATCAGCACCTGGAAAAGGCCCATCATCAGCTGGGGCAGAAACACTTGCTCAGCAAAGCCGAACAGCCAGGGCGATGACGCCAGAAATGCTCCCATGAAGATGTCGACGGTTAAATGTATGCGCATGGGAATGCTTCGGACCATACCGCCTTCGTAGTTGGTAAAAAGCGACATGATTAGTGCTGCCAAACCAACCAGCAACATAATCCAGGTGGCTGCAACAGATTCTTTAAAGCCTAGAATCCAGGGCGACGACATGAAGAACAACCCTGTCAGATAATCAATTCGGGCATGGTTGGTTGTGCTGACGATTTTCATTGGAAGCTTGGTTAATAGTGAGAAGTGTAAATTAAAGCGTCGAGTATGCATTAAATCCGTGCCAGTTGAAGTTACCCTGGTCCAGTCCAGGGGCTATTGTCTCCCCCGAAGTAATCACGTTTTGGTCGCCAAAATAAGGCAGGCACGCTATCAAAAGTAATTTGCAGGTTGTGCCTGGCCGCAGCCGTCGGAATAGGGTAGTAAGCATCAGCAACAGATTTTGTGAGCTGCACCGGCTTACAAAAATCGTTCCGGATACGGAGTAATTTGAGGGCAGGGAAAGGATGATCCGCTTACCAACCGAACTACTCTGGGGAAATCAGATCGCTACGGAAAAAGAGGAGTTTGTAAATGCGCCGGCGGAAGGCAAGTAACAGCTGAGTATGAGTCATTGCTGCCGGCAGCGTATCTTGGCCACCGCATTCCGTTTTCAGTAACGAAGGCATTTACGTGCTCTGCGATCAGTCGTTCTTTTGCCGGCGAAACGGAACAGGGCGTCGACGCCATACCAAATAGACACTTCCAGTGCCCCGGTATCCAGGCCGAGGGACGACACGGGAAGGTCGTAACTGGCCTGGAAAAGTATATTGCCATATGCCCATCCGGCAGTACCGATGAGCGCGTCGCGCCGGGTGTCTCCCCAGATCATCCCGCGGTACCAAACGCCCAGTACCAAAGGCGAAAAGATCATATTAAAGCCGGCATCGAGCTGCCGCGAGCTTCCCTGTTTTCTGACCTGCATTCCCAGGTTCAGCGCGCTTTCCCGGCTCAGGTCGCTGCCGAGGTTGTTGCCGAACAAAGCCGGGATGCCGATGGGGATTTTGGAGCCGAGCTGAATGTTGATCCGCTGATGATCGATGCTGACAGGGCTATTGACGCCCATATTGTGCCATGCGCCGCTGATCCAGTAGGAAGCATAGTCTTCATGCCTGGGTACGTATTCAAGAATGCCGCCGACCGACAAAGTAAACCGGTTTTGCTGGATGGCATTTCCGGAGAGCGGATCCGGGCTGCCCAGGAAATCGGAAACATAGGTAAGGTCGGCCCCGTTCCATCGGTTTAATGCCCAGGCAGCCTGGACACCGCCGATCAGCCGGAGTTCCTTTTGGCCGTCGAGGTACACCAATTTCGAAAACTGGCCGGAGAGCTGATCACTTTTCAGAGCACTGCCGCGCTGGTCGTGAAGCACCTGAACGCCCAGGCCGATTTGCAGATCCTCGGCATAAGTGTCGAACGAGAAAGCAGCCGTTTGAAATGCGGTGCCAACGGTTGCCCATTGATTGCGATAGTTGGCGATCAGACGGGGCGTTCCGGCATCTCCGGCAAGTGCCGGGTTGGCATAAACAGGGTTCGCGTAAAATTGGGAAAATTGCGGTGACTGTGCCCGGACAGAACTGCACAGGCAATAAATCACGCCCGTGAAAAGTAGCATTGTTTTCATAAATGTCAGCGGGTCAGGTAAATGTTCCCCCGTAGCTTCCCGGATTTTTTCTTGTCGATATAGCGTATTTCGGCTTCGTAAACGTACATGTCGGCAGGCATTTCCTTGCCGCCGAAAGTCCCGTCCCAGGATTCGCCCGGCTGCTGGCTGCCGGGCTGTACATCTTTCATTTCAAAGACAATTTCTCCCCATCGGTTGCGGATCCGCAAAAGACCAATTCTGCTGATCCCCGCCCCGAACAACGTGTAGCGGTCGCCGTGGCCATCACCGTTAGGCGTAAATGCCTGTGGGATGTCTACCTGGCATTCCCGGACGACAAATGCAGCTGCGCGCTCAGTCGAATCCAGGCAAACCCCGCCTTTTACCGTAACCAATTTGACATCGTATGTGCCTGGTTCAAAGGGGAGGGCCGGCTCCCGCGTTTCGGCCGTTCCTCCGTCACTGAAATACCACAGATATTGGTCGGCCGGTTCGGAATGGTTGCGGATGACTACCGGGCCGGGAGCGCAGAATAGTGAGTCGCCTGCGAAGCCAAAATCGGCTTTGGCGGGGGAAACGACGGTTACCGCAGTTTTTTTGGCAACTACCTTGCAAGCCTGGGTTTTACGGAATACACTCAATGTTACCTGATAGGTCCCCGTGCCTGGAAACAGGTGTTCTGGCGAGTGGTTCAGCGAATCCAGCGCACTGCCATCCCCGAAGTCCCACACAAATCCGATCTCCGGAGGTGATTGATTGGCAAACTTTACCGATGAGTTGTTGCAGGCAATGGCGGGGCTCTCAAAGGTTCCTGAGGGCGATTCTGTTGTTTTGATCGTCAACTGGGTAGAGTCGGAGCCACAGTCGGTGAATGCGATCAGCGTCACTTTGTACTCGCTTTTGCTTTTCGAAAATGTATGCGTGGGATTAGCGGTGGTTGCAATGGTTCCGTCGCCGAATCGCCATAGCCAGCGGACCGGCTTTGGAACCGAAGCATCTTTGAACTGTACAACCTCTCCCGGACATACTTCCGATTTGGAAATGGTATACAATGCTTTCACGGTGCTGGGGTACACACGGATAGCCACCGAGTCATTGTCGGCTCCGCATTCGCCGGTGACTTTCAGTCTGACAATGTAAGTTCTGGCGCTGTCCTTCGCCGAAAAGAGGTGGGATAGCGTATCGTTGGCGGATGCCAGCGTGGTTCCGTCGCCAAACGACCATACCGACGTTTTTTTGTCGTGGCCGGTGGACCGGTTGGAAAACAGGAGCGAAGCAGGTGTGCACCTAAGCATTGTCGAATCGACGCCGATCTCGGCGACTGTGCCTGGCCGGACAGTCACTTCCTTCACATCGGTTTGGCCTCCGCAGGCATTGTCGGCCGCGACGCTGATTTGGTAGACGGAATCTTTTCTGCTCGTATTTTCAAGTATTTTGGCTGCAAGCTGGAATCCCTTAAAAACAGTCTGACCATTTACCTTCCAAACATATTCGATACCAGGTTCGGCATTGCCGCTCACATTGAAGGACACATTTAAAGGTGCGCAGCCGGCTGTTACGCTGGGTGTAAAACTGATTTTCGCTGGCGGACGTGTAATGGTAATCTCCCGGATGAGCGTGTCGGCACAAGCACCTGCGCGTGCGACAAGTGCGATGGTTTGTTTGCCGGGAGACAATTGAAGTTCCGGGTTCGCCTCGTTGGCAACGATTTGATTATTGACCATCCACACGTAGGCTTCTGCCCGCAACGACGTGTTGACAGGCTTAAAAGCCTGCCCTGCGCAACCGTCTTGAAGGGAGAACTCTGCTTTGGGGCTGCCCATCGTTACCTTTGCCTGTGCCTCCGCCCTGCAACCGGTCTTGCTGGCAACGGAGTACCGGATATCAAATTCATTGCCTGATAATCCGGCGGTAAAGAGGGTGTCTCCTTTAATACAGCCAGAGCAGGAAGCGGTTGCCCATTGGCCGCCCGCCGGGGTGCCGGAGAGCTTGATCCAGGCCGTTCCTTCGCAGATGGATTTATTGTCGGCGGTGGCCTCAATCCCTTCGACAGACACCTTCACGGATGTCGTCATCACGCATTTGCCCGTACCGCGGGTGTACGTGATATTGAAACTGCCGGGTGTTTTGGGAATAAAGAAACTTTGCCCGTTAACGGTTTCGATGGCACCTCCGCTCCACTCGCCGCCTGGCAGGTTGGCGGTAAGTAAAATGCGCCCGGAGCTTGTACAGATAAGGGTGTCTTTGGGAATGGATAAGATTTTTACCGGTTGAGCCGGGGAAACGCTGAAAGTATCGCTGGCTATTTGCGTGCCGCAGGCGTTCTGGACTTTGGCCACCACAATGTATGGCGCGGAAGCAAATTTGAGAGGAACCTCCTGGCCGGGCGAGAACGGGGTGCCATTCATGGTATAAACGGCACCGGGGATAGGATTGGCTATCTTGTAGGCTATTTCTTCACACACATCCGGCTGCGGAGTGATGGATGGTGCTATGGTGCTGATGACCTTGTACTTTCTGGTAATCTTCCTGTTACCGCAACTGTTGTTGACGGTTAGCGTAATGGTATACTCCTTAGCCTCTTCCAGTTTGATTTTGATGGCCGCGGCATTAGGCTTGGTATTGTTCTGATAACTGAATTTTCCACCCTCAATCTCCCAGCCGTAGCCCGACTCGTCCTGTGAAATGCTACCGTCGAGATCGATGATGCCGCCGCTTGATAAACACACAACTGTGTCTTTTTCAATGACCGATACACCGGAGACTTTAAAATCCGGAACAGGCGGTTTGGCGAGTTTAAACTCGGTCTCGGCCGTACTGGTGCCGCAAACCTTGGAAGTAGCTGTCAGTTTTACTTTGTAGGTTTTGGTAGGGTCTGTAAAAGAAAGGTACGGATAGGTGTCGGTACTCGTCCGGCCATCGCTGAATTCCCATAAAAAGTCGACGCCGTAGGTGGGGCAGCTCTCGTTCCGGATCGTCACGGCAGCACCTGCGCAAGCTGCGTCGATCACCGGCCTTGCTTCCGGTCTTTTCTTGAATATCAGCAGATAACCCTTATTATCATTCCCGCAGCTCACGGCGCGAATATTGAAGTTGTATTCAATTTCGGCAGCACTGCAATTTTTGGCGAACTGCCTGAGGTCATAAACGTGCATGGCTTTCTTTTCGGCAGTCAGCGAAACGCGCTCCGTGTTGCCATCGCCCCACCTGATTTCATATTCTTTCGAATCACAAAAACCGGGTTTGAGGGTAAGACAAAGTTCGTACGTCGAGTCGCTGGGTGTTACGCAGAGCTCGCCGGTGCCGGTACAAAACTGGAAGTCAACGGGTATTTGCGCGTGTGCAGAAAAGGTTAAAAACAGGAATAGAAAGGCGGGTAGAAGGTATTTCAATGCAATTTTAAGTTTGATAACACAGAAAGACAGAGGGTTGGAAACAAAGATCCGGGCATTAAAGATAGCACTCTGAAATAAATAAGTCACCAACTTTTTACCGTCGACGACTTATTTATTGCCCTGGCGTTGAAATAAGCTTTCAAATGGTTATTTCTGTGAGCGAGCCGATCGCCAAAGGAGTATTTGAGTTGTTCAAATAGGGGGGACGTTGTTTTGTATACGTGACAAAATGAAGGTTAATAAGTGTCGAAAAGAAGACGCCTTCGGGGCGTGCGAGCAATTAGGTCATTGAAAAGTGGATAAGATTTTTTGACCGTGTAGGGTGTAATCTGTTAACTTTGAAAGAAAGCGGTACGGTGATCAAACCCCTATTCTTACATATTGCTGTCTTTCTGAATTTGATCAAGCGGATTGGAATTACCCTTCTGATTTCCCTGATCGGCGTTACAGGCGTATTTTCCCAACCTGCCAGGGAAATCGTCGACTGGCAGGATCAACATATGTTTGTAGGGGAAGAAATCCAGTATCTGGAAGATACGGCGGGTTCTTATACCTTTTCGCAAGTGCTGTCTTCACCTCTAAACGAGCATTTTGTAAATAACCCGGCAAACACGCCCCAAAATTACCACCTGAAATCAACCTACTGGTTCCGGATAAAGATCCGTCACAATCCCGAAAGCCGCAAAAACTGGGTGCTGGAATTTTTCGACCAGACAATCGACGACATCACCGCCTATTTACCGGATGGAAAAGGCGGATACAGCGTGCGGCGAATGGGCGACAAGCTGCCGTTTGGTAACCGGGAATATGCGCACAAGAACTTTGAATTGAATATCGCCAACGACACAGCCTTTGACGGCACCTACTATTTCCGCGTAAAATCACATCAGACAGCCGACGCAATTATCGTACTGAGATCGGTCAACCGGTTCATTGCCTATGCGCTGGACGAGTATTTTATTTTCGGGATATTTTATGGTATGGTGCTGGTTTTCAGTTTCTACAACCTGATGATGTACGTCGCGGTCCGGCAGGTGCAGTACCTGTATTATGTATTGTATAATTTATGTGTAGGGCTTTTCGAGATGTGTGTGGATGGTATCGCCTACCAGTACCTGTGGCCCAATGCGCCCGAATGGAACCAATATGCTTACGGTATTGCGTTATACGGGATCAGCATTTTCGCCTTGCAGTTTACCAGGACATTGCTTTATACCCATAAAAAGGCACCTGCCCTGGACCGCTTCATTATCCTGGTGATGGTGCTGCGGACAATCTTTTTTGTGGCCTGCTTTGTCGTAGATACCAACTGGTTCAGCTATAAGTTTGTGGAGTTGGTGCCGCTTGCTGTGGCTTTTTACACGGGCATCCATATTTACCGGCAAGGGTATCATCCGGCGCGTTTTTTTGTGTTGGGGTATAGCTTTCTTTCGCTGGGTTTCATTCACAAGCTGTTGCTGATGCTGCATGTGGAAGGTCTGAACTTCGGGGTGGTTACCTATTACAGCCTGAGTATCTGTTTTGTCATCGAAATGATCTTTCTCTCGTTCGCGATCGGCGATAAGGTGAGTATCCTGAAAAAGAAGAAGGATAAGGCGCAGAGACAGATGATTCACCAGATGAAGCTCAATGAAAAGCTGAAAGACTCACTGAATGTCAGGCTTGAAGCCGAGGTCGCGGAGCGGACGCGCGAGGTCGTGGAAAAGTCGGCGATCATTGAGGCGCAAAACCAGGAGCTGACCCAGGTAAACGAACTGTTGCAGAAGCAGAAGGAAGAAATCCTTCAAATGAACCTGTTGCTCGAAAAAGATAATGAGGTCCTGCACACCAATGTAGTGAAAGTGACGCAAGCCCGCGTCATGTCCACGGAAGTGGATTTTGAGGAGTTCAGCAAGATCTACCCCGACAACGAGAGCTGCTTCCGGTTCCTGGCCGGAATGAAGTGGGGCAACGATACGGAGAACGATCGTTACGAATGCCGCAAATGCAATCACGACCACTTTTTTCACGGGCATTCGCCGTACAGCCGCAGGTGCGCCAAATGCGACTATGATGAGTCGGTAATCGCGCACACCATTTTTCAGAACACGCGCATTCCGATTAATAAGGCATTCTACATGGTGTTTTTGATGTATACAACCAAGGGGAAAATCTCTTCCCATAAGCTGTCTGAAATCCTCTCCATCCGGCAGAGCACTTGCTGGGCTTACGCAAGCAGGATCAAAAAAGTAATGCATGACCGCCGCAAAGAGATCGCCGCTTCCAAATCCGGCGAAGGTTGGAGCCTGCTGGTGTTGGAACACCCCCTTGAAGCGATCTGAGACGAACTGCGCCCGCGAGGTCTCCCGCATATTTTTCCAGGTTTAGGTAAAATCGTGCACTTTTTTTAACCGGAAAGCGGCGGTTTGCAGGCGTATCAGTCCTATACCCCGCCAGTGTGCGAGAGCCTTCGTCACTGCTTGTAAATCAGATAAATCACTCCTTTTTTACTACGGGTTTAAACCGTATCAAAATATTCATAAGTGTCTATATTACAGGAGATTACATTCATTTTTTGCTATTGTTTTTCTCAAAGTATACCTAACTTTGACCCCATGGAATTGTCCAAGAATTTATCAGATTAATTACCAATAATGCATTAACACTCTATGGGAAAGAGAATTACGATGTTCATTGCCATGATTTTCGCGGTAGCAAGCCTGGCGAATGCGCAGGAGATTGTCGTGAAAGGTGTGATCAGGGATCAGCAAAACCAGACCTTGCCCGGCGCGAGCGTTTTGGTGAAGGGGACGCAATCAGGTACTGTGACAGATGTAGACGGAAACTATTCGATCGGCGTGCCCAACGGGGAGTCCGTGCTGGTGATCTCATTCATCGGTTACGAAACGCAGGAAATTGCAGTGGGCAACCGGACGCAAATCGATGTGACGCTCGGCGGCGATCTGAAAACGCTGAACGAGGTGGTCGTGATCGGCTATGGCACGCAAAAGCGTGGCGACGTTACGACCTCCATTGCGTCAGTGGATACGAAGGATATCGAAGAGCGGCCTATTTTGCAGGCGGCGCAAGCATTACAGGGTAAGGCCGCGGGTGTGCAGGTTACGCAGCCCTCGGGCAAGCCTGGCAGCGCATTATCCATACGTGTGCGCGGGGCTACGTCCGTGCAGGCGGGCAACGAGCCGTTGTACGTGGTCGATGGTGTGCCTACGATGGACACGCGCGACCTGAACGTCAACGATATCGAAAGCATTCAGGTGCTGAAAGATGCCTCCTCGGCAGCCATTTACGGTGCCAGGGCATCCAATGGCGTGGTGATCGTGACGACTAAACGCGGGAAGGCCAATCAGTCGCAAGTGAATTTTGCAGCTTATTACGGCATTTCAAACATCGCGAAGAAGATCGAGGTCCTGAACCCGCAGCAATATGCCGACCTGATGAATGAAATGGGCCACAATGTGACGGTGGGCAGTGAAACCACCGACTGGAACAAGGAGGTTTTCACTACCGGGCATAATCAGAACTACCAGCTCAATTTTTCGGGTGGTACCGACAAAAACCGGTATTTCGTTTCGGGTGCGATCACCCAGGACAAGGGCATTATCCAGCCGGCGAGCTACCGGCGGTATTCGTTCCGTATGAACCTCGATAACCAGATCAAAAGCTGGTTTAAGCTGACGACCAATGTCAGCTATGCCAACGCGAAGGTCAGGGACGTGAAGGACAACAACAATGCGGGCCGTAATGCAGTGGTACTGGGAGCATTAGGTGCTCCGCCGACCATGGGTATTTACTCCCAGGATTCAATCAGGGGTACTATTTTCTCCACTAATCCGCTTAAAGCAGGCTGGGACAACCCGCTTGCAGCGATGTTCGGGCCGACGCAGGCCGCCCGCGACAACCGCATTTTCGGTAATGTGGCCGGCGACCTGACGCTGGCGAAAGGACTGGTGTTGCGCTCCAATTTCGGGATCGATTTCATGAATCATACCAACGATTACTACCTCGATCCCTACCGGACCACCGAAGGCTGGGGGGCCAACGGCAGTACCCACGGGCTGGGCAATGCGACACGCAGCAACTCTTTTACCTATCTCTGGGAAAACACCGTGAACTACGAGAAGAAGTGGGAAAAACATGAGTTCTCGGCATTGGCAGGAACGACCGTCCAGAAAAACAGCTGGAACAACGCTTACATGGCAGGCCGCGATTTCCCTGCGGATGGCGTCGTGAAAACGATGAACGCAGCGAACGAGATTACGGAAGCGTATACCGAGCAATCGGAATGGTTCCTGAACTCGTACCTGGGACGCCTGATGTACAATTTCGATAGCAAGTACCTGATCACGGCCAATTTCCGGGCGGATGGTTCGTCGAAACTGGCTAAGGGTAATCAATGGGGCTTTTTTCCATCGGTGTCGGCCGGGTGGCGCATTTCTGCCGAGCCTTTCATGCAGGATGTGAAGGTGATCAATGACCTGAAACTGCGCGGCGGCTGGGGCCAGAACGGTAATCAGGAAGGTCTGGCAAATTATGCCTCCTACGGCCTTAATTCCTACACGCGCCGCACACCTACGACTCCGCCTTCGGGCCCCGCTGTAACACCACCCACATACGCGCCCAACCCTGATCTAAAATGGGAAACGACTACGCAAACCAACATCGGGATCGATCTGAGCATGTTGCAGGGCCGCGTCACTTTCACGGCGGACGCCTATTTGAAAAAGACGAATGACCTGCTACTCAATGTGCCGTTACCCAATACGAGCGGCTACACCTACATGCCCCGCAATTCCGGAAAATTGGAAAACAAGGGGCTTGAATTCGTATTATCGACCGTCAATTTCGATAAAGCTGACTTTCAATGGACGACCGATTTTAATATCGCATTCAACCGTAACAAAATCACCGAGTTGCAGCTGAGCAAGATCTACCGCTACGCCGATGTTGAGGGCCGGAGCGATCAGATCGTCATTTTGCAGGAAGGCGCCTCGCTGGGCACTTTCTACGGATACATTGCGGACGGCGTGAATCCCGAAACCGGCGACATGATTTACCGCGATGTTAATGGCGACGGCGCGTTCTCGCCCTCGGATCGCACTGTCCTGGGATCGGCCCAGCCGAAATTCACCTACGGGATGAACAACAACCTCACCTACAAGAATTTTAGTTTGTCGTTCCTCTTCCAGGGTTCGCAGGGTAACAAGGCATTCAATGCTTCGAGGCTGGAAACGGAGGGAATGTACGACAGCAAAAACCAGTCGACCGAAGTATTGAGACGCTGGAAACAACCCGGAGATATCACCGATATTCCGCGGGCTACCGATGGCAACGTCAACAACTCACTGATTTCCTCCCGGTTTGTGGAGAACGCATCTTTTCTGAGAATGAAAAGCGCGACGATTTCTTATGCGCTCAGCAAGGAATTTGCCGGAAAGATCAAGCTGAGCAGGGCGTCCGTTTACCTCACGGCGCAAAACCTGTTTACCATCACCAAATACAAAGGGTTTGATCCTGAGGTGAATGCGTTTACGTCCAGCGGTGCTACCCTGGGTATCGACTACGGAACCTACCCGGTGTCCCGTGCATTCGTAGCAGGTCTTAATGTTTCGTTTTAATTCAGGGATTTTATGAAAAGGACTAATTATATAGCATGGGTACTGGGCGCGTCGATACTGCTGCCTGCGTGCCAGGACCAATTGGATTTACAGCCGGTTTCTCAAACCGTGGTAGGGGAAAGCGGTAGCGGTACGGCGGGTTCCACGATCAAAGACGCGGCCAGCGCCGAGGCCGCCCTGGCGGGGAGCTACGCGATTTTCAAGAACGGCTCGGCGGAATATTATGTGATGGATTACTTCATCCTGGGAGACGGGCAGTCGGACAACTCCTATGCCGGGGCAGACAATGCGGCCTGGTTTGAGGTGGACGAGTTCAGGATTCTGTCTACCAATGCGGTTGCGGCCAGGGATTGGCGGTATTTGTACAACCACGTCGCGAGCGCCAACTCGATCATCGCCAATGTACCTAAGGTCACCGATGCATCGTTGTCGGCTGCCCGGAAGGCGCAGATCGTCGGCGAGGCGAAGTTCATTCGCGCGCGGGCTTATTTTGACCTCGTGCGGATTTTTGGCGACGTACCATTGGTAGTGGACGAGCTGCCTACCATTACTTCTGAAAATGTAGAGGAAATATACGGTCAGCTTTACCCCGCCAGGAGCACAGCGGAGCAGGTTTACGCGCAAATCCTGAAAGACCTCGACGAAGCGGCTCCCGCTGTGCCGAAATCCGGACCGAACAAAATGACGGTAACCCCCGGCGCCGTGTACACCTTACAGGCCAAGGTGTATGCTACCCGCAAGGACTGGGCAAAGGTGAAAGAGCATGCCGACAAGGTGATCGCATTGGGTTACACGCTTATGCCCAATTTCGAGGATTTGTGGGACGGCAAACATGAAAACAGTGCAGAAGCCATTTTTGAGTTGAATTTCCAGGATTGGTCAACCGGCGGGAACTGGGGCTCGTCCATGTTCTACGGGACCGACTGGAAAAAATTCAATACGCCGTCCAATGACCTGGTGAAAGCTTTTGACGATGAGAAAGACGTTGTACGCAAGGCATCGACGATTTACACGGCCAACGTAACCGGCAAATGGTCGGATAAATACTGGGCGCTGACTAAGTTTCCATTCGCTTATAAAATGCGCAATACTGACGCCTCGCAGAATATCATCATGTACCGCCTGGCCGACGTACTCCTTTTGAAAGCGGAAGCTCTGAACGAAACCGGCGATCTGGCGGGTGCGCGTGCGTTGGTGAACCAGATCAGGACCCGGGCGAAACTGGCGGCGACGCCGGCGGCAGATCAGGCGGCCATGCGGCTGGCCATTGAAAAGGAGCGGCGGTTGGAGCTCGCATTTGAAGGGCAGCGCTGGTATGATCTGCTGCGGACGGGCAGGGTAGTGCCGGTAATGGAAGCGGTGAAAGATGGCGCGGGTAATAGTCTGAATTACAAATTGACTGAAAACAGGCTGGTATGGCCGATACCGCAGGGAGAGATCGATAAAAACGCAAACCTGACCCAAAATAAAGGTTACTAGAAAATAATGTACAGTCATGCCGGCGTCCCGGCATGACTTCTTTTTTGACTCAACTTATGAAAGAAATACTGATGGCGACGGTCGCCGGCCTGACCTTTGCGTTAACGAGCTGCTCGGCCGAAGCGCCGGCAAACGACAACCCCAGACCCACCGATACGACCTCGGCAAACAAGGTAGCGGTTTGGGTTACGAATGGTCAGCAAAGTAAATTATTCAAGAACGAAAATGGGCTTTCCATTATAAAAGCAGGCACCGGAGCGCCTTCCCCGAACCTGATCAACATTGATTTTTCGGCCAAATTGCAGGAAATGGAAGGTTTTGGAGCGGCGCTGACCGGTTCTTCCGCCTATTTGATCAATCAAAAACTGAATGCATCACAACGCGAAAAGCTCCTTAAAGACTTTTTTGACCCGCAAAACGGCATCGGGATCAGCTATCTGCGCATTACCATGGGGGCTTCGGATTTCTCGCTGGAAGATTTTACGTACAACGATCTGCCGGCAGGCCAGACAGACCCCGCATTAGCCCAATTCTCCGTTGCCAAAGACCAGACGGACCTGATACCGGTGCTGAAATCAGTCGTGGGCTTGCAACCGGCCATCCGGATTATGGCAACGCCCTGGTCGGCGCCGGCATGGATGAAAACGGGCGGGAAACTGGCTGGCGGAAGCCTCAAACCCGAGTGGTATGAGGTATATGCCAATTATTTCGTGAAATACCTGGATGCTTATAAAAAGGAAGGCATTGCGATCGACGCGATTTCGGTGCAGAATGAGCCGTTACATCAGGCGGCCTATCCGTCCATGAGCATGGATTCGGCAGCGCAGGGCCTCTTTATCAAACAGCATTTGGGACCGCTTTTTAAATCAAAAGCGATTAAAACGAAAATCCTGCTGTACGACCATAACTGGGACAGGCCGGGATACCCGATCTCGATTCTGAATGATCCGCAGGCCAGCCAGTACGTGGCGGGATCGGCATTTCATGCTTATGGGGGAAATGTAGCCGCCATGAGCGAGGTGCACGACAAATTTCCCGATAAAGGATTGTATTTCACCGAAATATCGGGCGGGCGCTGGGCTGTCAATTTCTCCGACAACCTGAAATGGAATATGTCCAATATTTTTATCGGAACGGCCAACAACTGGTCAAAAAATGCTTTGCTCTGGAACATCGCGCTCGACGAAAACGACGGCCCCAAAAACAAAGGATGCGATAACTGCCGGGGTGTAGTTACAATCGCTTCCGATGGCAGCCTGACAAAAAACGTTGAATATTACACGATTGCGCATATGTCTAAATTCGTCCGGCCAGGCGCATTCCGCGTGGAATCAGGCCGGTTGAGTGCTTCGACGAAGCTGGAACACGTTGCATTTCTCAATCCCGACGGTTCGAAAGTACTGGTAGTGCTGAACCAGGGAGCGGATAACAGCAAATTCACGGTTGTATTTGGCGAAAATCAGTTCAACTATACGATTGATCCCAGTGCAGTCGCGACCTTCTACTGGAAATAGCCTGAATACCAATAGGAAATCCCCGGCCCGTCGACACAAAAGGTCGGCAGGCCGGATGGGTCTTGCGGCAAATTATTCTGGCCTGCCGAACACGCTCATGAACGGACGCATATCCATTTCCGCGATATTGAGGTTGGACTTTCGATAGTAAAACTTCGTCCCAAAGCGCGATGCGTAAACCGGGATTTCGCAGCGAGCTACCGGTAAATTGCCGATTTTATCGACGACGAATGTTTCTTTCTCGTTACCCACAAACCGGAAATCTGCATTTTCGAAGTAATTCTGGTACAGGATACTTTTGTCTACTTTTTCGACAAGTACAAAATCATTGTTGAATTTCAGAATGTCACCGGCTTCCGAGCGGATATAATAATGTTCGCGGTCGAGACTTAACTGCAAGCAGGCTGAATCTTTTTTTGCGAATAAATCGTCCGATACGAACGAATGCATTTCATTGCCGTCAGGCATTTCTATCCTGTTTTTTTGCGTCAACCCGTCGGGCGAAAATTCGTGGACTTCGAGCTTATCGCGGTACAAGAGGTACAGGTCGCGGTCCTGGATCATATAGTCCGTGAAGTAACTTTTGCGCTCGTCCCAAACCTTCATGAAAAGCTGCCGGCCTGTGGCTGCATCGAACGCTGCAATAAACGGCGTACCGAAACGCGCCGGACTGCCGTACTTCATCGCATACCCCGTGTTGATCATATACAGGACACCGCCTTCCCTGAACAAATGCGATTTACTGGTTTGCTTCTCGTTCAGATCAGTGGACCAGATGGTTTTGCCATCCAGCGAATGGCAGCTGATTTTGTTCTTCGCGGCGAAGAAAACGGTGTCTTTATTGAAAACCGGATTGGAGCAAATGTCCAGGAAAAGGTTCATGTAGGAATTTCCGCCGTAAGGTATCCCATAGGCGTAGTATGCGCCGCCGCTCATGGCGCCGCTTGCCGCACCTAATGCCACGCCCGTGAGTACCGCAAGCCCTACCCGTTTCATATCTACCTTTTCGGAATGCGAGACGCGGTCCACAGACCAGCCCTCTCCATCGGTAATCCTGACCAAATGGAGGCCCGACGACTTGATCAGCGCCGTTTCATCGTCCAGCATTTGCAGATCTTGCCAGCCGTAAGTGCCCGGTACGTACCTGTGCCAGACCGATCGGCCATTTTCGAGATCAATGCCCTGCATGACTTTGAAGCCGCCATCCTGGAAGTTGTAGCAAAGCGCGCGGTCGAGCTCTGGAAAAACTTTGAAAGCGATACCCTTCGAAGTCCACAGCGGCAAGCCATTGTCGGTGTTGATCCTTTCCAGTTTGTTACCTCGCTGTTGGAGCATTACATTGCCGTCCAGGAGTAGCTGGCTTTGCGCATATTTGAATTTTTTCTGCCACCTGGGCTGCCCGCTGGCAGGGTCGAATACCAACAGGTTACCTTTCATCGTCCACATTTGTTTGCCCGGTTTTTTTTCGCGGAGCATTATCGCAAAGGACTCGTCGGGGAGCAGGTGAAGGCGGTAAACGGGTATTCCAAAGCCAATTTCGCGCCCTTTCAGCGGCGTATTCGTCCTGAAATCAATGCCGGTTTGCAGGTCATTGACAGTAAGCTGGATTTTAGATT
Source organism: Dyadobacter sp. BHUBP1 (assembly GCF_050587785.1). Classification (NCBI taxonomy): domain Bacteria; kingdom Pseudomonadati; phylum Bacteroidota; class Cytophagia; order Cytophagales; family Spirosomataceae; genus Dyadobacter; species Dyadobacter sp. BHUBP1. The sequence continues at coordinate 115,860 of NZ_JBOBIH010000004.1, forward strand.
GGGAAAAGGTGCCGGCAACAGGATGCAGCAGGAAAAAAAGCAATAGAATTTTTTTCATGGATAAGTTATGAAACTGATAAATGAGGTTTTGATTTCTAAATATCGAAATTAAAATACAAAAGAGAGGATAATGTTACCAGACGACACTATGTAATGTATTGATTTGATGTTTACCGGAAAATACTTGTCAATTTTCCGGTTGCCTGCCGGTTCGCAACCACGCTAATTTTGGCTATCAATTAAAAAAACGGCTCTATGAATCTTTCAAAGGAAAGGATGTATCAGGCTATTATTGAAAAGGATAGCCAATTTGAAGGCATTTTCTTTACTGCTGTGAAAACCACAGGTATTTTTTGTCGTCCGACCTGCACAGCCCGGAAACCAAAAATGGAAAACGTTGAATTTGTTTTTTCTACAAAAGAGGCATTTCAAAGAGGGTATCGGCCTTGCAAGGTCTGCCGGCCGCTGGAACATTCGCAACAGACGCCGGAAACCATTCGCTCGCTCCTGGATGAACTGACTGGCGACCCCGCCTTAAAATTCAAGGATGCGGATCTGCTCGTCCGCGGCCTTGAACCGAATGCAGTCAGGCGTTGGTTTCTGAAAAATCATCGGATGACCTTTCATGCCTACCAGCGCATGTACCGGATCAATTCCGCTTTCAAGCATATTCAGCAGGGACAATCTGTCACTACCGCGGCATTTGATTCCGGGTTTGATTCCCTTAGCGGTTTCGGGGAATCCTTTAAGAGTATTTTCGGGTTTTCGCCTGCAAGAGGAAAGTTACAGCGAGTGATAGACCTGACAAGGCTGGAAACGCCTTTGGGTACTATGTTTGCCTGCGCCACAAAAGAAGGTTTGTGTCTATTGGAATTCACAGACCGGAAAATGCTGGAAACCGAATTCCGTTTTCTCTCAAAATCCCTGAATGCAATGATCGTACAGGGAAGAAATGAGCATCTCGCATTGCTGGAAAAGGAGCTTAGGGAGTATTTTGCAGGAGCAAGAAAGGCGTTTTCTGTCCCGATGCTCACGGTGGGCTCCGCCTTTCAAAACAAAGTCTGGCAAGCATTGCAGGCCGTACCCTACGGCGAAACCCGGAGCTACCAACAGCAAGCCGCGATGATCACGAGCCCCAATGCGGTGCGAGCGGTAGCGAATGCCAATGGCATGAACAAAATATCCATTCTGGTACCTTGTCACAGGGTCATAGGAGCAGATGGCAACCTGACGGGCTACGGCGGCGGGGTATGGCGCAAACAGTGGTTGCTCGATATGGAGAAGGCCAATCGGTAGCTTCCAACGATTGCATCTTATCAAACAAGTATCCCCTGGTTCATGATTCGGAAAGACTTCCGATCGCTGCCCGCCGGTGTTTATTTTATCCACATGGCAGCGAAGGCTACCTGGCATTGATTGACCGAAGTCTTTAATAGCAAAACCCTGCAAATTAATCGTTTGCAGGGTTTTCTTTGTAGTGCGTATAAAGTCAAAAAGGCATAACCTTGTTTGAGCTCGGCTGGCTTTCGTTTCAACTTTGCTGGCCAGCTTGTCCTTTGTTGACAAAGAAGTGCATCAGCGAAGCCCTTTCCTGGGTATTTGTAGCCAGCATTCCAATGATCGCATACACCGTACCGAGTATCAGCAGCCCTATCCCTAATGCGAGATAATTATTACTTACGGTCGGGGAAAGGAAATAGGCGGCAGCGAAACTGACTGCTGCAAGCAGAATAGGTTTGCCAACGCTGCCAAAATATTCCAGAAACCCGGCTTTGCAGAGTGGGTATACAAATAAACCCCATGCCGGAAGCATCACAGCAATCTTGAATAGCGTTAGTCCCCAGGCAACGCCTATTAGCCCCCAGGAGCTGCCTATCCAAATACAAAGCGGCATAAACAGCAGCATACCCAAATTCCAGTAAAAGCCCCAGTCTGCACGGCCCCTCGCTAACAATAGTGCCCCAACCGGATTACCAATGCTGTTGCAAAGCGCGGTTACCGCAAGGATTTTTAAAAAGGGTATCGATTCAACCCAGGCTTCTCCAAAAAAGAGAATGATCAAAGGTTTGGCCAGCAAGATCATGGCTGCGTAAATTGGTGCATTGGCATAGGTGAGCATGCGCAGAATCTGAACATAGGCCCGCCTTAGTTTTCCAATATCGTCCTGCATTTTTGCCAGCACGGGAAATGCGACTTTGGTTACAATCGGATTGATGATTTGATATGGTTTGAAAGCGAGGGTCTTGGCAATATTGTAGACACCAAGCGCCTCCATGCCGAGCAATTTTCCGATCAGGAGTGTATCGAACTGGGAGTTAAAATAATTAACCGTTTTCTCACCCATCTGGAAAAGTCCGAACGAAAAAAAGCCTTCGCTTTTCAGGCTGTGCCAGTCAAATTCGAACCTAGGTCTGAAGATTTTCAGGCCGTAAACGACCAGTAGCAAGGTGGAAACAATGGCCTGGGCCAAATTGGCGTAAACCAGCGCATAAATGCCGAAATGCCAGAATGCCAGGAGAATAGATATCAAAAGGCCGCTTGTCTTCCCGATTACGTCCCGGATGGATAACGATTTGAAATTTAGTTCTTTAACCAGCAGCGTTTCAAATTGCTGGCCAAATGGGACAATCAAATAGGTAGCGGATGTCCACCGGATAATGCCGACTAACTCAGGGCTTTGGTAAAAATCGGCAATGAAAGGGGTGGCGACGTACAGTATAATGTAGATGGATGTACCTGCAAAGATATTCAGCCAGAACAGCGTATTTATCTGCCTGCTAGTGACCTTTTGGTTATGAATGATCGCATTGGAAATTCCCATATCCATAAATATCTGGGAAAGTCCGATCACAAAAAGAGCCACTGCCATTAAACCAAAATCGGCTTTGTCAATAAACCTCGATAGGATAACGATTTGTAACAGCTGCATCAGAGAAGTAGCCACGGCTGAAAAAGACGTCCATTTTGCCGCTCCAAATGCTTTTTGTTTCAGTGACATGTAAGAGTGTTAATTTCATAAATATTCCTGACCAGATTTTCGTAGTCTTGCTCCACTTTCCCGGCAGAGAATGCTTCTGCCAGAATCGCCCGATTGGTTTTAACCTGGTCTTCCGTCAATGCGTTCAATCCATGAATCTCGAAATCACGCTGCAAATCAAACACATGGATGCCCAGTCTTTTGAAAAACCGGAAAGCTGGATTGATTCCGGCCATGTAAACACGCGCTCCGAGCCAAAGCATAGCGATAATATTACCCATTGCCTGCTGTCGGTGGTGGTAAAAGATGCCTACACCGCAAGTCAGTAATATCTCGATATAGGCTTGCTGGGGCATGAAACCCAGCAATGGAGATGAGCCTGAACCCCACAGTTTTTTAGCACTTTGGATCACCGCCTTTTTGTAATTGTTGTTCTCTCCATAAGAAAGCGGAATAAATACCTTTGTCTCGTTATCCAGCGGTACATTTTTGAGCAGGTGAATGACGTCCAGGTGATTTGATTCCGGGGTGTTGGAATTGCCTATCAGTATATTTTTACCGGCAATCTTTTTATCCATAAAGGCTTCCCCAACATACTGATTCAGATTGAAGAAAGCCGCATCGAAGAATTCACATTTCGTTTCAGGATATTTTTCTTTATATAACTCGTAATCTTCCCGGATATAAGTTACGAAGTAGTCCACCTCGCGCTGCGCCGATTCGAGCACATCCCAGAAATTCTCTTTTCCCCAGGCCGTGTAGAAAAGCCATCGGAGCGGTTTGTATTTGTTTAAAGTCCAGGAAAGGCTTAACCATCGCTTTTCGCGCGTCAGATACGACAGGGTTTCCGGCGCGTACAATCCGGGCTGGATTTTCGGCAGCGTATACATGTCGTAACCCCATACGACCCAATATAACTTGGGTTTTCTGCTCAGTTTTGAAATAGCGGACGCGAAAGCGGCACTTATGGAATGCGCTACGATACCACTGACCGCCGGTGTAGCGGTTACGTGATCGTCTAAATTCTCGTGTTCATAAAAGAATTCGCAGGTAAGCTCGGGATGACTGATAAACCGATATATCCCCTTGTCTTTATCTGCTTTGAATACAAGATATTTATTATTGCCTGGATTTACTTTTTCGAAATTCTTGATCGTATTGTCACAAAACTTTTCGTCGTGCATCAGGTGCAGTATCATGCAGAAAAACGATTATGGTAGAAGCCGAGTATCAAGTCAGTAATTTTGAGAACATCTTCTGTTTCCAGTTCGTAGAACAGCGGCAAGCGGACGAGGCAATCGGCATAACGGTCGGTTTCCGGCAGCGCCCGTCCGTCATGTTTTTGTGCATAGAATTGGGATTTATGCAACGATAAATAATGGAAAACAGACAGAATTCCATTGTCTTTCAGCAACTGTATCAACGCGGTCCGTTCATCGAGTGAGTTGCACACCAGATAAAACATATGCGCGTTATTGGTTGCGAACCCGGGGATATAGGGAAGCTGCACACCGTAACCGGAGAGTGGCGCAAGCTTTTCATTGTAAAGATTCCAAATGGCCTTTCGTTTGGCCTGGATGTCGTCCAGATGTTCGAGTTGCGCAAAAAGAAATGCTGCGATGATATCCGACGGCAAAAATGACGACCCGATGTCTACCCAGGAATACTTATCCACTTGTCCCCTGAAAAATTGCGACCGGTTTGTCCCCTTTTCCCTGATGATCTCTGCGCGTTCTGTCAGGCCGGGTTCGTTGATCGCGAGCATTCCGCCCTCGCCGGATATGATATTCTTGGTTTCGTGAAACGAAAACGCTCCCATGTGGCCAATGCCGCCAAGCGGCCTGGAATCGAAGAAAGAATCGATGGCCTGAGCCGCGTCTTCAATTACAAACAGGCCGTATTTTGCGGCCAATTCCATAATAGGTGCCATATCGCAGGCAACTCCCGCATAGTGAACCGGAAGGATCACCTTTGTTTTAGGGGTAATCAGCGCTTCAATTTGCGACACATCCATGTTGGGATGATCGGGCAGGCAGTCTACAAAAACAATTTTGGCACCTCTTAGCACGAAAGCATTGACCGTAGATACGAATGTGTACGAAGGTGCGATCACCTCATCGCCTGGTTCGATATTCACCAGGATAGCAGCCATTTCCAGGGCGTCGGTACAGGAAGTTGTCAGGAGCGATTTCTGAAAGCCGTAACGCTCTTCAAAAAGAGAGTGGCATTTCTTCGTGAAAATCCCGTCTCCGGAAATCTTGCCGGACAAAACTGCCTGATAGAGGTAATGGGCCTCTTTTCCAGTCAGGTATGGCTTATTAAATGGAATCATAATGTGGACTAAGCCCCGAGAGGCGATTGTTTTTCAGTTTGAGTTTTTTGAAATCACTTGCAAATGCAGTGACGACGGTGAAGAAGAGGGAAACTATGCTCCTGCTCAGATCGGCGAATATTGCCAATATGGCGCGGAGATTTATCGGAAGTAAAGCGGAATTTCAAGATTACTCTGGTTATCAACACAAGCCGTACTCAATGCTCATAAATATCTCGACATTCCAAAATGAGTGGCATTGAAATGAAGTTTGTTATAAAACGGGACTGTCTCCTGATAGCAATCGAGAATCACTTTGTAGCAGCCGGCAGCTTTGCAATAATCGGTGAGATGCGTTATCAACAGATCTCCATATCCTTTTCGCCTGTATTGTTGATCCACAACAATATCTTCAATATGGCCCGACCTTCCGCCCCGGATTTTATATTCAATAATCACGCTGCCGTAGCAGACGATCTTGTCATCGGAAATTCCTACAACTGCGTAAGCATTGGAACAGGCCGCAAGTTTATTCCAGCTTTCTTCTATATCGATGGCATCCACGCCGCCAGGGAATTCAGACAATTGTTCGAGTAGCAAACAAACGGAATAGGTATCTTCTTTTTCTAGTGGACGAAAGATCAGGTTGTTCTGTCCAGAAATCAGCATGTGTTCAGTGATTAATATCTAAAAGTTTCAATTTGGAGCTGAAAACTATGATTTTATTGGAAGAAGTCCAAGAATTGGTGTCGTCGGGTGCCGTTCGATACGTTATGTTTATTGTAAGCTATTGAAAACCAATGTGCTGAAAATCGGATTTCAACAGCTTACATCTTTCCGGTTTTTAGCGATCCCGTTTGCTGCTGTGAATGATCAGCTACCTTCGGTTACCTGGCAAGTTGCAGATCTGCTATGCTTTTTATCCGGTTGCGTTCCAGGAAAGCGTCAATCGTTTCAAAATGCTCGATCACACGTTTGTCTTTGAACTCAAAGACTTTTTCGGATAAGCCCCGTAAAAAATCACGGTCGTGCGAAACCAGCACCAGCGTTCCGTCGAAGTTCCTGAGTGCTTCTTTCAAAACATCTTTCGACTTCAAATCCAGGTGGTTGGTGGGCTCATCGAGAATTAACAGGTTGACAGGTTCAAGGAGCAGCTTCACCATGGCAAGCCGCGTTCTTTCTCCACCGGATAGTACGCTTACTTTTTTATCGATATCGTCGCCCTGAAACATAAATGCGCCCAGAATATTCTTGATCTGGGTGCGCACATCTCCTTCCGCAACTTCGTCTACCGTTTGGAAAATCGTCAGATTCGGATCTAATAATGCTGCCTGGTTTTGTGCAAAATAGCCGACCTTGACATTATGCCCCAACTGGCAGGTTCCATCCACATCCAGCTCGCCCATAATAGCTTTGATCATCGTGGATTTCCCTTCACCATTCCGGCCTACAAAAGACACTTTTTCGCCTCTTGAAATGGACATACTGGCATTTTTGAACACGACATGGTCGCCATAGGATTTAGATACATCTTTCACGGTAACCGGATAGTCCCCCGACCGTGGCGAAGGCGGAAAGCGAAGTTTCAGGGCTGAATTGTCCACTTCGTCGATTTCAATGATTTCCAGTTTTTCCAACATGCGTTCGCGGGAGGATACCTGATTGGTTTTGGAATATGTCCCGCGGAAGCGCTCGATAAACTGCAAATTATCGGCAATCATCTTCTGCTGTTCCTGATACGCCTTCATCTGATGTGCCCTGCGCTCTTCCCGCAATACCAGATAATGCGAGTAGTTGGCCTTGTAGTCATAAATCCGGCCCATCGTCACTTCAATCGTACGGTTGGTGATATTGTCGATGAAGGCACGGTCGTGGGAAATCACCATGACCGCATTGGCCTTGTTCACCAAAAAGTCTTCCAGCCAGATCACCGACTCAATGTCAATGTGGTTTGTAGGCTCATCCAGCAAAATAAGGTCTGGCTTTTGCAACAATATTTTGGCGAGCTCAATGCGCATACGCCACCCGCCGCTGAATTCCTTGGTTTGTCGCTGGAAATCTTCCGGCCTGAATCCCAGTCCTTTCAACGCTTTTTCAACCTCCGCGTCATAATTGACTTCTTCCAGCTGATAATACTTTTCACCGAGTTCGGTCACCTGCTCGATGATCGCCATGTATTCCTCGCTGTCGTAATCGGTGCGGGTTTCCAGCGCAAGGTTCAGCCTGTCCATTTCGGCACGCATTTCAAAAACCTGCTTGAATGCTTTGGCTGCTTCTTCGAAAACGGTACAGTTATCTTCGGTCAATAAATGTTGCGGCAAGTAAGCAATAACAGCGTCTTTAGGGGCACGTACATGGCCGCGCGTGGCTTTTTGTTCACCAGCAATAATTTTCATCATGGTGGACTTCCCAGCGCCGTTTTTGCCCATCAGGGCAATTTTATCCGTAGGATTGATAACGAAGGAAACTTCACTAAACAGGGTAGAACCGCTAAACTCAACGGCCAAATTTTCAACTGTAATCATCTTCTCATTGTTTGAATCCGCAAAGCTAAGGTTATCGGATTGAAAGAGACGAAAAAAGTCATTTTTTGGCGCTTTTAGGATTCCAGCAGCCTGGGCCGTTACATGAAAAATTGTTCGGAAATAATTTTTCCATCGGCTACTGTGTACACGCACAGTTCAACTAGCTTGTCACGATCCCTGCCCTTCATTTTGATGTCCATTGTCAGGACAAAGCAAAACGAGCTCCCGGCAATCAAGGGTTCCGATACCGTTGTCCCATGGCGTGACTCTACCAGGGCGCTAAACTTCTCGTCCTTCGCCAGCATGGCTTTCAGGCCTCTGGTTTCCTTTTCAAAGCCTGGAAATTCGAATTGTTCTACGCTCACCGCATCATCGGCATACAGCTCTTGAAGGGCTTGGGTGAATTGTTCTTTGCGGCAATAGTCTGCCAGACGGGTTGCTACTTGTTCTATGGTCATAATTTTGGGATTAAGGATGGAATTTGAATTTTCAACTGCTGACCTCCACGAGTGAATCGCCGGGCAGGGCGATAAATATTTCCTGGTAATGATTTTTGAAGGAATTACTTTTTCAAAGATCCCAAATGTTTGTAGGTGTTGATCAATAAGCCTGTTGGTGTGGCTTTGGAGTCAACAAAAGCAAGTTCCCTGGCATCAACAGTGTCGGACAACAGGCGTTTGCCCTTGCCAAGCAGAACCGGATAGGTGATCAGCACCACTTCGTCGGCGAGGTTTTGGTCGAGCAACAAAGAGGTCAGCGTCGAACTCCCTACAACAATCAGGTCGGGGCCGTTCGTCGATTTAAGTGCACGAATCTGTTCCGCAACATTCTCGCCTACATGTTGTACCGGTCCCCATTCCAGGCTGGCGGGTCTATGGGTTGCAATGTATTTCGTGGCCGCATTGATGGCGTTTGCCATCGGGAAATCTCCGGCGTTGGGCCAAAACCCACTAAAAATATCGTAGGTGTGGCGGCCCAGCAACAGGTCGAAATTCGGTCCGTAGGCTTCAAACAGCATGGCAGCGCCGGCCGGGCTTCGATAGGGGGTTGTCCACGCGCCATAGGTGTAGTCGCCATCATGTTCGATGACGCCGTCAAGCGAGATGTGTTCGAAGATTCTGATCTTTCTCATTTTGTTTTGTTGGTTTGATGATGGACAAAATTAAGCAAGGCCGGATACCCGGGAGGGGTGCGGGCGCGACAATTTCCGGGTGCTTTTTACCTTATGCCGCCCCGGGTATGTGCTGATCGATCACTATTTTCAATACAACCTATTATTTGGGTACTTTTGTCGGCTGATTTAAATGCGCCTCGTATGAAGAAATGAGGAATGATAGCCTCCGCGAAATCATATGGAATGAAAAAAACTGCTATTGACATACATCGGGACGAGCTGGACGGCGTCGGGGTGGAGATTGTGCCCGTGAAGTCGCTGCAATGCGAAACGTATCCGGCGCATCGCGACGACCACTACATCTTTATCGTGCAGCAAGAGGGCTACTGCCTTTGGGAACTGGATTTCAGCCAGGTAGCGCTCACAGGCCCGACGGTTGGCTTTATAGCACCGGGACAGGTACACCATAATCTGGACTTCAATGAGGCCAGCGGGTGGCTGATGTTCGTTGAACCGGGGCTGGTATCACCGGAAAACCGCGAGATTTTCGACAATTTCAGTCATGTGCGGCAAGTAGCAGCTATTACGCCCGATAATCTGCTATTCCAGCTGGTACCCATTCTCAAAACGACGCTTGAACAAGCCACGCTGGCACTCAAAGAAGGGGTGATGAGTTCGTTAACCGCTTCGGTTACGACGCTGCTGGCGTCGCATATCCTGCAATCAGAGTATCCGGCGGGGCCGGTCGAGGGGCGGAAGTATCGCACCGCTGCACGCTTCAAACAACTTGTTGCCGAGCATTGCAAGGAATTGAAACAAGTGAAAGAATATGCTGCATTGCTGAATATTACGCCATTATACTTGAATGAAATCATAAAGGAGGTCACCGGCTTTTCAGCCAGCCAGCGCATCAATCATGAAATTCTGCTGGAAGCGAAAAGAATGCTTGCCTATACCCGGCTGGATGTGAAGCAGATTGCCTATGAGCTGGGTTATGAAGATCATGCGTACTTTTCGAGGTTTTTCAAAAAACACACGGGCATGACCGCAGTCGCATTCCGGAATTCAAAACCATTATTTGTCCAATCATAGCCATGCAATGCCTCTCCCCGGGCGACAGTCGCACCCGTTAATTTTGCTGCCGTAAAATCATCATACGGTACAAAAATGAACACCATTGTTGCAGCAAGCGAAGACAAGACCTTCGCGAAATTCATCACGCCCATTATTATCTCGGTCTTTGCAATATACCTTACAATGGGTATGACGCTCGGGGTACTTCCTGGTTTTGTCAAAAACGACCTGCATTTCGGAAGTCTCGTCGTAGGCATAGTCATTGGCTTGCAATCGCTGGCAACCCTGCTCACCCGGGCCTATTCGGGCAGGCTCACCGATACCAGCGGAGCTAAAACCAGCAATTATCTCGGCATTGCACTGGTAGGCATTGCGGGCGTGGTTTACACTTGCGCCGTCACTTTCAGATTTGACGCTTACACAGCGCTCGTTTTCCTGATGTTCGCGCGCATCGTGCATGGCGTGTCCGAAAGCCTTTCGGTGACCGGATCGCTTACGTGGGGCATCGGCCTGGTGGGAGCGCCCAGATCGGGCAAAGTAATGACCTGGAATGGGATTGCCATGTACGCCGGCATCGCTCTCGGTGCGCCTTTGGCAATCTGGATGAGACAGGCTCACGGCATTCAGTACGTGTTCGCTTCCACGATCATGCTGTCCGGAATAAGCTGGGTGGCCACTGTCCGGTTGCCGGCATTGAAGGTGGACGGAACGCACATCCGGACCCCTTTTTACAAAATCATAGGCCGTATTTCAAAGCAAGGGCTGGGGCTGGCGTTCGCGTCCATTGGTTTTGCCTGCATTTCTTCCTTTATCTCCCTGTTTTTCAATTCCCGGAGCTGGGGGAGCCCGTCGCCCGCATTTGTCACATTTGGCGCATGCTATGTGCTCACAAGGGTTTTCTTTTCCTCATTCCCCGACCGTTTCGGCGGTTACCGTGTGGCTTTGGTATCGCTCCTGATCGAGCTGTGCGGCCAGTTGCTGATCAGTTTTGCTCCCTCGTCCGAGCTCGCCATTGCAGGATGCAGCCTCACAGGCGCAGGCTTCTCGTTGGTCTTTCCTTCACTGGGAGTACTGGCCATTCAGAAAGTCGCTCCGCAAATGCGCGGTACCGCCTTGGGCGCCTATGCCGCGTTTTTTGACCTCTCGCTCGGAATGGCCGGGCCGGTCGCAGGCATGATCGCAGGTTGGGCGGGATATGCCTCGGTATACTCGTTCGGAGCAACGAGCTGTTTGCTGGCGGTAGTGGTTTTGTTGAGAAAAAACACGGATGCCGGAAAAGCATGACGAAATAGGGTGTGACGCTCGGAAGATGGTTGCCTCCCTGCTCGGCGGGGGGGCATTACGTGCGTTTTTTGTCACCAGATAGTTTCTAATTTAAATTATTTAGTCGGCCAGGGTAGGGTGTTGTTTTAAGATTTTGTCATTGTGATAAATGGTATACATTCATTCGTCGAACTGAAAAAGATGCAGAATAAAACTTTGGATCAGGATTATTCGAACAAAAGCTTGATTCAGGCGGAATCCAACCTGGACCGGGAAGAAGCTTCGGATGCGACGATAGATAAGGAATTTTTTATCAGAAGTGTATTTCAAACAGACGTAGAAAAAGGCTACGACCTTCTGTTTTGTCATTATTACACCTCGTTGTGCAGCCATGCGGTTAGGTACGTATATTCACGAGAGGTAGCCGAGGATATTGTCTCGGAGGTCTTTATGGCTTTCTGGAAAAAGGCGGCACATATTCACATTACCACCTCTTTCCGGGCATACCTTTTTATGTCGGTAAGGAATAAATGCCTTACCTACCTGAGGTGGGAATTCAAGAATGAAATCGCTGAGGAGTTGTCCGATAGTACGCTTGTATCAATGCATATGGAACCTGACAAGCTTGTTGAGTTTGACGAGCTCTATCAGCGAATCGTGAAAATAGTCGACGGGCTGCCTCCTCAGAATCAGAAAGTTTTCTTGATGAGCCGTTTCAATGGAATGTCTTATCAGCAGATCGCGGACAAGCTGCAAATTTCAAGGAAGGCGGTCGAAGCTCATATCAGCAAGGCTCTTGGAGAACTGAGGAGAGCACTCGGTAGCAGCCTTTGACGAAAGGGGCTAATGCTTTTTCAGAATTGTTGGACTCAAACATGCGTCTATGGAAGGGCCTTAGTGGCCCGAAACAAATTTTATTAAAACAACAAATGAAGCCAGAATTGACGAAGTATATTGTTTTTTCCTATTTCTCGGGCGATGCGACACCTCTTCAAAAAGAAATGGTGCTCGAATGGCTGGCAGACGGGCGGAATGTGGAGTTGTATTTTACGTGGTTGGAGGAATGGGAGAAAATGCACATCCAGTTTCAGCCCGATCCCGCGGAAGCACTCACGAAAGTAAAGGCCAAGCTCCGCGACGAAGAACCGCAAGCTTTACCGCCAGAGCCGCTCCCAGCCGGGAAAATTTCAAAAACGAGGGTATTGCTATGGGCAGCAGCCTGTCTGTTTCTGATGAGTTTCGCGGCTTTTTTGGGGAAGGAATTTTTGATTTACCGTACCTATCATACAGCATTTGGCGAGCAAACCAGGTTCCTGCTCGCCGATGGAAGTACGGTACTTTTGAATGCAAACTCAACATTAAAGGTTCCGCGGTGGGGATTTGGGAAATCGACCCGGCATGTATACCTGGATGGGGAGGCCGAGTTTTCGGTGCGGCATACGGACGATCATCAGTATTTCAAGGTCCATAACGCTGATAAAAGTTTGATTACTGTGCTCGGGACTGAATTTGTGGTCTATACCAGGGCCAGGGAGACCAGCGTGGTGCTTAACAAAGGAAAGGTGGAAATCTCTTCGTCGGCCGGGGAAAAGCCTTTGACCATGTTGCCGGGAGACCACGCGACGGTCGGAAGGAGCGGTCAGATTACCATCGAAAAGCTATCCCATGAAAAGCTTGCCGAACATTCGGCGTGGAAGGAACACCGGCTGGTATTCGACGATACGCCATTGTATGAAGTTGCCCGGAAGATCCACGAACTCTTTGGGGTGGAAGTGAAAATAAACGGCAAAGAGCTGGCCGCGCGCACCGCAACGGGGTCATTCCCGGCTAAAAATGCCGAGGAACTGCTCGCAATCCTCTCTTACATGTACGATTTCGAGATCAAAAAAGCTGAGAATAAGGTCATTTTAACTCCTAACCGTTAATTGTTTTCTATCCCTTAACCTGTTGTTTATGAAGCTACGATTACAATTTATAAGGTTGCTGTTGCTCTGTCTGGCTGTGGGGGCACTTCCTACACGTTCGCTTGGACAGCTGCTGGCCGACTCCAAGACCATCGTTCGCCAATCGGACACGCGACCTCAGCTGGTGGGCCTTGCAGATATACTTCTGAAATTGAAGGACAAGTTTCAGGTCGATTTGCTGTTCGAAGAGAAAATCGTGGAGAACATCCGGGTTTCGTCCAACAGCATTCGGTCCTCGGCCTCATTTGAAGATAACCTGGAAACCCTTCTGCGGTCGACGGGCATCCATTATATGAAGGTCAAGAAGAATACTTACGTGTTGAGGACCGAGAAAATCAGTATCGCGCAAAAGCCGCTTGAACACGTGCCTGCTTTTCCGGCTGATAACAGGTTAAAAGCAGTAGAAATGCTGGAAAGAAAAATGCTGCAGGTACCGGCCAAAGTGGCAGATGTAACGGTTACCGGGCGGGTAACGGACGAAAAAGGGGAGGTCCTCCCGGGCGTGAATGTGACGGTGAAAGGTACACTAAGAGGTGTCGCGGCGGACGCTTCCGGAAATTATAGTGTGTCGGTGCCGTCGGGGCAGGTAACCCTGGTGTTTTCTTTTGTGGGATATGTCACACAGGAAGTACAGCTTGGCGGGAAAAAGACCCTGGATGTCATTTTGCGGTCGGATAACAAGAACCTGGAAGAAGTAGTGGTCGTTGCTTTCGGGACGCAGCGGAAAGAAAGCATAGTAGGGGCTATTTCATCCGTGTCCCCCAGCGATTTGAAAATGCCGGTAAGCAAGTTGAGTAACGCCCTGGCCGGCCAGATTGCGGGCATTGTATCCGTACAGGGAAGCGGTGAACCGGGCTCGGGATCAAGTTTCTGGATCCGCGGCATTAGTAGTTTTGGGGCTAATAATACGCCGCTTATCCTGGTGGACGGGATCCAGCGCTCCATGGATCTGGTGGACCCGGAAGATATTGAATCCTTCTCGATCCTGAAAGATGCCAGTGCAACCGCCGTTTATGGGGTGAGAGGAGCAAACGGGATCGTGCTGATCACCACCAAAAAAGGCAAGTATTCCGATAAACCGACTATCAATGCCCGGTACGAACACGGCTTTTTAGCGCCGATAAGGCTGCCGAAGCTGGCGAACGCGGAACAATGGATGGACTATTACAATGATATCAGCTATGATGCCAACGGGTCTACCCCCTTCCCGGACCATATCAAGCAAAAATACCTGTCCGGGGAGGATCCCGACCTGTATCCCAATGTGGATTGGATGAAAACCACGTACAAAGACGTTACAACCAGTAACCGCCTGAACCTGAATGTGACCGGGGGCGGCAGAATTGCGCGGTACTACGTGTCAGGCTCGTACTACAATGAGAACGGCTTGTTTAACCCCGTTGTCACCGAATCCTACAATCCATCCGTGAAGTACAACAAGTTTACTTTCCGGTCCAATCTGGATGTAGATATAACCAAATCCACGGAGTTAAGCCTTAGCCTTTCCAATACTTACGAGAACAAGAGCCGCCTGGGCGTGGATATGGCCACGATGTACAACATTGTGATGACCACCCCGCCGATCGCCATTGCGCCGTATTATTCAGACGGAAGCCACGCACAGCCGCTGGTGGGAAGCAATCCATATTACTCGCTGAACTCGACCGGGTTTTCCCAGGACTTTTGGAACACCTCGCAGTCGTTGATGAGCCTCACACAGGATTTGAGCGAATATGTGCTCCCCGGCCTCAAATTCAACGTGAAATTTTCGTGGGATGCTACCAATGAGTCGACATTGGATAAGCGGAAAAACCCGGCGACCTACTATGCCACCGGGCGCGACGAAGCGGGCAAGCTGATACTTCATAAAAACGCGGACGGCAGTGATTATTTGTCTTTGGCACGGTCCAATCGTGGCACGAAGACGACCAATCTTGAATCGTCGCTCAACTACGACAATGCATTTGGTGATCACCGGGTCGGAGGCCTGTTTCTGTTCACGCGGAGGGAGTTTACCAACAATTTTCCGACGAATTACATCATGGCATTTCCTTACCGCAATATCGGTATTGCGGGCCGTTTGACATATGCCTTTAAAAACAAGCTGTTTTTTGACGGGAACTTTGGTTACAACGGCTCCGAAAACTTTGCGCCATCCCATCGCTTCGGGTTCTTTCCTTCGATCGGCCTGGGATATAACCTGAGCAAGGAGCGGTTTTTTCAGGATCTGTTTCCGGTAGTCAATCTGATGAAATTCCGGGGCTCGCACGGGTACATCGGTAACGACCAGATCGGGGGCGATCGCAGGTTTGCTTACAATTCCGAGATGCAGTATTCGGGTTCATATACCTTCGGTACCACGGGCCAGAAATATATTTCGGGTATTGCCACGGGGAATCCAGGGAACCCCAATGTCGCCTGGGAAGAGGCCATCAAAACGAACATCGGATTGGAGCTCGGGATATGGGATAAGTTGAAATTGCAAATCGACTATTTCAACGAGCGCCGCGACGGGATCTATATTTTGCAGCAGAGCGTCCCATCGGTCGTCGGGATTAACGTGGCCCAATATGTGAACCTGGGGAAAATGGCCAACAGGGGTGTTGATGGGTCTGTCGAATACAGCTATGTGAAAGGAGACTGGCTGCTCTCTGCCCGGGGGAATTTCTCCTACAACCGCAATAAGGTCATTTACAACGATTCCCCAACGCCGATTTATGGTTACCAGGAAATCGCGGGACAGGCTTACGATCAGCAGTTCGGATTGGTGTCGATGGGTCTTTTTAAATCCGTGGAGGATATTGAACAAAGCCCGGTTCAAAAATTCGGTTCGGTTGTGCCGGGTGATATCAAGTTCAAGGATATCAACGGGGATGGGGTAGTGGACAGCTACGATCGGATTGCGATCGGACGAAGCACAGTCCCTGAACTATCCTACGGATTCGGGGCGAGTGCGAAATACAAGCATTTCGATTTATCGGCTTTTTTTCAGGGCGTCGGCCATGTGACCAGGATTATCGGCGGGGACCCGCTGCAAGGGCCGCAGGGAAGTATTCTGGTAAATGGGCAAATTCTGGCCGACGCGGCCGAGAAGAGATGGAGCTTACGTAACCAGGACCCGAATGCCGAGTATGCCCGTATGTCGCTGGCCTATAATGAAAACAACCGGCAGGCGTCCACTTTTTACCAGAGGGACATGAGTTTTATCCGGCTGAAAAATGCGGAAATAGGCTATACCGTTCCAAAAAGCATTGTAAGTAAAGCGCGGGTTTCCAGTTTGCGTTTTTACGCACAGGCGGTTAACCTGGTTACGTTCAGCAAGTTCAAGTTATGGGACCCGGAGCTCAATGCCAGTTTCGGAAATATTTACCCGCAAATGAAGACGGTCAGTTTAGGAGCAAGTCTCAATTTTTAACAGCAATTAACATGAGAAAATTTTCTATTATTTCAGGCATTTTGCTTTGCATGTTTGTAGCTACCTCTTGCAGTGACTACCTCTCTGTGGAATTGCAGAACGCACTAACGCTGGAAGAAACTTTCAATAAAAGAGCGACCACCGAAGCATATCTCGCGCAGATTTATGGGTTTCTACCCGACGACTCCGACATGGTCGGCGGCGAGGGTTCTGTCGTTCCCAGGTCCGACGAGGCGATGTTTTCCTGGTTGTCGGGCGTATCGTGGTTGAATATGAATAATGGCTCGTGGGGACCGACGACCAATTCCTACGCGACCTGGAAAAGCAGTTATACCGGCATTAACCAGGCTACCATTTTCATGAACAATGTGGACCGGAATGTGGAGATCGGTCCGGCGGAAAAGGAAGTTATGAAAGCGGAAGCACGGTTCATACGCGCATTTCTATACTTCAACCTGCTGCGCAAGTACGGTCCGGTTTACATCTGGGGGGACAAGGATCCGGATATTTCCATCCGGCCCGAAACAATAGACCGGCATACCGTAGCCGAGAACTTCGACTTTGTGTTATCAGAATTTGATAAATGCATTGCTGTACTGCCAGCCACCATCGCGGAGGAGGCTTGGGCGGGCAGGGCTACCAAAGGGGCCGTCCTGGCGGCAAAGACCCGCGCCACGCTCTACGCGGCCAGGCCGCTTTTTAACGGCGCGGACTATTTGAAAGGCATGGTGAACAAGGAAGGTAAAAACCTCTTTCCGCAAAGTACCGATCCTGCCAAATGGGAAATCGCCGCGCAAACGGCTAAGCAGCTGATCGATATGAACCAATATGCGCTCTATGTCGACAACACGGAAACGGACCCCATGCGGAAAGCGATCAAGTCGTATCAGGGGATATTTTTCAAGTTCTGGAATTCGGAAGTAATCTGGGGACGCTGGCTGGGGGCGGCCAATGGCTGGGTTGTAAGGGCTAACCCGCCCAGGGCGGTAAAGGAAGGGTACGGAGGCTATGCGCCTTCCCTCAAACTGGTGGACACCTACCCAATGGCCGCAAGCGGACGGTATCCGGTAACCGGGTACGATGGTACCGGATACCCCATCGTGGACCCGAAGTCGGGTTACCGCGAGGAGGGTTTCACGCCCGCCTACATTCACCCGATGGACAACTGGGCGCCCATCCGCGCGCACAACAGTACGGTGGGGCGAGATGCGCGTTTTTACGCTTCCATTCTTGCCAATGGCTTCAACTGGTATAACCGCGGCTCAGGTGACAAGGTGATCACCTTCCATACCGGCGGGACCTCGGGGTACCAGGCTTCGGGCGACTGCGTGAAGGCGGGCTACCTGTTCAGGAGGATGAGCGATCCCAGCAATAATACCGAGAATGGGCAATGGGGACAATTTTGCTGGCCAATGTTCCGGCTGGCGGAAATTTATCTGAGCTATGCCGAGGCATGTAACGAAAAACCGCAGCGCAACGAAGCAGAAGCATTGGCATACGTCAACAAGGTCCGGAACCGCAGCGGGCTCAACAAGTTGGAAGTCGCCTATCCGGAGGTGATCGGTAATCAGGCGCTGCTGCGGGAACTGATTCGCAAAGAGCGGATGGTTGAAATGGCTTTTGAATCCCACCGCTATCATGATGCCCGCACGTGGATGATCGCCGAGAAGGAATTTGTCGGTCCTAATTATACCCGAAACTTGGAGGCGACCAATTACGATGATTCTTGGAAACGATCGTCGACATTATTTCCCGGCACCAGGGTGTTTGAAAAGAAGCACTATTTCTTCCCGATCAATCAGGAACAATTAAACGAAATGAAAAACTTTACACAGAACTATGGCTGGTGAAAATAACAAATGCCGGACTGCGATGATCGTTCCATGCAGGCTGGCGCAGGTTTGGGTGTGCCTCCTCGCCATGCTCGGCTACGGGTGCGAAGACCGCCGCATGAATAATATGATAGGCGATCAGGTTTATCTAAATGAATTCGGTGAGAACGTGCAGCCTGTTTTCAAGGGGGATCATTTTACCTATCGGCTGCAAGTCATCAAAAGCGGTGTGGGGCAGCAGGGTGGTGAGGTTTCTATTAATGTCGATGAGTCCATTCTGGCCCGGTATGAGGGCAAGTATACCTTGCTGCCAGCGGAACTCTATCAAGTGAAATCTTCGCAGGTTCCACTCAAAAGTTCAGAGTATAAGGCGCATTTCGAACTAGAATTTGACGCCGCTGCAATCGAGCGTCTGGAAGCCAGTACCCATTTGCAATATGCGATTCCTTTCAGGCTTTCGTCAAATACCCTTAAACTTGCTCCGGATCAGCAGCTCTTTTCCGTGGTCGTTCCGAAGGTTTTGAATCCTTATATCCAATTCAAAACACCGGGACTCGCACCGGCCACGGCGTCTGTCAGCCTGGCCAACTCGGCGCCCGAAACCAGGTATTACGCTTTTCTGCAAACCAATTACCACAACCAGTCGGACCTGCAATACAAAGTAGAAGTGAGCGAGCATGCCCTGGAGGCCTACAACAAGGAGCAGGGAACAACGCATCAATTACTGCCTGCCGCGGCCTATCGAATTGATCAGGCCAGTTTTACCATCGCCGGCCAGAACAATGAACAGGCGATGTCCTACTACCTGATAACCGGCAAAGTTCCCGCCGGGGAGTATATGCTGCCGTTTGAAATTATGCAGGTTTCCAAATACGGCATTGACCCCCAGGCGAAAACGATGTTGATTCCTGTCAAAATTCTGGAATAGGGGTGAAGGTTTGTAGGGTGCTTTGTTGGTTTCAGAAACTAATTTTATTGATACACTTCAAATTCGAGTATTCCCATGGATCCCCCTCTATCCCCGCTTTTTTCAGGTTTAAACGACCTAATTTTGAAATAACGGGCAGTGATAGGACTGAATTTTATGTTAATATTTAAATCTGAGTTGTCCGTTTTATGTAGCAAAGTTGTCCAGGTTTTATTGTCGGGCGACGCCATTATCTGGAAGTCAGTTGAAAACGCCGTTTTGCCGAATGTAATTTTTGCTTCTGTAATGGCCGTTTCAATCTTCATCAAATCTACCAGCAGGGTCCATGGATATTGTCCACCGGCTTGTGCCATGGTGGTCGGGTCGCCGTCGATACCGTTTTCCGCAAAGTAGATTTGGCTGGCCGGACCAAGAGCGCCTTCGTTGTTGGCCCGTAGAAAAGCCTGCTTCCCGATAGCGAGATTGGTCTTCATGCTTTTGGGACCTACTTTTTCGTATTTTAAGTTAATGAGTTGCCCGATTTTGTCGTCCACAATGGGTTTTTGGGCGCCTTGCGGGCTTAATATGCTATAACTAATCACGCGGTAGTCGTCAGCAGCGGGTATAACTTTGAAGTCGCTGGCTGCGAATAGGTCGCTACTGTCCTCACGGAATCCGATTACGTAGGATTTTCCCGCTTCAAGTGTAAGAGGCGGGATTTGGGCATATTGATAACCATCTGGATCAATAGACAAGCTTGCGGTATTTAGGGACGCTGTCAGCAGGGGGTAGTCGTCGACATACCGCTTAACAATAAGCGAATGTCGGTTACTGTTTCCCGCCAGATTTTTCCGGCCTACCTCAGTCAGCCGGATTTGAACGCTGCCTACCGTAATACGCATACCACGGTAGAAGTCTCTCGGATCGGTTCTGCCTGCTGGTGTAGGTTCTGTTGCTGTGACGCGTTTCGCGGAACGTGCATTGGGTGTTTTGTTGAGAATGGTGAATGTCTTGTCAAGTAGCTTACTTGCAGGTTTAGCAGGTTCTACCGCAATGGCTTGCACCCGGCTCGTCCGGGTTAATGTAAGGGCGCCTCTGTATGTCTTGCCAGCGGTAGTAGGACGGCTTCCGTTAACAGTATAGTATATTTTTGAGCGGGGCGCAGCCGCGAGTGTGAGTTTCTGGCTTCCGGAGTAATCGATGGTGTCCGACAAAGAAGCTTCTGGAATGACACTCCATCCTTGATTTTTCTTGACAAAATTGGCGATTTGCGTAAGCCTGTCCTTATAGAATTCGGGAAGAATGTTGCCATCTGCAGTTATCGGGTAGCTGAGCATGTAGGTGGCCCCAACCTCCCAGTTCTTTTGAATGTTCCTGATCATCATGTCGACTGGCTTCGGCGACCGAAGTTTTGGATCTTCACGCCAAGACCAGGTATTATCCAGGAGATTATCAACCTCGATAGCAAGTTTTTTTTTGACAGTGGCCGGTTTTGCCACCTCCAATGCCGTTTCCTGGGACGACGTGCCACCCTCGTACACAATGACATCTGTATTCGGATATTGCAACACCGTGCCCCCGTTTCCCAGCCCTGTATTGTTGGCAAATATCACTTTCGGATTGTTAGCTCGCAGGATGGGAATTATTTTATTCCATGGAAACCAGTTATAGTCAAATCCCTGGTAAAGTTCGGTGGCGGAAGTCATATCTACCCAAAAGCCGTCAACGCCCAGCGCTATCAGTTCCCTGATCAGCCCGAGGTTGAGGGTTCCGTATGTACCATCAGGCGCCGTATCGACAATATCTTTATTCCAGCCATTGTCAGGCGCAATGTAGGCGATGAAGCGAATGCCTTTTTTATGACAGGCGTCCACCAATTCTTTTACGATGTTACGTTTCGTTTTAAGTTCGAGCTTGCTGGGAGAAGTGGAAGGCCAGAGGCGTACACCATCCCCCGCTTTTACATTGGCTGTCAATACCTTGCCGCCCAGGTCTACGATGGTCTGTGCCCACTGGTCGGCGTTGAATTTAGTAATTCGTTTTTCAAATTGAGCGATCCCATCCTTGCCCTTGAGGCTGGGAGCGCTATATGCCCCCCATGTAATGTAAATACCAAATTTAGCATCCGAGAACCATTTTGAACGATAAGGGGCCGCTTCGAACGTGAGGATCTTGCTCGCAGTTGCCCCCTTTGAATCTGTGACCCTGGCAGTGAAGGTATAAATGCCCTCTCTGATCGCCATGCCATGGATCCTTCCGTTTTTGTCCAGTTCGAGTCCGTTGGGTAACGCTCCACCAGCCAAATCCCAGGTATAGGGTACCACACCGCCATCAGCGGAGAGTTGGAAGAATGGGGACGGTCCATCTTCGGTCCACGATTGGTACGATAGGTTATCGACAAATGCCGGGTAAAGCGAGGTTCTGGGGTTCGTCTGGTATTCCCCGGAAGAAGTAGTGGTAATCCTGAGTTTCGAACCCTGTCCGGATCCGGGCTGTGGAAGCGTTAGAAGTACAAGCAAGGTACCTCCAACCAGTTTAGAAATTTGTCTCATAGCAGCAAATAGGACTAGTGATAGTGTGCCAAATGATTTAACGGTGAATGTCAATTAGCCTGTGCCAAAGGCTAATTGGCGGCAATACTGTTATTTTGTTCCAATCTTATACCACGCTATTGTTCCGACGGAACAGTTGAAATGATTGACCGATATGTTATTCAATTCAATCGAATTTGCTGTATTTCTTCCCGGTGTTTTCACACTGTATTGGCTCTTGCCCAGTAATACGGTGAAATATCAAAATATCCTGGTGCTTATCGCCAGCTATTTTTTTTATGGTTGCTGGGACTGGCGTTTTTTGGGGTTGCTGGGTTTTTCCACGCTACTCGATTTTTACAGCGGACTTCGCATTCATAGTTCACAATCGCCAGGAGCCCGTAAGCTTTGGCTGGTTGCCAGTGTAACGATCAACCTGGGTTTTTTAGCCTATTTTAAATACTTCGGTTTCTTCGTCGAATCCTTCGCCGAATTGCTTTCTTCCAATGGGTTGCAAGCTTATTCAAGTGCTCTTAGGATAGTATTGCCCATCGGAATTTCGTTCTACACATTCCATGGCCTGTCTTATGTGTTTGATATTTACAACAGGAAAGTAACCCCTACGACCGACTTCGTCGATTATGCACTTTTCGTGAGTTTTTTTCCGCTGCTGGTGGCCGGGCCGATCGAGCGGGCGACGCACCTTCTACCACAAATAGAACGAACACGTACTTTTGAATACGCCAACGCTGTGGATGGACTTCGGCAGATGCTATGGGGTTTTTTCAAAAAAGTCGTGATCGCTGATGGTTGTGCCGCTTACGCAACTCCGATTTTCAGCGATCCGGGAAATTATAGCGGAAGCACACTGGTACTTGGAGCGGTGTTTTTTGCACTCCAGATCTATGGGGATTTCTCCGGCTATTCCGACATCGCCCTCGGAACAGCCAGGCTGTTTGGTTTTGAGCTGTTGAAAAACTTCAATTTTCCCTACTTTTCGAGAGACATCGCCGAGTTCTGGCGCCGCTGGCACATATCGTTATCGTCGTGGTTCAAAGACTATCTTTATTACCCGCTTGGTGGAAGCCGGTTCGGAAAGTTCAAAACAATCCGTAACACGATAATCATTTTTACAGTTAGTGGCTTTTGGCATGGCGCAAACTGGACGTTTATAGCCTGGGGTGCATACCATGGCTTACTATTCCTGCCGCTTCTGATATTCGATCAGAATCGTAAAAATATAGGACCGGTCGCGGCGGGGCGATTTTTGCCTTCCTTGCTAGAAGCATTTCAAATGGCGTTTACTTTTGTGCTGGTGACCATTGGCTGGATACTTTTCAGGGCCGAAAATATTGCCAAGGCCGGAGCGTACCTGAAAGGTATTGCCACCACGTCTCTTTTCTCGATACCGCTTCATAGCGGCTACCACACGTTGATGATCCTCATCGCTTTGATGTTCGGTATTGAATGGGTTGAACGTAGCAGCAACCATCCGTTCGAAAAATTGCATTCGCGATATCCGGCGATCCGCTGGGGCACGTACCTTTTTCTGCTGATGCTTTGTCTGGCCAATTATAAACAGGACCAGGAATTCATTTATTTTCAGTTTTGACAATGAAGCGGTTTGTCGCACACTCCACCATTTTTGCCGGCATGGCTTTTCTGTTGCTGGCCGCAGTACTTTTTATTCCCAATCCCGCCGTAAAGCACAATATGCTTGGCGCGTTGCTCGACAAACATGAAATGCTGCGTAAAACCGGTAGAACGGGGCCGAGAATCGTCGTTATTGGAGGGTCTAACGTTGCCTACGGACTGGATAGCAAGTGTGTGCAGCAGGCCTTGCATATTCCTGTCGTGAACGCCGGCCTGCACGCAGGGCTGGGAATGAAATTCTATCTCACCGACGTCAAACCCTATATCCGGGAAGGAGATATCGTATTGGTGATTCCTGAATACAGTCAATATTACACCGATTCCTTTTATGGGAGTATGGAGTTGGTTTCGGTACTTTTCGATGTGTATCGCGACGGCATGAAGCAAATCGATGCCAAACAATGGTGGTATCTGATGCGCTTTATTCCGTTTTATGCAGCGTCAAAACTGAAAATTTTGAAGGAGCCAGGCGCAACAGAACCAGTTGGCGTGTATGACCGAAAAGCATTTAACGGCTTTGGTGATGCGTATGTACACTGGACCAGGCCCGGCATAAAGTTCAAAGCTGCGCAAAAAGCTAAGGAGGAGGATCGTGTGAATCCGGAATCTATGCGTTTTTTGGTTGATTTTCAAGAGTTTGTTGAAGCTAAGAATGCCACAATACTGCTTTTACCGCCTGCTTATCAATCCACCTCATTCGTTAACCAAAAACCAATGATTGACAGAATATATCGGTCGATCAAAGAATACAATCTACCGATCATAGCAATTCCAGGGCGCTATGAGCTGCCGGATTCCTTGTTTTTTGATACGAGTTATCATCTGATCCAGCCCGGAATCGAGCGCCGGAGCAAACTGATAGTCGAAGACCTGACGCATTACATTATCCGGTCAGGACATCAACTGTGAGCGGCCTTCGGTGCTCCGGAGGGTAGGAGCATTTGTAGAAATGCCGACACTTTATCCGCATCTGACAGGAGAGGAGAATCCGGAAATTGCCAGACTCGCGCGCCAGCGGCTGGGGGGCGCACTCGCTTTGCTGGGCGACCCCGATTCGTTGATCCTGGATGAACCTACCAACGTGCTGGACCCGGAGAAAATCAAGATTAAGAATACGTTGGTGATGTGGCTTCCGCTGTTCGCGCCATTATTCGTGGTGCTTGTCGCTTTCGTAACGGCCTATGCGGATGGTGACCGGTTTTTATGGGCCGGGAGTTAATCCCTGGGGCAATTTCTCGGGACACGTTCTGGTAAGATGGGCTTTGTTCGTTTATCTCATCTACGTTCCGCTCCGATTAGAGCTGTACGCAGCTGTCGAACATCAGAATCACACTTTTGACTACCGTTCTAGGCTGCATGGACATCCCAGCTTTATCTGGGATCATCTATAACGGTCCCCCGCTTTTAAGCGTCGTCGTAAAATAAGGCGTCAGATGGACGTACATCGCATTGCGGAATTGCGCGGCGGTGCCGTTTTTCAGGACATCGAGGAGATCGGCGTGAGAAACCGGATTGGGCAAATCCGCATGAATCCCCTTATCTAAATATTCCCTGAATACATGGTCGAAGACCGGGAACAGCAGCGTTTGAAATCGCCTGAACGTATCATTGCCGGTCATTTCGTACAGTTTGCCATGAAACTCGATCTCGTCTTCCCGTGAGAGCGATTTGAGCCCTTTCTGTTTGTTCACAATGGCTTCGAGCTCTTCGAGGTCCTTATCGGTTTTACGGGCAAACAAGAATTCGGCGATACCCATTTCAAGGATCAGGCGTAGCTCGAAGATGTCTTTTTGGTTATCATGGCTCAGGATCGACGGGCTCATTACCTTTTCAATACCCGCGAAAAGGTCGGGTTGCGCCATGATCATCCCGCGCCGTGTGCGGCTTTCGATCAGGCCCAGCATCCTTAGCCGGCTCAGCGCTTCGCGGACCACATTCCGGCTTACATTCAGTTTTTGTGCAATCTCGGTTTCATTGGGCAGCGAATCACCCGGTTTAAAACCATTGTCCATCAGATATTCCCTCAGAATGTTTTCCACCCTGTCGGTCATCGACAGGCTCTCCATGGGGCCTAGTGCGCTCGCTTTCATTGATCTCAGTTTCCTTTTGGTCGCAAAGGTAAGTTAAAGATGGCTACATAGGCAACTTTTATAATATTTTCAGACAAACACTTTTATATTAAAATCCTATAATTACATTTGTAGGACAAATAAACAACCAATCATTCTTTCGTATTTCTGACAATTCCCGATATAAACCTTTATGATTTGAAATTTTATGCGTTACATTAAAAGCAAAACGATCAAAACACTGATGATTCTCGCGGGACTGTGGTCTGCGGTTTCGGCGGTGTATGCGCAAGATCTGGTAGTTTCCGGGCAGGTGAAGTCCGGGCAGGACAATCAGCCGTTGCCGTTTGTGACTGTCGTGGTAAAGGGCAGCCAGCAGGGAGTGAATACGGACGCCGATGGGAAATTCAGGATCAGCGTAGGCAAGGAGAGCATTTTGATCTTTAGTTTCGTAGGCTATCGTACGCATGAAGAACGGGTCGGAAGCAGGACCGAGCTCAACGTGGTCCTCGAACCCGACCAAAACAACCTGAATGAAGTGGTAGTAGTGGGTTACGGGAAGCAGGAACGCGAAAATATTACCTCCTCCATCTCCAAGCTCGACAGCAAGGTTCTTGAAAATATCCCCTTCGCCAACGCGGCTTCGGCCCTTCAGGGGTCTATCGCGGGCCTGCGGGTGCAAAGTACGTCGGGTTTGCCCGGTAATGCGCCCCGCATTATCCTGCGGGGAGGGACGTCGATCAATAACCCCGATGGCTCGGCTCCGCTTTTTATTATCGACGGCGTGATCCGTTCCAATATGAATGACATCAGCTCTGAGGAAATCGAGTCGATGCAGGTGTTGAAGGATGCGGCCGCTACGGCCATTTACGGGGCCAGGGCCTCCAATGGGGTAGTGATTATCACGACGCGGTCGGGCAAGGCAGGCAAGGTGCGGGTTTCGTATCAGTACGATGCGACGATGTCCAGCCTTGCCAAAGGATATGACCTGCTTTCTGCGCGGGACTGGCTTTATTTTCAGCGGATGGGCACGGTAGCTTCTTCGGTTAAGAACCCTGCCAACCTTAACAAATTAACATTGCCCAACAGCTCCGGCACCGGGAATGACCTCACCAATAATACGGCCTACACAACCCAGTATCTGACGCCCGCCAATGAGTATAAGCTCAAAGAAGGATGGGAAAGCATGCCCGATCCGGTCGATCCGAGCAAAACGCTGCTGTTCAAAGGTACCGACTACCAGGATCTCCTTTTCAGGACCGCATTATCACAAAATCACCATATTTCGGTGAGCGGTGGGACGGAAAAGGCTACTTATAGCGCCGGACTCGGTTATATGGATGCCGAGGGGATCGCTATTACCACCAAATACCGGAGGCTGAATTTTGACCTGAATGGTGATCTGACCGTGAGCAACAAGCTCCGGTTTTACAGCCGGTTGATGTTTTCCAGTTCGGGCAATAACCAGGGTATTTCCGATAATGCGCTGTTCGAACGCTCCATCGGCCTGGCCCCGACGGCCAAATATGCCTACGAAGACGGGACACTGGCCCCCGGAACCGGCCAGAGTATCGGGAACCCGGTGTATCACCTCAATAAAATCAAGGCGAAGAATAACCGTGATAACCTGACGCTGGCGATCGGCTCGCATTGGGATATTTTGCCGGGACTCTCTTTCGATCCCCAACTGTCGCTGTTCAAGTCCACGGTAGAGGCGCGGTCGTTCCAGGAAGCATTTTACAATGGGCCGGGTTTGTACGTGGATACACGTAACGCGACGGGCTCTTTCGATAAAACCGAGCAGTACCAGGCCGATGGCGTGCTGACCTACGCCAAAACGCTGGCAGGCAAGCATAATCTGGAAGTGAAGGCAGGTATTTCTTATTTTAATCGCATCATTAGCGGGCTGAGCGCGACAGGTAGAAAAGCGGCGTCCGATCTGGTACCTACCCTCAATGCATCGGCGGAGCCCGTAGCGGTTGGCGGATCGGAGAGCAGTCAGGTATTGATCGGCTATTTTTCGAGGATCAACTATGATTTCGATCAGAAATATCTCTTATCGCTCAGCGCGCGCTACGATGGGGCCTCCAACCTGGGGCGCAATAACCAATGGGGTGTTTTCCCGGGCGTGTCGGTTGGCTGGAACCTGCATCGGGAGGAGTTCTGGAAGGTGCTGCCGGAAAATCTGCTGCGGGTGAAATTGCGGGCAAGCTATGGCGTGAATGGGAACATCAGCGGCTTGGGCGACTTCACCGCGCAGGGGAATTACAGCGTCGGTAACCAGTATTCGACCAATGCGGCCGTACTCAATACGACCATCTCCAATGCGGACCTGAAATGGGAACGTTCGAAGACATTTGATATAGGGGCCGACGTCGGTTTGTTCGGAAACAGGATCAGCTTGCTCTTTGATTATTACCGCAGGGTCACCGATAATCTGCTGACCTCGCTAAGCCTTCCCATGTCGACCGGCTTTTCGAGCGTACTCACCAATTTGGGGAGCCTGGAAAACAAAGGGGTAGAGCTCGAATTGAGCGCGCGCGTGCTCCCGTCCAGCAGCGCGGTCAACTGGAATGTCTCCTTCAATGCGGCGCAGACCAGGCATAAGATCCTCAGCCTGCCTTACAACGGCATTGAAAACAACCGTATCGGCGGGGTTTACGTCTGGAACCCGGCTATGAATGGCTATGCCTGGATGGGCGGCCTGCAAGAGGGCGGCCGGATCGGCGACATGTATACTTATAAACAATTGAGTATCTACGCCACCGACGAGGAAGCTGCCGCCGGCCCCGTTGACAACCTGGTAACAGGTGCCAACAAGACCAAATATGGCGGAGATGTGAACTGGCTGGATGCGGATCAGAACAAGGTGATCGATGAAAAGGACAGGGCGTATGTCGGTAATCCCTATCCGGTTTGGACGGGTGGTTTTACCAATTCATTGGAATACAAAGGGATCAGCCTGCTGCTGCGGATGGATTATACGACCGGTCACACGATCCAGAATTATCCGAGAGCACAGATGATCGGCCAGTTCCAGGGGGAAATCGGGCTGCTTTCGGATGTGAAAAGATCGTGGCAGAAGCCCGGAGACATTACCGACATTCCCAGGTTTTACTGGGCCGATCAGCAGGTGCAGAACAACCTGTACCGTGGAGGCATCGGCGGAGGGAACTCGATGTACTATGAAAAGGGCGATTACCTGGCTGTGCGGGAGCTAACCCTGGCATACAGCATACCCAAATCCATCTTAAACAGAGTCAAAATCAACGGTTTGCGGCTTAATATCACGGCGAACAACCTGCATTACTTCACCGGCTACAAGGGGTTGAACCCCGAGGAAGGCGGGGTGGACCGGGGAAGATACCCGATACCCCGCTCTATTATCCTGGGTTTGAATATTTCATTGTAAAACCATCATGACGATTCAGATGAAGACAAAATATAAAATCCTGACTTGCCTGGCACTGTTATGTGCCGGGGTGAACCAGTCCTGCACCGATAACCTCGACGTTGCGCCTGTGAGTGTGATCACGGAGGCCTCGTACTGGAAATCGGAAAACGACGCGAACGGCGCTTTGAATGGCCTTTATGTGCTTTTGCGAAGACAGGCATCGGAGAACCTGTACCTGTGGGGCGAAGGACGCAGCGAGGTGATGGGCTTGGGCGTGCAGGGGTCCGGCGGCCGCGAGCGGTATCATGACAACAGCCTGGATGTGACCACCGCCGGTCCCAACTGGCTGGGGATGTATTACATTGTCCACCAGACCAACCTGATCCTGAAATATGTGCCGCAAATTACCTTTACTTCCGAGGCGACCAAAAACAACATCCTCGCCCAGGCGTACACCATGCGGGCATTTACGTATTTCACCATGGCCAAAACCTGGGGAGATTTGCCGTTGGTAACCGAGCCGACCGAGGGTTACGACCCGGCCTCCATCCAGAAGCCGCGCACACCGGTGAAAGAGATTTTTTCTTTTATCAAGGAGGATATCACGAAGGCCGCCCAGCTTTTTGGTGAATCCAATGCCCTGGCGCAGGGGCGGCAGTTCTGGTCGAAACCTGCCTTGAATGCCCTGAAAGCGGATGTGTTTCTCTGGACCGCCAAGCGGCTCGGCGGGGGCGATGCTGATTTTAATACAGCGCTGGCAGCCATTACCGAGGCAGAGAAGGCGGATATAAGCCTCCTGCCCAAGTTCGAAGACGTTTTTGACTATACCAACAAAGGCAACAAGGAAATTCTGATGGCAGTCCGTTTCAAGGATATCGAAGTGACCGACAACCATTATAGCCTCATGTACTTCCCGCAGGCGTTTTTACCGTCCGATCTGGACGCCGCGACCAAAGCGGCGATCGGTCTGCCGGCCGGCCAGAACTACTGGGCACCGTCCGCGACGATCCGGAGCCAATTTACGGAAGACGACAGCCGGAAGAATGCCTCTTTTATCGAAGTATACACATCGGCGTCGGGTACACAGAAATTTGTCGGGTCGCTGGCCGTGAAGTTCAATGGTTTTGTCAACTCCGGCGTCCGGCTGTTCCTGGACGACGTGATCCTGTACCGGTACGCCGACCTGCTGTTGATGAAGGCGGAAGCAAAGAATGCATTGGGCCAGGATCCCTCCGCGGAAATCAACAAGGTACGGGAACGGGCCTATGGAGCCGCCTACAAGCAACATGTTTTCGTAAGCGGCACCAGGGATGCCAACGACGAAGCCATTCTCCGGGAGCGCCTTTTCGAATTGGTTTTTGAAGGAAAAAGATGGTGGGACCTGGTGCGTTTTGGCAAGGCATTCGAAAAAATACCCTCATTGAAAGACCGTGCCGGTAAGGATTATCTGCTGCTTTTCCCGATTTCAGAGGCTACATTAAGCCTCGAACCGCAGGTCAAGCAAAACCCCGGCTATTAATCAGATCATTGCTGACTTAAACTCTTAACCTCATGAAACAATTAATTCTTAGTGCTTTTATCTTCCTGGTAGTCACATCGGGCATTTGCACGCACGCCCAAGAGCGGTCGGGCGGGGAGCCGCAGCTTGCATTGCAGCTCAACCCCGGCCCGGATAACCCAAGAAACAGTGAAGGGGATTTTATCACACTTAAAAACGGCGATATCCTTTTTATATACAGCCGTTACACCGGCAGTTCCACCAGCGACCATGCGCCTGCCTACCTGGCCGGAAGGCTCTCCCGTGACGGTGGTAAGACGTGGACTTCTACCGACAGGCTGATCGTCGAGCGGGAAGGCGATATGAATGTGATGTCCGTATCGCTGCTTCGGTTGAAGAATGGGAAAATTGCTCTGTTTTACCTGAAAAAGAACTCGGAGACGGACTGTATTCCACAGATGAGGACTTCATCCGACGAAGGCAAGACGTGGAGCGCGCCCGTGCCCTGCATTACCGACAAAAAAGGGTATTTAGTGTTGAACAACAGCCGGGTGATCCAACTGTCGGATGGCCGGCTGATGATGGCTGTCGCACTGCATCGCGCTATCGACGGCAAATGGCAGAATCAGGCCACGCTGTACAGCTATTATTCCGATGACCAGGGTGCGAGCTGGAAATCGTCTTCGGCAGTACCTAATAATTCGCAGATTATTACGCAGGAGCCCGGACTGATCGAATTGAAGGACGGCCGGATTATGATGTTCATTCGCGCGAGCGGTGGTGTGCAGCAGTTGTCCTATTCATCCGATAAAGGAGCCAGCTGGTCGCATATAGCGCCTAGCAACATTGCTTCGCCGCTTTCGCCTGCCTCCATCAAAAGAATCCCCGGCACGTCCGATCTGCTGCTGGTGTGGAATAACAACGATGGCAGCCAGCCCCAAACGAAAGATGAGCGCACGCCGCTGACGGTGGCTATTTCCAAAGACGATGGTAAGACCTGGATCAACACCCGGAATATCGAAATCGATCCGGATGGCTGGTACTGCTATATCGCGATCCATTTTACCAAAAATGACGTGTTGCTGGGTTATTGTGCCGGAAGTCAGGCGAAAAAGACGCATCTGTCGGTGACGAACGTGAAGCGTTTTTCGCAAAAATGGTTGTACCAGTAAGCGACCGTATGAGAGAGCATCATCATCGTTCGCGTCGATTTTTTCTCCTGCGTGCGCTGGCAGGCGCATTGGCGGGCCTGTTGCCCACTTGGACGACCGCGCATGTACATACGAGCAGGAAAGCAGCTTCGGCAGAAGAGGATCTGAAAAAGATTGCGGCTTTGCTGAACGGCAAAACGCGCGGTGTCTGGGTCTTTACCGGGGACAGCATTACCCAGGGAGCCAAGCATACCCACGGGCATCGGAGCTATCCTGAAATTTTCGCGGAGCGCCTCCGCTGGGAACTGGCGCGGGTAGGCGACATCGTCGTCAATACCGGCATGAGCGGGCACACGACCCGGCAGGTGCTGAATGATATGGAATGGCGTGTGGGGCAATTCAGGCCCGGGGTGGTCTCGGTCATGCTGGGAACCAACGACTGCGCGCGCAACCAGGTGCCCCTGGCGGATTTTGAGGCTAATCTGCTATCAATCGTAGCGCAGGTTCGTGCGATGAATGCCGTGCCGATCCTCCATACGCCCAATCCGATCATTGCCGGAAAGGCCCCGGAGCGCGTGTCACTCCCTGAATACGTGGCAGTGATCCGAAAAGTGGCCGGGCGGGAAAATACCATTCTGGTGGATCATGATGCCGCGTGGAATGCCGGGATAGCAAGCCGGTCGGCCGAGGCAATCCATCGTGAATGGCTGAACGATCCGTTGCATCCCAATCAGACCGGGCATCAGCAGCTGGCCGCAGTCCTTTTTAAAACGCTGAACATTTTTGACCCAGCCCAACCTACCTGCGGGGCAGCCTATTATGAAGGAGCGCATTGAAAACGAACTAATCACCATTATCGCCGCGAAGCAGCCGGGCTCCGCCGTGCTGATTTCTGCCGGCGTGCATGGCGACGAATACGAGCCCATGGTTGCGGCAGCTGAGCTTGCGGCGGTTTTGCCGGGAATGCTGACGCACGGCCAGGTCACGGTGGTCACGGTCGTAAATCCCGACGCCTATCGGCATGGGACACGGCAGGGCAGCGATGGCCTGGATCTGGCCCGGATTTGCCCGGGTAGCCTCAGCGGGTCGGCCTCCGAAGCCTATGCCGCCCGAATCAGCTTGTTGATAGAGCAGGCCGATTACTACGTGGATATGCACACCGGCGGGTTAACCTACGAAATCCACCCGTTGGCTGGGTATATGCTGCATCCCGACGAAGGCATTCTGGATATGCAGCGGCAAATGGCCCGCTGTTTTGATGTGCCGGTGGTGTGGGGTACCGACTGCCGGCCGCAGGGGCGGACTTTATCGGTCGCAAGAGACGCAAATGTTCCGGCTGTTTACCTGGAATTCGGCGGCGGGACCGGGTTCCGCCGACCAGTGGTCGATACCTATGTGGCTGGGGTGATAAATCTGCTCAGGTTTCTGAGGATGGTTGATGGAGAGGTAAGCCGGTTGCCCGAACCTTATTGGCTGGAAGATCATCGTCCCGACAGCGGTTATCTTCAGGGGAAAATGCCTTCGCCTGCAGATGGTATTCTGATGACCGAGGTTGCATTGGGAGAGATAGTACGCGCAGGCCAATGTTTCGGGCGCATTTTCGATCCGTTGTCCGGTGCCAGCCATTCGGTGTATACCGACGTTGAGGGAATTGTCTTTCTCAAAAGAGCTATCGTGAAAGTGAAGTCCGGCGATGCGCTGGGGGGCATTTTGCCCATTATTAAAACCGGAAAATATACGATTTATGAATAGGGACCAGGTGGTATTGATTACCGGCGCTACCGGAGGGATCGGTCGGGCCGCCGCCACGGCATTTGCCTCGGCGGGTTGCAGGCTGGTGTTAACCGACATAGAACCGTCGCAATTGGCGGCACTGGAAGACGAGTTGAAAGGTGACCACAATAAGCAAATCATATCGTTGCCCGGCGATTTGAGCGAAACCAGTTTCTGGAAGGAGCTTATAGACAATGCTTTTGCAAAATGGGGCACGGTCGATGTGCTGGTCAATAATGCAGCCTGGCGGACGATCGAAACCATGCGGACAATCCCGGTTGACACCTGGGAGAAAACCCTGCGCATTTGCCTGACCGCGCCGGCGTTTCTTTCGCAAGCGGTGGCAATGCGAATGGAAGCATTGCGGCGCCCGGCTGTGATTGTGAACGTATCGAGTATGATGGCCGATCGGCCCGCCGGCACGTCCCCGGCCTACATTGCCGCGAAGGGCGGGCTCGACAGCCTGACCGCCGAGCTGGCCGTGACTTATGGGCGCGGCGGGATCAGGGTGGTAGGCGTGAGCCCGGGATACGTCGAGACTGCATTGAGCCGAGATTACCGCGATGCCCGTGGAGATGATGTAAGCGCCCGGCTGATCGACGCGGTAAATGATAATGTGCCCTTGGGAAGAGGGGCGAACCCTGAGGAAATCGCGGCTGCAATATGCTGGCTGGCCTCGGAGGGAGCCTCTTACGTCACCGGAACGACATTGGTCGTCGACGGTGGTTTTAAACCCAATTTCAGCGGGTATAGTGTAAAAAGAAATCAATTCCCTGATCAATTTTGAAAAACATCTGGAGACATTCCTCCCTATTGCCGCAGGTGACGGCAGAAAGCCGGGTTTTGCTCGGTGAAGCCGAGACCCCATTGGTACGTTCGCGGAGTATCGGGGCCGCTCTGGGTTTGGATACATTGTATTTCAAACTGGAAAACCTTAACCCGACAGGCTCGTATAAGGACCGGTTTGCGGCCGTGCTGGTTTCGGAAATGAATATGCGCGGACAAAAAGTGTGCATTGCTACTTCGAGCGGCAACACCGGGGCGGCGCTGAGCGCCTATTGCGCGGCCGCCGGTATCCGTTGTGTGATCGTAGCAGTGGACGGGGCGCCGGTGCAGAAAGTGCGGCAAATGCAGCTTTATGGGGCGGAAGTGGTCATGGTGAAAGACTTTGGCAAAGATCCGCAGACTACCACCTTCGTTTTCGACCAGCTGGAAGCGCTTTGCCATTTGCATAACCTACCTCTGCCGATTAGCGCCTACCGGTATTGTCCGTCCGCTATGAGGGGTGTCGAAACAATCGCAGCGGAAATAGCTGAGGTACTGCCGACTGGTGTGCAAGTTTTTGTGCCGGCCGGTGGCGGGGGGCTTACGCTGGCGGTATGCCGTGGCGCGGAGCAATCCGGTGCAGATTTCACGGTGCATTGCGTGCAGCCAGAAGGAAACAATACGATTGTGGGCGCGCTGCGGAATGGCGAAGCTGCGGCAGTCCCGGTGAATGCGTCCACAACTGCCGTCAGCGGCTTGCAGGTAGCCAGCGTGATCGACGGTGATGCGGTTATCGGGCATTGCCGGCGGTCGGGCGGCAACGGGTACAGCGTTAGCGACGAGCAGGTGTTTGCCTGGCAACGGGCATTGGCCCAAAGAGAGGGTGTTTTCTGTGAGCCTGCCGGGGCGGTAGCGTTGGCAGGGCTGGAAAATGCCCTCAGACAAAACGAACTGGATAAAAGCCGCCCGGTAGTGTGCCTGGTAACCGGCAGCGGCTTTAAGGATATGAATGCGGTAGATCAGCGTTTTCAACTCCCTCCGACGGACCTAATGCCGTCACATCAATGGATAAAAATAATTCAAACTCTTTTTAATCAAGATTATGCGTGAGCAAAGTTCTATTTTCCAGGGCCTGTGGCCTGCGCTTTTTACACCGGTAAACCCGGACGGAAGCCTTAATCCGAAGGAGCTCGAAAAGCTCATCGAACTGTTGATCGCCCAAAAGGTGGATGGGCTGTACCTGCTGGGCTCGACAGGCCAGGGTTTCCTTTTTTCAGAAGAAGAGCGTAAGCAGATTACCCGGCTGACGCTGGAAATAGCCGGAAAACGTATTCCGGTGATGGTACAGGTGGGTGCCCTCAATACCGAGGAATCTATACGCCTGGCAAGGCATGCCGCCGACCACGGTGCCGACGGCATTTCGGCTGTCGGTCCGATCTATTACGGCGCCTCGGCCGACATGGCCTTCGAGCATTACCGGCGCATCGCGCAAGCTACCGACGTCCCTTTCTTTCCCTATCAGATCGGCAATGCGGCCAATATGCAGGTGATCGACCGGCTGCTGACCTTGCCACAGGTACACGGTATGAAATTGACAACCGACAAGATGTTGGAAATCAGTACGATCAAAAACAGGGCAGGGGAGCAATGGAAACTGTTCAGCGGGGCCGATGAGCTGATGTGCCAGGCCGCGCTTTGCGGTACTGTGGGAGCCATCGGTACAAGTTACAACCTGTTTGGCCCGACTTGCAAATACATCAGGGAATCGTTCCTGGCCGGAGAAACGATGCATGCCATGGAGTATATGCTTACTTTCCAGAAGTTTATCGAGACGATTATCCCGGTTATCTGGTCCTTTTTCAATCGTGCGATGTATTTACGCTACAATATCGTCATTGGTGAACCCAAGCCGCCATTGCTGGCGAAGCCCCTTCCATGGACCGACGATCAAATCATGGCCATGATGGAGGAAATAGAGAATTTCTATACGCCCGTCAGTTAGTCGAGCGCTGGCCTCGATTTTACCAACAACATCCCAAACCCACGGTTTATGAGGATTGCAAAACCCTTTCCGGAAGACAAGCCGGCTTTGTATGCCTGGCTGGTGGTCGGTATGCTATGTCTGGTGGGTTGTCTCAACTACCTGGACAGGATGATGATTACCACCATGCGGAGCTCCATTGTGGCGGCGATTCCGATGTCGGAGACGCAGTTCGGGCTGCTTACCTCCGTTTTCCTCTGGGTATACGGGCTGTTAAGCCCCGTGGCGGGTTTCCTGGCCGACCGTTTCAGCCGCAGCAGAGTGATCATTGTCAGCCTGCTGGTGTGGTCACTCGTGACCTGGCTTACCTCGCAGGCGGTCACCTTCGAGCAACTGCTGGCGACCAGGGCATTGATGGGCATCAGCGAGGCATGCTACATTCCGGCTGCATTGGCCCTGATCATGGATTATCACCCTGAAAAGACCAAATCGCTGGCCACGGGTATCCATATGGGCGGCGTGATGTTCGGGCAAAGCCTGGGTTTTATCGGCGGATGGCTCGCTGAAAACCATTCCTGGAATTTCGCATTCAAGGTCTTCGGTGGTTTCGGCATCGTTTACGCGATGTTGCTGGCACTTACCCTGCGTGATCCTCAAATAGCCATTCAAAAACCGGAGAGCAGCGAGGATAGGCCCGCGGGTTTTGCGGGAGCGATCGGCAGGTTGCTCAGAACGCAGTCCTACCTTTTGGCGATCCTGTACTGGGGGTTGATCAGTATCGTCGGCTGGGTGGTGGTAGCATGGTTACCGACGTATTTTAAGGAGCATTTTGCCTTGTCGCAGAGCATGGCCGGGTTGTATTCGACGGGGTATTTTCACACCGCATCGCTCACGGGCGTATTGCTGGGCGGTTTTCTGGCCGATCGGTGGAGCAGGCAAAATCCCCGCGCGCGGGTACTGGTCCCCCTGTACGGCTTGCTGATCGGCGCGCCGGCTATCTTTCTGGCGAGTAATACGGCCGTACTGTCTGTGGCCATCGGCTGTTTCATGTTGTATGCCCTCACACGCACATTTACGGATGCGAACATGATGCCCATCCTGAGCATGATCGTCGATGCACGCTACCGGGCAACGGCATATGGCATTCTCAATATGTTCAGCTGCATCGTCGGCGGGCTGGGAATCTATGCGGGAGGGGTGCTTCGCGACGCGGACGTGCCGCTTTCTGCCATGTTCAGGGTCGCGGCAGCTATGATGCTGGTATGCGTGGTGGTTTTAAGATATATCAGGACAGGGCCTGTTGAGAATCAGGTATTAAATCAAATTGAAAAATGAATATTGAAGAACTAAAAGACAAACTATACGTGGCCGTGCTAGCGGACGTACTCGATCAGCTGGGGTTTACCCACCAGGCCACCCGAACCTCTTTTTTCGCCTATACCGGTATCAACAAGCTGATGGGCCGCTGCAAGACGACGCTGTGGGCGGATATGTACCACCAGGATCCTAATCCTTATGAGCTCGAATTGAAGGCAGTCGATTCATGCCAGCCGGGCGATGTGCTCATCTGTGCGGCCGGCGGATCCAATCGGTCAGGTATCTGGGGTGAGCTGCTTTCTACCGCCGCCAGTAATGCCGGTTGTGTGGGCGTGGTGGTGCACGGTTCGGTGCGCGACATCGACAAAATGACGGCTATGGGATTTCCTGTATTTGCAACCGGTAAAAACCCCTATGACAGCCAGAATCGCCAGAAAGTGGTTGACCTGGATGTGGTCGTAGAGATCGACGGGGTGAAATTTGTGCCCGGCGACCTGGTTATGGCCGACCAGGACGGGATTGTGGTAGTACCGCAGCAGGTAGAAGCACAGGTGCTGGCAGCGGCGCTCGAAAAGGTTTCCGCTGAGAACGTTACGCGCGACGCGATCAGGAATGGAATGAAGGCTATGGAGGCATATCAGAAATTTGGTGTATTATGAAAACAAAGCACGTTGTTACCGGGCCTGTCCCGCAGAGCCATTTACCTTTTTCGCCGGGAATCGTGTCGGGGGAATATCTTTTCGTGTCCGGACAGGCGAGCGTCGACGATCAGGGCCAGATCGTCAACGACACCTTTGAGGGCGAATGCCGCCGGTCGTTCGATAACCTGAAAAGGATTGTCGAGGCCGCGGGCGCAACACTGAACGATGCGGTACAGGTGAGAAATTACGTCGGCCGGCAGCAGGATCTGGCCAGTTTCAATGCCATTTATCGGGAGTATTTCCGGGAGCCGTTTCCGGCACGTACCACGCTGATAGGATGTCTGGGCGACCTGCTCAAATTCGAAGTCGACGCCGTCATCCATTTAGGTAAATAACCGGTTATGATTGAACCAGCGCCTCAGAAACCTGATTTTCAGCAAGCGCCCCGGCGCGTGGGATTATTGGGAATTTATCATGAGACCAACACGTTTATCGAGTCGGCCACGACGCTGGCCGATTTCCGGGATGGATACTGGCTGGAATCGGACCGGATCAGAGACGAATACCAGGGCGCCAATCATGAGATCAGCGGATTGATCGAGGTGATAGACAGCGCTCCGGATATGGAACTGGTGCCTATATTTTACGCTATGGCTACGCCGGGGGGGCTGATCACCAGGGAATGCTATGAACAATTGCTGGACCGTACGATGCGGCTACTGGACGAGGCAGGCCCGTTGGATGCCTGCCTGGTCGCGCCGCATGGCGCCGGTGTGGCCGAGGGGTACCCGGATATGGACGGGCATTGGCTGTCGTTGCTGAGGCAGAAACTGGGAGCCAAGGTGCCGGTCATCGGTACGCTGGACCCTCACGCCAATGTCAGCCAGGCGATGATCGATGCGACTGATGGCCTGATAGCCTATGCAACCAACCCGCACGTCGATCAGAAACAGACCGGCGTGGCGGCAGCCTGGCTGCTGGTCAGGACGCTGCGTGGGGAGATTTCGCCCATGCAGCTGTTGGTTAAACCGCCCGTGGCCATTAGCATCGAGCAGCAGTTTACTTCCCAACAGCCCTGTTTGGGGCTTTATGCATTTGCGAAGGAGTTGAAACAGCTTCACGGGTTGGTATCGGTGAGCGTATTGCTCGGCTTTCCTTATGCGGATGTGTACGAAATGGGATCGGGGTTCATTGTGATCGCGGATCACAGCCAGTCACCGGTTGCGGCCAGCCAGGCAAAGGAAGCGGCATGGAAGCTTTCGGATTTTTTAATGGACCACAAACAGGCATTCAACGGGAAGAAGTCGGATATTGAAGCCGTACTGAAAGGTCTTGAAAATCACCCTCAACCGATACTACTGCTGGATATGGGCGATAATATCGGGGGCGGAGCGCCGGGCGACAGTACTTTGATCCTCGAACATCTAGAAGCAGGCGGCTTTTCTGGCTTTTTTATCTGCTTGTATGATCCAGAAAGCGTAGCCCAATGCAGGAGAGTGGATGCCGGGGTGGTTACCTCTCTTTCTTTGGGAGGGAAAAAAGGTTTTCAAACCGACGTTGAGGTAATTGCATTATATGACGGTCACTTTACGGAGGATGCTCCGCGGCATGGCGGATTTGTCCATTACGACATGGGCCCTACGGCGGTAGTCCGTACGCTGAGCGGCAATACGGTGATGCTTACAACGAAGCGTACTCCACCGTATAGTCTGCGGCAGCTTACCGCTTTCGGCCTGTATCCACGTGGTTTCCGGGGAATTGTCGCCAAGGGAGTCAATGCGCCTATTGCGGCATATGGGGAGGTTTGCCCATCTATTATCCAGGTCGACACGCCCGGAGTGACCCAAGCCGATATGACCTTTTTTGAATACAAAAACCGAAAGGTGCCTCTGTTTCCTTTTGAAGAATATGTCTGACAGTTTATGAACCTGCAAAGTACCACGGTAAAACTACTAGACCTGCCTTTCTATACGGAGGGTCCCTGTGTCAATGAAGTAGGGGATTTATTCTTTACCACATTGAGCGGCGGACAGCTGCTGCGGATGCAGCGAGGTGAAGCGCCCGTAAAATGGGCCGAGGCCCGGTGCCCGAATGGTCAGCTTATCACCGCCGGGGGCATTCATTTGGTCTGCGACAGTATGCAGAGGGCCATCGTTCAATTCGATCATACAGGCGGTCGCACCGGCGAGCTGCTCCACGGGCAATGCGCCGGGCACGCTGTACAGTGCCCGAACGACCTGATCGAAGATCGCCACGGCAACGTGTTTTTTACCGATTCGGTACGCGAAAGCGGAAGGGTTTTCAAAGTAGGAAA
This sequence comes from Dyadobacter sp. BHUBP1, assembly GCF_050587785.1. NCBI lineage: Bacteria > Pseudomonadati > Bacteroidota > Cytophagia > Cytophagales > Spirosomataceae > Dyadobacter > Dyadobacter sp. BHUBP1. The sequence goes on from NZ_JBOBIH010000004.1 coordinate 156,329, forward strand.
GGACGGGTCGCAGCAATGCATTGCCGGCGGCCTGGACTATCCGAATGGACTTGCGTTGTCGCCCGACCAATCGCTGCTTTACGTCGCGGAAAGTTATCAGAACAGGATACTAGCCATATCGTTAAGCGAGGAGGCAGTCTGTCCGGTATCTGTTTGGGCCACGCTGCCCGGGCATCGCTCCGGCAGGCCGGTGGATAATTTACCCGATGGATTGGCAACTGACGCGGAAGGGCGTGTTTGGGTGGCCCATTATGGCATGGGGGCTATTCAGGTATTTTCGCCTGAGGGATTGTTACTCGCCAGCTTGGAAACTGCATTACCCCTTAGCAGTAACCTGTGTTTTATTTCCGACCAGCCGCACCGTAAATCGGTTTTGATTACCGGTGGGTACGCAGAGCCCGGACCTGGCGCTGTGCTGATGATGACTGTCGATATGTGATATGAAAGTTTTTATGAAATATTTCTCAATTATAGTGATGATGATGGTAGTTGAAGCGGCTATTGCGCAAACCGGATTGAAATGGATTGCTTTGCCCGATTTGCCTGACAAGCGCGGGTTTGCGGGTATGTATGGGGGTGTAAGCCACGGTGCGCTGCTCTGCCTGGGCGGCGCAAATTTTCCTGACGGTTACCCCTGGGAAGGAGGCGTCAAAAAATGGCATGACGGGATTTTTTTGCTCCAAGAAGGTGGTAGCTGGAGAAAGCTGCCGCAAAAAATGGAAACCGCTGCCGGCTATGGCGTTTCGGTTTCCCACCAGGAACGGGTAATTCTGATTGGCGGCAGCAATGCACACGAACATTTAAGCCGGGTGATCGGCTATGAATGGAATGGCCCCGCACTGGTGCAGCATCAATATCCTTCGTTGCCTTTTCCTCTGGCCAATATGTCCGGTGCGGTGCTTGACGACCTGCTGATCGTGGTGGGGGGAAATGTTTCGCCCACAGGTCCGGGATTGAATAAATGCCTGGTGCTGGATTTGAAACAAGTCGAAACCGGCTGGGCTGAATGGGAAGCATGGCCCGGCCCCGGACGCATTTTCCCGGTTTGCGCGACATTCGACGGCGACTTTTATATGTTCAGCGGAGAGACGACCGCGATCAATTCCAGAGGAAATTCATACAGGCTGATTCATCAGGACGGCTACCGGCTGAACATTCAGCATTCGGGCGGACAGCGGACTGCGCATTGGGAAAAACTTGCGGCAATGCCGAGGGGGATGTCCGCCGGTGGTTCGCTGCTTCCGGTGTTAAAGGGCGACCGTTTTTTGTTCTGGGGCGGGGTTGACGCCGTTACGGCCCAACACAAGACGCCATCCTCGCATCCGGGGATTACCAACGACGTGCTTTACTATTTCCCCCACACCGATTCCTGGGAGTTTGCGGGCCGGCAGCAGCGTATCCCGGCCCGCGTGACGCTGCCGGTGGTGCAGTGGCAGAACCAGTGGTTTTACATTAGCGGCGAGATCAAACCCGGTATCAGAACGCCCGCTGTTATTGGAGTTTATTAAAATACATTGACTTTCGGCACTAGCTGATCCATGAAAACAATCGCATTTAAAGGATATCGTTTTTCCCAGCTTACCTTGGGGACCGTTCAACTGGGTATGCCTTACGGAATATCCAATTCACAAGGCATGCCCGACGACCGGGAAGCACTGGATATGCTGCGTACGGCAGTGGATGCAGGGATTACCACCTTCGATACGGCACGGCAATATGGTGCCTCCGAGGCAGTATTAGGCCGTTTTTTGGCAGGTCATACCGAAGCTGACCTGAATATGGTTTCCAAGTTTAAGATCGCCCCGCAAGATGCCGGTGCATTGGAGCGGGCCTGGAAATCGGTAGAGGGCAGTGTCAGAGCTTCCATTGAATGCCTGGGTATCAGCAAGCTCCCCGTCTGTCTGCTGCACAAGGGAGAAGAGCCGATGGATGCGGTGGCCGGGATATTGCCGGTGATCATTTCAAGGCTCAGGGAGCAGGGGTTGATCGATATAGGCGGGGTGTCGGTGTACGAGCCGGCAGATGTCGCCTTTTGCCTGGCGGAGCCGCTCGTCGAGGCGGTGCAGGTGCCGGTGAACGTCTTCGATCAGCGGCTGGTCGTCTCGGGTGCATTGCAGCGTCTTGCAAAGGCGCAGAAGCTTGTTTTTGCCCGCAGTGTGTTCCTGCAGGGATTGTTTTTTATGGACCCCGGGCAAATCACTGGCAACCTTATCTCAGCCGTACCATTTTTGAAGCAGCTTCACACATTTGTGAAAGAATATCGGGCCGATATCGCCGGCCTGGCATTTTCTTACGTCAGGGACCTGCCGGGGATCGATAGCATTGTGGTGGGGGCGGCTACTTCGGCCCAGTTGGCAGAAAATGTGAAATTGCTTGGTGCTCCCGAGATCCCGGCGTCGCTTCGGGACGAATTTATGAAAGTATTTACAGCTGTCCCCGACGAAATCCTTACGCCGGGAAGATGGAAAATTTAATCAGATGATGAACCAGTTATTCAGTTTGGCCGGCAAAGTTGCGATCGTCACCGGAGGAGCCGGCTTTTTTGGTACACCCATATCCATAGCCCTGGCGGAAGCAGGCGCTCAGGTAGTTATTGCCTCGCGTAACGTGAGCACCTGCGGGGATTTAGCATCCGGGTTGTCGGCCCGGGGGCTCCTGGCAACAGCCATGCCGCTAGACCTGGAAGATGAAGCTTCGATCCGCACACTTGTGGAAACAGTCATGAACATGTTCGGACGTATAGATATCCTCGTCAATAATGCTGTTTCGCGGCAGGGTTTTCAGAATCTGGAAGAAATAGAGGTTACAGGCTGGGAAGCGGCGCAGCGCGTCAATGCTACCGGCCTAGTGCTCATGACCCGAGCGGTTATCGAACCCATGAAGGCGGCGGGTAAGGGAAGCATTATCAATATCGGATCGATCCAGGGAGCGGTAGGGCCGCATTTTCCGGTTTATGGACAGACGGGTATGACAAGTCCGGTCAACTATACGTACGATAAATGGGGAATGGTAGGTTTCACCAAATGGCTGGCTAATTTTTATGGCCGGTACAACATCCGGGCCAATTGCATTAGTCCGGGTGGATACGGGCCCGGGGTCGCGCAGCTGGAAGGGAAGGAGGAGTTCGTTGAAAACTATAAGAGACTCACGCCGTTGGGACGGTTCGCCGATGACGCGGATATCAAAGGACCCATCGTGTTTATGGCCTCGGACGCATCCGCATTCATCACCGGGCATAACCTGCTGGTCGATGGCGGCTGGACGAGTTGGTAGCTTCTCTGGAGGTTTCTAGCGCATTACCATGATCGTATTTCGAATCAATTCCTTTTTGCCGTTTTCAAATTCGATACCCAATTCGTACGGATAAGCACCGGGAGACACTTGGTCTCCCTTGTACAAGGCTGCTTAGGCACGTGCAAGAGAGACGTCGTTGCCTGGCCATAACCGGCCAGCGGCTACGAGAGTTAAATTCTGTCAAGTAGAAGTTTTTCAACCACGGTCTTTTAGCGAATGTAACTGCTTGTTCCGTAGCCCGTATCGAGCGTTACAGGAAGCCAGAACAGAATGCTGACTGTTGAATTTCTCGCCTAAACCTGCATCATAAAATGAAATACAATACCTGGATCGTCGCTGCCTGCTGTTTTTTAGGATTATCTGATAACCTTTTTGCCCAAGAGGACCTTTCAGTATATGGTTACTGGAAATACCATCAACCCGCGGCGGATCAGCTCTTTTACAAATCGCTTAGTGAAAGGGCATTTTCGCAGTTGGGCAAACGTGAGGCTACTGTTTCATCCCTGACCACCAAAGAGCAATGGCAGAAACGGCAAGCGGATGTCCGCGCAAAGCTCGCGAGGGCTGTCTGGCCTTTTCCTGCAAAAACACCCTTGAACCCGGTCATTACGGGAACATTGAAGAAGGAGGGCTTTTCGGTTGAAAAGCTGTACTTCGAATCCCGTCCCGGCTACCACGTGACAGCCGCCATGTTCCTGCCTGATAAAAGGCAGGAAAAGGCACCAGCGATTATTTTTTGCAGCGGACATAGCGAGAACGGCTTCCGCAGCGAAGCCTATCAACGTTTGATCCTGAACTACGTCAAGAAGGGTTTCATCGTATTGGCCTTTGATCCGATCGGGCAGGGAGAACGCATACAGTACCAGCCCGACGAGCTGAAAGGAGGTGCAACGGCCGAGCATTCCTATGCGGGCGTGCAATCATTTATTTCCGGAATTCCACCAGCCAATTACTTTATCTGGGACGGCATTCGTTCCGTGGATTATTTACTGACCAGGAAGGAAGTCGACCCGGCGCGTATAGGCATAGCCGGCCGCTCGGGAGGGGGAACACAAAGCGCCTACATCGCGGCAATGGATGACCGGATCGTGGCAGCGGCTCCCGAATGCTATATTACCACCTTTGATAAACTGATCCGCTCCAACGGCCCGCAGGACGCCGAGCAAAACCTGATGTTCGGGCTGGAAGAGGGGATCGATATGGCCGACTTCCTGGAAGTGCGCGCTCCTAAACCCGCATTGATCGTGGCCACTACCCGGGATATATTTGCGATTCAGGGTGCCAGGGATACTTATAATGAGGCCAAAAGGGCGTACAAGGTTTTCGGGAAACCCGAACAGATCCAGATGACGGAAGATGACGCCGGACATGCTTCTACGGTCAAAAACAGGGAGGCTTCCTATGCCTTTTTTCAAAAATACCTTGACAACCCCGGCAGCCCTGTCGATCAGGAGGTACAAATGCTGACGGACGAAGAGCTGCATGTAACGCCCGGCGGACGAGTAATCACCGCTTTGAAGGGTGAAAGTATGTTCTCATTGAATGAAAAACGTGCCAAAGCGCTTGCGGCAAAGAGGAACGCGGTAAATCCGGCTGCGAATCTTTCCGAAGCGCTACGGAAGAAAATTATTTCGGTTTCCGGATTTACAAAGCCGGCAGGCAAAATAGACGTCATTTTCTCAGGCAGGCTGCACCGCCCCGATTATGCCATCGAAAAATACCTGGTGAAAGGCAGTAATGGTTACCATCTGCCGATACTTTGGCTGAAACCCGCCAAAAGCATGGGTACGACCGTCCTGCTTCTGGATGACCAGGGCAAGGCAAACGCAGCACAGCAAGACAAGCTGGCCGACCGGCTGGCGCGCCAGGGTTATGAAGTGGTTGTCCCCGACCTGAGCGGCATCGGCGAACTCGGAAGCGGGTTCATTAACGGTGGCGATTCGGTTATTGACGGTGTTCCGCTGAACTTGTGGTTTTTTGGCATGTTAACGCACAAAAGTCTGGTGGCAACCCGTGCTGAAGAGATTATGGTCCTCACAGAATTTATCAGGAAAAACGGAACCGCAGGGACTGTTCTGACAGGCGTCGCCGCGGGAACGCTTACCTCCGATTTGCTGCACGCGGCTGCCATTCACAATCCATTCGGCAAACTGGTGCTGATCCAGCCGCTGGTATCGTATCAATCCATTGCCGAGGAAAGGCTTTACAAACCTGGCTTCGCATTATCGGCCGTGCCCGGAGCATTGGCCGAATATGATCTCCCCGATCTGGTGGAAACACTTGCTGCGAAGAACTTGCTAATGATTAATCCGGTTACTGCGGCGGGAAAGGAAATGAATCAGCAGCAGGCCGACTCCATTTACCAGCGGTCGTTGAAGCAAAAGCAGGGCGTTGGGTTAAATGTCCGGTGCGGATTGTCCTATGAAGAATTACTGAACTCTGCCCTTTCGTGGCTCAGATAGATGCGTTTTTACAATGTCCAGGCTGACTTCCGCCGAAGCTGTTCTCCGGTTTCGGGCGGTCCGGAGCAGGGTTTTTACAGTTTCGAAAAATAGTATTACAAAAGCAAACAAAAATAGAGGATGCCTACTTTTCCGGAAGATAGTTTTGTCAAAACGAAATTTGTCAAAATTTATCACTTAACCTCATGCGAAAAGGAAAACGTCTACACCTCCTGTGGCGAACATCCGTGTGGCTTATTATGGCCATAATTTGTTGCTGCACTGCGTCGCTGACCGCACAGTCTGTGGGAAAGGTCACAGGCCGGGTCGTCGATGAGAACGATGAAGGCCTGCCCGGCGTGAATGTACAAATCAAGGGCACCACTACCGGGGCCATTACGGATGCCGAAGGGAAATTCTCCCTCGACTTGCCTGGCAGCAGCGGAAGTCTCATATTCTCGTTCATCGGATATCAGACCCAGGAAATCGCGCTGGCCAATCGCTCGGTGATCAATGTGACTATGAAGCCCGACGTAGCCGTATTAAGGGAAGTTGTCGTGACCGGATATGGAACGCAGTCGCGCGAGACGCTCACTACTTCGGTTTCCAAACTGGATACAAAGGTTTTCGAGAACGTCCCTTTCGCCAATGCAGCCTCGGCTTTGCAGGGTACGGTTTCGGGCGTGCGCGTCCAAAGTACGTCGGGGCAGCCCGGTGCGGCTCCCCGCGTGATCGTACGCGGAGGTACTTCCATTAATAACCCCAACGGAGCTTCCCCGTTGTACATCATCGACGGTGTGATCCGTACGGATATGAACGATGTGAACTCCGAGGATATCGAATCAATGCAGGTGTTGAAAGACGCTGCCTCTACCGCGATATATGGTGCGCGAGGGTCTAACGGCGTCGTCATCATCACTACCAAAAGCGGCAAGTCGGGCCAGGCGCGCATCACTTACTCTTACGACCTGACCACCTCCAGGCCGGGCAAACTGTACGAAATGGCCAATGCACGGGATTACCTGACTATCAACCGGCTTGGTGTTTTCGGGGCGGCCAAATTTGGTGACAACACTTCGCGCCTGACCCTACCCATGGGCTATGGTACGGGTAACGACCTGACCAACAAAACCGCTTTCACCACGCAGTACCTCACCCCGCAAAACGAGCACAAACTCAAAGAGGGCTGGGAGAGTATGCCCGATCCGGCAGACCCGACCAAAACGCTCATTTTTCAGGATACGGATTTTCAGGGCCTTCTTTACCGCACGGGGGTGTCGCATAACCACAACGTGTCGATGGGCGGGGGAAATGAAAAGGCCACGTTCAATGCCGGACTGGGCTATATGAAAACAGAAGGGACCGTTATTACGACCAGTTACGATCGGCTGAGTTTCAACTTGAATGGGGATGTAATGCTAAAGAAAAACATGAAAGTCTTTTCACGGGTGATGTACTCACGGGCCAAATCCAACATCCCTTACGGTTCCACAGCTGTTACCTTTTATCGGAATGCGGGATTAGCACCGACAGCCAAATACAGGTTCGAAGATGGAACGCTGGCGCCGGGGACCAATAATGGCATAGGCAATCCGGAATATTTTATGAACTCCCGTCAGTACAACAATACCAATGAAAAGCTGACACTCAGTCTCGGCGGCAACTGGGAGATTCTGCCCGGGCTGTCGTTTCAGCCCCAGGTTTCGATGTACAACGTTTCCCGCGATTCCCGCTCTTTCCAACCCGGTTACTGGAACGGCCCGCTGGCATTTGTCGACTCGCGTATATCCACCGCAGCATCCTCAAAGTGGCGGCAGACACAGGCCGACGGGGTATTATCCTATACCAAAACACTGGGTAAAGACCATCACCTGGACGCACGGGCCGGGCTGTCGTATTTTGTAAGGGACACCTCGGGCATCAGTGCGACGGGGCGGGGCGCTTCTACCGACCTTATCCCTACGCTGAATGCCTCGGCCGAACCGACGGCCGTCAGCGGGACAGTGACGCGCCAGGTGGTCATGGGCTATTTTGCCAATGTCAATTACAGCTTTCAGAACAAATATCTATTGACCGTCAATATGCGTTACGACGGAGCATCCAACCTGGGCGAGGCTTATCGATGGGGCTTCTTTCCGGGCGTTTCTCTTGGCTGGAACGTGCATAAAGAGGCTTTTTGGAGCGGTGTTTCACGGGTGGTGTCGCAAACCAAGCTGAGAGCCAGCTATGGCGTGAACGGGAATATTTCCGGGCTGGGTGATTTTACTGCCCAGGGGGCTTACGGGGTTGGTGCGAAGTACGGAGGCGCCGCGGCGATCCAGAATACGGTCATTCCCAACAACGACCTGAAATGGGAACAATCCAGGACTTTTGATGTAGGTGCGGACCTGGGCTTTTTCGAGAACCGGTTAACTATCCTCACCGACTACTATGTCCGTACAACCAGCAACCTGCTCACCAGCCTGTCGCTGCCGCAATCGACCGGCTTTGCCAGCGTGCTTACCAATCTGAGCACATTGCAGAACCGTGGTTTCGAAGTGGAATTGGGCATAAGAGTGTTGCCGCCGGCATCGGCTTTGCAATGGAACCTGGCATTCAACACCTCCTGGACCCGTAATAAAATCCTGAAACTGCCCTATAATGGCGTAGAAAACAACCGGATCGGCGGTGTGCTGGTGTGGGACGATGCCCGGCAGGACTATGCATGGAAAGGAGGACTTCAGGAAGGCGGCAGGCTCGGAGAAATGTACGACCGCAAGCAGGTGGGCATTTATGCTACCGACGAAGATGCCAAAAACGGTCCGATAGCGTCATACATCGTGGGGACCGACAAAACGCAATATGGCGGTGACGTGGAATACTATGATGCCGACAAGAACGGCACCATCGACTCGCGCGACAAACGCTATATGGGTAATGCCTATCCGGCCTGGACGGGTGGTATTTCAAATACGCTCAATTACAAAAACTTCGGCCTTTATGTCCGTCTTGACTATACCACCGGTCATACCATTTTCAACTGGGCAAGGCTGTTCCTGGACGGTAACCTTTATTCCGACGGTAACCTGACGCAGCGCATGGTGGAAAGATCCTGGAAAAAACAGGGCGATGTGACGGATATGCCGAGATCCTACTGGGGTGGCGAAAGAACGCAGCGAAATCTGTTCGACGGCGTCACGACCTCCGGCAATTCCATGTACAACGAGCCGGGCGATTTTCTGGCTTTGCGGGAGGTCACCCTGAGTTATCAGGTGCCGGCTTCGCTGTTGGGCAAGCTCAAAATCTCCAATCTGCGGTTCAATGTAACAGCCAACAACATCTATTACTTTACCAAATACCTCGGCCTGAACCCCGAAGAAGGCGGTGTGGATGACGGACGCTACGCGATGCCCAGGAATATCATCTTCGGTGCCAGTGTTTCATTTTGATAAGCCATTAAACATGAAAATAATCAAAGTCTTTATGCTAGGGCTGGCTATGCTGGCAGGCATTTTCTCCTGTAATGTACTGGATGTTTCGCCAACGAGTGTGATCACTACCAATTCTTTCTGGAAAACCCAGAATGATGCCGAGGGAGCACTGAATGGGATGTACGTTAATCTGAGAAACATATCGGGCTCTATCTATACACTTGGTGAGCAGCGCAGCGAGGTATTCGAAGGGGGCGTATATGGAAGTGGCCGCAACGATTTGTATTTGAATGCGCTAAGCGGCGATCAACCCAATCATCCCGATTGGTCGGGTTTCTATACGGTCATCAATAGCGCCAATCTCATCATTAAACATGCGGATGAGGTCACTTTCTCTAATGAGGCAGCGAAAAACAATATTTTGGCCCAGGCTTATACGATGCGTGCTTACCTGTATTTTGTGATGACCAGGACGTGGGGAGATCTGATCATACGGACGGAACCAACGGAAACATCGAAAGCAGAAGTGACCATCCGGGAGCGCGCTCCACAGGCAGAGGTTTTTAGCCTTATCAAATCGGATCTGGAAAAAGCGCTTGCGCGGTTTACGGATAACAACTTTCCCACGGGCCGGTTCAAATGGTCTAAGCCTGCGGCCAATGCTGTAAAGGCCGATGTGTTTCTGTGGACCGCCAAACGTATGAACGGCGGTAACCAGGATCTCACAACGGCACTGAATGCGATCCGGGAGATTGAGAAAGCAGATGTTGCACTACTGCCGAATTTTGCCGATTTGTTTGAGTATGCCAACAAAGGCAACAAGGAGACGATCATGACGATCCGGTACCAGGACCTGGACGGCGCTGCCAATAATCAGTTCTGGCTGCATTGGATCATCGATAGCGCCATTCCCTCCAATACCGACGCCGAAACGAAGGCGCTGGTTCAGCCAGTCGGCGGGGGACAGGGATTGCTCGTGCTGACAGAACTGGTCAGGAAACAATTCACCGAAGACGATACCCGCAAAAAGGCATCTTTTCATGAAATATATACCTATGATGCATCGGGAAAAGCCACTTTTTATACCAGTGTTTCCATGAAAGGGCGTGGACTGGTGACGGGAGGTACGCGGCTGTTTTTAAGCGATATTGTCCTTTATCGTTGGGCGGATCTGCTGCTCATGAAGGCCGAGATCAGGAATGCGTTGGGTGAGGATCCGTCCGAGCAGATCAATCTCGTACGCCAGCGTGCCTACAAGGCCAATTTCAGGAAGCATACATTTGTGAACGGCAGTAAGGAGGAGAACGATGCCGCCATTCTCCAAGAACGGTTGCTTGAACTGGTTTACGAAGGTAAGAGATGGTGGGACCTGGTGCGTTTCGAACAGGCTTTTGAACTGGTGCCGAATCTCAAAACCCGGAAGGGGCAGGATTACCTGCTGCTCTTTCCGATAGCGAACACGGTGCTAAGCCTGGAACCGAAAGTAAAGCAAAATCCCGGATATCAATAAGTAAGCCCCAAACGGATGACCACCGATAACACTATTTCTAAACCCGGTATTTTCTCTTACGCGTGGATGGTCGTGCTGATGTTGTGCGTCGTAGGCGGCCTCAATTACCTCGACCGCATGATGATCACCACCATGCGTGCCTCGATTGTCGCGGCCATCCCCATGTCCGAAGCGCAGTTCGGCCTGCTCACATCGGTGTTCCTGTGGGTGTATGGGCTACTTAGTCCTGTTGCCGGCTACCTTGCCGACCGTTTCAACCGCAGCAAGGTGATTATCGGCAGCTTGTTTATCTGGTCGGTCGTGACGTGGCTTACTTCACATGCCACCACCTTCGAAGAGCTGCTTGTAACGAGGATCCTGATGGGGGTAAGCGAAGCCTGTTACATCCCGGCTGCGCTTGCGTTGATTGTCGAGTACCATCACGGATCTACCCGGTCGAAAGCCACAGGCATCCACATGGCGGGTGTTTATGTGGGGCAAAGCCTTGGTTTTGTGGGCGGCTGGCTGGCCGAAAGCCGCACCTGGAATTATGCATTTGTGGTTTTCGGAACCATTGGCGTCGTATATGCTACCTTTCTTGCATTCACATTGAAGGATGCGCCCCGGGTTGCTGCGGAAAATCCGCGAGCTACTGTCGAGCCGCTTGCCGGAGGTTTTCGGGATGCCATCCGGGAGCTTTTCAGGCATACTGCCTACTTGCGGGCATTGGCCGCCTGGGGATTGCTCGGGGTCGCGAGCTGGATGATCAACGGCTGGTTGCCTACCTATTATAAGGAACATTTCAACCTGTCTCAAACCGAGGCCGGCGTGTATGCAACCACCTATTTCTTCATTCCGATGCTCCTCGGCGTATTGTCCGGGGGCGGCATTGCCGACTACTGGGACCGGTTCAACAAGCGTGCACGCATCCTGCTGCCGGCCCTGGGCCTCGTGATCGGGACGCCTGGTGTGTTGCTGGCGAGCAGCACCGATTTGGTATGGGTAGCGGTGACGGGTTTTATGGTTTATGCATTTACCCGGCCATTCCTGGATGCGAACATGATGCCCATTCTCTGCATGGTGGCAAATCCCCGTTACCTGGCGACAGGTTACGGAATACTCAACCTTTTCAGTTGCATCGTAGGAGGACTTGGCATTTATGCGGGGGGATTATTGCGTGATGCGCAGGTCAATCTCAGCATTATGTTCCAGGTAGCGGCGTTCACGATGCTGCTTTGCGCTTTTTTGCTTTACCGTATTCATCCCCGTTTAACATCAATCTGATCTATTCTCAAAACGCTTGAATCTTATGAATACTCTACGAATTTACATGCTCGTGGCCGCGCTGGTGATAGGGCAGGTAGCCCATGCCAGCACAGACTTTGGCCCCGATAGCCTCAAAGGTCCGCGAAAAGTCCGCGATGTGATCATCTACGAGGATGCCCGGTTTTATTCCACGTTCCCGTCGGTGGTCAAAAAGAAAGACGGGGAAATCCTGGTCGCGTTCCGTCGGGCGCCGGAGCGGAAGAATTTCGGCGAGAAATCCAGCAGCCACGTGGATCCCAACAGCTATCTGGTCACTGTAAAGTCGAAGGATGGCGTCACCTGGACGCAAGAGCCGGAGTTGCTGTACGCACACCCTTTCGGCGGCTCACAGGACCCTTGCCTGCTGCAATTAAAGGACGGTACGTTGTTGTGTGCCAGTTACGGATGGGCATTTCTCCGGCCGGACGGCATGGAAAAACTTAAACAGCCCTATTTCGAGACCTCCGGAGCGGTGTTTCTCGGCGGTTATATCCTGCGCTCGACCGACGGTGCCAAAACCTGGAAAGGGCCTATTTACCCCCCGCGCGTGCAGCCCGAGATAAACCTGGACCCCTTCGGGAAACCCGTCGCGGCGTACAATCGCGGAGCGATGTATGAAGGGAAAGACGGGAGGATATTCTGGGTGGTAGCCGCCAGCGAATCGAACAAGCCGAAGCGTACCTCCAACCATTTGCTCGTGTCGGAGGATAAAGGGATGAGCTGGAAATACAGCAGCGTCGTGGCTACCGATGAAAAAGCGTCGTTTAACGAGACATCCATTTACGAAACACCCAAAGGCGACCTGGTGGCTTTCCTGCGGACGGCGGAGATGAACGACCAGGCCTGCATTGCGCGATCGACAGATGGCGGAAAGACATTCGGCAAATGGGAGCAAATGGGTTTTCAGGGACATCCCATGCAGGCGATGCGCCTGCCCGACAAGCGCGTGTTGCTCGTGTACGGGTACAGGCACAAGCCCTATGGCATACGCGCCCGGATTTTGAATGCGGAGTGTACTGATTTTGCTACTTCAAAGGAAATCGTTTTGCGGGAGGATGGCGGCGGCAGCGACATCGGCTATCCCTGGGCGGTACAATTGAACCCGAAAGAGGTGCTTGTTACCTATTATTTCAACATCGGGAACGGCACAAGGCATATCGCCGGGACCATTCTGCAAACTGGCAATTAAACCGGCATTGCAATGGCTACCATTCCACTTGATTCCGGAATCTATCGGGTGAACCTAAGGTTCGAAAAGATTTTAAAGAATGTCAGAATATGCGATTGCTTCTTACTCTTTTGCTCATGAGTGTGTTATCGGTTGGTTTGGCGCAGCGCCCCGGTCGGGAAAAGACCTATGTCGCATTGCTGCAAAAGGTGTTGCACGAACAGCAGGAATGGGTGAAAGTACATGCCGCCGAATATCTGCTTTGGGCGGGTTACCCGGAGGGCGTCAGAGAAGTGTTCCTGAAAGAAGAAACGCGCTTGGGGAACAGGCCGCAATACCGCGTGGGAATTTGGCGCGTGTTGCACCAGGCCTCGCGTGGGGAAGCCGACAGGCAAATATGGTCCGGTAAAATTAAGGAAGCTTTCCTCGACGAACAGGGCCGGGACCGTATTCACGCAGCCGAAACCCTGGCAAAACTCCATCAATCGACACTTGCCGAGGCGCCTGAAATTACGCGCCGGGCGATTAGTAGCAATGTGCCTTCGCTGGCAATATACGCGCTCTGGAGTACGGCTTTTCACTCGGAGCAGGAGCGGCAAAAGGTGAAGCAGGAACTGATCGGGAATCTGGCATCGCCGTCCGGCTCGCATGGGCCTGGCAAAACGATCCCGGCCTATGCACTACGGCAGCTTGGGGATTTGGAAGCAGATCAATGGCAGCTATTGGCCCGCGCCGCGCTCGAAGAACCTGATGACTCGCCGACAAAAGTATATCTGTTGAGCGCGGCCTGGGTAACGTCCGGCGGGCAGCCCGATGTGCAGGTGGGCCAGCTACGGCAATTGCTTATGAAATACAGTACTTCCCCGGAAAAAGGAGCCCGTTCCGAAATGGCGATGGCGCTGGCCGAAAGGGGGGATTCAGCCGCCGTCCCAGTGCTCACCGGAATGTTTGAGAACAAGCATTCCCTGCAAGACAGCGCAGCAGATTATGATGTGATGGCCGCGGCGGCTTATGCCCTGATCAGAATCTGCCAGCGGGAAAAATAGTACCGATTGTTTTAATTGCCACGAAGGGCGAAACTCTTAATACCATGACATTGAAAATGCGCGAAAGCCGGGTGCTGCGCAAATTGCGGGCCGGCGAAATTGTCAGTTGTTTCAAAATGAACCTGTCCGAGCCTCGCGTGGCCGAGATGGCCGGAATCGCCGGTTTTGATTGCGTCTGGGCCGATCAGGAGCATATCGGGCTCGATTGGTCGGTGCTGGCCGGATGTGTCTGGGCTTCGAAATCCCAGGATGCGGACCTGCTCGTGCGTGTGCCCCGTGGCAGTTACAGCGATTATGTACGCCCGCTCGAACTCGACGCTACCGGCATTATGGTACCTCATATCATGAGCCTTGACGACGCCCGGAAGGTAATCGAAATGACGCGTTTCCATCCCATTGGCTGGCGGCCTATCGACGGCGGTAATGCCGACGGGGCATATACTGCCATGGATTTTAACGCATACCTCGAAGAGGCCAACCGGCAGCGTTTTGTCATTTTCCAGATCGAAGATCCCGAGCCGCTGGAAAACCTTGAAGCGATCGCGGCACTTGATGGTTACGATATGCTTTTCTTTGGTCCCGGCGATTTTAGCCAGGGCATTGGCGCGCCCGGCGTATGGGACCACCCCAAATTGCTCGAAACGCGTATCCGGGTGGCGGAGATGGCCCGTAAACACGGCAAGTTTGCCGGTACGGTAGGCGGGCCGGGCAATCTGAGTGAACTCGTTTCAATGGGTTACCAGTTTGTGAATGTCGGTGCGGACGTGATAGGGTTGAAAAACTACTGCTTCGACCTCATAAAATCTTTCGGCGCCACCACAGCCGGACAGTCATCCTCCTATCTCGAAAGCGGCTCCAAATGAAACGAAAAACACTGGGACGTACCGGATTGCAGGTGTCCGAAATCGCATTCGGCGGGGTGGAGATAGGCGTGCCTTACGGTATCGGTGTGCATAGCCGGGAGGATATGCTTTCGGAGCAGGAGGCCATCGGTCTTCTGCATGAGGCTTTGGAAAAAGGTATTAACTTTTTCGACACGGCCCGGCTGTACGGCGCCAGCGAGACCATTATGGGCAAAGCTTTTAGCTCCCAAAGAAGTGAAATCGTGCTCGCGACCAAGTGCCGGCATTTCCGGGGAGCCGACGGCCAGCTGCCATCGGACCACACCCTGAAAAGTTTCATTGAAAATTCCCTGCACGAAAGCCTCCGCGAGCTGCAAACCGACTATATAGATCTTTTTATGCTCCATCAGGCGGATCAGGAAATTCTGGAAAATGAAGTCATTGCCGAAACATTTCAGGAGCTGAAACAACGCGGTGTCATTCGCGCGACGGGAGCATCCACCTATCTCGCGTCCGAAACGGCCATTGCGATCAACAAAGGGCATTGGGATGTGATCCAGCTGCCGTTCAGCCTCATGGATCAGCGCCATGCGGTGTGTTTCGGTGCGGCCGCCGAACAAGGCGTGGGTATCGTGGTCAGGTCGGTGCTGATGAAAGGCCTCCTGAGCGACCGCGGCAAGAACCTGCATCCGGCGCTGGCCGATGTGGAGCGTCACATCGGCGGCTACCGGACCTTGCTGGGCCCTGATTTCCCCGATTTGCCGAGGCTGGCTACCCGCTTTGCATTGTCTTTCGAAAGCATAGCGTCGGTGTTGGTGGGTATCGATAAGCCTGAATACCTGCATCATGCGCTGGCAACGGCCGGTGGACCTGTTATGGATCCTCATATATTACAAACCGCCAGCCAGATGGCCTATCCCGAGCCGGATTTCCTGAACCTGCCGTATTGGGACAGGATGGGATGGCTGTGCTAAAAACTGAACTAATGCTGAAAATCGGAATCATCGGGATGAGTCCCGGCAATGCGCACCCCTACTCGTGGTCGGCCATCATCAATGGCGTTTTCGACGGCGACGAGATTGTGCGCATCGGTTACCCGGCCGTGACCGCCTACCTTGAAGCAAACCGGGACACGCTGGGAATTCCCGGCGCACAGGTGACGCACGTATGGGCGCAGGAGCCTGCAATCGCCGAAAGCATTGCACGCGGCGCAGGCATTATGCATGTATGCGCCCGCATGGAGGCGATGATCGGGGAAGTGGATGCGGTGATCCTTGCCCGCGACGATCCTGAATACCACCGCGAAATGGCGGCGCCGTTCATCGAAGCGGACGTGCCGATTTTCATTGATAAACCATTGACCTACTCCCGGGAAGACCTGGCGTGGTTTGCACAGCAGCACAGCGCAGGCAAGTTCCTGATGTCGTGCTCGTCCATGCGTTATGCCAGTGAATGCCGCATTGCACGGCAGGAAATCAAATCCTTAGGAAAAATGGAGCTGGTGACGGCCGTAGGCAAGAAGGATTGGAAGAAATATGGCGTGCATTTGCTCGAAGGTATTTTCGGCATCCTGGGAGATCCCGTGCCCCATTCGGTGCGGCATATCGGCCGGCCCGACAAAGAAATTATCCACCTCAGAATGACCGACGGTCCAGATATAATGCTCCACCTTTTCATGGACATTACGGGCACTTTCCAGATTTCGCTTTTTGGTCAGCAGGGCTGGAAGTTGATCGATATCCGCAATTCCTACGCGATGTTTCGGGACAATATCATCGAATTTATCCGCTCGGTGCAGGAGGGGAAACCGCGCCTTGCATTTGAAAAAACAGTAAAGATCATGCAGGTCATCATCGGAGCGAAGGAAAGCCTGGAAAGGGGCGGTGCGGAGGTGTTGATTCATAAAAACTTTTAATGTTATGAATGTCAAAGATTTACTGAGCCTGAAAAACAAGGTCATTCTCGTGACCGGGGGATCGGGGCAATATGGGAAATGCATTGTGGAAGGCCTCGCGGAGGCGGATGCAACGGTGATCACCACTTCGCGGGAACTGGCTTTGGCGCAGGAGACAGCGGCGATGTTCGGCGAGCGCGGGCTGGATGTACACCCGATGCAGGCCGACCAGGCAGTGCATGAGTCGGTAATGGCATTGAAGGCGGATGTGCTCGGCCGGTTTGGCAGGCTCGATGGCTTTGTGAACAATGCGGTGTCGCGGCCTATGAAGGGCTACAATGCCTCTTTGAGCCAGTTTGAAGAGTCGATGCAGGTGAATGCGACGGGTATGATGGACCTGCTGCGCGAAATGACCGACCTCATCGTGCAAAGCGGCGGCGGCAGCGTGATCAACATCGCTTCGATGATGGGCATGTTTGGTCCGGACCTCTCCAACTACGAGGGTACCGTAAACATGGGCGACCTGCCGCCCGACTATTTCTTTCATAATGCGGGACTGATCAACCTGACGCGCTATATGGCGCAAATGAATGCGGGCAGGAACATCCGGTTCAACTGCATTAGTCCCGGCGGGCTGTTCAACAACCAGCCGCAGGCGTTTTTGAATAACTATTGTAAAAAAGTGCCCCTCCGACGCATGGCCAATCAGGACGACATCAAAGGGCTTGTAGTGTTATTGGCCTCGGATGCGGGGGCTTACATTAATGGTGAAAATATTCTTATGGATGGAGGGCTGAATGCCTGAAATCCTGTAAAAAATAGTATCAGTAATCAAGCGAAAAGTAGGAGCGTGCAGCGATAGGTGATACGTACTTTTGTGAATAGGGTATTTTTTGAAATTATATTTTGTTTTTATGAAAAAGATAGTTCATCCTGATCGCGACCCGGCGTTCGCCACCGGCGCTTACTCCGACGGCGTTCTCATCGACGGGTTTCTGTTTGTAAGCGGCCAGGCTTCCGTCGACTTCCGGACATCGCAGTTTGTGCGGGGAACAATCGAGGAGGAAACTGCACGCACACTGGACAACATTGCCGCGATTATCGGAGCGGCCGGCGGCTCGATGGAAAACATCGTGAAATGCACGGTACATCTGGCGGATATCAGCGAGTTTGATCGCTACAATGCTGTGTACGCTACATACTTCCCCGGCATCAAACCAGCCCGCACAACCGTACAATCCGTGCTGGCCGAAAATATCAAAGTCGAGATCGACTGCATCGTCAAACTCCCCGCCTGACCTGGATATGATAAACGAACCTCCGGTAGGCGTGGTGGGGCTGGGCCTGATGGGTAGCAGCATCGTAGCCGCATTGCTCCTCGCGGGCCATTCAGTGAAAGCCATTGCACCCCTCGCATCCGAGGCAGCAGAAGCCCCCGGGCGGATCGAAGGACAGCTTCGCCAATGCCGGGAAGCCGGGTTGGTCGGTGCGTTGCCGCCATACCTCGGCATGCTTACCGTTTCGGAAGACTACGCCGCATTGGCCGGTTGCCAGCTTGTGATCGAATGTGTGATCGAGCGGCCGGAAATCAAGGCATCGGTATATGCGAAAATTACCGCCGTTGTGGCCGCAGATTGCATTGTAGGCAGCAACACCTCGGCCATTCCCATCAGCGAGCTTCAAAAGCATATCGATACCCCGGCCCGTTTCCTGGGTATTCATTGGGCCGAGCCGGCATTCATGACCCGGTTCTTGGAAATTACCTGCGGCGAGCAAACAGACCCGGTTTTTGCCGAACGTGTTTTCCGGCTGGCACACCGGTGGGGCAAGGAGCCGACGCTGCTTCGGAAAGACATCCGCGGGTTCATTACCAACCGGCTGATGTACGCGGTATACCGCGAGATATTCAGTCAGATCGAGACCGGCCATGCCACCGCCGAGGATGTGGACAAGGCGTTCCGGTATGATGCCGGTTCGTGGATGACGCTGATGGGTATTTTCAGGCGCATGGATTACCTGGGTCTGAAAGATTTCAACGCGATCCTGCCCCGCCTGTTTCCGCAACTCAGCAACAGCACCGAAGTGCCCGAAATCATGCAGCGAATGGTGCGCGAAGGTGCGCGGGGCGTCCATAACGACCACGGACTTTACCCTTATGAGCCCGGCGAGGGCCAGCAGTGGGACGATGCCTTTGCCCGCTTCAACCGGGAGATACATCAATTAGCGGCGGAATATTCTGCCGGAAAAGTAAAAGCCTATTTACAATGAAAAGCTACCAGAAATCAGCCGAACTACTGGAAAGGGCCAAAAAGGTGCTCGCCAGCGGCGTTTCTTCCGAATTCAGGAAATACAACCATCCGCACGCGCTCTTCTACACGCACGGGCGCGGCAGCCGGATTTACGACGTCGATGGCAACGAATACCTCGATTTCACTTTGAGCCAGGGGCCGTTGATCCTCGGCCATTCGCACCCCGAAGTGCTGCGCGCAGTCAACGAGTATTCGCAGGAGGGCCAGCTCTTTGCCGGCCAGCATATCCGCGAAATCGAGCTGGCTGAAAAACTGAACCAGCTGATCCCTTCGGCCGAGCTGATGCGTTTTTGCCTCGATGGTTCGGAGGCGGTGCAAACGGCTTTCCGCGTGGCGCGGGCGAAAACAGGCAAGCACAAATTCCTCCGGTTCGAGGGGCATTATCACGGCTGGATGGACAATGTTTGCTGGGGTATCAGCGCGCCGTCGGCGGAAGCATTGGGTAGCCGCGAGTATCCGAATGTATTCCCCTGGACGCAAGGACTGCCGGAGGGTGTCGAGAATGAATTTATCATTCTGCCCTGGAACGACCTTGACCTCGTAGCCAGAACCATCGCCGAACGCGGCCATGAGATCGCCGCTATCATTACCGAGCCGGTGATGTGTAACAGCGGCTGCATTGAGCCCAACCCCGGCTTCTTGCAGGGATTGAGGGATATTTGTACGGAACATAATGTGGCATTGATCTTCGACGAGGTCATTACCGGTTTCCGCCTCTCACTGGGCGGCGCGCAGCAGTATTTCGGCATCACGCCCGACCTTTCCATATTTGCGAAGGCCATCGCCAGCGGCTACGCGATCAGTGCTATTGCGGGGAAATACGAATGGATGCAGTTGATCGAGCAGGCGAAGGTGATCCATGCCGGGACGATGAATGCCGGGAACCCTACGGTGGCAGCCGCTCTGGCAACCATTACCGTGCTGGAAAAGGAGCGGCCGCACGAACGAATGTTCCGTTTTGGGAAAAAACTGATATCCGGCTTGCGGAAAGCCGCGGCCGATAGCGGGCATTCGATGCTCATCCAGGGCCCGGGCCCTATGTTCGCGACGAGTTTCACATCGTTGGAAAAAAACAGTGATTACCGCGATACCCTGACAGCCGACAAGGCCAAACTGGGCAAATTCATCGCTGCCATGCATGAGGAGGGCGTGCGGATCATTGGCCGGGGCTTGTGGTATATCAGCGCCGTGCACACCGACGAAGATATTGAACAAGCTATTGCAGCCGCTGAAAAGGTGTTGAAACAGATCTAAACGAAGCGTGAACCGATGAAACAAAGGGGGCAAAGCAACCAACCGGTGCTGCTGCTGGGAACCCATCCGATAGCGGGCAGCATTGCCAACTGTTTGGTTCAGGGAGGATGGGCGGTGCTCGACGATCTGGACGGAGCGCTGCCGGACGATATCCGGTTGGCGATACTGGTTACGGAAGAGGATTCAGATACTAAAAAGCGCCTGATCCGTGAGGTTGAGGAATGTGTACCGGTTGAAACACTGATCTGCATTAACACCGAAACCATCGGGCTCGACACATTGCAGGAGCATGCACTGTATCCCGGACGCATCATCAGCCTGAACTGGACGGAACCGGCAGACTCAACGTTTTTCCTGGAAATCATTACCAATAACCTTACCCATCCCTCGCATGCGGGGTATATTGCCGATATCGCGAGGACAACCTGGAACAAAGATCCGTACGTGATCCACGGCAACACGGGCATCCGTATGCGCCTGATGGGTGCTCTGATCCGGGAGGCGCTTTTCCTGGTTGGAAATGGATATGCCAATGTGGAGGACGTCGACCGCGCCTGCCGTAACGACGCCGGGTATTACCTGCCCTTTGCCGGGAACCTGCGCTATATGGACCTGATGGGCACCTATGCCTACGGAATGGTGATGAAGGAGCTCAATCGCGAGCTCGCCCGGGACACGGAGCTGCCGATGTTTTTTAAGGAAATGATTGTCAATAAAGAATGGGGAATGGATGCCGGGAAAGGCTTTTACAGCTATGCACCGGGCGAGGCTGGGAAATGGCGGGATCTTTCGGGTAAATTCAGTCGTGAGATCAGCGAACTGATCACGAAGTATCACCATGCCGAAGAAACGGTGTTAAATCTTAGAAACGGATCCCATTGACATGAGCAGGCTGATATTCGATGCCCACCTTGACCTGGCGATGAACGCCATTGAATGGAACCGCGACCTCTCGCGGCCGCTGGACGAGATCCGTCAGCGGGAAATGAATATGAAGGATAAGAACGACCGGGGCAAAGGCACGGTATGCCTTCCGGAGCTGCGTAAGGGCAATATCGGCATTGTGGTGGCCACGCAACTGGCCCGCTA
Organism: Dyadobacter sp. BHUBP1; assembly: GCF_050587785.1. Taxonomy (NCBI): domain Bacteria; kingdom Pseudomonadati; phylum Bacteroidota; class Cytophagia; order Cytophagales; family Spirosomataceae; genus Dyadobacter; species Dyadobacter sp. BHUBP1. The sequence continues at coordinate 177,870 of NZ_JBOBIH010000004.1, forward strand.
CTCGCCGTATGGCAGCGCATTAGCAGGCTGGAACTCGCCGCAGCAGGCCTGGGCGATGACGCAGGCGCAGCTAGCCTGGTACCGCGAAATGGAAGCGCTCGGAGAGATGGTGCAGATCACGGACCTGACAGGCTTGGAAAACCATCTGAAACGGTGGGCGCAGCCGCTGGCGGAGAATGAAAAACGGCCCGTGGGGTATATTTTGAGCCTCGAAGGCGCTGATTCGCTGGTGGATGTTTCGTACCTGCACCGGGCCTATGACTATGGTCTGCGGGCCGTGGGGCTCTCGCATTTCGGGCCGGGGCGTTATGCCCCTGGTACAAAAATGCTCGGGCCGGTGACGGCGCTGGGTTTTGAGCTGATGCGTGAAATGTCGAAGCTGAATATGATACTCGACACGACGCACCTGACCGATGAGGGATTCGATCAGGTGATGGATTTTTACGAGGGGCCGGTCTGGTCGAGCCACCACAACGTACGCAAGATAGTGCCCAACCAGCGGCAGCTTTCCGACGAACAGATTCGCAGGCTTATCGGAAGGGGGGCGGTGATCGGCGGGATGCTCGACTGCTGGGCGATGGATATCCGGTTTATAGACATGGTTTCTGACCCGTGGCAGCTGGACATCCGCCTCGCCCATCTGGCCGATCATTGGGACCACATCTGCCAGATCGCCGGTAACAGCCGGCACGTGGCCATCGGCAGCGATCTGGACGGTATTTTCGGTACCGAGCAGTCGCCCTGGGACCTGAACTCCATCGCCGACCTGCAAAAGTTCGAAGCGATCCTGAGCGATCGGGGGTATAAGGACGAGGATATCGACAATATTTTCAGTCAGAACTGGCTTCGTTTCCTGCGAAATGCGTGGCAATGAGCTGTTAACTTTTCAGTTGTTGGTTAATCAAAAATGGAATGTCAAACTCTTCGACTTCATTTCTCGCCGGGAGCGCGCGTGTAAAAACTACGCCGCCGCTCGGGACGCGCATTAATGGCGACTTCATCACACATTACGCGACCTACATTCACGACGATCTGTTTGCGAAAGCGCTGGTGCTCCGAAAAGGCGAAACGACCGTTGCGCTGGTGGTGGTGGACATTTGCGTGATGCCGAAAGAGTTCGTGGATGCTGTGAAAACGGCTATTGCGTCGCATACGGGCTTGTTACCCTCGCATGTGCTCATTTCGAGCACGCATACGCACGCGGCAGGCTCTGTGGCGGACGTGCATTTGGGAAGCATCGATCCCGCTTATGAGAAATGGCTTCCCGGGCAAATCGCGGCCGCGGTGGAGGCTGCATTGCAAAACCTCCAACCCGCTCGGATCGCATTCGGGTCGGTGATGGCGCCCGAGCACGTGTTGTGCCGCCGCTACCGGATGAAGCCGGATTACGTGCCCGTCAACCCGGTTACCGGAGAGGCGGATGAGGTCAAAACCAATCCATTCGGTGTGGAGGAATGGATCGACCATAGCCCGGCACCAACCGACCCCGAGCTGGGCTTCCTGGCTGTGCAGGGGCTCGACGGACGATGGATCAGCATTTTGGCCAACTATTCATTGCATTATGTCGGTGACTGGGAGAACGGCACCATTTCGGCGGACTACTTCGGCTATTTTTCGGAGCGGCTGCGCGAATGCCTTCGCGCGGGAGGGGAATTCGTGGGTATAATGAGCAACGGCACCAGCGGCGACGTCAACATCTGGGACTTCCAGAACAGCGACCGATACCCGAAAGCGCATTTTCAAAAAAGCGAGCTCATTGGTCACGACCTGGCCGACCGGCTTGTGGCGCAGCTGGATAACCTGCAATGGCAGACAGACCCTGCGCTTGTTTGCCTTTACGAACCATTAACCGCCGCCATTGTAAAACCTTCCGAACCGGAATTGCAGGAAGCAGCCGGACGCGTGGCTACGGCCCTTTTCGAGACCATTGAGCCGGATGGGAAAGGGCTCCTGCAAATATATGCCCGGGAGCAGTTGCTGCTTAATGAAATGCCGTCGGAAAAGGACTGTCCTGTGCAGGCATTTCGGATCGGTAACGGGGTGATCGGCGGGCTGGCAGGCGAGTTCTTCTCCGAAACAGGGCTGTATCTCAAAGCGGAAGCCGGCATCGACCACTATTTCACCATTACGATGGCGAATGGCAATGCGGGCTACGTACCGCCGGCACACGAAATACAAAAAGGCGGTTACGAAACCTGGCGCTGCCGGTACAGCTGCCTCGCAGCGGGCTCGGAAGAACGAATCCGCGAACAACTGCTGAAACTCGTTCACCAACTCGCCCACTGATACTATATTTCAGGAAAGCCACCCGGCGATTACCGGACGATCAACGTCTTCCGGTAATCGCTGGGTGTCATATTTTTGAGCTTTTTGAACTGCCGGTTGAAATTCGCGAGGTTATTGAACCCGCATTCGTAAGCGACTTCCACCACATTGCGGTCGTTCAGCGAGAGCAGCTTGCAAGCATGCCCGATGCGGACGGTGGTGAGGTATTCTACGAATGTTACCCGGAACTGTTCCTTGAAAAAGTTACAAAACGCCGTAACCCCCATGTTGCCCACCGACGCGATTTCGGCAAGGCTTATGTCCTTGTCGAAGTTCTGCATGATGTACCCGGTGATCTTTTTGAAGCGGTCGGAGGAATCGTAATGGAAGTTCTGGACGAAGCGCGGGCTGGCCAAAAGGTCGTATTCGGTTGTACTGGACATGATATCGAAGATCAGCATCAGCGACGACAACCTTTTCAAACCGTTTTGCGCGGGCATCTGGCGGATGAGCGCATTGATTTTCGAACGAGTTTCACCCCGGAGAGCCATGCCACGCTCAGCAAGTTTGAGTATCTTTTTAAAATTGTCGATTTCCGGAATATTCATAAAATCTTCTCCCAGGAAATCGTCCGTGAAATGAATCACCAGCGCATCGGCTTTTTCCGGCGCGCGGCGTTCGAGGTAGATCGGGTCGTTGACCCACACGTGCGGCAGCAGAGAGCCCATAAACACGAGATCATCCGCTTCAAAATAGCCGATATGGTCACCCACCATCCGTTTTCCGGTGCTTTTGTTGACCATAACAAATTCGTAATGAGCATGGTAATGCCAGGGTGCGGGGAAGAAATCACCGGTTTCCTGAAACACAATGAAGGACTTGTCGACGTCCTGCGGCAGGTGGAATTCAACGGCTTTCATAATGGTGGGTTTGGAATGTATTGATAATACTAATACAATTTTTCAAAATGTACCAGTTTGTGAAAAATAGTATCATCAATAAGCAGGAAAGTAGCAGGTTACCCCATTTAAAGCACTGACCCTGAACAAAAAGACGGTTCGCTGACTATGGATATCAATCCTTGTTAAGGAAATGTGGCAATCATTTCAATGGCTTTACGGGCCAATCAGCCAGGGGTTTAGTGGGGGCTACATCGCGGGATTCGGATAAGTAGGACGAAAAACTATGACGGGTATTAGCCCCCAACTTCGCTTCAAAACCTACAAATGTCGTCCCGGGATTCGGGGCGTCGTAGTCATGCTGCGGCGTGGTAGGCCATGTTTTAATGCTGATCGGAGTTTGTGTATCAAAAATCAGGAACATTTTCTTGCCATTCTGCGAAAGCTCCACGGTTTTCCCGTCGACAATCCGCACGTCGGCGCTGGTGAGCATGTTCCAGCGCATGGTGGTTTCTTTCGGGCCGCATTCGATCTCGTCCCGCACTACGGCGTACCGCCGGTCGATAATTCCCAGTCCGCGCCTGACCGCTTTGGCCTGATCCTGATACATTTCCGTTAAATGAGTGGTTACGAGCATATTTGCGCCTTCTCCCGTGGCGCCGTCAATCCTGGCGTAGCCTTTCGCGTTGGTCAGCTGGCCGTCAAACGAGATCACATTGTGGGCGAAATTATTCAGCCGGAACACTTCCCACCGCTGGGAGTTTTGTGCCCGGTTCCAAAGATCCACGCCCTTGGATTCGAGTGAATTGTAATCCTGCATGCCGAAATCCATAGCCCAGCGCTCACCGAGGGCGTCCACTACAAAGGATCCCACATCCATATGCGCGTGGTTGACCGACGGCGATCCTGCTTTCACTCCGAGGAATACCGCATGGGGCCTTTCCCAGGAGCTACGCATGAGCGCAACCGGCGAGGGACCCTGGCCAGCCCAGAATGTTTGGGTCGGAGCGTGTACGGCGGAAAGCTCGGTTTGCGTTCCCCAGATCAGCAATGCAGGCAGAATTCGGTTTTTGACTTCCGTCTGGCCGGGTGAGGAGAGCAGCGCTTTCTGTCCCCATAGCAAGGACGGATCCTGCGTTCGTTGTGCGAACCAGAACAGAGCAGGAGTGAGGCCTTCTTTTAAGCCGCTATCGCCCCAGTTGTGTGCCATGCCTGTTGGCCCTACCAGGTGCTGCATGAATGCACCCGTTTTTAAAAAGCCGTCGGAACCGGAAAGCCCGAAGTCTGTTCCCAACGCCTTTTCCAATGCGGATATCAGCAACACATTGAAACTTGTTCCATAACCCCAATAGCTGAATCCTTCGGGATAGGCGCCATCGGGTTTGTAGGAGTGTAGCATGGCCTTGGGTACCGACCCCACCGCCCGTTTGACGATCCGGGCGGCAATGGCAGGCTCATGCTCGGCGATTGCCAGCGCCCCAAAGGTGATCCCGGCATTGCAAACCTGGTTCCAGTTGTGCTCGGCCGACAAAAACCAGTTGTAGGTCTTGTCCAGCGAGGGGTTAATGCCCTTGGTAAGCATTGCTTCGCGCAGGCGGGTGCGGGTCGGTTCGCCCAGTTTCTCGTATAGCCAGTCGTAGCCGATAGCGACCGCCATCGTCATTTCAGCTACATCCAGAAAATGCGTGGGATTCCAGTCTTCGAATGCTGCTACTGCGAGCAGCTCTTTTTCGGCCCTCGCCAGGTATTTCGCTTCGCCGGTGATACGGTAGGCATAGGAAAGCATGAAAACGCGCCGGAGGCATTCCCTGGATTTGTCCAGCAGGCGTTTACCGATCTTGATCCGTTCGACCGGCGCTACGTCAAGCATTCGGTCGCATTCATCGAGGATCGCCTTGTGCAGGGTTTGCCATTGCGGGTATTTCCGGATTTGCGTAAGGAGGGCTTTCTCCTCGCCTTTCAATAGGAGAAGCCGGGGATGATCTTGCCGGAGTGTTTTGAGGATCTGGCTGCTGTCCACAGCGGGCTGTGCGGCAAGGCGGGCGAAGGTGAACAGTTGCAGGGCAACCAGTATTGTCAGCGCTCTTTTCATATTGATGGATGTGTTTTGATTGAAAATCATCCGACCGGTCACCATACCGGTCGGATGAAACTGATGCTCTATTGTTACTCCCAACCCGGGTTTTGCTTGATTTTGGGATTCTGCGCGAGCGTATTCAGTGGGATCGGCCAGAGATAATGCTTCTTTTCATCGAAAACCGGTATCTCGTAGTCGGTACCTTTGTACACCGCGATGTATTCTTTGCCGGAAACAGGGTCAATGTCCGATTTCATGGTGGTACCGGCGAAGCGTTTTTTCGCTGCGTCGTTCCACCGGATACCCATGGCGGGGATTTCCAGTTTTTTACCCTGCTTCCAGCGGATCAGGTCGGCATACCGGTGGCCTTCCATGAACAGCTCGATTCGGCGTTCGCGCCTGATTTCCGCGATGATCGGCGAGATACCATCCTTGGTGTAACGCGGGTCGACAGGGACTTTGGACAGCAGCAGGTGCGGCATGCCTACGCGGTCGCGGAGTTTATTGATGGTCTTGTCAAGATCGGCCTGGCTAATGGTACCCAGTTCCGCCGTCGCTTCCGCATAAATCAAAAGCGCTTCACCCAGGCGGAGGGTAATAGCCGGTGACTCGCCGGTGTTGTAGGCCTTTCCAATCATATCATCGGCATTGTAATGCTTGATAATGTGATACCCCGTAGTCGTTTTAAAGCCTCCGCCGGGCATACCTTCCAGCATCGGATAGGCGCGACCGTCGGCCAGATGGTATTTGTAGATACCTGTGTCCTCGGGATGCAGAATGGTCTGGCGCAGGCGTGGGTCGCGGTTTTCGAAGGTGCTTTCGATCGTTTCGTCGCCTTTATACAGCGGTGATAATGTAATGGGCAGTCCGTCGGTACAGAGATAATCTTCCACCAGGCTCTTTGTCGCGCCGCCGGTGTAACTGAAATATTGTTGGACGTGGTTGTTAATGACCCCGGTTTTGTATTTTCTCCAATAAATCACCTCGGAGTTACCAGCCAGGTCCAATATCCGGTGATAGGCATTGTAGTCGCTCTGGGGTTTGCCTGTGCTGTAAATGCGGTAAGGGCCGGTATCCATTAATTCCGCGGCTGCTTTGGCAGCTTCTTCCAGCCACATTTTGGAGTCACCCGCTGCGTGGTATTTGTTGAAGGTGCCTTCGAAGAGGCACACCCTGGCCTTGACCAGCAATGCTCCCCACCGGTTGATCCTGCCGGGTGCATTGCCATCTCCCCAATTGTTAGGCAGCTTCTGGCTTGCGAAATTCAGGTCTTCGAGTACTTTCTGCATGGCTTCCGCGCGCGGGGTGCGGGCGGCGTAAAGTTCCTCGGAATCAATCGTCAGCTCTTTTTCTACAAAAGGTACATCGCCATATTTCTGTACCTTGTCGGCGTAGAACCATCCGCGGAAAAGCCGCGCTTCGGCAATGTATTTGTCCTTGACAGCCTGGCTTACCTTGGCGCGGTCGTAATTGGCAAGCCCCACATTGATGGCCCTGACAAAATCCCAACCCTGGTAACCAAACCAGTCGGGGCTGGAAGGTACATTGTATTTTCCCGCGCGGATCTGCTGGAAAAAGTTGTGTCTCGGCTCGCGCGGGGCCATATTATCCGAGAGCTCGTCGATTGACCAGATATTGCCGAAGTGGCTGTCGAATCCCTCGGTGTGGCCCATCATAATAGGGATCTTCCAGTCGTTGCGCGCAATGTTGTAAAGGCTGTTGTTGTAGACCGCCAGATCGCTTTCAGTATTCCAGTAAGTTGCGTTGGTAATTTTATCGATCGGCGTCCGGTCAAGAAACTCATCGTTACAGCCCGCCAGCAAGAGCAGTACCATGACCGCTATGGTTTTTGAGAATATATCTTTCATACAAATTTGATTTATAATCAACTGAATATTTGTGTATTAATGAGCTTAGCTGCAATGCATCTCCCGCGAGAAAGGGCGAGACCGTCTATTGCATTTAGCCCGCTTAAAAGGATATATTGATCCCGATCGTGCCGATACGCTGCATAGGGTACTCGATCGTCGGCGTCCGGATCGTTTCAGGATCGAGCGGTTTGCGGATTTTCGAGAATTCGAACAGGTTCATTCCCGACACGAATACCTGTGCGCGCGAAATTCCGATCCTGCCCGTCAGATCGTACGGTAATGTGTAACTGAGCATGATATTCTTGGCCCGCAGGTAAGAGGCGTTCTGAACATACCTCGATTGCGGCAGAATGTTCTTTTTATCGCTGGTAGAAATGTGCGGAGCTGCGAAATAGGCATCCCGGTTGGTCTCCGACCACGTGTCGGTGATGTAATACTTTTCGACATGCCCTGCGTTGAAGGGGTAAAACCAGTTCCAGTTTCCGTTATTGGGCAGGTAATCCGCTTTCCCGATACCCTGGAAAAATGCGGTAAGGCGCAGGCCCTTGTAGCCGATGCTAGCATTGATCCCGTAGGTGTACCGGGGCGAGGAGTTGCCGATGATCTTGTAGTCGCCGGGGTTTCCGAGGGTGTTATTGCCTGAGCTGATGATGCCGTCGCCATTCAGATCGGCGTATTGAATGTCGCCCGCACGCCAGTTGTTGCCCAGTCGCGACTGGTTGGGGGCCGCAGCCACCGCATCGGCCGATTGAAATATCCCTACGGTTTGATACCCCCATATTTCTCCCAGTTTCTGACCTTCGTAGTAAATCCCGCTGCCTTCATTGGGCAACGCGCCGGAGGGGTTGCGGAACTTTGTGATGGTCGCGCTGGCATCGGAAAGGGCCAGGGTAACGTCGTAATTCCAATCGCTTTTGATCTTATCCCGCCAGGTCAGCGACAGTTCCCATCCCTTGGTGCGCAGGTCTGCGGCGTTTTCCTGGGGAGCCGTCGTGCCGAGAATGTCCGGATAAGCCACGTTCATCAGCATTTTTTTGGTGTCGCGGGTGTAAAGGTCGAACGACATATCCAGCCGGCTCCTTAAAATAGTCAGGTCAAGGCCGATGTTTTTGGACGTAACCGACTCCCAGGTGAGCGTCGGGCTCACCAGGCCGGCTGCCGAAACATAGGGAATCAGCGAGCCTGCAAAAATGTAGGGAGCTTGCCCCGAACCCATCGTTGAGACGGACGGGTAATAGATTTGAGCGCCGGTGCTACGGTTCTGGATGATCTGGTTCCCGAGTGTTCCAAAAGAGCCCCTCAGTTTAAGGTTATCGAGCCAACTGCTGGTGCCGCCCATAAACTTCTCATTGCTGACCCGCCATCCGGCCGAGAAGGATGGAAAAAAGCCAAACCGGTCGTTTTTAGGAAAGCGCGATGTGCCGTCATAGCGGCCATTGAATTCGAGCAGGTACCGATCGGCATAGTTGTAAGCCACCCGGTAGAATACGCCGCGTAATGCCACCTGCGACCGGCCGCCAAGCGTCTGCTGTGTGCCGGTGGTGGTATTCAGGTCGGGAACCTGAGGGGTGATCAGCGAACGGGCCTGAGCGGTAGCAGATTGGTAGTTACCCATTTCCTGGTTATAACCCACCAGCGCCATCAGTTGATGTTTGCCCAGATTTTGAAATGTATATTCCGCGAATGTATTGAGTACATAATACCGGTTGTAATCGTTGACATTCTTGATCCAGTCATCACCGCTGAAACCATAACTGATCGGATTGGCTTCTTTCAAATCCTGGGACACTATCTCCACCTTGCTCTGAACATCCTGATAGATATTATTGTAGATATTGTAAGAGAAATTCCCCGTGATCTTCAAACCGGGCAGGGGCGTGAGCACCGCCTCCTGCGAGAGCCACAGGTCGTTTTTGGTGAAGGTTTCCCGTCCGCCGTCGAGCAGGTAGGGGAAAAAGTTCGTTCCGCCGAAATACTTGCCGATCAAAGGCGCGTATTTGTCGTGATCTCCGGGTGTCATGTAATACGGCAAATCCGGAAACTGTATCGCTTGCAGCGGGTTCACCCTGGCCAGTGAGTTGATGTTTACGTCCCAGTTATAAAAGTGCGGCTTATCGCTGTTCTGAGAGTTAAAAACCACTTTTTCTGACAGATTGAGCCATTTGTTGACTTGAAAATCAGCTTTCATCAGGATATTATACCGCTTGAACTTCTCATTGTTGTAGCGCAGGTAACCATCCTTGCTATACCGTCCGAATGAAAAGAAGAATTTGGATTTCTCGCCACCGCCCGAGATCGACAAATCCTGCTGGTTGGTGGGAGCGTAATCAGTCATGATCTTTTCCTGGTAACGGTTGTAGCCGTAGTATTGAAGCGCGCCGTCCACGACGCCCCATTCGTTTTCAGGAATGGGGTTTTCCGAGTACTTTTTGACAGCCGCTACGAACTGGTCGTTGTAGCTCGGTGCGCCCAGGGTCCGGATGTTGGCCGCATTGCGGGCCAGCACGAACTGGTAGGGATCGGTCACCACATCCATGTTGAAAATGGGTTTGGCCAGGGAGAACTGGGTACCGAAATTCACCAGTACCTTCCCCGATTTGCCGCTTTTCGTAGTGACGAGCACAACCCCAAACGCCGCACGGGCGCCGTAGATGGCCGCAGCGGAGGCATCTTTCAGTACGCTGATGCTCTCGATGTCGTTGGGATTGATCCGGTTGATGTCCATCGGGACGTTGTCTACCAGGATCAGCGGAGCACCGCCGTTGATCGATTCATAGCCCCTGATATTAAACGTAGGTGATTGAGCGGGGTCTCCGTTGCGGACCGTAATGTTCAGGTTGGGTATTACGCCCTGAAGCCCCTCGCCGGTGTTGGCAATGGGGCGGTTCTCGATACGCTTCGCATCTGCCACGCCCACTGCGCCAGTGACGTTTACTTTTTGCTGGGTTCCGTAACCTACCACGACCACCTCGGTCATCAGGCGATCTTCGACCACCATATTAACGGTAATGCTCGTACGTTTGGCGACGAGGACTTCCTGAGTAGCGTACCCGACAAAGCTGAAAACAAGGGTTGGGTTCTCACCGGGCACATCCAGTTGAAATTTCCCTTTCGTGTCGGTGGTGGTACCGTTTGCCGTCCCCTTCACGACGACGCTTACACCAGGCAGGCCCGACCCCGATTCATCCAGCACGATTCCGGAGACGGGTTGTGCAGCGGCGCATACGCAGCAGGTCATGGCGACCACCAGGGCACACGCAAGCTGAGCAAGTTGTTTTCGGGCAAAATTAAGCGATGAGTAGAATTGTTTTTTTTTCATAAACTAGTTCGTTAGGTGTAGTTGAAAAAAAACTTGAAAAGCGTTTTCGCCGGTTTTGAATCAGGCGATTGCCCGAACGGAGCCTGCCGCGTTGTCGACTTGTTTCCTGTCCGGGGTCGGGACTTGGCAGCCAATAAATATGCAGTAGAAAGAGTCCGGTGGTACGCTATTTACTAATATTTTTTGTTGAAAAAAGCCAAATGTTGCATTCGCCATTACCTGGAAAATGGGGAGTGAACACGGGGCGATTCTGTTTCGCGGCAGCCCGACGCGGATATTGTTGTGAATGTGACCGAAATGGCAGGGCTTGCGGGAGAGGACTGTATGCCGTGAGGCAAACTTGTCGGTGACCCGCGGTGTAAAGTAGTCGGGAATATCTGGTCCGGTTACTTTCTGTTGATCATTCTTTATATCACCATACGAAAACCGTCAAAATGGTTACGAGTGGAAGCTTGTCTTTGAAATATTTCCAATAATCCGCCGGGTAATAAACGATCGTCTCTTTTCACTATTCTTAATATCAAAAAGATACAAATCTCTAAGCTTATGCCAGGAATAAATGCTTCGCATTTGTTGTAATGCATTTCGATAAAACCTGAGTTATAAAAAGAATGTTAGCTGGAATTATAATATTTAAATGGAGTAACTGATAAAACTTATTTAACGGTGTTTTCGCATGTTCGCTAGAATAATACCAGATGAATTATGAGTGTTTTAAGTTGCTGATAATCATTGAATTGTTCGATTTATTTGTGCCTATAAATTAATCTTCTCGTACTTTTTAATTTGTTTTTGTCATCTCATTTGTAGGCTATACCCAAAAATATATTGATGAAGTGTCTAAAAAATGCGAAGTATATCTATTGCATATTAGAAATAGTTTTCTTTGATATTGTAAGAATGTAGAAGTAATATATTGGTGTAATTTTGGTTACAAAAATATTTCAATTAGTTGTTGTAGTAATACAAAAACTAATATTTAGATTTATCGCAATATTTTATTGTTGAAGCTCTGGATATTTTAAATGCAATTTGTATTTAAAGTTCTTATGCTGATTAACATTTTCTCCCTTCTCTCATTTTAACCATTTAATTATTCAATCATGAAAAAGTTTTTTCAAACCACCGCCTCTATCCTTATTACTGTTCTGGCAGTAAACTTCGTAGCTACCGCTGGTACCCTTCCTGACGGTAAAGAGAAAGCAGTAAGCGTTACTTTTGACCCGGCTACCGGAATTGGCTTTGTAGGCAAGGGTGATGTGCAGCTCGCCTTCGGCTGGAATGATGCGGCGCTGCAGATTAACGCACCCGCCGTAACTTTCACTTATAATTCCACCGACTCATACGACGCGGTTTGCACGTGGGTTACTGGCGAAGGAACAAGAGGTGAGAAAACGCATAATGTAACCTTCAACAAAACGACCGTGGTCAACTCGACCATCGCTTACGAAGCGAGAAAAAACAACCTGGGCAAGATTACCGGTTTTAATTTGACTGGTTTGGGGACAGTTACGACAGATGGCGTGGTACCGGAAGTAGGCGGTGCGTGCTTAGGAGAGGGTGCCAACGGTACCTATTCTTCTGTAACGCCAACCGGCTCAACAGGTGGTCTTTATGTCAACTTTAACACTTCGAGTGTCCTGCTTCAATAATTCCTATTGAAAATGTCAGATTTGCAGCAGATCGCTAACGGGCGATAGGCGTCAAAACAGGGGCTGGTAATAACTGGCGCCTGTTTTGACATTGCAGCACATTCAGGCTTTCACACCATAGTTTTACATAGCCCATGCCATTCAATTGCGCCATAACATCTTGTGTCACAGACAAAATCAGAAGCATTGGCTGCGGGGTTCTTTTTTTTTGTATCACTTTAGTGGGATCGGTTAAGGGTCAAACGCCTGATCCGGTAGCTCAAATGCCTGTTTTGAGAATCAGCGGTATTGTTTGGGACTCGGCCGGGAAAGTTCCTATGAACAACGTTTCCGTGCTGCTGGGTAGCATCGGAACAGATTCGATGGTTGCTTTGGCATTGACCGACAAACAGGGAGCGTTTGTACTGTCAGGTCCGGGGGGCGGGCCCTATGAATTGCGAATAAGCTGTTTGGGTTACGGGTCCAAAGTTCTGCGTATACCCATGACCGCCAACAGTCACATTCGTTTCGATTCTTTGCAACTGTCGGCACGACCTGTCTCCCTCCATGAGGTTACGGTGACTACGCAAAAAAATCCGGTTCAATACGAAGCTGACAGGCTGATCTACACTGTTGCAAACGACCCGACCAACGCGAACCTTAATACCTTTGAGCTTTTTCGCAAGATTCCCATGCTCACCATTAACGGTGATGATGGCATTGAACTGAATGGCAGCAGCAGCTTTCTGGTATTATTGAATAACCGGCCCTCGTCGCTTTTTGTAAGCAATGTGGAAGAGGCGCTCAGAAGCCTTCCCGCGAACTCGGTAAAAAGTATTGAAGTGATCACGAGCCCGCCTGCCCGTTATGAGTCGGAAGGGATTGGCGGGATCATCAACATCGTAACATATCGCCGGAATGTAACGGGCTATTCAGGATCGGCCCGGGCAGGTTATTCAGCGCCGGGAGGGCCTGTAACCAGTGGCTCGGTACAAGCCAAAGCGGGGGGCCTGGGTTTTGCAGGAATATGGAGTCTTGCAAACAGCCGCCGCCCCACCACGACCAACTCCCTTGACCGGCTTGACAAACTTTTTGGTACTATTCTGCAACAGGCGGGACAAAATAAGGGGAACTACGAAAATTTGAATTTATCAGGCGAATTAAGCTGGCAGGTCGACGATCGGAATCTTCTAAACATTCATTACAACTCAACCCGTTCCACTAGCGAGAGCTTGTCGGACACGCGGGTGAATATACGGGACATGAGCGGAAAGGCCTTGCAATCGTATCGTTCCCTGAACACCTTTAATTCGGTCTCTCCCGGACACGACTGGGGTTTTGACTACCAGCTTGGGTTTAAGAAGAATAGCCAGCAGTTATTGACCTTTTCGTTTCGGGAGCTTGAAAACGAGAATAGTTCACATTCCCAAAATCGCATAGCAGAGAGGTTAAACGCCTATCTGAGGGGTGGAGTTTCGGAAAATAGCAGTCGTTTTACCGAGCGGACGGCTCAGATAGACTATGTGCAGCCTATTAAAAATCACTCTCTGGAAATAGGGTTGAAGACCATTTTGCGCTCCAATAACAGCAGTTATTTTTTTGACCACGAGTTGGCCGGTACCAGTCTGTTTACACGTGATTCCAGCCTGACCAACCAGTACGACAACCGGCAGACTATCCATGCCGGCTATGTGTCCGTTTCATTGAAATGGGGCCCCTGGTTGTTGAGGACGGGCACCCGGGTGGAGCAGACGAGGGTTGCGGCGAATTTCAGGACAACCGGTACCCTGGCCAATCAATATTATTTCAATGTAGTGCCAAATGCTGCCTTTTCACGAAAGTTTGGCACATCTACCAATCTGTCTTTATCGTATAATCAGCGGTTACAGCGGCCTAGTCTCTTTTTCATCAACCCATTTGTGAATAACCAGAATCCCTATAATATCTTTTACGGTAACCCCTCGCTCAATCCGACTGTCAGCCATGTAGTGAACCTGAACTTTAATACGTTTACAGGTAAAACCAATTTTTCGTTAAACCTCAATCACAACTTTACTAACAACGCCATTTTGCAGTTCACCACGATTGGTGCCGACACGGTGGCCCGTACTACCTTTGGTAACGTCGGGAGTGAATCAGGTTCGGGGTTGTCTCTGGGGATTAGCTCCACTTTTTTGGGAAAGCTTTTTATAAATCTGAACAACAGTATCAATTACCGAAGGTTCAGGAGCAGGACCGACCAAAGACAGACGTCGAGTGACGGACTGACGTACAGTAGCTTATTCAGCGCCGGCTATACCTTTACAAAATCGCTGCGCGCCAATGCAGCCGCATCCTATACTTCCGCGTCCCTATCCTTCCAGGCGCGGAGCATCGGTTTCTTTTCTCACAACCTGTCATTGAATTACAGTTTCCTGAAAGACAAAAAGGGGGATTTTACATTTTCCGCCGTAAGCCCGTTTATCCCAAGCCGTCAGAACCGAACCGTAACCGAAGTCAGCCAATTTTCGATGGTTTCTACCAACGCAATTATCATGCATCGTTACATGCTGACATTTACCTACCGGTTTGGGAAGCTCCAAGGCGGTTTCAAACGTAAAAAACGAGGTATTCTGAATGATGACCTGATGGGACAGTAGCGATCCGCTTCCACGGGGCCGGTCGGTTATACATTCGCCTTTCCCGACGGAGCTTCTGTGGGCTATTAGCCCCCCATCATTGCCGCAATTGCACCCCTCATTGCTTTGGAAGTGTGCCGAGATTTGTATCCTCACAAAAACTGATACACTCATGAACAAGCACATCCTTATCATCCTGTTGTCGGCCATTACCGTTTTCAACCTTGGTTGCCGGCAAGGTTCGAACGAAAAGCAGGACAATCCGGCCGCGCCGAAGGATTCGGTAGCCAGCGAGCCCGTCAAGCCATCCCAAAGCGGCTATGCCGACGTCAATGGATTGAAAATGTATTATGAAGTTTACGGCAAAGGCAAGCCTGTGGTTTTGCTGCACGGATCCTTTATGAACATTATTTCCAACTGGTCGCAAATTATCCCGATGCTGGCCGGCAGGCAGGTGATCGTAGCCGAAATGCAGGGGCACGGCCGCACCCGCGATATCGCCCGGTCATTGAGTTTCGAAGCCATGGCCGACGATGTTTCCGGTCTTCTCAAACATTTGCAAGTCGATAGTGCTGATATCCTTGGTTACAGTATGGGAGGCGGTGTGGCTTTTCAGTTTGCCGTGCGTCACCCCGAACAGCTCCGTAGATTGGTAATACTTTCAGGCGCCTATGCGCACAATGGCTGGTGGCCCGACGTCGAAGCAAGCTTTTCGACGACGACAGCGGATATGTTCAAAGGTTCGCCCATTCAAACCCAGTGGGATAGCCTGGGCAACGACCCAGCGAAGTTTCCCGAATTCTTCAAAAAAGTGATGAGTATCGACCTGAAACCTTATGACTGGTCGAAAGACGTAAAAAACATCAAAGCACCGATATTCATGGCCATCGGAGATGCCGACGGTGTACGGTATGAGCATGCTATTGAGCTATTCCGCGCCAAGGGCGGCGGCAAGATGGGCGATATGCACGGCCTTCCCAAATCGCGGCTGGCGATACTGCCAGGAACTACTCACATAGGAATGGTGGTACAGCGTCCCAATTGGCTTATTCCCATGATCACCGATTTTCTGGATTCCGACCTGAATCCCACTCCGCCGACATTCTGACATTATTGAGAATAGGGAGGTAGTAATCCCAAAGACCCGTTTTCACGTTTGCGAACGGGTCTTTGGGAATTGATAGAGCCAGTTTATCGGATATTAATCAATCCATCCCGGGTTTTGAACCAGGTTGGGATTCATTTGAATCTCGCCCGTAGGTATCGGCCACGTCATAAGGAAGTCTCCTTTATAAGAATAATCGCTTACGTTGGCGCCCCATATCTGTTTTTTGCCGTTTCCGGTATAGAACACTTTCTCGCCCCACGTTTTCCAGCGCAGTTCATCGAAGTAGTTAATGCCTTCGCCCGGCAGTTCGATCCTCCGTTCGTTGCGGATTCTTTGCCGGAGGTCTTCCTGGCCTTTTACCGCCGTAGCCGCATTCGAGTTCAGCAATGCGACCCCGGCCCTTTTTCGTACTTCGTTTACTTTCTCGATTGCCTCCGCAGTTGCACCGGCCTCGTTCAGTGCTTCCGCCCACATGAGCAGCACATCTCCATACCGGAGGATCGGGAAATCGGTTGGGCCGTAGTTGCGATCGATTAGTCCCGAAACGCCTTCAATCACGAACTTCCGGTAGAAATAGTAAAAATTGATCTGGGTATCGCTCTGGATATCACCACCCGTAGCGGCTTGTCCCCGGAACGGCCACCGCATCGTCTGCAAGCTCTCCACATCCGTAAAGTTGAAAGCGCCCCGGAAGGTGGCATAAGGGGTAACCACATTGGCCTGCAAGCGAGGGTCCCTGTTTTCATAGGCTTTTTTGATCCTTTCTTCATTACCCTGCGGCAGGTACAAACTCATTTTGGCCCCGCGAGCACTGGCAGCCGCATGTTCCTCTGCGGTGATATTGTTTCTCAGGAAAAATACCTCCCGCTCAGCCACCGTCAAACCCGAAAAACCCGGTATAACATCGTCCCACTTGAATGGGGTGCCATCGATATTCTCGTGAAGGTCCACCAGGTTCGGCGACGGCATGTAGTAGTTCCATCCGCGGCGAAATGCCGAAGGCCAGCCGATAAACAGTTGAAAGTTGTTTCCATACCCCTGCTCACCGCGGTGCTGGATAGAGAAAATCATTTCGGAACATTGCTCATTGGCCTCGGTAAACAGCGCTTTGTAGTCGCCGAACAATGCGTGCCCGGCATCCTTCACTTTCTGAAAATCGGCGGATGCTTTTTCCCATTGTTTCAGGTACATATACACCTTCCCGCGTAAAGCGTAGGCGGCCGCCTTGGTGGCGTGGCCATAATCGGCATTGCCGCTAGCGTAACGGTCGGGCAGGTTTGGTTCATTGATGCAATCGTTGAGATCGGCAAGCACCTGGTTCCAGACCTCGGCTTCGGTAGCCCGCGGTTTGGTCGCTTCCGTGGGCGTAAAGGGTTCGAGGTAAATCGGCACACCTTTGTACAGCTGGTTGAGCCGGAAATAGAAATAGGCCCGAAGGAATTTGCATTCAGCTAGGTAGCGCGCTTTCTTCTTATCGGTGGAAGGTGATTTTGCAGGAATATTTAAAAGGGCGTCGTTGGCCCGCTGGATGCCTTCATACATATGCTGCCACACTTTGGAAAACATCGCGTCGCCGGCGGTGATCGTGCCTCTCAGCAGCGGCTCGTCCCAGCGGCCTTGTCCGGTGTAGCCGAAGCGGTCGGTTTGGTAAAGCTCATGTACGGTAGTAAGTCCGCTGTGGCCCATTTCAAGCCTGAAAGTATTGTAAATGCCGGCTATCCCGAGGTCGGTCAGGTTATCGGTCGTCCACATGGTGGCATCGGAAACGGAAGAGTAGGGGGCTGTATCGAGCAAATTATCCTGGCAGCCGCCCAGGCTCAGGGCAATGATTATAGCAAAGAATTTTTTCATCATTTTTCTTCATTTAAAATGAAACATTCAACCCCAGCGAAAACTGGCGCATGGTCGGATAATTGGGGTTAGGCCCGATTTCGGGGTCCAATCCAGGAAACTTCGTAAGCGTCAGCAGGTTTTCACCTGCCAGGTAAACCCGCAGTTTGCTCATGGCCAGTTTGCTTGTCAATCGGCTGGGGAAGGTATAACCCAGTTGGAGGTTGCGGAGCTTCGCGAAGGAGGCATTGTACAAATAATAGTTACTCGTACGCCCGTTCTGCGCGTCCGTTACCCCTTTGAGCCGTGGGTAATGCCCGTTCAGGTTATTGGCGGGGTCACTGGCGTTGGACTCATTATAGTAATAGTGGTTGTCCGCCACCAGCGTTGGCACCGATTTTCCTTGCGCTACGATCGACTGGTTCAGGTAAATCGTGTTCCAATAGTAATGCATTCCGGCCGCACCCGACCAGATCATCGAAAGATCGAAGCCGCGGTACGACAAGTTGAGCGTCAATCCGTAGTTGATGGAAGGCGTAGCGCGTTTGCCCGTAAACTGCTGGTCATACACGTTGCCGTAAATGCCGTCGCCATTGGTATCCGCGTAGATTAAATCGCCGTACCAGATTTTGGTCGGGTCGATGCCGTCCGCGGGTTGAAATTTGTATCCGGCATCCACCATCCCGCGCAGCCAGGTCAGGTCTTCCGCCGTCCGGATCATCCCGTCGCGCGGGCCTCCGTTGACATCCAGTGAACCGTCGGAGTGGCGGTAATTACCCGAGCCCTTGTAAACCGGGTACAAGTAAAGCTCATTGATGACATGGCCTTCCAGGATACGTTCGGTACCGCCGGTCGACACCGTGCCGATATTGGACTGGTAAACGCGGTTGCCCGAAACATCCGCATATCCCTCCTGTAATTGGCCTTTATAGGTGTCGACACGGTTGGTATTGTAGGCAAAATTGCCCGATATCGAATATTGGAAATCGTTAATCCGGTCCTGGTATCCGAGGCTGAGTTCTATACCGCGTTTGGTCACTTCGGCGATATTCATCGTAGCCGGGCTGGCAGTACCTACAATGAGCGGGATATTGGGGGCGAAAAGGATTCCGTCCGTAAAGCCCTTGTACAAATCGAGTTCGAAATTCAGCTTCCGCCGGAGCGCAAAACCACTGAGCCCGATATTGGTCGTTGTGGTCGTTTCCCATCTCAGGTCCCGGTTGCCTGTTTTGGTTTGGGCGAGCCCCTTTATGGCCGTGTTATTGAAAGAGTAATTCACCGTGCCGTACGCGGGCAAATGATCGTAGTTGCCGGCTGCATTGTTTCCGGTCCGTCCCCAGGAAGCGCGGATCCGGATATCGTCGAAAATATCGGTCAGCGGCTGCATAAAAGCTTCCTCCGAAATGCGCCAACCTGCCGAGAAGGCCGGGAAAAAGCCCCACCGGCTCGATTCCCCGAAGCGCGACGATCCGTCATACCGGAATACTGCCTCGGCCAGATATCGTTTCTTGAAAGAATAATTGAGCCGCCCGAAAACCGATTTCAGCCCGTAGTCCGTTTCGTCTCCATTGATGCCCGTCATGGTGGTGCCTGAATTCAAAGTAGTCAGGTCGGGATGCGTAAGGCCCTGCTTGGATGCGTCAAAGTTGTACTGGTTGAAATATTGCTGGTTGTACCCCACCAGCGCACCTATCTCGTGATGGGTAAATTCCCTGTTGTACCGGAGCACATTATCCAGGATCAGGTTGCGGCTTTTGTACAACGAGTACCGGGTGGTCATTTGGGCAGCGGGTTGTGCTGCGGTACTTAGCGTATTGGTCGCGAAGTTCCACTTTTCGTATGGAACCGGGTGCGTATTGTTCTCGGTGTAGCCCTGGTTGTAATGCACTTTGGATTCAAATTCCAGCCCTTTGAAAAGGTCCAGCTTCGCAAACAATGTGGTATTGATCCGGCTTACCCGGTTGTTGCCGCCCTGGCTGTATAGCCAGGCAATCGCGTTGTTGGCAGTTGCAGATTCCTCTGCGGCTGCGGGAAAGCCATATTTGCCCTGATAAACCGGATAAACACCCGGTACGGTCTGGGTAAGGTAGGAGTAAGCGGTGCCCACGTCGGCTACGCTGGTATTCTGAAGGTCGCCGAAAGTCTGTGTTCCCACGGTCAGGAATTTGGCCACTTTGGATTGCAGGTTGATCCGCATCCGCACGTTGTCGGCGCCCGTTTCAGGCATGGTTCCCGGGTTGTTGAGATAACCCACCGAAAACAGATACTGCGTGTTTTCCGAGCCGCCGTTGAGGGTCAGGTTATGGTTTTGCAAAAGCCTGCGCTCTCCGAACAGAACCTTTCCCCAGTTGGTATTCGGATACGCCACACTGTTCGGAATGCCCTGGTCGGTTAATGCGTCGGGATTTGCTTTGGCCGCTTCCCATTTTTCGATCGTAGGATTGGAATACACCGAGGCCTGCCCCAGGTTGTTGAAACCCTCGTTGACCAGGCGCATGTGCCGGGCATAGTCGGTCACAAACTCCGGCACGTTGTTGGGCCGCAGGAGGGAGGTCATCACCGTGTAGTTCACGGAGGTTTTGCCTTTAGTACCCTTTTTTGTCGTGATCAGGATTACACCGTTGGACGCAAGAGAGCCATAAATAGCCGCTGTGGCCGCGTCTTTGAGTACGGAAATGCTTTCCACGTCATTGGGGTTCACCGCGTCCATGGAACCTACCACGCCGTCGATCACGACCAAAGGAGAGGTGCTGTTCAACGTGCCCGTGCCGCGTATGCGTATGCTCGATCCGTCCGCACCCGGCTTACCCGTGGTTGCCTGCACATTGACACCTGCTGCTAACCCGGCCAGCGAAGAAGACAATGTCGAAGCCGACCGGTTTTCAACAGACTGTGCATTGATGGTCGACACGGAGCCGATTACGTTTCCTTTTTTCTGGGTACCGTATCCTACTACTACCACCTCATCCAGGCTCCGTTCATCCACTTTCAAGGCAACCTCGATCAGTGTCTTGTTTCCTATCGCCTGGATTTCCCTACTCACATAACCGACAAATGAAAATACCAGCACTGCATTTTCATCCGGTACATCCAGGCTGAAATTTCCGTCCCTGTCGGAAGTAGTGCCTTGCTGCGTGCCTTTGATGATTACGTTGACACCCGGGAGTGGTTCGCCCTTTTCGTCGGTCACTTTTCCTTTCACGGGCAGGGTTTTTGGGCGCTGTTCCGGCAAATCTTTGCTCAGACCACTGGCCGGTGCGCCCGCTTCTTTTCCGTTCTGCGGATTTTTAATGATATACACCATACTACCGGTGTTCATATACGTCAAATGCAGCGAGCCGAGCATCCTGTCGAGCAACTCCGTTACCCGGTAGGTTCCCTTGCCGACGACAAAGCGGGCTTCGCTGTCGACCTGGTTCTCGATAAAAGCGAAACGAAGCGGGGTTTGCTTCTCGATTTTACGGAACAGGTCCCGCACACCTTCGTTTTTCAACTGAATGGTAACCTGCATCTCGGCCAGGGGCTGCGCCTCGGAAGGCCGGGCGGCCATGAGCTGAATGCAGCTTACTGCGATGATCAAGTAGGATAAACCTAAGCGCATAAGAAATCGGAGACCGGGCTGATGGTTGGAAAGTGCATACCTTCCCCCGATGATAAAGTTTTTGTACATTTACCAGACGTTTTTAGTGATAGCCAATTATTAAAAGCGACACCCGTTCGTTACGCCTAACTTGCGGGTTAAAAAGCCTTTCGGTTCCCGCCGAAGGGCTTTTGCTTGAATGTGGTTCGAATTTTCAGGCATTGAGACAACACTCAGCCGTCTCTGGGGAAAATCGTAAGATCTGATCCGTACGACATTGTTTTCAGGGTTTAGTAATCATAATCGGGATTCCTACCGGCATTTGCATTAATCACAGGAGCCACCTTCTATCGAGACATTGCCGTTTTCGATGGTATAAGAGGCGCCGATCATTTTGGTAAGCACGGTCAGGACGGTATCCAGGTTTTCGTGATGCAGGAATGAGGCTGTGATCCGGCATTTCCGGACTTCCGCCCGGCTAAAAGTCAGTTTTACACCATAGTGTTCTCCGATGAGCTGGCCGGCTTTTTCCAGGTCGATGTTATCCAATACCAGGTAGGCATCCTTCCACGCAGTTTCTTCAATAGCGCTCACTGAGGCCGTGTTGTAGCGTTCGGTCCGGGTATTGACGGTAATCTGCTCATCCGGCTTGATCTTCGCGTACACGCGCTGCGCGCTTCCGACCTCTACCAATCCGCGGGTAACCGTGACGACCACTTTATCTTTCTGCATGTTCACATTAAATGCTGTCCCGAGCACCCGCGTCACGACAGTGCCTGATTTCACCCGGAAGGGCTTCGTAGGATCATGAGCAATGTCAAAATAGGCTTCGCCCCGCAATGTCACGTCACGCGACCCGTTCCGAAAAGAGGCCGGTGAGTAGGTGAGCTCGGCATGCTCGTTCATCAGCACCGTACTGCCGTCCGGGAGCGTTAAAAATTGTTTTCCCCGAACGACCTGAGGCTGGTCCTGTCGGGAGGGCTGCTCATTGTGGGTTATATTCACCCGGGCCGTCTGGCTGCTCCTTAACGTCAGCCACATGACGCCGCCCAGGGCCAGAATCACTGCCGCGGCCCAACTCCACCACATGGTCGCCCTCCCCGCTTTGGGGCGGGCGGTACCTAGAATATTGGTCAGGATTTCCTCGCGCGCCTTGCCAGGCAGATTTATTTCTGACGAATCCGTGTCGGAATGCGCATCCAGCCACTCCCGGAAACGGAACTCATAACCATTTTCCGTCAATTGCCGGAGCTCCTGATTTTCCGCATTGGAGGCATCTCCTGCGAGGTACCTGGTCATGAGGAAATCAAATCGTTCTATTCCCGATTGCTGGAAATCGCCGGGGGCATTCGCATCGTGGTCGGTGCTCATGAGGGCATCTGTTTTTCTACTAACACATGAATGGATCAGAGCCGGGAACGGCCCTTTATTTCATATGTCTCCTGAAAAATCGGTAGGGGGCAATTTTTTTTTAAAAAAATTATTTTACTGCGAAAATCAGCAGCCAGAAGAACGTCTCGGCCTTTAAAACAGGGGCGAGCCGGGTACGGATAAAACGTAGAATGCGTTTCATATGCGCTTTGACGGCCAATCTCGAAAGGTTCATCCGCTCGGCGATGGCCTCGTGGGAGAGCCCTTCTTCCCTTGCCAGTTGAAAGATCTCCCGCTGGTGGTCGGGCAAACTTCGGACAGCCTCCTGCAACAGCCTTTCGCGCTCATCTTCCTGGACCATCCGTTCCGTGGCGTTATCGGCCTGTTCCTGATAGCCGATTTCGCGGATCATTTCGGTAAAGTTAGATTTGCGGCGGTAGGCATCGAATACCTGCTTTTTGGCCATTCCGTGCAGATATGCCCCAAAATTCAGGACGTCGGCCATTTTTTCTCGTCTCAGCCATACGTCCATAAAAACATCCTGCACAATTTCTTCGGCAGCATCCGGCGAGTTAAGAAACTTCAAGGCAAGCCGGTAAACCTTTGGGCTGTACGCATCGAAAACCCATACAAAGGCTGATTCGCTTCCATCGGCTAGCTCGCGCAGCATTTCGCGCTCGTTATCTGATTTGTGCGTAGCCATGATGAGGGAAAAACTGGTTTTTAAAGCAAAACTATTACAATTTTTATAAAATTTATTCAAATAAGCTGACTGGTGCTACTTTTATTTCGGTAAGACAACCTGCCCGGTTTTCAGCAACACATTGCTGATTTTCCATTTGATGTATTTTTTTCAGAATTGATGTATTTGTTCAAAAACCGGTATATCTTTGTCATCAGATGATATGATGAATACGCCCATACATAAAAGATCATTAGCCGACGAGGTCGCGAACCAGATCAAGGCCTATATCCGGTCGGGGCATTACGTGGCCGGTCAGCGCCTGCCCACCGAACCCGAATTGATGAAGCAATACGGGGTAGGGAGGTCTTCCATTCGCGAGGCAGTCAGAATGCTGGCGAATTCCGGGTTATTGCGTGTGCAGCAAGGCCTGGGGACATTCATCAATGAGTTTGTAGAAGAAAATGAAACGTTACATCAGCGATTAAACCGTGCGGCAGCGAAGGATATTGATGAGGTAAGGCAGTTGCTGGAAGCTAAAATCGCGCAAAAAGCAGCGCTCAACCGTACCCAGCAGCAGCTCGACGAAATAGAAGGTTTCCTGAATGAGCGCATCCAAACTGCTCACCAGGGCAAGATCGAGGAATGCATCCAGGCAGATATCAATTTTCACGTAAGCATCGCCAGGGCATCCGGCAACGAAATTCTGGCCGACATGTATTATGCATTTTCGTCCCGACTGAAAAGCTGGTTTTTACAAATCCACCCCGATACCAGTTCATTCATTCAAACTAACGATTTGCACAAATCCCTGTTTATGAGCATTAAAGATGGTAACGAAGAGCAGGCATTACGCTGCGCCAGGGAAATTTTGAGGCATTAAATTTTTTTAAACTTAAACATCAGATGATATGATGAATAGTTCCGCGATCAGGGAAACTCCCGCGCCTGTTTTGGAATCCGCCAAAACGGTGTACCCGATTCTCTTTGCAATTAGTTTCGCGCATTTGCTGAACGATACGATGCAAGCAGTCATCGCGTCGATTTACCCTTTGCTCAAAGTTGATTTTCACCTGAGTTTCGCCCAGATAGGCCTGGTAACATTGTGCTATCAGATTACGGCTTCTCTTTTGCAGCCGTTTGTGGGTCTTTATACGGATAAAAACCCCAAACCCTTTTCGATCGCCGCGGGAATGGGCTTCTCGTTGATCGGGGTGCTGTCGCTGGCCTGGGCTGATTCCTTCGCATTCGTATTGATCGCCGTGAGTCTGATCGGTATGGGGTCGTCGATCTTTCACCCGGAATCGTCGCGCATTGCCCATTTGGCTTCCGGCGGCAAGCGCGGCTTTGCTCAATCGTTTTTCCAGCTCGGCGGCAATAGCGGCAGTGCCCTGGGGCCGTTGCTGGCTGCGTTGATTGTAGCGCCTTTTGGTCAGCATGGCATTATGTGGTTTTCGCTGGCTGCGATCATGGGTGTGATGCTGGCTATCTACATCGGGAAATGGTACAAGGGTAGTATTTCACAGAAAACGGCCAAAACAGCGTCCGCTACCCATGCTTCGCTGAGCCGAAACAAGGTGGTTTTCTCTCTGGTGATCTTGCTTATCCTGATTTTCTCCAAGTATGTGTATCTGGCCGGTATGACCAGTTATTACACTTTTTTCCTCATGAATAAATTTGGCCTGACCATTCAGGAGTCTCAGATTCAGTTGTTTATATTCTCGTCGGCCGTCGCCATTGGCACCGTCGCGGGCGGGCCGATAGGCGACCGGTTCGGGCGCAAGCATGTTATCTGGATTTCGATCCTCGGTGCCGCGCCATTCACCATGCTGCTGCCGTATGCCAATCTGTTTTGGACAACCATTCTCGCGGTATCTATCGGACTGATTATCTCCTCCGCCTTCTCGGCAATTGTGGTTTACGCACAGGAATTGGTGCCGGGAAAAGTCGGTCTGATCGGCGGATTATTTTTTGGATTATCTTTCGGTATGGGCGGGCTCGGTTCGGCAATGCTGGGTAACCTGGCCGACCAGACGAGTATCGAATATGTATTTCAACTTTGCGCGTTTTTGCCGCTGATCGGCATTATCACCGGGCTCTTGCCGAAACTTAAAAACGGGTGATTGCAATAACTTGTTTGGCAACCAGGGTACATATTGAAGTGTTAAGGAAATTCTTTAACATCCGGACCCCGTGGAGTTGGTGTTGGTGACGAGGTTGGTGCAAGGTAATGAACGAATATCATTTCGATCTTTTAATCTTGCTCCGACAAATGTCTCCAATCACAACAGCAACAAGAATGCCAAGAACCACATACAAAGTGGGTCCTACTTTCCAATTTTGCAATTGAAACTGTATAAGTAACAGGAGAATTATCGCAATTGCTATCAATACTATAACGCGGGCTGCATTTATGTAAATCCTTTGCATTTTTTTGAAAGTTGGTGTCTTACTGCAAAATATATGTCAAGATAATGTGTGACTATCGAATAACCGCGGCTATTGATGACTCATTTAACCGGTTGCAAAGAATAAACAATTTAAATATCAAAAAGGAATCCGGACGCCGATCATTACTTGCCGTGGCCTGAGTTGCAAGCCGCTCTCCGCGATTGTGAATGCGGAATTTACGATGGATAGATAATTTTGTGCATTCGTCAGATTCGTTCCCCGGATTTCGAGATCGGTTTTCCTTTTTCCAAAAGTATAACGGTATCGCAGGTTTAAATAAAACTGGTTTTGACTCGTGCTTCCCCAGGTAGTATAATGTTCTGCGTCCAATCGCAGTGCATGTGCATTAGCGGGGTAAATGTCGATTCCTAATTGCAGTTGCGAAATGCCCGATGCTTTATTGCGCTGATCGGCGATCCGACTTTGCAAAAAATGAATGGTTTCCGAAAGTTCCATGCCAAGATAACTCGTAAACAATGTCGACGCCGATAGCCCCAGGCGATAATTCCTGTTTCGAACCGAAACCCCGCGGTCGGTCACGATCTGTTCGGATCGGGTAAATCCGGCGTCGCTGTTCAGTTTGAGGGAGGTTTTGATTTCACCAAAATACTTACCAATTCCTAAATGGACATTCTTCGAAAGCTGAACATTGTTATTTAGGCCGAAGGTAAGTTCCGCAGCACCTGTTGAATCGATGCTGGTGCGGTATTGCAAGTTGTTGTTGATCCGCATTGCCGAAGCGGCCAGATTGAGGAATACCAGCGAAAGCGGGTTTTTGTAGTTTATTCCTATCCTGCCCGTGAGGATCCTGTTAACCGGAATGGCTCCGATGGCTTTCTGCACGTTTCTGTATGACCTCAGAATAAAGCCATTGTATATCTGCGATGGACTGCCGAAGTCGTATGAATAATATACACCGGAGGTAAAGTCGGTGTATTCCGTGACGCGGTACCTTGCCGTTATCGAGGGCTCGAATGCCAGCCGAGTCTGCCTTTGAAGTTCGTCTTTTATGAAATCTGATACTCTGAATGCATGTACCCTTAGCGGGAGATTCAGTTCAACCTGCCATTTAGAAGATTCATAGTAGCTGCTTATTTGTACAAACGAGGTCAGGTGTATGTACTTCAACTCGTTTCGAAATGCATTGCCGTGCGTCCGTGTGCTGTCGCTGGCCGTGGTGTTTATAACGCTTTCGAATTGATGGTTTTGGAAGTTCAAACCTGCTAACGGCGTGAATGCGATTCGTGAAAATTGCCTGGTAAAGCTGATCGAATTTCTCGTATCCAATTCGGTGGTAAGTAGATTTTGAGAAATGGATTGAAAACTTTTACCTGCATTAAACAGGTCCTGAAAAACGCCGGGGCGAACGGTCAGCGTTTCCGGTCGCCGGTTGTAAATTGTTTGCGAGTTGATGTTTAATAGCTGCTTGCCCGCATGTGTAATGAGGGTAAGGTTGTTTTGCAGTTGGGTTTGTTTGCTTGCCAAATTCTGATCCGTTGGAAGCAGGTTACGGCTTAGTTTACCAGCACCGTCGATTTGTCCGAATTGCCCGCTGATATTATTTTTCAAAAACAGCTGTTCGGTGTTCTTTTCAATGATCAGATGGGTATTCAGCGCCTTTGAATCGGAGCGGTTCGTGATCCGTTCGTCGATCTCGACGGTTTCGCCGGGCGTTAGCAGTCGTGTATAGTTTTTTCCGGTTTGGAACTGCACTTCGTCCCGTATTCCTATGCTCAATTTCAGCTCGGTTTGGTTCCTGTTTTTTTTGATCAGGTTTAATGAGCCGAGGTGAGATGTGTTGTCGAGCCACCGGTCGGGGCTGATATTGGGCGTACTCAGCGACTGAATGCTCAGTACCGGAGCCGGGCCCCTTACTTGCGGCGATTGGGTGAGGACATCCTGCTGTCTGGAAAGGTCCGTCCCGGCATTATTGCTTTGTACGCTCGCTATCGACTGGAAGTTTCGATTGAATACCATAGGAGTGACGTTTACGTCCCACAAAACGGGGCTCAACCCGACGCCGGCTTTTGCGCTTCCGGTTGTCGTGATCTTTTTGAGCTGAATGTTGAGTGAGGCCTTCTCCGAATATACTTTTGATTTCAAAATTTTGATCGGCTGGTCGTTTTCCATCACCTGCACTTTCCTGACGGCGTCGGCCGGCAGGTTCTCGTTGGCAAGATTGTATCTGCCTTCGAGCAAATCCAGGCCGTTGATGTAATATTTCCCGATCGGGTTTCCCTGGTAGAGTATCTGTCCGTTTTCCTTGATCTCGATGCCTGGCATGCGTTTGATAACATCTGCAATCGTCCGGTCGCCTTCGGCCTTGAAAGCGCTTATCGGGTAATCGATCGTATCTTTTCGTAAAATGATCGGGGGCGCTTTAACCGTTAGTTCTTGCAGTTTTAATGCGCTTTCCTTTAAGACCAGCAGTACGGACTGCGTTTTGTTGGAAAGCAGGAACACTCCCACTTCGAATCCCAGACGTGTTGCTTTTAGAATAAGCGTGTCGGCGGTGAGGGCTATTTTCAATGTAAAACTCCCGTCATTGGCGCTGAATGTGAATGCGGATATCGTATTGTTTTTGTTAACGATCGCGATGTTTGCATTTGGAATAGCTGTGCCGCGCTCGTCTGTCACCTTGCCCGATATGATAGTTTGGGCATGGGATTGGCTGCTCCCGATCTGGATGAAGAGAACGAGGGCTAAGATGATTCGCTGGGTTATTCCAATCTTCAATTGGTATAAAACTCAATCGGGTTGTTGTCGGATTTGATCTTCTGCTGCACTCGTTGGGTTATTTCGCTTCGGCCCGATGTGAAAACCACGCCGGATTGTTCGGCTATGCCGATGGGGTTTGCCCGGTATGCTTCGCGTTTTCTGAAAAATGTCCGTTTGTCAGTTTTGACGAATTTCGACGGCGTCGTGTCAGGCATTTCGCGCCGCGACTGCCTTAGGCCGTTTAAAACAAAGTCGTACTGTCTTTTTGAATCCGTGAGACGGATTATCAGGCCAGGCAGTCCGCAAAACTTGTATGGTCCTTCACTAACCGGCACTGCCTCCGTAAACCAGGCCTCCCATTTTCTGCCGCCGAATTCCGTTGTGGCCCGCTGGACCGGATAACCGGCAACCCTCGCGGTGTCTTGTGTTAAAGTCCATTGCAAATGGCGCCCGGTTTCGGCGTATGAAAAGTAATCGTGGTAAATCCTGTCGGTTGTATGGATCGAGTTGCAGCCGTGTTTGACGATGTTAAAATCGAAATCCGTCCGGTGCTGTTGTAGAAATGAAGCCAGGTTTTGGCGGTTTGCGCCATCGCTCGCTGCCGCGATGGCCGAATCCTGCAAATACCTGTTTTGGCTCTTGAAGAGGGATTGCTCCCCATTGATAAACAGAAAAAACGACTCCGTTTTGGAAACGTTGCTTGTGCTATCGGGATAAAATTTCAATTCGAAGGTGCAGGTGATGTCAGAAACAAAGGGCGATACTTTGTCCTGACCTGTTGCAAATTCACAGGCCAACATCAGGAATGCGACACAGGTAAATCGTAACATATCGGATACTTTATGATGTAAGTACAGATATATTATAATTTACTTATACTCTACATTAATTTTATGGACATTCAGTTGCATTTACGCCGTCATAGACGACCATCTTAGCCGGTCCGATATAGCGTTGTAAATCACTGGTCTGTAGGAACTCGCAACGGTTGGGATTGAAATAAGTGTCCAATAGAATATTAGGAAATATGGAGACGCAGGCTATGAAAAAGCTATTCTGTTTTGTTATTGTCGCTATGGTTGCTGCATTCATGGCAGGAGCCTGTTCGAAGAAGGAAGTCCAGGCGGTCGAAGTTTCGTCCAGGTTGAACAGGGATTCGGTCAACCTGGGAGTTTTATACGTCGATCAGGCCTATCGATATGTCGGCAAGGACTCGGTGAGTCTTTTTGAAATAGACACGCTCTATAAAGTTTACCAGAAGAGAGTCTTTCTTGCCTTCCCGTATCGGGGAGAAGGCCCGATCGGACTTTATCTCGGAGATGAATTTCCCAATACTGAAATAGAAGGGCCGGCAAGAACTTTCGCCTTGTTTAAAAGGGTTTCTTACCCTTCGGGACTGACCTGCGAATGGAATGAGGAAAAAGGCACGTTGGTTGTCGCCTCAAAATATACGCCGGCGCTGCTTGATATGGTCTTTCCCGGTAAATCCGCTTATATAGACCCTGCCCATTCCAGGATACATTCCAGTCTGGCGGGCGCCAGAGAGGTGAATAAAGCCGGGGGCCAATCATTCATCACTTTCATTTATCAGGATAATGACCCGAAACTGGGGCAGGTAACCTACAAGCTCAGACTGAAACAGTTGTTTGTATATGTCCCGCAAGCGGGCTTTCAGGGATACGACGCCTGGTACGCCATGTATTAAGCTGTCGGGCTTGCCGACGGGTGGTTAAATCACCCGCATTCAAGCAGAACGGACGTCCAGGATCTTTAACTTCCGGATCCCGGCGGGCATTTTCCATTCTACGGTTTCACCCTTGCAAAGACCGATCAAAGCGGCTCCCATCGGGGTGAGGATGGATATTCTTTGCTGCTTAATGTCCGCCAGATGGGGCATGACGATACTGAATTCCATTTCCCGGTTCGTGGTCAATTCCAAAACCTTTACCTGTGAATTGAGGCGGATGCTATCCTCGGGAAGTTCATCGTCTTCTACGACTATGGCACGGTTCAGCTCGTAAGCAAGCGACATTTCGCTGGCGGCGGGGCTATCCGAGAAGTTGCTCGCAAACTGCTTGAGAAGGCGAAAATCGTTTTTTCCAAGTATGACAGGGCTTGTGTTGCTGCTCATGATGCTTTTGGGTTGGTTAGTTGTATAAGGAGTGGTTTCAAAATGAATGGGTTCAGGAATAGCCGATTGCAGTCCATTGCAACTCTTATTGAGCTGCGATGGAACTGCATGCAATGATAGCGTTATGTGTTTGTGCTGAATGGCAAATGCCCGCTTTGCTAATTGGCGGGAGAAGTGTTTTGGAGGTCGGACCAGTATTGGTAAACGAAAATCCTTTCCTGCCGCGACAGGCCCTCGTTCGCTTTGGTTAGCCGGGCCAGAATCCTCAAAAATCGTTCGGTAGCAATCTTATATGAGTTCGCCGTCCGGTTTCCAACCTGACTTTGCCGTTGTATCGTACCCGTTTCGTCCAAGACGACCGCATTCTCGCGGATGAAGTTTGTTATGATGGACATATCAGGCCGATGGCCCGGCAAGCCAGCTTCGTGCTGGCGAAACTGGCCATGTGTACTGAAAAGTTGCTGGATTTTTTCCAGTGCCGGTGAAATTCCCATGTTATCCATACATTCCAATCGATTGATAATCACTACTATCCTCTCTTATTTTATATGGGTTAATTAAAGGCCAATGCCGCAAATTGATGAAATACCTTTTCGTCGAGCTTGTAGCGGTCGTTGAGTGTAAGGCTGCTGCGGGCGTTGAAAAGTGCATAGTTTACGGCATTGTACATCAGCCAGTAGGAGGGGGTTACTCCGAGCAGGTTTTGCTCAATCCTCAGGCGCTCGCGGGCCTGCCGGGCCAACTGAACGGGGATCGGCAAACTACTCAGCACATTCTCTTCTTTGCGGGTCATGGATTTATTCTGAAAGCGTTCATACACCGCCGCTGTCAGCGTAAGGTTCTGCTGTGTTACAGAGCTTAGCAGGTCGGTCAGCTGCTGCTGAAGTACTTCCAAATCTATTTTCCGGTTTCCTTTGGGTCTGCGCAATTGCGGTAAAGCTTCCGGACTGCTGGAAGAACCGCTTTTCTTTTGCTGTCCCTTGAAAGCGCCGGGTAATTGTCCGCGAAGCCATTCCTGGTAGTGGGAGAGTTCTGTGAAGGAATCCGCCCAGCCCATTAACCCGTTTTGGCATACTGCCCTGTACATGCTTCCGCCTGGCAAGCCGGTGTCAGCAGCAAGCGTGCGCCCCTGTATGCTGAAAGGCGTTTTGCCATTATAGCCATTGGTAACAATAATACTTCGTTTCAGGCGCTCCCCTCCGATGGGCAGTTCCTCGGGAAGGATAATGCTGATGCTGAACTCCCCGGTAATGGTGTGCTTGATCTGGAGTTCGTATTGACTGAACAGGCTGTCCACAGCCTGTCTGATCATTTCATTAGGAATAATCGTGTAGCCGGAGCTTTGTATCCCGAAAATTGTCTTCCTGTGCCCGGGCGGTGTGCCTACAATCAGCTGCTGCCGGTCGGTCGCGATAATGTCATACTCAGGCAGCATGTCGGCCAGTAACACCGAATCCACCGGATAACAAATCTCCTCCCAGGATGTAGCCGCTTGCGGCATCGCGCTCAGATACGTCATTCCAATTGTTTTTTTACAGTTGTAAATTTACAGCCGGAAATTAAAATTCCAACCATCGTAGCCAATATTTCGCCTGAGCCGGGCGGAAAAGTTACAGAATCGTAAAAAATTTATGGATTCTTAAAAAAGCCCCTGCAAATTACTTGCTGGCGAGGGCACCGGTGTCAAAGCTTTTTTGAGCATTGCGGCCATTTGGGGAAAAGTAAGAAACCCTGTCGCCTTGAGGCCCCGGCCATTCACTGTAAATGTAAGGGTAGGGCAGCTGTCGATCTTGTTCGTGCGGATTTTCAGTGCGTCTTTTTGCAATGCACGCCGTGTCGCCGGACTGTCGAAATCATTTCCAAATTTTTGTAAATCCAGAATGCCGTGATTTTCCCGGCTGATTTCCCGCGCCAGGTCTACCAAAACGCCTGTATGCGAAATGTCTTTCCCTTCAACGAACGCGGCTTTGCGAAGGGCATTCATATAAAGGCCCGCTGCTCGTTGCGACTGTAATGATACTGCCTTCACCGCCTGGCAGGCCCTGATGTTAGAAGGTTCACCGCCTGGTCCCTCCGGGCTGCGGCTCATGGCGTCACGTGTGGCCAGGCAGAACCTGACATTAATCAATTCGCTGAATTTGCTGGTGAATTCCTGCCAATGCTGCTGCATTCGCCAGCTGACAGGGCATAACGGCTGTGTGTAGTATACGATGTTGACTATGGTGTGGTTCAGGTTGATTGGTTCCATTTTTCCTTTCTATGAGTTTCAGCACAACCGGGTCACGTTGGACTCCGGGCATTTCTATCTGTAATGGTGCATGGAAGCCTCAAAAGGTGTGCCGTAGCTATGTAGAAAGACTTCGTAGCAGCAAAGAATAGCCTCTTCGTACAACCTGCACCGATGGGCACAATAATTGCTGTACAACGCATTTGAGCCTAATCATAAGCTTATGTATACAACAGATGATTTATCGGAGAGGCTCTGGAAAGTCTGCCTGCCATATATATCCAACACGAAAAGTGTCAGCATTCACAAACACTATTGCTACAAAGTGGCTGTGAGCCTTGATCACCGGATCGAATGCCGGGTGGGGGGATCTAACTATGCGGCAATGAAAGGGTTTGTGGTCAATGGCCGTACGCTGCACAAATGTATCTCTCCCGATGGGCCCGTGCTGAATATCTTAATTGAGCCGCAAAGCCCGTGGGGAAACAGGATCAGGGCGATCCTTGGTAATAAAGATTTTATACGGTTCGAAGAAATACTGGATGTGGACGATCTTGGGGTTATTCTTCCCCCAAACCATGCACTTTTAAAAGATACCGATCTGATCCCGTACATATCCGAACTGATGTTTCTCATTACGGGGCTGAAAATTCAGGATTCGAACCTGATCGATCCGCGCGTGAGGCGGGTTATTGACTACGTATCTGCAAATCTCACGAGTGAAATCACAAATCAGGAAATCCTCGATCTTACCAACCTCTCGTTTCATCGGACAAGACATTTGTTTGCTGCCGAAGTGGGAATTCCTTTATCCAGATACATTTTGTGGCAGCGGCTGCGGCGCACACTCAAAACTGTAATCGAGTCGGGTGAATCGCTTTCAAAGGTTTGCCGCGATTACCGCTTTACAGACCTTTCGCATTTCCATAAGACTTTTAAAAGCATTTTCGGATTGAACCCATCTACTTTTTTAGTTGAATGCAGGGTTATTGTCCAGGACGATGCGCACGTTGAAGAAGTTGTTGCCAATAGTGAAGACTTGTAAATTGGGGCTAATATTTACAGTTTCAGGGCTTTTCTTCTTTCAAAAGGTTGTGGCGTAGTTACGTTTGTTCCATTTTAGCGCTCCCTTTGCTCACCTTGTCGGTTTCAGCTCGGAACCACGCCCAATATTTTTAAACTTTTTGAAAGAACGGGGGTAGCGCGTTTATGAAATTATCTGTTTCTGCGGATTCTCAATCCAGAGAATTGCAGGATTGTAGTATCTCTTATATTATCAAGACAACGGACCACTCTGTACAGACGCAAAACAGATATGGATTCAAGATTGTTATTACCTTGGGTGATACCTTTGATTCGGAGATCAATGGGCATCATTACAAGGCTGTTAAAGGTTTTATCATCGATCGGAATGTACAGCATGCCTGGGATGCCGGTAAGGCAGTGACGTTTATCAGCCTCATCGAACCTGCGAGCCGATGGGGCCATGATCTCAGGATTTTGCTTTCGGGGCGCAAGGTGTGCTTTGTCGAGGAACTGATTGCTGTTGAGGAGCTTGACGCAATCCTGCCGCGCGGGCTCGAAGCGATGGGGGAAGTGATTGTAGCGCAGTGTGTTCGTGAGTTTTTTGCACGGCTCGTCCAAAAAACTCCGGCGTTGCCCGGGAGAAACATGGATGATCGGATGGAACGGGTGATATCTTTTATTGGCCAAAATCTTTCCAAGAACATCGACCTGTCGGAGGTAGCGAACCTGGCACACCTGTCTTCTCATCGTTTCAGACATTTGTTTACCGAGCAGATTGGTCTCCCTTTCACGCAATACATTATATGGCAACGTCTTAAAAAATCAATCTATGCAGTGGCTTCGGGGAAAATGACACTTAGCGAGGCGGTGGAGAATTTCGGCTTCACTGATCAGGCACATTTCAGCAATGCATTTAAGAAAACATTCGGTTTATTCCCGAGGGCGTTCCTGCAAACATCCTACGTTATCATACAGATCGGCCGGCAAAAAGAATAGCCTCAATTTACAATACCGCTCTATTTGAAAAGGTATAATTTTGAAAAGAGTAAAGGGATATTATGGTTGTTACGTGATTCGGATGATTACAGTGTATGCTGTAAAAGCTGAGTCACGTATATTTATTATCGTTATTCTGACCTTGCAAAGGTAAAGAGGTTCGGAAGAAATTTTTTCGACGCCTCTTAAGCAGATCATTCTTCCTGTACACGAGATATTGGGTGGTAAATAAGCTGGCATAACTTTTCTAATTCAAAAGGCAGACTTTAACCATCACAACTATGTCGAAAAATAAACCACACTTTTTTTATAGAAACGGACTATCAATTGTCTTCCTCTCATTTTTCATTGTCGCTCTCGTCGCACAGGCCTTTCTTGGCTGGAAGCAGCATAATGAGGAATTAAATGAACTAGGCGCGGGCCCGATTGCATTTACACAGTACCTTTCCAGCGGTCACTTTTTTTCTTCCACCTTTGAAAACTTTCAGAGCGAGTTTCTTCAAATGGCCATGTATGTGGTCCTGACTATTTCACTTCGTCAGATTGGTTCAGCCGAGTCTAAAGACCTCGTCAAGCCGGAAGAAGTCGACCGTGAGCCCGACCCCTCCAAAAAAGACGCGCCGGGGCCGGTCAAGCGGGGGGGATGGCAATTGCGACTGTATCAGCAATCACTATCGATAGCCTTTATCCTGCTATTTCTGGGAAGCTGGATGGGCCATTTGTACGGAAGCTATACCGATCACAACGAGGAAAGGGTCCTTCGCGGACAGCCGGAACAATCGTTGAGCAAGTTTCTGGGCGAACCCGATTTCTGGTTTGAGACTTTTCAGAACTGGCAAAGTGAATTCCTTTCCGTCGCTTCCATTGTTATTCTGTCGATTTTTTTAAGGCAAAAAGGTTCGCCGGAATCCAAACCCGTCGATGCCGCCCATATGGAAACAGGGAAGTAAACTATGTGGGCCCCGTCCAGGGGCCCATAGTTTACATATCGGTTTGAGGGGGAGACGACAGACACCTCAAGGCAACTACCGAGCGGTCGGTGACGTTCAGTTTTCCACCGGATGGAATTGTCTGATCAGATTCGCCGACGAAATTCTCTGCCGTATTAATTACGACGTGCCATTCGGAGCCGCATTCCGCAGGAGGTAGGATGAAATCCATTGGCTGGTCTCCTGCATGGAAAATAATGTAAAAGTTGTCGTCCGTAATTTTATTACCATCCGGATCAACGCACCGGATCCCCTGGCCGTTAAGAAACACCCCGAAGGTCCGGGCGATGTGACCTTCCCACTCCTGGTCGGGTATTTGTTGCCCATTTGGCCAAAACCACATAATATCTTTCACGTCAGTGCCTGTAACGGGCAGGTCCTGGAACCAGCGCCTGCGGCGGAAAGTAGGGTGGGTGTTACACAGCCGGATCAGTGCCCGGGTAAATTCCAGCAATTGCTGATCGGCATTGGCCCAGTCGAGCCAGGAGATCTCATTATCCTGGCAATAGGCGTTATTGTTGCCCTGCTGGGTCTTGCCCAACTCGTCACCGGCGGCCACCATCGCTACTCCCTGGGAGAGCAGCAGGGTGGTAAGGAAATTTCGTTTCTGCCTGTTTCTGAGTGAATTGATATCTGCATTGTCCGTGGGGCCTTCTGCGCCGCAATTCCAGGAATGATTGCTTTCATCGCCGTCCTGATTATTATCGCCGTTGGCTTCGTTGTGCTTTTGGTCGTAGCTTACCAGATCATTGAGCGTGAAACCATCGTGAGCTGTGATGAAGTTGATACTGGCCGTAGGCCTACGATAATCGCTTTTGTAGAGGTCCGGGCTACCTGTAAAACGCCGCGCAAATGCGGTCATTTCGACATCTTGCCCACGCCAGAAGTCGCGGATCTGATCACGGTAAATCCCGTTCCACTCCGCCCAGCCCACAGGAAACTTGCCCACCATGTAGCCGTCTTCGTTAATGTCCCATGGCTCGGCGATCAGTTTGACTTGTGAAATCACCGGGTCCTGATGGATGATGTTAAAGAACGAACTGAGGGTATCGGTCTCATGCAGCGTACGGGCCAACGTGGCGGCCAGGTCGAACCGGAAGCCGTCCACGTGCATTTCGGTTATCCAGTAGCGAAGGCTATCCATGATGAGCGCCAGTACATTGGGAAGCTGGACGTTGAGTGTATTGCCGGTACCGGTGTAATCCATATAGTACCGTGGGTTGTCCTGTACCAGCCGGTAATAGGAAGCGTTGTCCAATCCCTTGAATGAAAAGGTGGGGCCGAAATGGTTGCCTTCCGCTGTATGGTTGTATACCACATCCAGAATTACCTCGATGCCGGCCTTGTGGAGTTCGCGCACCATTTCCTTAAATTCGTTGACCTGTGCTCCCGGCTCGCGGTGGCTGCTGTACCGGATGTCCGGCGCAAAAAAACCGAGGGTGTTATAACCCCAGTAATTGGTAAGCCCCTTTTCGATCAGGTGTTGGTCCGCCACGAAATGGTGAATGGGCATCAGTTCAATGGCGGTGACGCCAAGCTGTTTCAAATATTCAATGGACGCCGGATGGGCAATGGCCGCATAGGTGCCGCGGATGTTTTCCGGAATTTGGTCCCGGAGTTTGGTAAAGCCTTTTACATGGACTTCATAAATGACGGTATTATGATAGGGAATGTTCAGAGGTGCGTCGCCTTGCCAATCGAAGTCGGAATGGATCACCACCGACTTCGGCATGAAACCTGCACTATCGCTGTCATTGAAGCTGAGGTCCTCCTCGGCACTTCCGATCTGGTAGCCGAACACCGCGGGATCCCATTTGACATTGCCATGGATCGCTCTCGCGTAGGGATCGAGCAGTAATTTGTTGGGATTAAACCGGTGTCCCTTTCCGGGATCGTAGGGCCCGTGGGCTCGGTAGCCGTAAAGCTGTCCGGGGCCGAGGCCTGGAACATATACATGCCAGACATGGTGTGTTACTTCCTCAATTTTGATCTTAATGTACTCCTCTCCCTCGTTTTCTGGCTTAAAAAGGCACAGTTCGATGCTATGCGCATTCTCGGAGAAAACTGCAAAGTTGACTCCATGGCCATCCCAGGTTGCGCCCAGGGGATAAGGTTTGCCGGGAAGTGTTTTTATTTCCTGCTCACCGGCAGATTCAAGTAGTTCGTTTTCAATGCGACGTTCCATTGTGTGGTTGATATATGTGTAATGGATTTGATTCTCAAATCGACATTTGCGGCGCTGGTAAAAAGCTGTGCCACGTGCTGAGCTCCGGCTTGCATGTGACGCAGGCATTTCCTTCAAAAAGCGGCTCGGGTTTCGGTATCACATTGGCATGGTTTTGTTAGCATGCTGCTCTTTTTTCACTTGATCAACAATCCTATGAAAGCGGGTTTACTACTACTGATGTGTATATTGCTGGCCGCCCTTCTGGCGTTTTCAGACCGTTTTAAACAAGATGCTGCCGATAAAGCCTTTGTGTATTCCGCTGCCGACGGTGGGATGCTGGAAGTAAAGTTGGGAGAGCTGGCCCAAAAAAGGGCGACAATGCCCAAATGTAAAGACTTCGCAGAAACGATGATTTCGGACCATGGCAAGATCAATGACGAACTGAAAGCACTTGCCCGTAAAAAACAGATATCGGTCCCGACCCGGTTGAGTACTGCCAAACAGCAGATTTACGACAGCCTCGCGGCGGAGAGCGGTGAGAAATTTGACATGCTCTATATGAACATCATGATTGCGTCTCACGAAGAGACGATCGGCCTTTTTCAGAGCGAATCCAATAAAGGCCAGGATCCCGACCTTAAGAAATGGGCGGATTCTAAGATCTCCGCATTGAAACATCATTTGGAAATGGCCAAGGCACTGTTTGACGCTGCACCTCAACCTGGCAAAAACTAAGGCGAAGTAGAGCTTCGGGTTCCTGTTTCATTAGTTTCCCGAAGCTTCCTGATGCCTACACTTGTTGCTCAATCATCAATTTGTATTACAATACCTTCATCCCCTGCCAGGGTGATCACGTCTGCGACATGCATTCCTACGCGTTCTTCTTCAGTACTGAGCTTTATAATGCCCTTGTAGGTGGTATTTTGCGGACGGAAATAGGCCGGGCGGTGACTCAGGTTGAGGATGATCAGGAATGTCTCATCGTGCTCCTGCCTGAGATAGGAGATGAGCTGTCCATCTGAGTAAACCGGGCTGTAACTCCCCACGCTTAGTGCCGCACTTTTTCTGCGAATGTCGATCAGCCTGCGGTAGAACGACAGCATGGAGTGCGCGTCGTTTTTTTGTTTCTCAACATTCACTCTCGCCGCATTGTAGGGTAGTCGGAGCCAGGGCTTCCGGGCAGAAAAGCCGGCATTGATTTCCGCGCTCCATTGCATCGGTGTCCGCGAAGGATCGCGGCTGATATTCAGGTCGGGCATATTCAGTCCTTGCGGATCCACGATTTCGTCGACGGGGATGGGCACGTCGGTCATTCCTATCTCATCGCCATAATAAATGGTGGGCGTGCCGCGGAGCGTGAGCAGCAGCATCGCCGCGATTCTGGCTTGCGACAATCCCACGCGGCTGGCGATCCGGGGTTTGTCGTGGTTGCTCAATACCCAGTTGGGCCAGCTTCCGACGGGCAGCGCACCTTCGTAGGCGTCGATCGCGCTCGCGATTTCCTGAGAATTCCAGGGCAGGGTCAAGAGCTGGAAATTAAATGGGAGGTGTGCGCCCGTATTGTCCGGGCCGTAGTAGGTTACCAGTTTAGGTATCGGTAAATAGATCTCCCCGATGAGCACCCGGTCGTCGTAGGCGTCCGTGAGCTCACGCATCATGCGTACAATCTGGTGCACCTCGGGCTGGTCAGTCGAATAAACGGGGAGATAATCGTTGTACAGCGGATGGGCAGTATTACCCGGCGCATTGGGTACCGGCGGATTGTCGCGCAGCTGGCTGTCCTTGATCATGTGCCACATAACGTCCACCCTGAATCCGTCGACCCCTTTGTCGAGCCAAAACCGCATGACATCGAGCATCGCTTGCTGCACTTCCGGATTGCGCCAGTTGAGATCGGGCTGTTCTTTTAGAAATGCATGATAGTAATACTGCCCGGTGTGCGCGTCCCATTCCCAGGCCGACCCGCCGAATACGCTGAGCCAGTTGTTCGGTACCGAACCGTCTTCCTTGCCGTCATGCCAGATGTACCAGTCCCGTTTGGGATTATCCCTCGATGAGCGGCTTTCCTGAAACCAAGGGTGCTGGTCGGAGGTATGATTGGGTACGAGATCGAGCAGCAGCTTCATACCCCGCCGGTGCACCTCGTTCAGGAGTTCGTCGAAATCCTCCATGCTTCCGAAAAGCGGGTGAATGCCGCGATAATCGGAAATGTCGTACCCGAAATCGGCCATCGGCGAGGGGAAGATCGGGGAGAGCCACACACAGTCGATCCCAAGCCACTGCAAGTAGTCGAGCCGCGTGGTAATACCTTTCAGGTCGCCGATGCCGTCGTCGTTGGAATCCTGAAAAGACCTGGGGTATACCTGATAAATAATACCGTGTTGCCACCACTTGTGTTGTCCGAAGGCCGGTTCCAGTGAAAGTATCGCCGTTGTATGTTCCATTGTCCTGTCTTTTTGAAATAGTTGGCAGCCCTTCCAAAATCACGCCTGTACGGGCGGTGACATGGCATAAGTTTTTTTCAGGCCGGAAATCCTGAGGGGGCAGGTGTTTAACATTTTATATTATGATTAATTTCAAAGGAGGGACATACAGGGACGGCGAGCAAGTCAGGTTCAGGGTATGGGCCCCGCAAACCAGGCAAATGAACCTGATTTGTCGGCAAGCCGAACCTGCAACTTTCCGAATGGAGCCGGATGACGACGGGTATTTCAATCTGACATTACCCTGGCAGGACGGGCCGTGGCGTTATCAATATGAACCGGACGAACAGGGGCCTTTTCCTGATCCTGCCTCGCATTTTCAGCCCGAAGGTGTGCATGGATATTCACAGTTTGTAGATCACACTGCTTTCCGGTGGACGGACGGTGAATGGCGGGGCCGCGCATTCGAAGACCTCATTTTGTACGAGTTGCATGTCGGCACGTTTACGCCGGAAGGAACGTTCGAGGCGATAATCCCCCGGCTGGCAGCGCTGGCAGAACTGGGCGTCAATGGCATTGAGTTAATGCCCGTTTCAGAATTTCCAGGCAACCGGAATTGGGGCTACGACGGCGTATTTCCCTATTCCGTTCACAGTGCGTACGGCGGGCCCGATCAACTGAAAGCGCTGGTAGATGCCGCCCATGGGGTTGGTATCTCCGTTTTTCTAGATATCGTCATTAACCACATCGGCCCCGAGGGTAACTACCTGGGCCATTTCGGGCCTTATTTTACCGATAAATACGCAACGCCCTGGGGCAAGGCGATCAATCTCGACGGCGAATGGTCGGACGGTGTGCGGGACTATTTTTCGGACCTGATCGTATTCTGGTCGGAATACTACCACCTGGACGGGCTTCGGCTGGACGCCATCCATGAAGTTTTCGACAAGGGGGCATTCAGTTTCTGGGAACTCGTGCATGAAAAACTCCGTACACATCAGCAATACAGCGGTCGTAGTCTTTACCTCATTGCCGAATCCGATCTGAACAGCCCGCGTGTGATCAAACCCGTCCAAATCGGCGGCATGGGGTTCGATGCCCAATGGCTGGACGATTTCCACCACGCACTTTACGTACTGCTCGATGAGAAAGGCCGTGAGCGCTATGTCGATTTCGGGACTATCGAACAGCTTGCCAAAGCTTACAAAGATGGTTTTGTACATAGCGGCGGTTACGTGAAATTCAGGAAGAGGAAACACGGGGCCTCCTCGGCAGGCATTCCGGGCGCTTCGTTCGTTGCTTTCAATCTGAATCACGATCAGGCCGGAAACCGTGCCGGCGGGGAGCGGCTCAGCCAGCTCGTGAGCATAGCCAGGCAGAAAGTGGCGATGGCCGCATTAATGCTTTCGCCCTACGTGCCAATGCTCTTTATGGGGGAGGAATATGGGGAGGATACGCCCTTTTTCTTCTTTGTAAGCCACACCGATCCTGACCTGATCCAGGCCGTTATCGAAGGACGGGAAAGCGATTTCAAAGATTTTGGGGATGGACAGAAACCTCGTAATCCACAGGACGAGGAGACTTTTCTGCATTCTAAAATACATTGGGAAAAGCGTACCGAAGGCCGATACGCTGATTTGCTCGTCTGGACCAAAACCCTCATCACGTTGCGGCAAACACATGCCGCATTACGCAATCTCGATAAGGACGGCGTCGCAGTGGACGTGCTGAGCGACAGGGTATTACTCCTGAAACGGAGCAGCCGTGACGAGCGGGCAATGCTGTATTGTTATATTAATTTTTCCGACGAAAAACTGGCTTTCTCGCTGCCCGAAGGACCAAATTGGCACCTCATACTTGATTCACAGGGAAATGAGGGAGCGAAATCGGACAAAACTTGGAGCATCGACGGCCCCGGCGTCAAAGTGTTCTCAAATGTGAACGATGTGACTTAAATGAGAACATTGGTGCTGGTCTACGCCGGGCGCGTGCTATTCTGACTGGCTTTCCGGTTCATATTCCCACCCGGCCACATCGTCCTCCGGGAAGAAGGACTGTTGTTCGAGCGGAACTTCTGTTTCACTGATCTCCTGAAAGCCCTGGGCCTTTTTGTAAATACCCCGGCGTCTGATGCCTTGCAGATCGGTAAAGATAACCTGTGATTGGTCCTGCGGATAGGATCTGGTTTCGTTGAAATTGTCGTTGGCATTCCTTCCTGTCCCGTGCTGGCCCGCGCCGCCTTTAATTTCATTCCGTTCCTGGATTTCCTCCTGTGACGCTGTGCCGTAGTCGTCCACATTTCCTTCGTTGAAATTGTCGTTGGCATTTCTGCCGTTTCTAAGTGCTTCCGCGACAGCATCCTGCGTCGCTTTATCTTTTTGGTTATCCATGATTTTCTGTGTTTTAATCGAGTAGTTTTAACAAAATCCGTTCCCGCAGAAAAACACGTGGTATGATTTTGGGTAAAACCGCGGCCTGGGCAACTTTCCTCGTTTTTAAAAGACGCATTGGGCCCTGGTACGGTTTTAGCCAAAAGACGGCACTGGAAATCAGAACGATCATGGAAAAGACTAAATACACTTCAAAAACTGATATTGTGCCCGACGCCTCTGAATGGGAGCGGGACGGGCAAAATGCCAGCTTATGGAACAGGCATCTTACGTTGAAAAACGAGGGGACGACGTTCCCGGAGACCGACGTTTACGATGTGATCGTCGTCGGTGCAGGCATAACCGGGCTGACCACCGCATTGCTCCTGCAACAGGCGGGAAATCGGTGTGTCATTGCGGATGCCCATCACGCGGGTTTTGGTACAACGGGTGGCACCTCGGCCCATATAAACACATTTGCAGACACTACCTATGCCGAGGTGGAACAGGCATTCGGGACGGATGCTGCCCCGCTGTTCGCCGAATCGATCCGTGACGCCGTGGAACTGATTCGGCACTTTGTCGATACCTATCGGATCGACTGCGACCTGGAATGGCGGCCGGGGTATGTTTATGCCGAGACGGAAAAAGAGGTCAGGGAGCTCGACGATCTGTATGAAAGTGCGTTGCGCGCAGGCGTGAAAGTGGCGCTCGCAGACGATGTACCCACGCCGGTACCCTACCTGAAAGCCATTGTATTCGAGGGGCAGGCGCAGTTTCATCC
Organism: Dyadobacter sp. BHUBP1; assembly: GCF_050587785.1. Classification (NCBI taxonomy): domain Bacteria; kingdom Pseudomonadati; phylum Bacteroidota; class Cytophagia; order Cytophagales; family Spirosomataceae; genus Dyadobacter; species Dyadobacter sp. BHUBP1. The sequence continues at coordinate 221,402 of NZ_JBOBIH010000004.1, forward strand.
CTTGAAATACATCGGCGGCCTGCTGAACGAATTCAGGAAATCCGGCGGAATGGTTGTGGAGAATGCCTGCATTCGGGAAGTGGAAACTGGTGACGGATATTATACGGCGATCTCGGATCACCACCGCATCCGCGCGAAGCGGGTAGTGTACGCAACGCATATCCCGCCCGGCGGTATCAACGTGCTGCATTTCCGGAATGCACCTTACCGCAGTTATGTTATCGCGGCTACACTGGCAGACGAGGCCTACCCGGACGCCCTGGTGTATGATTCGCAGGATCCTTATCATTATTTCAGAACACATACGATCGAAGGACAGCCATACCTTATTGCGGGCGGCCACGACCATAAAACCGGCCACAATGATCCGGAACAGGCTTTCGCAGACCTGGAAGCCTATACCCGTAAGTATTATAACGTAGAGCAGGTCGCCTACCGATGGTCAGCCCAATATTATGTGCCAGCCGACGGCCTCCCTTACATCGGGCACCTTCCGGGTGCCCCGGACGGTATCTATGCGGCCACGGGCTACAACGGCAACGGGATGATCCTCGGTACAGCTGCCGCGCTGGTGTTGAGCGATCTCATTATGACCGGTGAAAGCAAATACAAGGCGCTGTTCGATCCGGCACGGGTAAAACCGGTTGCGGGATTTGCGGAAGTAGTGAAAGAAAATGCTGACGTCGTAAAACGTTTCATTGTCGATCGTTGGGGCATTGCCCATATCGATTCACTTGCGGATGTCAGTCCCGATGAGGGCAGGATTATCGAGCTTGAAGGCGAGAAGCTGGCGGTCTACCGTGATCCTGGGGGGGAAGTCCACGTGCTCGATCCCGTGTGTCCGCACGCGAAATGCATTGTGCAATGGAATAGCACAGAGAAAAGCTGGGATTGCCCTTGTCATGGCGCGCGGTACGATTGCCGCGGGCATGTACTCACCGGCCCGGCACGGACAGATCTGGACCAGATGCTTTGAGGCCAGCCATGCTTCGCGGACAGGCCTGAATGAACAATGCCCCCTGAAAGTTAGATGCTTTCAGAGGGCATTATTCATTGCGAGAGCTTTTTGATTTATATGCCTGCCTGACTATTTAAGTAACCACATCTTCTGGTTGTAGTCGTCGTTACCGCCGTATTGCGATTGAATCGCCTTTGTCAGGTTATCGTAATTGTAGTTGATCTCGGTGTCCGGGTACATCCACCTAACGGGTATTTTATCCTTGTCGGTATTGTTATTGGACAGTGGATTAACCGGGAAGACCGGATAGCCGGTGCGGCGGTTTTCAAAATATCCGTCAAACCCGGCTTGAAGGAAAGTTCCCAGATACCGTTGGGTAATGATTTTCTCAAGCTGCTGCTCGGGAGTACCCGACAATTTTACCTTAGGTGAGGCCAGGTAGGCCGTGATATAATCGGCAGTGATTTTGCGGTTATGGTGGAAATCAGCATTGTCGGGAGTGTTGTTTGCTACAAACTGCATTCCCGTGCGGATCGCATTTTCATAATAGGTACTCGCAGGTGTGCCGTTGATCCACCCTCTTAATGAAGCTTCTGCCAGCATAAACTGCAAAACTGAATAGCTGATCAGGTAAATCGGCTCCGAGTTGGCCAATTCGGAATAGCGGGCATTCAGGTTGGAATAATCTTTCGACGACGCCACCGCGGTAAGGTCCGAGTAAACCGCCGAAGGGTTGACTGCCCGGTAGGCATCGTAACTCGAGGGGCTTATACCAGCTGCCACCTTAACGGGCGAGGGTGCAGCATAATAGAATAGCCGGTAGTCTTCCAGCTCTTTTAGTTTATCTACAATCATCGTAGACATCACCGGGTAGATAAGCCCCTGGTTGTTTAACTTATACCAGGGATAGCGCTGCCCTGCTACATCAGAATATACCCTTTGGAAGTTGTCGGCCGAGCTTTCGAAGATGGGTTTTGTCGTAACAATCGTATTGAAGCGTGACTTGATATTTAAATCGGTATCACTTTCTTTGGCCGACAGCGTCAGAAGCACCTTCAATGCAAAAGTGTTAACCACTTTCCGCCATTTTGTAACATCGCCGTTGTAAATAGGATCACCGGCGAAAGTCGTACCCTGGGAGAATGCCTGATCTGCTTCTTCGAGCTCTTTCAGGATCCCCAGAAACACTTCTTTCTGCGTAGAGTACGTGGGGCGGATGGTGCCTGTTTCTCCCTGCAAAGCGTCTGCATAGGGAATATCTCCCAGACGCATGGTCAGATCATAAAACCTCCATGCGCGTACAAACTTGCCGAGCCCGGTAAAGGAGTTCTTCAATGCGCCCTCGGGCGCCAGATCGATCATCTTCTGCACGTTTGTGAGCACGACCAGTCCGCTGTATTCCTGTTTTCCCAAATTGTTGTATTGCAGTGAATTGGGGAATTCGGTGTGGTTAATAGCTTTGGAAAGCAGCGCCGGGTCCAGATAGCTGATGGAGGTGATGTTCAAAATCAGGTTCGTTGCCAGCATCTGGGGCGACACCGATGTCGCCGCATTGGGATTGGTGTTGATCTCCTGGAAGTCTGCGCAGCTGTTCAACGCAAGCAAACCCCCAACCGCGAGCATATATTTAGCAATGAATTTCTTCATGATATAGGTCAATTTGTGTTGTCAGAAAGTGAGTTGGATGTTACCACCTACGTAGCGTACGGAAGGAGAAGTAAGCTGCGTGTCGTTGGCCTTGTCAGGATCGGCAAAACGGAAATCCTTGGTCCACATCCATACGTTTTGTCCGGTAAATGATATGGAAGCTGATTTGGCACCCACATATTTTGCAAAAGACGGTGGAAGCGAGTAGCCAATGGAAAGTTCGCGTAGCTTGAAGAAAGTAGCGTTGGTCACACCGCGTGTTCCGTCACCATACCGTCGGGCGTACGTTTCATAGGAGACCTTCGTGGTGTTGGGCGCATACTCGCGGGTATCGCTGGTGATATTTCCCATATTGTCGTAGGTAGCGCTTCCGGAAGTTACCACCACGCCTTTTCCTACAAACGACTTGTTTTTGTTCACCACCTCGTCGTAGCGCCATTCGTTATCCGAGTCAGGATGTGCGCCGGTGTCCCACATTTTGTAAGAGGTGTAGTTATTTAAGAACCCGCCGATCCGGCCGTCAAATGCAGCAGTGAGCGTAAACCGTTTGTAACGGACGGTGTTTGCCAGCCCCCAAATGAATTTTGGATCGGTGTAGCCATACAAGCTGCTGTACGTACTTGCCTGGGGAAGGCCATTAGCCTGGTGAATCAGATTGCCTTGTGAGTCCCTCAGCCAGGTAGCACCAGTGTAGGTGTCCGTGCGTCCGCCCACTTTTGTCCAGTTGTTTTTAGCAGAATATTGCGGATCCAACGCCTTAAAGTAGCGGTGATTGTACGACCAGTTGGCGGTTGCATCCCATTGCCAGTCCCCTTTTTTCAGGATGTTCGCATCGAGAGAAACTTCCATACCCTTGCGAACGTAGGTCTGATCGATGTTGATCAGCGTGCTGTTAAATCCGGAAGCCTGCGATATCGCCGCGCTGGTTTGAATGTTGTAATTATACTTGTTGAAGTAAGCAATGTCCAGCTTGAAGCGTTTCTTTAAGAAGTAAGCTGCCGTCCCGATTTCCCAGGTGCGGTTGGTTTCCGCCACTACATCTGTTGCGTTGATGATCGTGCCGGGATAAGCTGCGGAGTTGAGGCCGCTCCATACGCCTGTGCTGGTGGAATAGGTATTGTTGGTGGCGTATACGGCCAAATCGGATTTTGCCAGCGTCCAGGATCCACGTACTTTCCAGAAATCCAGCCATTCGGGTAAAGACTGGAAAAATTCACTAACCACCACGCTGGCACCCACCGAAGGATAGAAATAACTGTTGGTTTTGGCAGGCATGGACGAACTCCAGTCGTTTCGGCCGGTTACGTCCAGAAAGAAAGTGTTGTTGTAGGCCAAACTGATTTTTCCCAACAAACTGTTTACCTGTTTGCGGAACCGGGGGTTAGTAGCAGCCGTGTTAGGATCTACAACGCTGACATCCGGCCTTTCGACGGAGTTGTTGAGCGAGTAATAGCCTGGAATAAGCAACCCGCTTCGGGTTGCACTGTAAAGATAGTTGTTGTCATATTTAAAGATCGTACCACCTGCCAGGGCGTCGATACCTAATTTGCCGAAGGTCTTATTGTAGGTAAAGAAAGCATCCCCGTTAAAGCTGTATCCGTTTCTTTTGGCAATGGAATACAATCCGGAAGCGTCCCAACCGCGGGTGGAGAGGATTCCCGGCGGGTTTCTGCGGGTTTCATTGTTTTGGTAGAGGTCAAATCCCGGGCGGACCAGTATTTTGGCGCCTTCAAAAAGATCCAGCGTCGCGGTGAAGCTGGCATTCATTTTGTTCTCTTCAATACCGTTCAGCTTTTCGTAAGCCATCATGTATGGGTTGTCGTACCATGCATTGTAGTGCCAGTTTTGTTTTATATTGGGTGTGATCCAGTAATTGTTTTTGTACAGGCTCAGGTCATATTCCGGCCCCATCCAGATCAGGATGTTGTAGATGTAGCCCTGCGCGTCGTATCCTGAACCTGCAATCTGTGGAGCTGTGATGCGGTTGTACCCGACCTGACTGTTCAGCCTGAACTTATCGCCAACCTTCATTTCGCCGCTCACATTGAAACTGGTAGTATTGGATTTGAGGTTGGGATACTGGCCCTTATTGTAGATATGGCTCATCGACACACGGAAACTGCCATTCTCGCCGGTCTGTGTAATGCTGACGTTATTGTTGGAAATCAGACCAGGTACGAGAAAGTCCCGGAAATTGTTCTTTCCTACCGACCGCAGTTCCGACACTTCCATTTGTTTGGTAATAGGGTTCCATTGGTTGGCCATGGTGCCGTTATCCAGTTTGGCCCCCCAGATATAGTCGGTCGGGCTGTATGCACTACCTAGTCCGGCGCTGTAAGAGTGCTGGACTTTCGGCAGCATCAAAAAGCCCGCATTGAACATGTTGTTGCTGTTCACCGTGACGGAGAGACCTTTACCGGCAGCGCCGCGTTTGGTGGTGACGATAACCGCCCCGCTGCCGCCTCTCGAACCGTATAAAGCAGCCGCTGTGGGACCTTTCAGCACATCAATGCTTTCAATATCGTCCTGGTTGAGGTTTTTCAGGGAGATATTCACATAAGGTACACCGTCGATGACGAGCAAAGGGGTTTCACCACGGAGATCGAGCGTAGGTGCCTCGTTGAATTCCGTACTGTTTTTAACCCAAAGCCCCGAGATTTTTCCGGTTAAGGATGTAGCCAGGTTGGTACCCTTAACAGTCTGAATGGCAGCTCCGCTTACCTTTTGTACCGAGTAACCCAGGGATTTTTCTTCACGCTTAACCCCGAGTGCGGTAACCACTACCTCACTAAGCTGCTTGATATCCTGCGACATCACCAGATCGATTGTGCTTTGGTTGCCTACGGTGACTTCTTTGGGAACAAAACCGATAAAAGAAACGGAAAGAACGGCGCCTTCACCCTGAACGGTCAGGCTATATTTTCCATCCTGATCGGTAATAGTACCGTTCGTTGTTCCTTTTTCAACGACGCTGACGCCCGCGAGGGTGTTTCCGGCTTCGTCTTTGATGGTTCCCTTTACGGGTTTGTCGGCGGTGGAGAATACCCGGTTAAGTGGGACACCCGGCGAAAGGGACGGGAGGGCTGTGCCGCCGTATCCCGTGGTTGCCATAACCACAAGTGCCGCGCATAGAAGCCGGCACAGCCAGCCCATACGGCTGGGAGAGGAGGTAAATGTGTTTCGCATTTAGTTTAAGGAAAGTTAAATTCGGTTAAGAGAGATTTTAACTATGCAATTTACTGTTCATTGTCATTTTGATACTACAATGCGCCCGTTAAAATTGCAATTTCTTGTGATTTATCTCTGCCGATTCAGTGTAATATCGGTGATATTGATTGTTTTTCAGTATGTTAGATGGTGTTCGCTTCAAAAAGGGAGGCGAGCCCCATACACTTCCAATCCGATCCGGAAGTTGTATGTTTTCGAATGCCGGTTAACGGCATTATTGTCTATCAGCTACGCGCTGTATTTCAGTGATTTAATATTACTTAACCTGCCTGAGCTTCTCGGAAATGTCCGGAGCAGCCGGCGGCACCGGGTTGGATGCCTGACAGTTATGTATATACGCCCCCTGATTTGGTTACCTTCTGAAAGTAAGCCGGCCAGGCCCGTTGCCAGTTAAATTACGTTAAAATCCGGTTTCGAACGGGAAGCCAATGGAGAATGTGATAACTGGCATGAATCGCTAAAAAATAGCCGACGTACGTACTTCTACGTATCTTTAAATATCAGTATTGCCTCGCACAAATCGGCTGGTGAGATGAAGTTACTTTGTAGCATCAAATCACAAATAGCTATGAAAAATACCCTTGTTTTATGCTCTATTATTCTTCTCTCTGCTACCGGCGGCCGGTGTCAGGCAGTTCTGGACAGATTTCACGACAAAGCGAGGTACCGCGCCGAACAGCGGGCTGATCAGGCGATGGACCGCGCCATCGACAAGGCGGAGGAAGCGATCACACAAAAACCCGAAAAGAAAGAACCCGGTAAAGGCGGCAAAAATGAAACCGCGCATCCGGTATCCGCGGGAGATGCCTTCAAAAGTTATTCTTCCTATGATTTCGTGCGCGGCGAGCATGTCATATATGCGGAGGATTTCTCGCAGGATGTTATCGGTGAGTTTCCTATGCATTGGGCTACCAACAACCGGGGCGAGGCAGTTTCTATTGACGGTTTGCCAGGCAAATGGATGCGCATGTTTATTGGGGAGTTTGTCTCCCCGGAGATTAAGAAATTGCCGGATAATTTCACGGTTGAATTTGATATGCTGCTCACTTACATGGGTAGCGATGAACAGGATTTCGGGTCTATGTTTCCCGGATTTGAATGGCAGCTATTGCAATTGGCGCCCGGCCAGGAAAGTGCCCGGCTTTTTGCCCAGGGCGGAAACGAGGTGAGCAAAATAAGTCTGATCGTCCAGCCGGCTTATGAGGACCGTTCTTCGATTTATGTGCAGAGTTATAGCAAACGCGACATGTATTTCGAGGGCGGCAATAAAGATCTGAGGAAATTCAGTAACAATTACCGAAAGCCCTTTCATGTGGCGATATGGGTGCAGAAGCAGCGGTTGCGCTGCTGGATCAATGAGGAAAAAGTATATGACATACCGCAGGCGATAGCCCCGCAAACGGCCTTCAACCACCTGGGTTTTTTAATGGCTGACAATAACCAGGAGGATAATGTGGGCGTATTCGTTTCAAATATCCTGGTATCGGAAGGCGCGGCCGATATGCGTAGCAAGCTCATCACGGAAGGCAAACTGGTAACAAACGGAATCCTGTTCGATTCCAATTCCGATCATATAAAACCGGAAAGCGCCGGCGTGCTGAAACAAATAGCCTCGGTAATGCAAGAGAATGCGCAGGTAAGGGTGAGGATTGACGGCTACACGGATAGCGATGGGGAAGATGCAAAGAACCTGGACCTGTCCCAGCGCCGGGCAAATGCTGTAAAAAATGCGCTCGCAGGTATACATAAGATAGACGCTTCCAGAATGGAAACGAGAGGAATGGGCGAAGCAAAACCCGTTGCCGACAATGCGACGAAAGAAGGCAAGGCGCAAAACCGCCGCGTGGAATTCATTAAACTGTAATGGTTATTAGCATTTTAGTTATCGATGTTCTATGAATACGTTTGGATTGAGCTTTCTCTCATTTTGTGTCGCTTTGAATGTACTTTGCTCGACGATGGAAGAGGGCATTGGAAGGAAAAAAAAATAATAACATTCCGCAACCGGTCGAACAGGTTTTGGAAAGCACCTTGCAAACCTGTTCAGGTATGGCGGCCAAAACGCGGGAGCATCATGTTTGCAGCGTCCCGAATCTGCGGCTCTATACCACGCGTTGAAAATCAGGCCAGGAAAACTAACTTTGGGTGATGATAACCGGCCCTTCATGATGAATAAAATCTCTGCTTTATTTTTTGCTTTTTTATGGATCGCGCATGCGACAGCTGCCCAGGATACTGAAGAAGTAAAAATTCTTTCAGCCAAAGACGATTCGGCCAAAGTGATCCGGCTGGCCAATTATGCATTCAGCTTTGTAGATTCCGACAAAAAGAAGGCGGCACGCTTGTATGATGAACTGATGCGCCTCAGTAAAAAATTGAATTATCCCTATTGGTCGGGGATGGTTTGGTTCAACCGGGGATATATGAATGCCAAAGCGGCAAATGATGTGGAAGCAATGCGGAATTTTGATTCGGCTACCGTGTATCTAAAGAAAACCGACCGGGTTGATATGGAAGCGTACAGCCATTTGAATATCGGTGCGATAGCAGAAAGGCTCGGTAAAATTGATGAAAAAGTCAACCGGATTTCGAAGGCGATCCAACTTTTGCAAAATACGAAATACCAGAACATTCTCGCGAACGCGTATAGTGCTATGGGTGTGCTGTTTTTCAACCTTGACGAGTACGATAAGGGATTGATGTATTTTCAAAAAGGCGCTAAGACGGCTATGCAGGCCAAAGATACGTCGACGCTGGTGGAGACGCTGTACGGAATGACGAACTGCCTGTCCTCGCAGGGAAAATTTCCCGAGGCACTAACAAATGCCAGCGAGGCCGTCCGGCTGGCTACTTTGCGTGGGAATGACTACACTTTATGCGTTGCCCATAACAGCATGGCCGAGCTGTACCGCAAATGGGGCAAGGCTGGTCTATGCATCGAACACGCCCGGCAGGTGCTGCAATATGCCACTGCCAACAACGACGTGCAGTACCAGTTGATCGGCACCATGGGACTTGCCGATGGTTATCGCCTGGCACGGAACTTCCGGGAAAGCATCCGGTACTACAACAGGGCTTTGCAACTGGGTAAGGAAAAGGACGTGGTGATCCAGCTCGACGACATTTACAAGGGCCTGTCGGAGGCGCACGAACACCTCAACGATAACGGGCAGGCTTTGGATTACTTTAAAAAATACATCGTTTACCGCGACAGTGCCAGCAACGAAAAAATCAAGAAAAATGCCGCAGAACTGGAAGTGAAATACCAAACGGCCGAAAAGGAGAAAGTTCTGTCTCAAAACAAATTGCAGTTGGCCCAAAAGGATCTGCAGCTTCAGAAGACCCGCAGTTATATCTACTACGCTTTGGGTGCTTTTGTTTTAGTATCGTTGGCGGCGATCCTGCTTTATTTACAATCAAGGTATAAAAAGCTTTCGCATATCAGGGAATTACAGTCGATCCAGCAGCAGAAGGAGCTGCAACTGTTGCAGGCACTCATGGAGGGAGAAGAAAAGGAGCGCAGCCGCATTGCGAAAGACTTGCACGATGGTGTGGCAGGCATGCTGGCTGCGGTGAAAATGCATCTGAGCAGCACCGAATCGGTCGACGGGCTTTTGCAGGAAGAGGGTTACCGGCAGGGGATGAATCTTTTGAACGAAGCCACCGAGGAAATCCGGAAAACCTCGCATAACCTGATGCCCGAAGTACTGCTGCGGCACGGATTGGACATTGCGCTGGGCCGATATTGTGAGCGGGTCAGCAATAGCAGAGGGCTGAAAATCCAGTATGACTCCTGGGGAGAGATCGACCGTTTTGCGGATAGCTTCGAATTGTCGGTGTACCGCATAGTCCAGGAATTACTCAATAATGTAATGAAACATTCAAAGGCTACCCACGGCATGGTGCAACTAACCCAGCAGGACGACCTCCTTTCGATCTCTATTGAAGACAATGGCGTAGGCCTGGCGACGGGGGCTGACACGCCGGACGGAATGGGATTACACAGCCTCCAGAGCCGGATAAAAGCCATGAATGGGAAGATCGACATCAGGGAATCGGAGGAGAACGGTTTTGCGGCTTACCTGGAATTTGAGGTATTGAATATAAAAAGGGAAATAGCCGTATGAAAAAGATAGACGTGGCCATAATCGACGACCATGAAGTGGTGATAGACGGCCTGGTGGCGATGCTTTCGACTTCCGACCGACTGCAAATAACCTACACGACGCAAAGCGGGAGGGAGCTGTTAGGGTATTTACAGACGACCGCGCCCGATGTGTTGCTCATGGACATCCAGATGCCCGAAATCAGCGGTATCGAGTTATGCAGGCAGATATTGCAGCAGCAGCCGAAAGTAAATATTATCGCATTCAGCAGTTTCGATGATTCCAGCTATGTGAAAAATGTTATTCGTAAGGGCGCCAGGGGTTATCTGCTGAAAAACTCCGACAAACAGACAATTGTTCGTGCGATCGAGCGCGTTGCCGGCGGGGAGGAGTTCCTGGATGACAAGATCAAGAACATCCTTTTGCAGGAAACCATCACAGGGCAGCGCCGTTCCATTTATGAAATACCGCTTACCAAACGGGAAAAGGAACTGGTGACGCTGATCGCCGAAGGGCATTCCAGCCAGGAAATTGCGGACAAACTGTATATCAGTCTGAGAACCGTCGAAACCCACCGGTTGAATATCAATCAGAAAATGGGTGTAAAAAATACGGCAGGCCTCTTGAAGGAAGCCATTAAGAGAGGGCTGATCGATTGATTCCCTATTCAGCCGAACGTCGGGTGGTCTTCCATGCCGTCAGTTGCGGATATATTGATAAAGCTGAGTCATTTTGGGCGCTTGTTCCTCGGAAATAGGACGGAAGCACTTCATTATGAACAGCCCGGTGCTGAAAAATCCAGATGTCCTTTTTCATTGGGATGATTGACCGACGACATCGCTTCTTTGAGCTAGCCTTCCTTTACAACTTTCTGAAAATCAATGTAAGGGTCCGCGAGGCCCGTGCCATACTGTGCGGTCAGTTCCCGGATTTGTGCTGCATATGGATCCAGCGCGTTCTGCCTCACGGGTTTTATCCAGCGACTGAAAACGGTCGTTCAACGCATATCGATGAAGATCACATCGGGCTGGTGGGGTCGGCTTCGAAGCGTTTCGCGCTGCTCAGGGAATTCTCTCCGCCGATCGCAATGCTGTTGGTCTAGTTTTTCTTTATATCAACTTAACGCACTCACTTAATTCTGTCAAAAAAACGGCAAAATACAAATGCAAGATTTGGCAAATTTATTTTCGCACGGCCGGTTTCGGGCCGGTCTTTTTGCGAAAGAGCTGTCTGAGAGCGGAATGGAGGAGCGGGCGATTAAGGGGCGGAATTCGCCGCTTTGCGGAAATCGGAGGGCGACAAGCCCCTGGCCTTTCGGAAGGCCTTGTTGAGATGACTGCTGTCGACAAACCCAAATTGAGCGGCTATCTCACCCAGCCGCTGGCTGGTATGCAGCAAACGCGATTCTATCAAAGTCAGGCGATAGTTGCTGATATATTCCTGAAGACTTTCACCGGTTTCACGCTTGAAAAACTGGCTTACATACGTCTGCGATATGTTGAAATACGCGGCCAGCTTTTCGACGCGGAGCGCCTCGGGGGAATAGATATGCTCATGAATGTAACCCAGCAAGGATAATGGTTGGGCCGACTGATAATCACCTGCCTGCTGGAAAAGTGCAATGTTCCGGGCGGCGATTGTGATGATCGTGTTGAGCATTTGCTGCATCACCTGCTGGCTGTGCGGCCCGGCCGCCTGCTGCTCCCTGAGAAGCGCTTCCGTCAGCGACCGGACCAACGGCTTGTCTGTGACCGTTTTGAGGATGCATCCGGGCAAATGGTTGTGATTATGAAAAATATATTCGAGCCTTTGGAGCCATTCTGTCGGCTGGACTTTCAGGTAGCCCTCGTTGAATCGGATAAATGCAAAATGTGTTGTTTCGCGCACCTCGAAACCGTGGCTGTCCTGCGGGAATATCAGGAAGAGTTTGTCGGGGCCGTACGGCAACTCGTGGTCGTTGATGATCTGTAAACCGCTTCCTTCCAAAATATAAACCATTTCGAAAAAAGAGTTTTTGTGCGGTTTGCCAGTGTACTGATCGGCGACGAGCAGCTCGATTTCGTAGGGTTTATGAAGGTTTTTAATGCGCATCCTTTCAAATTACTGATTTATCCAATAAATGTACATACTTTCTCCGACAAATACCGGGAGATTTGCATCATTGGAAACATTAACCCCTGTAAGTATGAATGCTATTGTTTTTTTATTGCTGCGGCTTGGTATCGGCATCAGTATGTTCGGGCATGGCCTTGTCCGGTTACCCAAGTTGAATGCGTTCAGCCAGTGGATGGTCGGCAGCTTCGCAAAGTCGATGCTGCCGGCGGAGCTGGTCAGGCCGTTCAGCATGGTTTTGCCATTTGCCGAGTTGGTGATCGGTTTGTTGCTATTGGTGGGCCTCTTTACCGAACCGGCGCTGATTTCGGGCGCCGTTCTGATTCTGATGCTGCTTTTCGGTACGGCGATGGTCGAGAACTGGGAAGCGGTCCCCTCGCAACTCATTCACCTGATTCTCTTCGCCGTACTACTTCAATTCCTGGAGAGTAACTCCTGGTCTCTGGACAAAATTTTTAACAGACAGTAAATCCTATGAGCACGCGACGAACTTTCATCAGACAAACCGGTGCCTTGGGTACATTAGGTGTACTCGGCACACCCGCCCTGGCCGGGATGAGTTTGAGAGAATCCCCGCATCCATCCTCCCGATGGCCTGACGGCTCCCGGCTGGTAGTATCGGTTTCGATGCAATTTGAATCCGGTGGTCAGCCCGACAATGCGGAGAGCCCGTTTCCACAGAACATGCTTCCAGGCTTCCGTGACTTGCCGGCCGCTACCTGGTATGAATATGGCTATCGGGAGGGGATTCCGCGAATGCTGGACAACTGGGATGAACTTGGTATAAAAGTAACGTCCCACATGGTTGGCGCTGCCGTCCTTAAAAATCCGGATCTGGCAAAGGAGATCGTCAGGCGCGGACATGAAGCGGCGGGACATGGCATGAGCTGGCGCTCGCAGTATAATATGGCTTACCCTGAAGAAAAAGCTTTCATCCGCGAAGGCGCAGAGGCGATCAGGAAGGTGACGGGTTTTAATCCCGTGGGTTACAATGCCAACTGGCTCCGGCGGGGCGATAACACATTGAAAATCCTCAAAGAGCTTGGTTTTAAATACCATATAGATGATCTGAGCCGCGACGAGCCCTTTCTGACGCGCGTGGAGGGGCAAAACTTCGCCGTCGTACCTTACACCCTGCGCTGCAACGACATTCTGTTGATCGAGGGGAAAAATTTCTCCGCCGAGCAGTTTGCGCAGCAGGTCAGAGCAGAATTTGACCAGCTTTACAAGGAAGGGGCCACACGCCGCCGCCAGATGTCGATCAGCTTTCACGACCGGATTGGCGGCACCCCGCAAATGGTGAAAGTGACGTATGATCTCATCAGGTACATGCAGCAGCACGAGGGCGTCACTTTCAAAAGGAAGGATGAAATAGCGAACATCATACTGTCCGATTCGTAGTAGAAACAACTATTTACACGGTTTTAACAGCAATGATCACGCCGGAATATTTTACAAATTCCTTTCCGTGATTCGTCATTGACTCTAAACAATCGGTATAAATATGTCTACCCCCACGATCGACACTTCCCGGGGCCTATCGGCCAGTCAGGTACAGGAATCACGCAGCAAGCATGGCGGGAATAAGGTAGAGGATCAAAGTGAAAGCGGTTTGTGGGAGGCTGTTTTGGGGCTCGTAAAGGAGCCGATGTTGATTTTATTGATTGCGGCGTCGACCATTTATTTTGTTACGGGCTCGCGGGGAGAAGGTTTTTTCATGCTCGGGGCGATCCTGGTCATTTCCACGATCTCAATTTATCAGGATAGCAAAAGCCGCAATGCGCTGCGCGAGCTCAAATCATTGACCGAGCCGAGATGCAAAGTGATCCGGGACGGGCTTGAAATCGAAATCCCGAGCGAAGATATCGTGATCGGCGACTGGCTGATCATCGAAGAAGGGAGTAAAATTCCGGCAGACGGAGCCATTCTGGAAGCGCATGATTTTTCTGTCAACGAATCCATTCTTACCGGGGAGTCACTGGCTGTCGCGAAAAACGAGCCCGGCAGTGAGGTTTTCCAGGGAACGCTGGTGGCTAGCGGAAGGGCAGTGGCTCAGGTTCGTGCCATCGGCGCTCAAACCAAATTGGCGGCGATCGGCGCAAGTCTGCAATCGATAGAGCAGGAGCCGACACCATTGCAGATACAGATCACCAACTTCGTCAAGAAGATGGCCATTGCCGGTGGTGCCGTTTTTTTGCTTGTGTGGGCGATCAATTACATCCGTACGCAAGCCCTGTTAGACAGCCTCTTAAAAGCGCTGACTTTGGCGATGAGCATCCTTCCGGAGGAAATTCCCGTGGCCTTTACCACTTTCATGGCGCTGGGCGCCTGGCGGTTGATGAAAATGGGCATTATTGTGAAGCGGACCCAAACCATTGAAACACTGGGCAGCGCAACGGTCATTTGTACGGACAAAACCGGGACGATCACCGAGAATAAAATGCAATTGGCTAGTTTATACATTCATGCTCAGAACTTAATTCAGGCGCCGGACGGCACTTTAAGCGACCAGGGTAAGGACCTGCTGGCCATGGCAATGTGGGCAAGTGAGCCGGTCCCTTTTGACCCGATGGAGATCGCATTGCATGAGGCATATGGGAACTCCGCGGCTGTCGACATGCGCTCCGGGTTCAAACTGGTGTACGAATATCCGTTGGGGGGTAAACCGCCGATGATGACCCATGTATTTGAAAACAGGAATTCGGAACGCATTGTCGCCGCCAAGGGAGCGCCGGAAGCGCTTATGGCGGTTTCCGGGTTGTCGGAAGATGAAAAACGTACCGTATGGGAGGCCGTCAATGCGCTTGCGGCCAAGGGGTACCGGGTGCTCGGGGTAGGGCAGAGCAGTTATCCTGAAAAAATATTCCCTGAAAAGCAGCAGCAACTGCCGTTTCACTTTTTGGGATTGGTAGCCTTTTATGATCCTCCCAAAACCAATATCAAATCTGTTTTTGAGGCATTTGGCCGGGCTGGTATCCGGGTGAAAATTATTACCGGCGACAATGCGGCCACGACGCAGAACATTGCGAGGCAAATTGGTTTTGACGGCGCGGAGCGGGTGTTGCTGGGCGAGGAGCTTGTTACGCTGGATGAAAAAGCCTTGCAGGCTAAAGTGATGCAGACGGGGATCTTTGCCAGGATGTTTCCGGAAGCCAAGTTAAGAGTGGTCAATGCCCTGAAAGCGCAGGGCCAGATTGTGGCCATGACCGGCGACGGTGTCAACGACGGTCCGGCATTGAAGGCCGCGCATATCGGGATTGCAATGGGAAAAAAGGGGACGGAAATCGCCAAACAGGCATCGTCGCTCATCCTGGTCGATGATGACTTTGCCCGCATGGTGGACGCGGTAGCGATGGGACGCAAAATATATGTATCGCTTAAAAACGCGATCCGCTACATCATTTCGATCCATATCCCCATCATCCTGACCGTTTTTATTCCCCTGGCGCTGAGCTGGATTTATCCCAATATTTTTACACCCGTCCATATTATCTTTTTTGAAATGATCATGGGGCCGACCTGTTCGATCATTTATGAGAACGAACCGCTGGAAAAAGATCTGCTCTTACAAAAGCCAAGGCCGTTTACCTCCACCTTTTTTAGTTTGAAGGAGCTCTCTGTGAGTATTTTACAAGGGCTTGTGATTACGGCAGGCATGCTGCTCCTGTACCAGTACGCAGTGGCACAGTCGTATGATGAAAACCTGACCCGCTCGATGGTTTTTATAGCTTTGCTCGCTGCAAATGTTTGTCTGACGCTCGTAAACCGGTCGTTCCGCCATTCGATCTGGACCACTATCCGCTACAAAAACAACCTGGTCCCGATGATCATCGGCATTACCATACTGCTTTCAGTCCTGATCTTCGCAATACCGGATGTTACCCGCTTTTTCAGTCTTGCACCCGTGAATTTTAGCCAATTGCTGATCAGCATTGGCACTGGATTCGTGTTCACGATCTGGTACGAAGTAGTCAAGATTTATAATCGGGCATAGTAGCGCATTGAACGATTGCGTGTGCGCCATGGCCGTTATTTTTGACCGGGAATAAATTTGGACAGCTCGATGGCGGCAATGCAGCTCAGTGATACGAGGGCGGTGAGGGATAAACTCTCCATCGACAAAGGTACCGTCTTGAAAAGCCCTTTAAGTGCCGGCACGTACAGTAGCAGCCCTTGCAAACCGATCGTTAAAATGATCGTAAGCAGTAGGGGAACATTTCGGAACAGTCCAGCGCTGATGACCGACCGCCTCAGGGAGGAAACGCTGAGGGCATTTCCCAACTGGACGATGCATAACATTGTAAATACCATCGTTCGCTGGACAGGAACGGGCATGCCGTTTCGGGTGGCCAGAATCTGTAATAAAAAAGCGCCCGAGGCCATCCATATAGCCGTTATCACGATCCGAACGGCCAGGCCCTGGGCAAATAAGCTCTGTCCGGGCGGTACCGGCTGGCGGTTCATAATGCCCTTTTCGGCCCGTTGAGCGGCTAAGGCCACACCGGGAAGTCCGTCTGTGACCAGGTTGATCCAGAGTATATGAATGGGAAGCAGCGGGATCGCCAGACCAAAAGCCGGGGCCAATGCGATCACGAGAATTTCGCCCAGGTTGCAGGAAAGTACATACACGATGAATTTGCGGATATTGTCGTAAATCCTTCGCCCTTCCTTGATTGCCTTGACGATCGTCGAGAAATTATCATCCAGCAGCACCATCTCCGCAGCCTCCTTGGCTACATCCGTCCCAGTGATACCCATGGCCACCCCGATATCGGCCTGTTTGAGAGAGGGGGCGTCGTTAACGCCGTCACCGGTCATCGCCACGAACTGCCCCTGGCTTTGCAGTGCGCGGATGATCCTGAGCTTTTGTTCCGGGGAGACCCGCGCATATACTGATACTTCCTGCACGATGGCCTGTAACTGAGTGTCGTCCAGGTCCGTCAGTTCCTTTCCCGTCAGCGTTTTGACCTCCTGCGTGCCGGCAATTTCCAGGCGCCCGGCAATGGAAGTGGCCGTCAGCGGCTGGTCACCAGTGATCATCACGACCTTAATACCGGCCGTCCGGCAATCGCGAATAGCCTCGATCACGTTTTCGCGTGGCGGATCGATCATCCCCGCCATTCCCAGAAACAGCAGCGAGTGTTCGTCTTCCGAGGTTAGCTTATCCGGCCGCTGGTCAAGTATCTTATAGGCAAAGAACAAGACCCGTAACCCCTCGCGTGCCCATTCGCGGTTTTGATCCAGCAGGTCCTGACGCTGTTCTTTCAGGACTTCGGTAATCCGGGATGGTGCTCCCTTGACAAGCAAAAGGTACCGGTCCTGATAGGCGTGCAAAGTGGCCATCCTCATGCGATCCGAATCAAATGGCAGTGTTTCGAGCAGCGGATATTTTTCTTCGGCATTCGCCCGGGAGATGCCCTGGTTTTCCGCATATTGCACCAATGCAATTTCGGTTGGGTCGCCCATCAGCCGGCCGTTCTGATCGAAATGCACCTCGTTGTTGAGCATGCAGGCGAAAGGCAGCAGGTCTTGCGAACCCCGAGCCGCCCAGGCTTTTTCTACACTCATCTCGTTTTTGGTCAGCGTCCCCGTTTTATCAGTACATATATAGGTAACCGATCCGAGGGTTTCTACCGCAGGCAGCTTCCTGATCAGGGCTTTATGCCGCACCATTCTTGCCGCTCCATTGGCCAACCCGACCGTAATTACTGCGGGGAGGGCTTCCGGCAGCGCCGCGACGGCCAGCGACAGGGCCGTCATGAAAATCATGAGCGGCTGTTCGCCTCTCAGCAGTCCGTACCCGAAAACCAGCACACAGATAACCAGGATAGCAATGACCAGGATTTTGCTGAATTTCTTCAACCGCTGCTGTAAGGGAGTGATGGTCGCTTCCTGCTCCAAAAGCCCGGCGATGCACCCGATCTCGGTTTGCATGCCGGTGCTGGTGACCAGCATTTGTCCGGAGCCGTTAGCGACAATGGTACCTTTGAAAACCATATTAAGCTGGTCGGCGGGAAGCAGATCGTCTCCCGCAACGGGGGCAATCACTTTTTCGATCGCGTGACTTTCGCCCGTCAGAATGGCTTCCTGGGTTTTAAAAGCACTGATCTTAACGAGCCGCCCGTCTGCGGGAATGATGTTGCCAGCTTCGAGTGCCACTATGTCGCCGGGAACAAGGTCCGTTGCATCTACTTCCTGATGGACTCCATCCCGGATGGCTATCGCATGCTGCGCGGAAATTTGTTGCAGCTTTTTCATGGATTCCTCTGCATTGTATTCCTGAAAGAAGCCGATGACCGCATTGGCTATGATAATGCCGATGATCACATAGGCATCAATGTGCTCTCCGACAAAAAAGGATATAATGGCCGCGACGATCAGGATGAGGATCATCACATCTTTGAATTGGCCCAACAGTATCGCCCATTTGGACCGCTGCTTCGCTGCCACCAACCTATTCGGGCCGAAATCGGTCTGGCGCCGGGTCACTTCGGCTGCAGACAACCCCTGGGATGTGCTGCCTAATGATTCTATGGCTTGTTCTGCTTCTATTTGATAGTACGGCTGCATAATGGCTGGAAAGCTGTATTGGAACCTGCAAATAATGGGATGGAATGATTGATTGATGATGCGCCTTATCGCGGCTTTTGGGTTGGAAGGGATTGCCAGACGATACGGCGGGACATTTTTTGAAGATACCAAAGCTAATGCATGGTTACAAATCATGTTTAAGAAACTGGTTGGCTTGTGACCGTTTATGATGGAATGAGGGCGGCAAACGACGGAAGAGTAATGACTTATGTCGCTATTTCAGATGACTTTTACATAGCATCGCCAGGGAGAGGATTTCATAATTTTCATGCCAGTAGTTCGCTTGACCACCAAGTTGTTAGCGATCGCTACGGTTATAGTATTGACTCATCCAAACCTTTTTCCTCATGAAATCTTTCCCGTTGTTCAAATTGGCTTTGGCATCCGCTTTATTGATACTCGCGGTTGCTTTGTCCTGCACCGACCACAACGAACCTGACCCTCAGACCGGCTGTACCCTTGTAAGCGGCGCTCCGCGGCTCTATCCTTGTGAGTTTGAAATTCAAAAAGTAGAATTTTGTAACAAGCTCGACGTTAACGACGTGTTTGGGACGATCACTCCGGGCAATCCCGATATCACTTTACCGCTGGCCAAGGCATGGAACAGTTTCCATCCGACGCCAGGCACCGTGGATGCGACTTTTAAAGTCAAAATTCATATAAAAAGGGTGTCATTGCCTTCGTTCGATTCTTTCAATGAATACATTATGCCCAAAGTAACAGGGGTATTCCCGGTCACGCCGCAAACATTCGACATCAGCCACTTTCCACCACTTTTTCCACCGGTTACGGTGCGGCTGGATATGCAGCTCAATCAGACAGCGGTCGTTTTTGCGGATGCCTTTTACCATGCAACCGAGCAAAGTCAGGGCTCAGGCAGCTTGCTTTATACCCATATTTCGGGCACCGTTCTTTACCTGATTTACAATATGACTACGGCTGCAATTCTGGCCGGGCCGCCGAATAGCTATCCGACCATCCTGGATGTGGCCGAGGCGCACATTGCAGTGAACCCCACACTGGTACAATAGGCTGATAAAGTGCATTTTATCAAAGCTGACGGTCTGTGCGGCAATGCAGCACTATCGGAAAGGGAGAAAACGGAGTACTATTGCCACATTTGAAAGCGGTTCTCCGCGCTTCCCTTGACAACGGGCTGTTTTAAAGCTGACTATGGTCATAATTTGCCACAGCGGTAACAAACACCTTTGTGCAGCCAGATCACCAGAGAGACAAAGCTGGCTTGAAACATTAATCTAAAGCTTATGAAGATCTTACAGGACAAAGTGGCCATCGTTACGGGTGCAGGTTCAGGCATCGGGCGGAGTGTCGCGGTCGCATATGCACGGGAGGGTGCGAAAGTGGTCGTTTCTGACATGGACGAAGAGTCGGGGCTGGAAACCGTCCGGCTCATTGGGAACGAGGGAGGCGACAGCTTTTTCTTCAAATGCGACGTGTCTTCGCCGGAGGAGAATGAGGCGTTGGTATGGGCCACTATCGAAAAATATGGGGCGCTGCACATTGCCTGTAACAATGCAGGAATCGGCGGGGCAATGGCGCCAACGGGCATGTATCCGATCGACGCCTGGGACAAAGTGATCGCCGTGAATCTCTCCGGGGTATTCTATGGCGCCCGGTACCAGATTCCCGCTATGCTTAACTCGGGTGGGGGAGTGATTGTAAATATGGCCTCCATTCTTGGTAATGTAGGTTTTGCCAATAGCCCGGCGTATGTGGCAGCCAAACATGGCGTGCTCGGACTTACCCAAAACATTGCGCTGGAATATGGTGAGAAAGGTATCAGGGCCAATGCAGTAGGTCCCGCGTTTATCAAAACACCATTGTTGAAAGATCTGGACGAAGCTACCATGGAGTGGCTGGTCGGCCGGCACCCGATCGGGCGGATGGGCGAACCCAGCGAAGTCGCAGAACTGGTCCTATGGCTCAGTAGCTCCAAGGCTTCTTTCGTGACGGGGTCTTACTATCCGGTGGATGGTGGTTACCTGGCGCAATAATTCCACCTGAAACACAAATATATATGCTACCTCAAACCATGAAAGCAGCGGTCGTTCGCGAGTTTGGCAAGCCGCTCCGTATCGAAGAAGTTGCCGTGCGACGCCCTGGGACCAACCAGGTTTTAGTTAAAATCGCCGCCAGCGGTGTTTGTCACACCGACCTCCATGCCACTGACGGGGACTGGCCCGTGAAGCCGAAACTACCGCTCATTCCAGGTCATGAAGGAATCGGCTATGTTGCCGCGGTGGGGCCGGAAGTAACCGGCATTCGGGAAGGCGACATTGTAGGGGTGCCCTGGCTGTACAGCGCCTGCGGTTGCTGTGAATATTGCATTACCGGCTGGGAAACGCTCTGTGATGCCCAGCAGAACGGTGGTTACAGCGTCGATGGCAGCTATGCCGAATATGTCATCGCCGACGCGCGCTACGTGGCGCATTTACCGGCAGATACGGATATGACCAGCATGGCGCCCATCCTGTGTGCGGGCGTGACCGTCTATAAGGGCTTGAAAGAAACCGATACCAAAGCGGGAGAATGGGTGGCGATTTCGGGCATTGGCGGCCTGGGGCACCTGGCTGTGCAATATGCCAAAGCGATGGGCATGCACGTGGCGGCCATCGATGTGAGCGACGACAAGCTGGAACTGGCGAAACGCCTCGGGGCCGATCTGACTGTAAATGCTATGCAGAGCGATCCTGGTACCTTTTTAAAGAAAGAAACAGGAGGTATGCATGGCGTGCTGATCACCGCTGTTTCTCCCATCGCTTTCGGGCAAGGGATAGCGGCGCTTCGTAAAAAAGGCACCATGGCACTGACCGGCTTGCCTCCGGGCAATTTTGAACTGCCCATTTTTCAAACTGTTCTCAACCGCCATACCATCCGCGGCTCCATCGTCGGCACCCGCAAGGATATGCAGGAAGCAGTCGGCTTTGCCCTGGACGGCAAAGTGAAGGCGACAGTTCACACGGCCCGTCTCGATGATATCAACAACATATTCGATCAAATGAAGGCAGGCCGCATTGAAGGACGGGTCGTAATGACCATGTAATAATATGCTGTTGACCGACCCTATCTCACAGACAACGCTTGGTGAGCCGCCCCTTCCGGAACTGTACGACGTATTAAAAGCGAATGCGGACGGTCTGGACAGTGCGCAAGCCGCTGAACGGCTGCGGAATATCCGCACAGCCACGCCCCAAGCCGGAGGCGGGCTTTCAAAGATGTTTTCCATCCTGGTCAATCAGTTCAAAAGCCCTCTTGTGCTGCTGCTGCTGGTCGCCGTTGTTTTGTCAGCCTTCCTCGGTGAGGTCTCCGACACTTTGATTATCGGCTGTATTATCCTCGCGAGCGGGCTGCTCAGTTTCTGGCAGGAATACAAAGCAGGAAAAGCGGTTGAAAAATTACAAAAGCTGATCTCGCAAAAAAGTACGGTGTTCCGGGACAACACGGAGCAGATAGTGGATGCCGGCGACGTCGTGCCTGGTGATGTGGTGCTATTGAAAGCTGGTGATATGATCCCGGCGGATTGCCGCATTATCAACAGCAATGAACTGCACGTCAATGAAAGCAGCCTGACGGGAGAGAGCTTCCCGGCAGAAAAAATGGCAGGGCGGCTCGGCGGACAGGCCGCGTTTTCCGAGAGTTTCAATTGCCTTTGGCAGGGTACGAACGTGATCAGCGGGACCGGACGGGCACTCGTTGTCCGGGTTGGCACGGATACCGTTTTCGGCAAGTTGCGGGAGAGCCTGACGGAGACTCCCGAGACTGCATTCGAGCACGGAATTCGAGGTTTCGGCTACTTTCTGTTGCAAATTACGACGGTGCTGACATTGGTCATTCTGGCCGTCAACATTTACTTTGGCAAACCGCTGATCGATTCTGTGCTTTTCTCGCTGGCGCTGGCCGTGGGTATGGCCCCCGAGCTTTTACCGGCTATTATGACGGTGGCCATGTCCAACGCCGCCGCGCGAATGATGGAACGGAAGGTCATCGTCAAAAAGCTTTCCTCCATTTTCAATCTGGGTGAGGTAACGGTGCTTTGCACGGACAAAACCGGAACGATCACGGAAGGCAGCATCCGGGTTTGTGGCGCAATGGATGCAGATGGAGATCCCTGCGAGCAGGTGCGTCTGCATGCTTACCTCAATGCAGTCATGCAGCAGGGGTTTACCAATCCGATCGATGAAGCGCTGGCCGACCTGGCCCTGGATATGCAAGGTTACAGCCGCCTCAATGAGGTTCCCTATGACTTTATCAGGAAGCGGGTCACGGTATTGGCAGCTTGCGGGGATGGCAATCTCATGATCAGCAAAGGAGCACTGGAAAATATCCTGGAAGTATGTTCCCAGGTTGGAACGGGTCGGGATGTAAACGTGCCGCTGGACGAAACCCGCAGGCGAGACCTGCTGGACCGGTATCGGACCTATTGCGAGGAGGGTTACCGGGTGCTGGGCATTGCGATCAAACATACGGGGTTGGACCGCATCGCCCGGGCTGATGAAAGTGAAATGTCCTTTGCAGGGTACTTGCTGCTGGAAGATCCGTTAAAGGCTTCGAGTTTTACGTCGATTCAAAAGCTGCGTGAGCTGGGTGTTGAGGTTAAAATCATCACAGGGGACAATAGGTTTGCCGCCAGGCACATTGCCCAAACGCTGGGCATTGCGGACGATCGCATCCTGACCGGACCACAGCTCGATAACCTCTCTCCCGAAGCTTTCGGGCAACGGGCGATGAACATCGCCGTTTACGCGGAAATCGAGCCGCATCAGAAGGTCCGGGTGGTCAAAGCTTTGCGGGAGCAGGGAGCGGTCACGGCCTATATCGGAGATGGTATCAATGACGTAGCAGCGATCAATGCGGCAGACGCGGGTATCTCAACCCACAATGCAGTGGATGTTGCCAAACAGGCCGCCGACTTTGTATTAATGGAAAAGGACTTGTCTGTACTGGCGGATGGCATTCTGGAAGGCAGAAAGTCGTTTGCCAATTCCATGAAATACATATTCATTACGACAGGTGCAACTTTCGGGAATATGTTCAGCGTGGCGGGCGCATCGCTGCTGCTCCCATTTCTTCCGATGCTTCCCAAGCAAATATTGCTCACCAATTTCATAACCGATCTTCCCGCATTGGCCATCGCTTCGGACCAGGTGGATCAGCAGCAGACGGTCAGGGCAGGTAAATGGAGCATGCGCCTTATCCGTCGTTTTATGATTGTGTTTGGCCTGCACAGTTCATTCTTTGATTTTCTGACCTTTTATGTCTTATACTTTCACTTAAGGCTCTCCGGCGCTGCTTTTAGAACGGGCTGGTTTATTGAATCGGTGGTCACAGAGCTGCTTATTTTACTGGTAGTAAGAAGCAGGCGCCCATTTCTCACGAGCAGGCCTTCCAACGCCCTTTCCTGGCTCACGTTTGCTGCCTTGGCTGTCACTGTCATTCTGCCGGTTTCCCCACTTGCGAGTGAGCTGGGTTTTGCCCGGATTGCATTCAGGGAGGCGGCCTGGATTTTCGGTATACTGATCGCTTACCTCATCACCGCCGATTTACTTAAAGTGCGCTTTTTTAACAAGTATAAAACGGTAAGGCAAAACTAAGCCACTTCTGACGCAACATCTATCTGGCTTTGGTGGCAGTATCGCAACAGCGATATCAGGGCGATCAGGAAAGCTACGCTTGAATTTTGCGGCATTAAGCCCGTGAAAGTGTCCAGGATTGCCCGTGTAAAATGCCTGAACCCAGGCCAGAGGGAAGCAGTTGTCGCCCGGCTCGCCCGCCAGATTTCACCAAGATAACCACACGGGGTTGCCAGGCCTCAAAACGCCCATCTGCTCTGAGCAAGATCATGTTTTGCGGTGCGACCTGTCATGATCATTGACGCAATAGGTAACTAATTTAGAGCCAGCGTATAACCGATATAAATACGTAGTCTTTTTAGTTAAATCCCAAGCCTATGAAACGAATACTTGTTCCCTGTGACTTCTCGGCGGCAGCTAAACACGCCTTTCAGTTTGCCGTTGAAATGGCTGCTGCTACGGGTGGCCGCGTGCTCGTACTGAAAATAATGCAGGTCCCGACGGTTTTCGGAAACGGAATGCCTGGTCAGCCATTCGAAGCCATAGATCCCTTGTCGAAGATAGACGAATGGATCGCGTACAGTGAAAAGGAGTTTGAGAAATTGAAAAGCAAAGCGGCCCGCGGTTCCGTTCGTGTGGAGTTGCTGTTGGAAACCGGTTATGTCAACGACGTAATCCGCGATGTAATCAAAAGGGAAAAGGTTGACCTGGTAATCATGGGTACGGATGGTGCGTCGGGGCTGAAAGAGTTTTTTATAGGCTCGCACACCGAGAAGATCGTCCGCGCTTCCCCGGTACCCGTAATGGCCATTCACGGCCCGTTTCATTTGGATTCGGTCAGGAATATCGTTTTTCCCACGACGATGGAACTCGACCAGAAACCGCTGGTGGAACAGATTAAAGCGCTCCAGACATTGTTCGGAGCTGTGATTCACTTGCTCTACGTCAACGGGTTCCCGTTTAGCGTGGAATCCGAGGAGGAGGCCGAACGTAGATTGGAAGACTACGCCCTGTTTTATGGATTAAAAGACTATACTGTTCATGTGAGCAGGGGGCTTAATGTCCAGGAAGGGATTCTTAAATACGCCCGCCGTATTCCCAATTCTATCATCGCCATGGGGACGCACGGCCACAAGGGCCTCGCACATATCACCGAAGGCAGCGTTGCCGAAGATGTGGTCAACCATTTGACGGAGCCTGTCTGGACATACGTAATGCAATGAATTGATCCTGCCGATTAACCTGATATAAAATCTTACTACCATGACCTACCAAGCAGAACAGGAAAAAGTCACATTTGTACTCCCTTTGTATTTTGTAAAAGCCGAAGTGACCTTTACAAGGCAGTCGGCTGAGGATGATCTGACGATACCACTCACCCCCGCCAATGGCCCGCGAGTAAGCATTTCGACCCGCCGGTTTGCGAAGGGTTTCTGGCTCGCGCAGCTGACCTGGTCTGTCGGACGCGAACGGTTTTGCAGTGAAGGCTGGTTTGAAATAGCCTAGCGAGAATGTACGGAGAAAGGGCTGTGCCGGCTGTCCGTCATAATTTATTATCCATAACCAACTTTGAAGGATCTATGCGGACGGTGCTGGCGTTACTGGGGATTATACTTATAGGGTGCAGCCCGGAAATGCGGGTTTACCACGAGGTTGACAGCAGTTGGCCCGTCTATCAATACCATACCTTCCAATGGGCTGAAACAGACAGCGCTGCCTGGTACTCGAATCCCATCTATTTCAATGCATTGAATGACCGGCGGATTAAACAGGCCGTGAACGATCTCCTCACTGCAAAGGGCTATTTACTTAGCCGCGAGCCCTCCGACATGACCTTGCGCTATGATATCCGTGTCGACGAGCAATCTACGCTGCTCCCGGATCCATATGGCTATTTGTATGGCGATTACTGGATGATGCCGCGTGACAATTTATTCCGCTACCGCGAGGCGACTTTAATTCTCGATGTCTGGCATTCACAGACCAGGAAGCTGATCTGGCGGGGCTGGGTGGTTGCCGTCGTGGAGGTCGTGTTCGATGATGGCAAAAATCCGGAAATTGTCATCCGGTCGGCCATTACGAAGATTCTCGATGTCTTCCCCGCACGCGTGGTCGCAGGCAAGGCGGGCGCAGCCGTAGCGGCAGGAACCAATACTATTACTTGTCCGAGAGACTGATTTATCTTTTGAGGTAATAAAAATGGCCGTCCTCCGCACCCACGAGCAAATCCGGCTGACCGTTTTTGTCCCAGTCGACAGTGGTGGGGCTGGTGTCATGGCCGGCCAGGCGCAGCTCCGAAAGCGGCCCCTTGTTCCAGAAGGTTACTTTCCCGTCTTTTTCGCCGGTATTCTCGTAAAAATCGACATTCCGGCTATCGATGAGCATGTCCAGGTCGCCATCCTTGTCCCAATCGGCTAGTGTAAATTTCCGGCGTCCGCTGCCGCCATTGTCTTTCTTGTTGAGGCGCAACGGTTCTCCGTTTTCATCCATAAAAATGCGCTTGCCGGGACGGAGCATCAGTCCTTTGCTTGCTTTGAACCGCTCATGCCACACCAGGTAACCTTCCGGGTCGAGCATGACAAGGTCCGTT
Source organism: Dyadobacter sp. BHUBP1 (assembly GCF_050587785.1). Classification (NCBI taxonomy): domain Bacteria; kingdom Pseudomonadati; phylum Bacteroidota; class Cytophagia; order Cytophagales; family Spirosomataceae; genus Dyadobacter; species Dyadobacter sp. BHUBP1. Next base: position 248,225 of record NZ_JBOBIH010000004.1, read on the forward strand.
AGGCCATCCTTGTTCCAGTCAATCGCATAGGGCGTGGTACGCCATTGAGTGGCGAGTTCAGTTTTAGAAGGTGTCCACCATATCCATTTGGGCTTCGGAGCAATGCCTGTCCAGGCTACTTCCACCGGCTGCGCAGGATCCAGCAAGGGCGCTCCCTTTTTGCCGCGGTTACGGAACCATTGCACCTTGCCCCAGATCGAATTGACGACAATATCCTTCAATCCATCGCCATCCCAATCCGCCACGGACAAGGTTGTATAGCCCCATTTGGCCTCACAGGGGCCCTGGATCGACCCATTGTCTCCGGCCTGAATGCGTATGACTTCATTCCCGGATTTGAGAAAGCGCGGCGCGGCGAAATCCGGCCTGGCGCCGCCTCTCTTATTTTCGATAAAGCTGATGTAGCCGGCCGAATTGCCGGTGATAATGTCCTCGTCGCCGTCGTCGTCCCAGTCCACACCGACCGGCGTTGCCAATGCGCCCGATTTAATAGAGCCGCCGCGCTGCTGAAAATAGTAGGGCGATTCAAAAACAGGCATATTACCTTTTTTCTTACCCGTATTCCGGATCAGTGCCACGCGGCCGTCTTCATCACCGCACACCAGGTCTACGTGGCCGTCGCGGTCCCAGTCGACGGCCACTGGGATGATCATTTCAAGGTCCATCCGGATGTTGCCGCCTGCATTCGCGAGCTGCTGACCACGGGCGTACACGGGCTTTTTAGCTGTGCCGGTATTTTCGAACCAGGTAAATTTATCGAGAAACTGACCGCAGATCAGGTCGAGGTCCCCGTCGCCATCGAAATCCGCAAAATTGGGGGAGGGTGGGCCGTATACGTCCAGGATTTCACCGCCTGCTTTCAAGCGGCCCCGGTTTTTGTATTGACCATCGTTGTTTTCGATCAGGTATACGTAGCCGTGAAGCGGGCCATTCGTCCACTTTCCTTTTGTATCGTACGCATTATCCCATCCGTATTCCAGCCAGTCGTCGATGCCTGCGATCAGGTCCTGGTCGCCATCAGCATCGTAATCGACCCATTTCCATTGCACAAAGCGCGGTTTCTTTTTGAAATCGGTATGCAGTGAATCCGGCGCGTATAAAGGCTGTCGGGTAGCCCCTTTATTTTGCAGGAAATCAGTGAGCTCGGCCCCCTGGTCCAGCACGCGCGGCTGGCCATTCACATACGATACCTGCGGGTGTTTCAAGCCGGCCGCCACGCGTACAGGTGCTTCGAACACGGGGACTTTCTTGCCCGATTTGTTTTCAAAAAAATAGAGCCCGTTGTAAGGTACATCCGGACAGGACACCAGCAAATCCATATCGCCGTCGCTATCGTAGTCTATCGGCAATGGCCAGGCCCAAAGCCCGGCGCCGAGGTCTGTTACCGTATCGGAATTTTGATAATCCAGCCTGATCAGCTCACCCACTGGTTCGGAAGACCCCTGCCCGGGCCGGAATGCGGGTAATGCAAACAGAAAAAACAGAGCTAATGTGAATGACTTCATAAGTGTACCTTTTTATTCCAGAAGCGGTTTTGTTTCAGGTTTTTAGCATTGTCGGTGGCTGCCTGCGGAATGGGCATTGGTAGTCTTTAGAGGCATCAAAACGTCGGGTATGGATGATCCGCAATAGTAATACACCCGGAACCTCGATACTGACTACTTCTTTGTTCAACGCCGATCGACTCGAATGGTAAAATGAAATTCATCCGGAAATGCAGATCGCGGGCAATCGAAAGCCTTCACTCCACAATATCCCTGATCATCTTGCGAATTTCCAGGCTGGTCATATTGCTCTGTCTGGGCGTAGTCTGGGTGAAAATAATACCTGCGATTTGGTGCCTTGAATCTTGCCATGGATGCGTACCAAACAGGCCCGGACTACTGCTTTCCAGCACATGGCCGTCAGTATCGACCACGTCAAGCCAGTTTCCGACTCCGTAACGGACTGGTCTTTGAGGCGTTGTTGAAAATGGATTAGTGGCATATGGTGTCCCGGTGATTTTTGAGCCTTCGGTCTGGTCGCTGAACATGGCCTCGATGGCATTTTCACTTAACACGCGATGCCCGTCACTCGTACCGCCGTTAACCAGCATTTCCAGGAATTTGAGGTAGTCAGCAGCTGTGGTATGCACGCCGCCGGCAATGATGGGGTTACGCGCGGAACGATATTCCGCAGTCATCTGGCAAGGTTGGGCAATGCGCTGGTCAAACAGATCCTGCCATTTTTGGCCCGACACGATTTCCGCAATTCTGCCGCCGATCTGCATTCCGGCGCTTCCGTAGTCGAATTGGGTGCCGGCAATGCTTACGAGGGGAGTATACAGGGCAATGGAATCCACCGCTTCAGCGAGCGTCATTAGTCTCTTGTACTCGTACTTTTGAGGCGAATCGCCTCCGAAACCCGCTGTGTGCGCAAACAACTGCCGGATGGTGATATTCCCTTTTTGGTGGGCGGTGAATATCGGAAGAAATTTGCCGATACTGTCGGAGAGCGATAGTTTACCCTCATCGACGAGGCTTAAAATGACGGCTGCCGAAAGCCATTTGGTGGCCGATGCGATCGGTTTGCTGGTATGCTCGTCGAGGCCGAAGCCTTTTTTGTAGATCAGCTTACCATTTTGGGAAACGAGCACGATTACCTGATCGTTGTAGTCGGCGAGGTGCGCTTCCAGGAATTTGTCCACTACGTCAAAATTGTAAACCGGGGGTGTCTCCGGTGCCACTTGATCCGTGCGGCAGGAACAGAATAAGAGAGTGCAAGCTGTCAAAAACGTTAATATGTTCGTCATGTGGTCTTATGATTTACGTTTTTTCAATTCCTGTTTCACTTCCTGTTGCTGCTGTTTGAATTGCCTGAACTGTTGCTGGCTCAACACCATTTGCAGTTCTTTTTCCCTGGCGGCGTTTACTTGCTGAAACGCTCGCAGTTTGGAAAGCCTGCTGCCTTTGCCCGCGATAACCGGGTCCATCTTACGGGCGTAACTTAAATTGATCACAGCCACTTTTGCGGCCTGTGCGGAGTCCAGATGGAGTGTTTCTTTCATCCGTTGCGTCTGTAATTGCGCCCGTTCTTCGGCAGGCGTGTCGGCGAGCCGGTTTTGCTGAGCGAGTGCACCGCCGGCAAAAAGCAATAATGCGAAAACGGAACCGATAGTTACGGTCAGATTTTTCATATGACAGATTGTTTTGTTTCAGGTCAAAACAAATGCGGAACGGACAAACTGAAAAAGTAAATCCATGAAGGCGGGTAAACCTGACCTGGAATGCACGGGATTGCCGATGGACAGGCTATTCTCTCCGGAAATACATTTCAACGGAAAAAGCCGGGCGTTTGTAAGATAAACCATGCCATTCGACGGAGTTTGTTTTGGTTTCCGCAGATATGCCTTACCATTGCAGGGTAATAGGGTCGTAAATGAAAAACACTGCTTTGAAGAAGGTCCCGACGATCGCTTCGTTTGCCTGGCTGGGCTACTGGCTCATTGGGGTTCTGATGTTTTCAAACACGCAACAGCCCCAGGCGGCTGCTTGGGCCGCAACCATTAATGTGGGTATGCAGGCCATTATTGTGTATTCGAATACCTTGGTTCTGATCCCGTCTTTCCTGGAAAAACGACGGTACATACTTTACGGACTGCTTTGTTTCGGTATGCTGGTGTTGTTGTCAAAATTGCAATTGACGCTGGTGCCGGCGGATGTGAAAATGATCCTGAAACGCAACATTCAATACCCGAGAGCCTTCCAGTTCGCACGGATATACCTGCTTTTTATGGTGGTGCTGATCATCAGCACTGCCTGGAAATTCGCGGTTGATCGTTTCAATGCCTTGCAGACCCAAAATGAAATGGCGAGGAAGCAGTTGGAAAGCGAGTTGCAATTCCTGAAAAATCAGATCAATCCGCATTTTTTGTTTAATACCCTCAACAACATTTACACACTCGCATACCTGAAAGAGGATAACGCCGCACCGATGATCATGAAGCTCTCCGAGCTGCTTCGGTACATGCTTTATCAATGCCGCGCGCAATGGGTGCCACTACCGGACGAGGTGGTTTTTTTGCGCAATATCCTGGAAATGCAAAAGCTTAAATCTGAGGTTTACGGCAGGCAAACGACTTTTGAGGTAACCGGCGTCAGATCAGGTCAACTGATAGCCCCGCTGCTCTTGCTGACCTTTTTAGAGAATAGCTTCAAACATTCGGACCTGGATATGAATCCGCACGGCCATATTTCCGTTAGCTTGCAAGTGGACGACCGGAATAGGCTGTCCTTCCTGTGCATTAATACAAAAAACGCTGCCATATCTGCGGAAAGCGAGCTGGGCGGTATCGGTCTGGCGAACGTAAAAAAGCGATTGGAGCTGACTTATCCCGGCCGGCATACCCTGGAAGTTACCGACAATACCCGTACATTTGAGATCCGTCTGACCGTGAGCCTATGAAAATCACTTGCATGATCGTCGATGACGAAGCGTTGGCCCGGAAACTGCTTGCCGACTATGTCTCGAAAATTCCTTCGCTTGATCTGGTAGCTACGTGTGCGAACGCAATCGAAGCCTCGGCTGTGCTGAAAAGCCGACCGGTCGATCTGCTTTTTCTGGATATTCAAATGCCTGACATCAACGGTATCGGCTTCATACAGACGCTCACGACCAGGCCTATGACCGTGTTTACGACCGCATATACCGAATATGCCGTAAAAAGTTATGAGCTGAATGCACTCGACTACCTGGTCAAGCCGATCGCATTTGATCGTTTTTTTCAGGCTGTCGGTAGAGCCATGGACCTTATCGGCAGCCGCAATCCCCATCCAGTGGCGGATATTGCGACACAGGAAGCGCAGGACTATATTTTTATCAAATCGGACGCAAAAACATACAAGGTGGCTTTCGACGACATCGACTATATCGAAGCCTATGGGGAATATGTTTTGATCCACCGCGGTTCGGATCGCCTGATGCCGCTCTTGCAGCTCGGCAAGATGGAAGAAATATTGCCTGCCTCCCGGTTTGTCAGGGTACACCGCTCTTTTATCATTCAATTTTCAAAGATCGAAGCCATTCAGGGCAATACTATCTGGATCGGGAGAAAGCAGATCCCCGTCAGCAGAACCTGCCGCGATGCGCTGATGTCGCGGTTGCAAGATCGGTATGTCAACTAACTAACCTACCTGTCGCACCACCTTTTGAATGCAGGCGCTTTTTCCCGGCTGATATCCATTTCGAAAAGCAAAGGCGGTTTGAGCCGGACGGTCAGTTTCTGGTTTTCGTGAGGGGTAATGGTCTGGATGGCATCGATATGAATGATGTACTGCCGGTTGGCGCGGTAGAAATAACGTGGATCGAGTAGCGCTTCGATTTCGTCCATCGAATTATAATCCAGCAGGTATTTTTCGGCACCGAATGTGTGCAGGTAATTGAAATTGTCCCGGCAAAAGCAGGCAATGTCCCGGGTGTCGATCGGCACCCAATGCTGCCGGACATTGACGAGGAATTTTTCCTTGTAGCCCGAATAGCCGGTTTCAGGCCTGGCCAGCATTTGCATTAGCTGGTTCACTTTTGCTGAAAGTTCAGGTGTGGCTGTACTCTTCTCCCGGAACTTGTCGAGCGCCCTTTTGAGGTCTCGTTCGAGAACCGGTTTGAGCAAATAGTCGATGCCGTTCACTTTGAAAGCGCGGATAGCATATTCGCTGTAAGCGGTAGTGAAGATGACCGGGCATTTCAGTTCGTAAAAGTCGAAAACATCGAGACTGATGCCGTCGCTGAGCTGGATATCCATAAACATCAGATCGGGCTCGGCGTTTTCGAGGAACCATTTCCGGGCAGTTTTAAGGCTGGGCAAAATGGCCGTCACTTCGATGTCGGGCGCAAGTTGCCCGATCTTCCTTTCAAGCTGGCGGGCTACGAGCGTTTCGTCCTCAATGATGATTGCTTTCATTAGAAATATCGGTTTCAGTGGAATGTGTGATGTTATTACCGCTGATGAGCGGCACCTTAACCGTAAATAAGCCGGCCGATTCGGATACCATTACGGGCAAAGGCGTAAGATAAGAATAAAGCGAATGAAGGTTTTTGAGCCCCTGGCGGTTGCTGGTTTCGACAAACCGTTTCTTTTGAAGGTTGTTCTGTACTACAATATATCCGGCTTCCGTATAGACATTTATGTACAGGGGAGCGTCGGCCGACATTGCGTTGTGTTTAATCGCATTCTCGATCAGGTTCTGGATCGTGACCGGGGCTATCAGCATGTGCGTCCACGGGCTGGCGACGGCTACGTCCACATCCAGGCCATCCCGAAAACGGGTCTGCTGGATCTTCACATATTCCGCTGCAAATTCCAGCTCTTCGTAAAGCGGCACAAGCTCGTTATTCTGGTTTTTGAGAATGTACCGGTAAGTCCAGCTGAGGCCTTCCAGGAACCTGCTGGCTTTGGTTGCATCATCCCAGATGAGGCTGTCGAGCGATGCCAGCGAGTTGAACAGGAAATGGGGGTTGAGTTGTTGTTTAAGGCTTTCGAACATGACCAGGGTTTTCTCCCTTTCGAGCTTGGTGGCCTTGTCCTGCAAAGCATAAATCCGCGCCTGACGGTGTTTGACGATTTCTATGCGTTTTTTGAGAAAATAATAAATCAGGCCGGAAACAAATGCAAGCGCGGCGATTATGAACCAGGTGCGCTCCCAAAACGGCGGGTTGATCACGAACGTAAGCTCCTCCGTGCTTTCCTGCCAGGTGGTCCCGTCCAGGCTTGCCGCAGCTTTGAAGATGTACGAGCCGGGTGCGAGCGACGAAAACCTGACTACGTTGTTATGCCCATTGGGTACCCATCCGGGGTGCAAGCCGGTCAGCTTGTAGCGGTAATGCACCTTTTGAGGGTTTTGGTAGTAAGCGGCTGTAAAGCTTATTTCTACCGAATTCTCATTCCAGTCGAGCCGCAGCTTGCCGGGTTCAGCCATGAGGGCTGCATTGTAATGCCGTGGTTTGAAGAGGGTGTCGCTATGGTTGACGGTTACGCTCGTCACATACACGCGAAGCTTTTGCTGTGACAGCGCAATTTGCAGGGTATCAAAAAAGTTGACGCCGTTGTGGCCGCCCCAGTAGACGCGCCCGGAGTCGTCTTCATAAATACTTCCCGGGTTCAGCTGTCTGTTCTGCACATTGTCCCACAGATCGAACCATTCCAGCTTGTTGTCTTCCGCGGAGAAACGGTACAAACCCTCATCCGCAGCGATCCACACCTTTCCGCTGCGATCGGCGTAGAGATTGGTGATCTGCGCTCTTTTCAGTTCCGGAATAATCAATTTTTTTCTGAGTCCGGTACGCGTGCGTGTCACCTCGAAAAGCCCGACGCTGCCGGCCCACACGGTGGAGTCGTTGCGGGGAAGAATGGACGTAACGAGCTTGCCGGGATAAAAGGTGCTATCGCTCCAAACCGTTTCAAAACGGCTGTTAAGGTATAACAGCCCTTTGAAAGTGCCGATCCAGATGTGGCCTGTGCGATCGGTGCGCGCGGTTTGCAGGATTTGGTTCGAGCCGGCAAAAGAGAGCTCGCTAATCACGTCAGTATCCCGGTTAATGAGGTAACACGAGGCATCGGCAAGAATCAGCTGGTCGCCGTCGCCGACAGTTTGGATACCGTAGATGTAATCCCGCTCGATCTTTGCCCGCAGTAATTCTCCCGCTTTGCCGGCCGGGTAGCGCGGTTTTTGAAACTTGCCGGTAACCGGGTCCATAAACAGCGGCCCGCCGGAGCCAGGGCCCAGCACAAGGCGTTGGCCGTCGAAATTCAGTGCGTGGATGGTCGGGAAGCGAAAGTAAGGGGCATTGGCGGCAGATGGCATGGTGATTTTGAAATCCCCGGTCGCCGGATCAAGGCAGGCTATGCCTTCTGTGGTTGCCATCCATATGCGGCCCGCGCGATCGCCGGTAATGGCGCGGATGTTGTTATTCTCCTCGTTGAGCAGGCTGCGGAAACTGCGCAGCCAGGTAATGGTATGCTGGTTCGGTTTAAAAAACAGAATGCCTTGCTTCGAGACGAGCCACAGCGTGCCTTCGTCGTCGCGGTAGCTGGTAATGATTTCATTGTTGCTCAACTCGCGGCCCTGATGGTAAAAGATTGCTTTTTTGCCGCGCAATGCCTTTCGGTCGTAGAGGTAGCAGCCTTTGCTGGTCGTAACAAGCGCCTGGTCCTGATCCAGTGATAGTACGGAATTGATCGTTAAATAGGCTGCGGACGGTGCGAAACGCGTGGGAGGAACCTTGGAAACAGTGCCCGAGCGGAAATCCAGTTCGAAAATTTCCAGATCCGCATTGGTGGCCCAGACAATATCCCCGGACAACGGCGCGATGACCGCCGCGGAGTTGAAACCGGTCCTGCGGACACGCCCGGTTTTGTAGTTATAGGCTATCAGTTCGTGCGTATCTCCGATAAAAAACTCATCGCCTGCCCGTTTGAATATCCGCCGGTAGAAAACCCTGTTGGTAAGCCCTGGAATGGGATGCCGCACAAAAGCGTGGCGGCGACGGTCGTAACGATATAATCCATTGCCGCTTAATGCCCATACCTGGTTATCCGGCGTCACATCCAGCAGGTTGAATTTGGATTTCTGCGGCCCCGCAATCTTTACCGGCTGAAATCCCTGCTGGTCATCGATATAGGTGCTCAGTCCGTTGTGGCTGCTCACCCATATTTGCCCGTTTTGATCCACCACAATATCGAGGAAATCCTCCCCGGAGGCATCGAAACGGACTGTATTGCGGCCATCGAACCGCTGTACTACGCGCCGTGACAATATCCATAGGAAACCCTTTTTGTCTTTCACCAGCTTGTGGACGTTCGACAAACTGATACCGCTACCTTCATTCAGCATTTGTACATTATAATCCGGCAGCTGCGCATGCAGCCATCCGGGAAGGGTTAATAATGCAAAAAAAAGCAGTTTCAGAGGCCAGGGCATTCTTTGAAAGGTTTAGTTCGGGTCAAAAATTAGCGACTCTACTATGCTGATTTGTTCATGAGTGGGTTCCAGGCATTCCACCCGTTGTATTTTTAACCAAAAGTTTGGTGAAATGCCTGAAAGGCCAACTAATTGTTAAGCAGTGGGGGCAAACTTCGGGTGAAATGTGGCAAATCCGGGTTTAACCGTTTTGCCGAAACAGGGCGCAAGTGCTTTCCGGTCGCCCAGCCTACGCCCCGCACTCCTATTGAACGGTTCCCTCCGCGTTTGGCACTTATCAAGCGTAAAATGCCACGCTTCGGCAAATAAAACTTCGCCCGCCGCTGTATCCCGGACTAGTTTTGAACCATCAAAAATAAAAATTTAAAAAGTCATGAAAACATTCAAACACACAATCTTCGGTGTAAAACTATTTGTAATGGCGGCAGCCCTATTGATCTCCTGTAAGGACGACGAGGAAAAAGCGGCCCCGGAACCGATGGGATCTTTGGTTTCCTATACGACCATCAGCTCGACCAAGTTTGATCGTATAGATATTACCGTCAGCGGCGAAGTCAAGGCAGTGCTGAGCGGGACGTCATTCCTGAAACCGGCATGCGGGACACCGGCCTCAAAGTCGGTCAGCAACATTGCGCTGCCAGCCGGCACCCACATGATCGGCGCGAAGCAGTATAAAGACGGGAAGGTGGTTGGGAGTTGGTCGGAAGCACCGACAAAGATCACCGCCGGCGACTGCAAGAAGATCGCGTGGAACGAATAGCAATACCCCTTCAACAGAACACGATGAAAGACATTGGGTTTCTGCTTGCGGCGATATGCCTGGCCTTGCGTGTGTACGGCCAGGCACCGCAAGTTTTACATTACCAGGGCATCGCCCGCAACGCGCAGGGCGTCCCGCTCGCGGGCACGACCATCGCCATCAGGCTGAGCATCAAAGACGCGCCTGACGGCGGGACGACCTTGTACAGCGAACGAAAAAGCATCACAACCAACGCCTTTGGTCTTTATTCGGTGTCGATTAACGATGGCGGCGGTATCCGAACGGGGGATTTCAATACAATCCACTGGCAAACCGGCCCCAAATATCTGCAAACGGAAATCGATCCCGCGAACGGAACAACATTTGTCGAAACGGGTACGATGCAGATGCAAAGTGTGCCGTTTGCATTGCAAGCGGGGAGGGCGGCAAATTTGAATGGGGTAGAGAATCCGCAGGAGGGGGATGTGATGGAATACACCGGCGGAAGCTGGAAGACGAAGCCTAAGGTGCAGCTGTACAACGTATCGGGCTTGGGCTCGAATCCAACGGTAAATTACCAGTTTATGAGTCCACCCGTAACAATCACGATTCAGCGGGACAACCCTGTCGTATCGATCGAAATTTTGAAAGCGATGGGTTCGACAGTGGCAGGCGGGGGAGTAGGATTGAGTGTTAATGTAGCGTACCAGAAAGTGGGTGGGACATTAACGGAGTTTGATGAGAATCATCGTATGAATAATCTCCGTGTACCCAGCGGAACAAGAGTTCCTATTATGTCTTCGGGAACATACCAAACCGATTTTAAAGCAGGTGAAACTTATCAAATCGGACTGATCGGCAAAAGCAGTTATCCTAACAGTTGGAATGACAGTGGATTTTGTCAGGGGCGGATTGAAATACGTTACTAAGGACTCCTTTTTATGAAATCAACATTTCTACTATGCCTTTATCTGGTTATGTTCGGGCCGTTACTGGCCCAGACGCCGGGTGGGCTTCACTACCAGGGCGTCGCGCGTAATGCGCAGGGGGCGCCGTTTGCGGGCGTAACGATTGCCGTCCGTCTAAGCATCAAGGATGCTGCAAGCAACGGCAACATATTGTACAGCGAAACGAAAAGTGTTACCACAAATGCATTCGGTTTGTACAGCATCGCGATTAATGATGGATCAGGTATTAAAAACGGAGACTTTAATGCGATCGACTGGTCATTACCCAGGTTCCTGCAAACGGAGATCGATCCTGCGAATGGGGCGGCATTTGTAGATATGGGAACACAGCAGATGCAGAGCGTACCGCATTCGCTGAGCGCGAAAAATCTGGATGGGGTTGTGAACCCGCAGAACGGAGACTTGCTGGAATACAAGGACGGGTTATGGGTAAGTAAGCCGAAAACGAAACGATATAATGTGGGAGGATGGGGTTTTGGGGTGTTATCGAATCCGAATTTCGTAAGCCCTACCTTGACAATTACTATTGAAAGAGACAATCCAACAATCTCACTGGTCATGTCAAAAGCTTTTGGATCTATTCTGGGAACCGGCGGACTGGCGCTGTCGATCAATCTTGGATATCAGAAAGCCGGCGGTACCATTCAAGTTTTCGACTCGAACGACGAAGTTACGGGCTTGCGTGTATCTCCGGGTAACAGAAACCTTTTTACCCTTGCCGGGACATATCAAACGGATTTTAAAGCCGGGGAAACTTACACGGTCGGCCTTTTAGCATCCAGCACAAATCCGAGCTCCTGGAACGACAACGGTCGCGGCGGCGGGTACGTGGAAGTGAATTACTAAAATCGATAATTTATCTATGAAACAAATGAGTCTTATTGTGGCTGTGTTATTCTATTGCTTGACCTTGTATGGTCAGTCCAATACGACGCTCCATTACCAAGGCATCGCACGCAACACCCAAGGTGCACCGCTTGCGGGCGTAACGATTGCGGTACGGCTGAACATTAAAGATGCACTCAATAATGGGAACACCTTGTATAGTGAAACGAAGAGTGTCGCTACCAATGCATTTGGTGTGTACAGCATTTCGATCAATGACGGTACCGGTGTGAGAACCGGTGATTTTAATGCTATCAATTGGTCGATCCCAAGGTATTTGCAAACAGAAATCGATCTGGCGAATGGGACCGCGTTTGCGGATATGGGGACCCAGCAAATGCAGAGCGTGCCGCATGCATTGAGCGCGAAAAACCTGGATGGGGTGGCGAACCCGCAGGAGGGAGATTTGCTGGAGTATCAAAACGGTGCTTGGCTCACTAAGCCAAAAACAAAACGTTATCATGTCGCCGGAGGACTTGGATGGAACCCCAGCGGTTCGCTCAATTTCATTGGACTTAGGGCGACAATCACGGTCGAGAGGGATAATCCTATTATAACAATTAGTCTGACCAAGGCTTTCGGTTCCAATTTACTTGGTGGTGGTTATGGATTAAATCTCAATCTCGGATACCAGAAGGTGGGTGGCCCGGTAACAGAATTTGATGCGCCGGATCAGAATGGGATCGGGCGTATTACGAGTGTCAAGGTTCCTGCCGGGACAAGAATTCCCATCACGCTTTCGGGGACATACCAGACAAATTTCAAAGCCGGGGAAACTTATGATGTTGGCATAGTGGGCGTATCTCCAAACTTCTACTCGTGGAATGACAACGGATATTGTAAGGGTTATGTTGAAGTAAGTTACTAAACTGATATTTTTCCGATGAAATCAATATTAACGACAATTATATACATTGTATTAGTCCCGGCGCTGTTCGCACAAAATACGACAACGCTCTATTACCAGGGCATCGCGCGCAACGCGCAGGGCGCCCCGCTCGCGGGCGTAACGATTGCCGTCCGGTTGAGCATTAAAGACGCGCTCAGCAATGGCAACAGCTTGTATAGTGAAACCAAGAGTGTCACTACCAATGCATTCGGTCTGTACAGCATCTCCATTAACGATGGCTCTGGCGCGAGGACTGGCGATTTCAATGCGATCAACTGGTCATCACCCAGGTTCCTGCAAACGGAGATCGATCCTGCGAATGGGGCAGCATTTGTAGATATGGGAACACAGCAGATGCAGAGCGTACCGCATTCGCTGAGCGCGAAAAGTCTGGATGGAGTAGCGAACCCAAAGAACGGAGATCTACTTGAGTATAAGGACGGGTCGTGGCGGGCCAAACCGAAAGTCAAAATATACCGGAACAGTGGCCTGGGAAATAGCCCGAGTGCAAACTTGAACTTCATTGGACCGACAGTTACCGTGACATTTGATCAAAATAATCCGAATTTAACGCTGTTTTTTACAAAGGCTCTTGGCTCAACAGCACCGGGAGGGGCATCGCTGCTAAACCTTAATCTCGGCTATCGACAAGCCGGACAGCCAGTAGCTGAGTTTGTTGCTGCAGAGCGAATGCAAGCTTTAAGCACTGCCATCAACACGCGCATGCCAGTAACATTGACCGGCAATTATGACACTGCTTTTGAAGCGGGAGGTACATATGAGATTGGTATAGTAGGATTTTCTCCAAACGCGGCGCATTGGAATAATTCCGATTTGGGAAAGGGCATAGTGGAAGTACGTTACCCCTAGCAACTGCATTATTCAAATTCTACATTAGGCCACTATCACTCAACCAATCATCTCAACCATGAAATCAATTCTAACAATCGCATTCATCGCGATGGGCGTGGGGGGCCGTGCCCAGATAATTAATCAGTCGGCCCTCACTACGGCCGGCGGGCATCAGGGACAAATCGGGAATTATTATTTCGAGTACAGCCTGGGCGATTTGTTTACAGTGACAGGCCAGAGCCCGGCCATGGTCAACACGGCCGGGATTATTCAGCCGGTTCTGAGCGATGTGGCATTGCCGGTGAAGCTGATGGCATTTACTGGGAGGAGAAGCGGGGAGGGGAAGGTGGAACTGGCTTGGGCCACCTTGGAGGAAACTGGGAGTGCGCGCTTCGAAATCCAGCGAAGTACTGACGGCAAAAATTGGGGGCATATCGGCACTGTCAATGCAAGCGGAGAAACGAAAGGCACTATCACGCACTATGAATTTTTAGACTTTCGGCCGCAGGATGGCCCCAACATTTACCGGCTGAAAATGATCGACCTCGACGAAACGTTTGCGTACAGTAAGTCGATCAGTGTCGAGGGCCGCAATCCGTTGACAGTAAGTGTCTACCCGAACCCCGCATCTGAATTTGTACGGATTGAGACCAACGCAGGCGAACGGGTGGAACGTGTCCTCATCCATAATGCCCGGGGATTGGCCGTGTACAGTTCAGAAAGCGTGCCGGCGCATCCGGTCAGTGTTGGGAATTTATCTCCGGGAATTTATGTAGTTTCGGTGATGATAAAAGGCGCAAGTCCTGTCACCCGTAAATTAGTCCTCAATTAATACAGTGAGCGATCCGTCGCTTGCAAATCGAATAGAAATGGTAGATTCAGGTCTGTATGAAATAGTGGCCTACACCCCCGATTTCGCCGATGCATTACGTCGGATTTACCTGGAAGGGCGTCGGTACGCATTTCCGTGGATGCCAGCCGATGCCTATCGATCTGAGGATTTTGACAATGCTGTGGAAGGGGAGCAGATACTGGTCGCTCTTCACGGGCGGATCGCGATAGGCTTTATTTCCTGGTGGGCGCCGGATAACTTCATCCATTGTCTTTTTGTGGATCCGGCATTTCACGGGGCCGGTATTGGTACTCGCTTGCTCAATGCCTGTCTTGGTAATATAGGTCGTCCGGCACAGCTAAAATGCGTTGCAGCCAATGAGGCCGCTATTCGTTTTTATACCCGGCGAAAATGGAGGGCCGTTTCGCAGGGAAGTTGCGATGAAGGTGCGTATTCGCTGATGATGCTGTACTGAGGCGCGCCGGCTCGCACAAGTTCCGGATCATCTGTTTAGGCGCTTCGGGACCTTTGGTATAGGCATAAACCGTCCATACAACCGCGAAAACGGTCACGCAAGTAAATTTCATGGCTAATGGATATTTAGAATTAAAACAGGGCCAGGAGAACTCCGCCTGACCCTGCAAATTTGCAGCGCCGGATTTTAGAAGTATTTGGTAAAAACCAAGATTTTCAAATGCTGACCAACGCCTCCTCCTGCACGTCCGTCGTTTTGCTCACGTGCACCGCCATCCGGAAGTAAGCAGCGCCCCATATGGTGTTGGCCAGGAACTGAATCACCACACCGGGCACCGGAATGAGCGCAAAGCCTAGCAATGCCATCCATCCCGTCCATTTCGGTAATCTGCCGCTCTTTTGAATGGCGAGTGCCATACAGAACAGGCCCGCCATGGTACAAATCAGCGAAATCCCGAAAAGGCCGGCCAATGCGCCGTCCATGGCAGCGTAGGAAATCGCATTAGGAACCCCGGCCAGAAATAAATGCCCTGCCGCAGGAAACAGAAAGTAGGCCACGGCAAACACGCCTATCCCCAGCATCTGATGCGTGAGTGTAAGGAGCAATCCTGCAAATGCCCACTTTTCAGCCTTCGATTTTTGCAGGTACAGGTACAGCCCGACGGTCCCGATCATTTCCAGGAATACCCCCAGAAATCCCCGCCCGGCCCACCACAGGTACGCGGTGGAAGTGGTCAGTTCGGCAAACGCTGCGGGCGCTGCATTAGCTTTAAAAATGACGTTCTCCTGCTCAATCAGAAGGTCTCCGAATGCAAAAACAAGTCCTGCTATCCCCAGGCAATGCAGGGATACTACTATTCTATTTTTCATGTATATATTGGTTATTTATTCGATGGGTAAATACCAGTTGATAAACAGGTTATCGGGGTTCTGATAGTCGGGCATGGCGTCGAATTTGAAATACGACACACCATGACGGTGCTGTATATTCGTTTGCCGGGCCAGCGCATTGTTCACTTCGGAGCTTACGGTTTCATAGTCCCGTACCTGGCAACAAAAATCATATCTGACATACCGGCCATCCAGTATCCTTACTTCGAGGAAAGGATCCTCCGGGAGCTCAAAGCCGATAGGAACGATGGCGGCATCATAGCGCGAGTCCCTGCTGCCCGTCAAGTGCGGACACTCATGCAGGATGGCGTAATGGTGAAAATCCCCGGGCGATTTGCCGATCGACCGGATGTATTCTGCAACGTCTTTCCATATGCTGAATATGCCTTCCGAGAAATAGTCGCCCCGCGATGCGAAAACGCGTGCTGTCTTGGGTGACTCGCTGTTAATGACGCCTTTCGCGGATATATATTTGAACGTTTGCACGGGAAAAGCCTGCTGATGCTGTTTCGATTTCCGGTATTGCAGAGGCGACACTTCGTATAGCTTTTTAAATGCCCTCCCGAAAGAACTATCATCTTCGAAGCCGATCAGGTACTTAATCTCATGGACCGGGAGCTGTGTTAAAGCCAGGAAGTAGGCGGCGGTATGCAAGCGCTGCTCCTGAATATATTTGCCAAGGCTGGTACCCAGTTCGGCACTCAGTTTTTTGTGAATATGGAAAGGCGAGTAACCGGTCACGTCGGCCAGCGTCTCCAGGGTAATTTTGCTGTCTAAATGGCTATTGATATATAACAGGACTTCGCTGGTCATTTTTCAAATATTTACATCACAAATGTACGCCGCCTGATTTACAAAAAATGTGCAGTTCTTGTGGTCGGTTCTCACGGTAAAGGGCGAAATCCGGTGCAAACTGCCCGGGTGGGAGATTGTAATGTGCAAGAAGACGCTCGGGCGAACTGGTTATAGCGCCCAAAGTTTCCTATTTTAGTAGTCCAATGGAAGAATCGCTAAAACTGCTCAAATCGTTCGTACAAGCCATTCACCCGCTTGACGCGGCTGAATGGGAGGCATTCTCCCGTGCATGGAAGCCCTTCTCGGTGGGGCGTAAGGAAATTCTGACAGTTGCCGGCGAAACGGAACGGTATCTCTATTTCGTGACGGAAGGCGTGCAGCGCATCTATTATCTGGATGATCAGAACCGTGAGGCAACTCTGGTTTTTACCTACACGTCGGCGTTTGGAGGGATTATGGATTCGGGGCTGATGGAACTTCCATCGCGTTATTATTACGAAGCACTTACACCTTCCGGTTTCATTCGGGTACCCTATACCGAGTTCAGGGAACTCGCCCAACAGTATCCGGCCATTCAGCAGATGATGCACGTATGTATTACACGCATATTTTCGGGCATTATGGAACGGCTAGTGGAAGTTCAACGCTTTTCTTCCGAGGATAAATTCAGGAACCTGCTCAAACGCAGCCCGCATATCCTGCAACTGGTGCCGCACAAATACCTGGCCTGCTACCTGGGGATCGACGCGACGAATTTCAGCAAACTTGTCAATAAGGTGCGGATTTGAAAGGAGGGGTTTGACCGAATATTTTCAAATACCGGCTGCCCAAATCTGCAAGGTCGTGGGGCCAACATGCCGTCAGCCCCACGACTACCCAATCCGGAAGTCTACCGCCTGACTGAATTCAGGAGAAAATCAGAAAGAGCAGCAACAGGAAAACGAGGATAAAGAGATAGTACAGCCCGTCGACAAAAGGGTATTTTTGACGGTCGAGCTGGTTGAAAAGCTGATTGAGTTTTCGGATCATCTTATTTTTCGGATAGCGGTTGACAGGGCTGTTACGCTTGCTTTCGGAGGTACTTCGTCAGGATCACGATCAACTGGCCGTCTATTTTGCCTTCAATTTGCTCGGCATTGTCTTCCACAACCCGGATATTCTTTACTACCGTGCCCATTCTGGCGTTGAGCGAGCTGCCCTTTACATCTAATGTGCGGGTAAGTACGACGGTATCCCCGTTTTTCAGGACATTACCGTTGCTGTCGCGGTGAACGGCCAGGTCGGCGGCTCCCTCATGGTCCGAACTTGCCTGGGCCCATGCCAGCATATCCTCGTCCAGGTACATCATATCCAGGTTGTCGGCCGCCCAGGTTTCGTTTTTGAGGCGGCTCAGCATGCGCCACGCCACGACCTGCACCGCCGGAACCTCGCTCCACATCGTCTCGGACAAGAAGCCCCAGTAATCGCTATCCATCTCCTGCTCTCTTTCTATCTGTGCACGGCAATTCTTGCATACGACAATCTCGTTGTCGGGGTAACCAACCGGCGGGATCTGGTAAACGGAGATCTGTTGATCGGATTTACATAGTTCGCAAGCGTTGCCGCTTCTTTTTTCAAGTTTCAAATTCATATTGTGGTTAAAAAATTTTTTCTCAATTACCGCGAGCCGGTGTCCGAATGACATGCAGGCTTATCGTTACATACGCTCGTGGATCATTTCCATAACCCCGCCTAGGAAGCAAGTTCTTTCAGCATTTCCTCCGACTGCCGCAGCTGGCGCATATAGATGTTCCTGGCCAGGTCCAGAAACTGGTAGATCTCCCGGTCGGGAACGTCGTAATAAATGGTGGTCTTTTCCCTGCGGCTGCTTACAAACTTCATGACGCGTAATTTGGCCAGATGCTGCGAGAGGATCGATTGGTCGGCTTGTATAACGGCCTGCAATTCCGTTACGGAAAGCGGGCCGTCCCGGAGCGCATCCAGTATGGCGAGCCGGACAGAATGTCCCAGCGTCTTGAAAAACTCAGCTTTATAAAGATGTAGCGGGCTGTTCATTGATCTTGTTATATTAGAATATTCAAATATATGTGATTTTATTCAAATATAGGTATCAGCGGCGGGTGTGCCTATGCTTTCCAAGGACTTTGAAACTGGTGCTGATATCCGTTTTACTTGCCTCGCCGCTAGCCTATCTGGCGACGAAAAGCTGGCTGGAAGATTTCGCATACCATATCCCGATCAGCGGGTGGGTGTTTGTTCTGGCCCGTTAAGTCGTTGAAAACGAATTGATGGTAATCTGCCTGGATAGGTATACCTCATGATTTTTCCGCAACGGGCCTGATTTACTGCCGGGGTTAGGGCAAGTAACGGCTATATTGCAGGGATTTTTGGTGGTATGAAGTCCTACATGAAAAAATACAATCTGCAACTCGGCGCGTTGATGGCGACGGTAGTGACCTTGTCGATCGTGCCGGTTCGACTTGCCGAAGGCCAGGGAGCCAACCTTGTAAGCCTGGTTGGATCGGAAATTGTTATCTGGCTGATGTGCATGGCCACCTGGCTAGCCAGCTACCAGACCTATTATAGGTTCAATTTAGTCAAATGGCAGAAAATCGCGATCGCACTGCTTTTTTGTGCAGTGATTTCCAATTTGTTTTTTCTGGCCTCGTTCCGCATGTTCGAAGATTACCCGCTCAAATCCATGCGCGAGCTTCCGCTCTGGATTATTACCATTCGGCTTTCTTTGCGCGGCCTCCTGCTGGGGTTGATTATGGTCCCTATTATTTTCTTACTGGAAACCGAGCGCGAACGGCAGGCGGAAGCATTAAAAAGGGAGAGAGATCGGGCCGTGGACGCGGAGCGGCAGAAGGACGTGTTGGAAGCGCTCGTGTCGGAACGGACGGCCGATCTGGAAGAGGCGCTTTCATTTCTGGGTGAGTCGCAGGAAGAACTGGACCACCAGGTGTATCTGCTCACCCGCGTGGTTGCATCGATAGCACATGATGTTCAGGCGCCGATGCAATTCATCATTGCGGCCGCGAAGCATACCGGCAAACTGATCGACAGCAAACAATGGGAGCAAGCTGCCGAATATCATCAGCAAGTGGAGCTCAGTTTGGCCAATACGGCCGTGCTGATGCAAAACCTGCTGGAATTTGCACGAGGTCAGATCCACAGGGGAGCCTTACATTCTGATCATGTAAACCTGTCGGCTATGATGCGTGAAAAGGTCCGTGTGTTTGAACAAATTCTGGATTCGGCCGGTAATACATTGCGCACTGCTCTGAATGAAAGCCTGACGGTCAACACCAATGCCCATTTGCTGGGGGTAATCCTGCATAATCTGCTGGACAATGCAACCAAAAATACCCGGGATGGGGAAATAGCCGTATACAGCGGGATTGTGGATGGTCAGCTGCACCTGTATATCCAAAATCCGGTTGCCGCCGCACTGCCTGCTGGCAGTGCGCAAACCGACCGGCAGGGTACCCCGAGGCAGTACATCGCCCACTTGGCGGGAGATAACCATGGACTCGGACTGATTTTAGTAAGGGATATCGCGGCACTGCTGAATATCGGTTTTACAATTGAGGCCGTTTCCGATAAGGTAACCGTTAGGATGATCTTCTCCGAATTTTCCGGCTCTTAATACTGACCCGGAATCTAGTCCGCCTAACTTTTCTTCCCGATTTCTTCTGCCAGGCCTATCAGGATTCCTTCGGCTCCCCGGATATAGCCGAGCCGATACGAATCCTGGTATTGAACCACCTCCCCGACGAGGTGGGCGCCGTGTCTGGTAAGCCGGCTTACCATTTCATCAATGTCTTCCACGGCGAACATCGCCCGCAGGTAGCCCAATGCATTCACCGGTGCATTCCGATGGTCCGATTCGATGGGAGGCTCGAGAAATCTGGATAGTTCGATGCGGCTGTG
The DNA here is from genome assembly GCF_050587785.1 of Dyadobacter sp. BHUBP1. Lineage (NCBI taxonomy): Bacteria > Pseudomonadati > Bacteroidota > Cytophagia > Cytophagales > Spirosomataceae > Dyadobacter > Dyadobacter sp. BHUBP1. Next base: position 268,437 of record NZ_JBOBIH010000004.1, read on the forward strand.
ACCATCCGGGGTGACCATCATGGCGATCTCGACGCGTTGCGATGCCAGGCCGGTGACCCGACCGGACCATTCGCCTTCAATAGTGGCACGGCCCTCGAGAATCATACCCAATTCTGTAAAAAACGAGATGGCATTGTCGAGGGATTCTACCACGATGCCGATGTTGTCCATTCTCAGTAACTTGCTGCTCATAGGTATACCTGCTTAAAGATTGAAATACGGTTCTCAAGCAAAGCCATTTTTCCACTTTTGTGCAATCGCCATGGCGGTTTCCAGCATATAAGGGGCCCACTTTTCGACTTCCCAGGCCGTGTTATGCAGATCCGAGGAGCGCAGCATTGCGTTGGCTTCACTTACACTTCCAGCCGTTTCAAGGATATGCGATAATTGCATTTGTTGCTTGTGTAATTCGGGATCTTCCAGCGGCACGGGGCCCGCATTTACGGCTAGTTGTGCAAATGGAAGTGCTGTTGTAGGCAGCGATTTTCGTGCCAACGATTTAACAATGCTATCCATGCGAAGAAAATCGGACTGGAAAGCCGCCTGACTGGCCTGCGTGCCGAGCGCGGTGCCCATTTGTTCGAGTACGACAAATTTGAGATTTGGACATTGGGGAATTGCTTCGGCCAGGAATTCAAACACGGTTTCCGGTACCGATTCGTCATGCGTGTCCCGGCGTACGGGCTTGCGCGTGGGTGTGAGCGTGTCGTCCCAGCTGCCGCCCGAAATATGGATTTCCCGCACCTTGTTGAGCGGGTATAGTTTTAAGATTTCGGCAAAATCAATGTTGAAATTATGAACCTGGCAGTAAAGGTTGTGCAGGTCGAGAATGATGAAGCCGTTGACACTTTCTACCAGCTGATCTAAAAAAATCCCATGCTTCCGTACTTCATCAATCGAATACGAGAAAGCGAGGTTTTCCAGTCCTACGGGACATTGGCATGCGTCCTGGATTCTTTGCAGACGGTCTCTTCCGAGCGCCAGCGTCCGGGAAGTAAGCGGAATGCCAATCGGCGCGCCTTTATGGAAATCCTCGCCGGTCATGAAACCGAAATGCTCGGTAATGTGATCGAAATTAAACTCGCCGGACAGTTTTTTGAGCTTGTTAAGCCATTCCTGCTGCCCTGGCGACCATTTACCGGAAAATAATGAAAAATATACGCCGTGCCCGATGAGCCGTTTATGGCTGCTGAATTCGCTTACCAGATCAGTAAACCAGGCGGGGATTTCGTCAAACCTGTAAAGAGTGTCAAAAGACCACTCAATGGCCTCCACTTTCTCCTGTTCAAACAAAGGCAACGCCGCCTGCAAAATATGGGTATCCAGATTGCAGGCGATCGATGAGTAGATTTCAGACATGGATAGCAGGCATCATCCCATTCCACAGCCCGGACAGGGGTCCACAGTTTTGGTTTTAGTCGTTTTTTCGCCGTTTGGGCCAACAGCATTGTCTGTGCAGGCAGTGGCAAGCGCTGTGACCGTAACCGCAACAGCAACTGCCTGTAATACCGATTTTGAGATTTTCATACGAGAGTTTGTTAAGGTGAATCAGGGAATACTTGGGAAAGATGTAGTTGGAACGGATTTGGTTGTAACCGATTGTGATTAAATTCTTTCGATATTCCTGTCCCGCTGATTTAAACCGGTTTTCAAGCATCAGGCCCGCGCTACCATATGACGGACGCGGCGGACAAGCTGGTGGAGGGGATCATCGCCTGAGGATGGCTATCTGATGTATTTCGGAATAAAAGCAATCTCCGTATTGTATGGGATTTTGGGCACTATGGCGAAAACGTAGTCTATTCCACCTATGGGCGTCGACCAGTACCGAAGGTCTGCGGTAATGGTCAGTTTGTTGCGTGCACAGTTGGCCGTAACATTTTGAGTCATCACGGAAGCACGCGTAACATTTTCGATACTGATTACGATCAGACTTTTGGTTTTGAAGTCGATTTTTTTCTTTAAATAATGGATGAAGAGTTTTTGGTATAATTCGTCGTCGTTCTGAATTACCTCATAATCGATATCGAAATTTTTAGGATCTTTCAAGCTGGCTCCGGGATTTAAGTCGTCATTCAGCAATTCGAATTGTACGGCACCATCTTCGCATTTATATACATACGACTCTTCTTCCTTACATGAATTAATAAGGATAATCAGAATACATATGATAAAAGCCTTAAATTTTTGCATAAACGCCCCGGCTAAATAGGATTCTGAACGACATCATTGTTTTATATAGCCACTTAACAGTCATTGCTTATAAAGGATCATTTGCCAATATAACAATGAGATCATGGGTGATAATATTGTTGTCGCGAACAAAAAATCATCCATGAATACGAATATGAAAAATAGATCCTGTTATAAAAGTAGTAATTTAATCACCGGTTTAAGTTCTTCAAAACTAAGAATCGTCCAGGGTATTTGGCGCGGATAAAATATCACGTATTGGGTCGGCAGTAAAACACAAATAGCTGTGGTTGCCAAATAAAGGTATTTTGTGTTCCGAACTTCTTGCTTGCTGATGATAAACGCTGAGATGATCATTAACGGAAATGCATAAGTCAGGCTTCGTGTTATGTCGAACACAGCATATGCAACCAGTATGTGGCCAACCATGATCGACAGTATCAGCAAAGATAGAAATGTATTCCCCTTTTTTACCAACAAACCAACGGCAAAGAGATACAATATCCAAAAACCCTCGAAGGTCAGGAAAACACCCGAAAGCCTATGCTTGAACTGGTAAGGAACCAGAGCCAGTTCAACACCTGATCCGGCGCCGGTGGGAGTGTGCAGGTTAAATAGGGTAGAAAGTAATATTCTGATAATCAGGTATGATATGCCAACTAGTAGCACAATTGAAGACGTTTTTTGCAGCCAGTCTTTCTTATTACCCAGTTGCCGGAACGAATTCAGCTCGAAATCGGACTCCAAAAGCAGGTGGAAAAGGTAAACAGAAGCCAGCGCAATAACAGCCCGCTCGTCTGTCCAGCATGCCAATGTTAACGAGAGAAAGATCCCTGCACGGTTTTTAAGATACATTCCAAGGGCCAGGAAGAAATAGGCATAGGCATCGAACCAAAAGTCATAATCCCAAAAGAAAGCCTTTGCAAGGTAAATGGTGGAACTTCCCATGGTTAATAGTAAGACAGTCACCGGAGATAATCCTCTCAACAATATCTTCATTACCATAAACAGGAAAGGAACCAGCAAGGCCGACTGGATTAAATAAATAATGACAACGCTCCGGCCATCCGAATCGGCCGTTACACCAAGCAGTCTAGCGAGTAATGGTACGGTAAATCTAAAATCTATCTTCCCGCCGTGGGTCTCCTGATCCGTCCGGACGGCTGATAGCGGATCCGATACTTTATCAAAAAAATAAGCGTAGTTAACTCCCAGGCTGTGATCAAACATTAACTCAAGATATCGCGGATAAGTGAACAGCAGGACAATGCCAAATATAATAATCGAAGTTATCATTATCCTGCGGTTCGAACTCAGACATTTGCTTAAAGTGCTTTCATTGAAAAGATGTTTTATCGAATAATTAGTCGTTCCTTTTTTGAACGATTTGGCGGATACCGGAAGGGTTTCAGGGACTGAACGGAACGGAAATGCTTGCTGCATGAAGTATGTCCTAAGGATGAATAACTGGGTTCGGATATACAGACCCAATTAAAGCCTCCGACAGTTGCCTGTTTTCAATATATTTTTTTGAATAATTTACTATTTCGAAATGATCCGCCTATTCTTTTACAAATCGGAACGAACGCCCATCATCGAGCCGGATCCAATAAGTACCGGTACTCAATTGCTGCACATTGATATCCTGGGTTTGTCCGGTAATACTGAAATGCTTTCGGATCCTGCCGTTGATATCGATCAAAACTGCGGTAGTTCCGAGAATATCAGGATCGGAAACGTGGAGTTTTAAGGTTGTTTTCGCCGGATTGGGGAAAACTGTCACCGGCGTAGTTCCCTGTCCGTCGAGCGCGATGATGCGGCTGTATGCGAAGGTTTTGTCCTGATCTACCATTTTCAGGCGATAATATACCTTCCCGTCATGGTTGTGGATATCCGAATAGCCGTATTGCTGGCTGACACCGTTCCTTGCTGGCACGGAATGAACCGTAGCAAATGCCTTGGCGTCTATACTGCGCTCGATTTGAAAATGACTCACGTTTTCTTCCTGCGCGGTCTGCCAGGAAAGGTGGTTAAAGCCCTTCTCCCGCTTCCCATTGAAATGCACCAATCGCAGCGGTAAGGGCTCGCTTTGCGTCTTCACAAAGAAACCGCTGAAACCGGCGACAGGAAAGGTTACTTCCCACCGTTCGGCGTCGGGGTTCCAGGTGATGTTGGCGTCGTCAGGGTCGATGGTGGTAGCGGCACCCGGGTAAGTATCGGGCAAACCGGTCCCGTCACCGCTGGTACCGCCGCGTTTTTCGATTTTGAGGTTGGCAATACCGGCCGCGTCACTGGGTCCGGTGGGCAGTTTAAGAGCATTGACGTCGTTGAATGTTTCGAACTCCGCTTGCGTAAAATACAATGTCACGTCGCCAGTGGCCGTTTCTGCATTCGTTTCGGGTGTGATTTCGTAATGCCTTTTAACAAAATGGGCAGGCTGGGCCGCATCTATCCATACTCGCGCGGTCGTGTTGCCAGAAATGGCGGAGATGACGTCGCCGCCTGTTACTTTGGCGACCAGCACGCTGCAATTATCGGCATAATAGTACCGGGTATCACTGCTGGGCTGGAAAGAAGTTACGGTGGTGTTGACCGAAGCTACGGACGTGGCGGTAGGGTCTGTCACGCATTCGAAATTAGCCCGGATCATGAATTGCTTCGCAAATGACGGGCCATATGCCTCCACAGCGCCCCAACCCGGGACCGGGTTGGTCGGCCAGTCGACGAAGTTGGTGCGCGGGAGGAAAATACCCGATGCCAGGCCGATAGCCAATGTGCTGTCGATCTCTTTTAAGCTGACGAATATGGTGTCGCCGGGGAGTAGGTTTAATGTAGGGCTGACCATGAAAATGTGCCATTTTGAAGCATCCGTGCTAGTCAGGGTGCGTGCTGGGGCGTCGAAGAGCACAGTGCCCGGCGTTCCGTTTTGAAACTTCATCACAGTGGCCCCGATGCTCATGGTGTTGCCCGGTTGGACGGTGCCGACGAGGTAGGCCGAAAGCGAGGAAAGTTCGGTGACGGAATGAATCGGATAAATGGTTCCCAGATAACCGGGCGTAGTGCTGCCAATTCCCAGTACGCCGTTAACTATCCCATTGTCGCGTGCAAATACAGTCTGGGTAATTTCCACTGAATCGATGTATGCATCGTTTGATGGCCGCTGATCTGTAACGCCGGGGAGCACGGTTTCGATACGGACGGTATATTTCCCAGGTGCATCCGCGATAAACGAAGCAGCAGCCCACAGCGTGTCACTGGTTGCCAGGAACGGCACATCGACCGGAGCGCTTTGCGTCGAGAAGACTTCCTGATCGGCACTGTCGAACACAGTCGCTTTGATATAAGCGCCGCTCAGCGTATTGGCTCCCTGGTTATTGATCCGGCCAAAGAATGAATGGGGTAAGTTCTGGCTGACGGGTACTTTAGGGAATATTATTTTGGAGGGATTGACCAGGGCTGCGTCAAAATCCAGCACCCTTTCCAGCATTACATCATCAATAAGAAGCACAAACTTGTCGTTCGAAACATTCCTGAATGCGACGCGGATCGTCTGACCGGCATATGCAGAAAGGTTGACCTCGTGTCTTGTCCAGGCGGAGCTCTCGGCGGCAGTCGAAAAGACTACGGTCGAGGCACTTACCTGGTTGCCCATCACGCCGGTGCCGCCGGTGGGGACATTCGGTTCGGCCATGACGCGGACTTCATATCCGTCGGGGTAGGTCGGGTCATAGGCAACGGCATTCCAGGAAAGGCGCATTAGTCCGTCAACGGCCGGAATAGCGATGGGCGGTGTCCACATCCAGTCGTCGGCAGCGCCTGCGGAGGTGTACCATGACGTACTGAACGCAGCCGAATCCGCGACATTGAAGGAGAAATCCTCGCGCCGTTCCCAGGCTTCATTCACATAGGCCACCGAACCGGTCGGGGTGCGGTTGTCGACATTGCGTAACAACCATCCGGTCGGAAAGGTGTAAGTACCGGCTCCACCGGCGGTTGGTCCGCCAATGCCGTCGAAGTCTTCCTGAAAAATTACTTGCGCATGAGACGAGAGGGTAAACAATGCCAGGAGGCACACGAGAGTAGCTGTTTTTTTCATAGGTTAGATAGAATGGGTGCGATTATCGGTAACCTTGCTTTGCCGGTAAGGGCATTACATCGATAAAGGCTATACGTTAGCAGATTATACCTTTACCGGCTTCGTGAATCTATTATCCGGTCGTTGTCGCAGGTTTTTAATTTTGGCGGTTTTTGCGCAAATTACCTGCTTGCTGCTGCCTTGGTTTCGATCAGCCGCTTACATCGTTTTTTCTTTAACATCATCCCGCCATGAACCGAATTATTGGATCGTTAAAATCTGCCGTCTTCGCAGCCGCATTCTTATTATGCTTTCCCTTTTTTGCACAAGCGCAAGCCGATACCTATGAAGTATTTGCGATCAAATTCGCCGGGACCGACAAGCAGTTTTACGAAGCCGAATGGGCCAGTGGCGGCGGGAAGGATGTGCCGGTTCCGATTAGTTTCATGTTTTGGCTATTGAAGGGTAAGAACGGGCGGAACATCCTCGTGGATGCCGGGTTCATGCCTGAAAAGGTAAAAGAAGAGGAGTTTTTCAAAATAGCAGGCTATGTCCGGCCCGATTCTGCATTGTTGAAAATGGGCGTGAAGCCCGGGGCGGTCAGCGACATTATCCTATCTCATCCGCATTGGGATCACCTGGGCGGCGTGGCCTTGTTCCCGAATGCCACTTTGTGGATGCAAAAGGACGACTTTGATGGCTTCGTCGGTGCCGCCTGGCAAAAGGATGGGCGGAAGGGCGGGTTTGCGCCAAGCGACGTCCGGATGGTGATAGACCTCAATCTGGCGGGAAGGCTGAGCCTGGTCGCGGGGGATAACCAGGAGATACTTCCGGGCGTGAAGGTTTTTACCGGTTCGAAACACACCTACGATTCGCAATATGTAATGGTCAATAATGGTAGGGAGAAGGTCGTGATCGCTTCGGACAATATCTGGATCTATTACAGCCTCGACCACCTGACTCCACCTTCACCGGGTGGTACAACCGATCCGCAAGGTTATGTCGACGCCATAAAGCGCATGAAAACGCTGGTAAGCGATCCGAAATACATCCTGCCGGGCCACGATTCGAGGGTATTCGAGAAGTTTCCCGCGGCCGCTCCCGATGTCGCTGCGATCAGGTAGCGAAATCCATTGATCTATAATGCAAGCCCGAAGCCCATGCGGAAATAGCCCAGATAACGTCGTGAATTCTTGTTGATTTCCAATAGATTATGGCTTAGCCCCGCAGAAATGTCTATGAATGCACTGCCAAACATAACCTGCTGGAAGCCAGCGCTGGCTCCGAGCCCCAGATGACGCTTGCTTTTCCCTTCGCCGAAATAGGTTTCGCTGTGGTAAAAGAGCTGGTGCAAATACGGAGCGACATACAGGCCCGATAGATTATTTCCGCCCATACCTTGTCGTACCGCCCTTTTCTGGTCGGTATAGTAGCGTAAATGTAAAGTCGATTGTAACTGATAGTCATTCGACGCATGCCTGGCCCCAAGTATCGGATAATCTCTGGATACAATGCGCAGGTAGTTGACAGAAAACTGCGTGTTCAGCGAAAACGGACTGCTTTTCAGCTTCCTTTCATACCCCAGTCCAATGTTTCCGTTGGCATAATCGGTTGAAAGATAGACGGTTGGCCATTGCAGTTTCCAGAGTTGTTGCACAAAGTCGTCGCAACGAAGTATCTCGCAAAACGGCTGATTTTTCTGCCGTTTCCAGTCGCCGAAAGCGAGCCCCATGCTCGTGCGGGAAGCGATGGCGATCCGGGACGATTTGCCGAACTCATAGGCCAGAAGCAGAGGGTCGCCGTCCTGCCGGTAATCCTGGTAGTAGAGCGCGATGCCCAGTTCCAGCCGGCCCCGGTTCAGAAAGCGCCGTTGCAGCCCGAACTCCAACCCGATCCTTTTCAGTTGGTTATGTACGATTTCCTTACCCCATTGCCGTTCCCCGATAACAGCCAGAAAATTCCCTGTAAAGTTGTTGCTTCCGGTTCCTTCCCGGATCCGCCGGCGCATATCATAGTACCACCGGCCATACACTTTTCCCGAAATCAGCCCTTCGGGCCCTGCGTTCCCGCCCCAGCCTCCGCTGACCCCCATTTCTGCTCCCAGCGACCATGACGGCAGCACCTTATACTCATACCCGGCATCGACCTGCGTGGTATTGTTGGCCGTGTTTTCAACACTGAAAATATAATTGGGTGTAAATGAAAGCCCCAGTTTCAGCATATGGCGCGTCGGCACTTTGGTCATGAATACATTTTCGTACCGGTCTACAAACCGCTGTTTGACAAATACTTCCCCGGACTCTTCCTCGGCGAAGGTAACCCGTACCGAATCCTGTGCAACGGAAACCTGAAAAGTGCATAAAAACAGTACAAAAAACAGCAGCCTCATGGATATTAAAAGTTAGGGATTGGGGTTCTCGATCAGTTTTTGCATCAAAGAGGCGCAGCCGGTAGGGGATGGTTGTATGAGGGTGTGAAAACATCATATTCCAATAGCGATAGAAGCATCTTATTAAAATAGCAATTGTGTTTTTAAAAAATATCAATTTTAATTGGATATTGAAATGAATAGCAGGTTATTGGAATGAATCACTTTTTGAAACGCCATGAGAAACAGTTTTCCTTTTCTGAACATTTTGTCGATTTTCCTAATTGTGAGCCAGGCAAATGGCCAGCAGGTATATGACTTTTCCCGACGGAATATTGATGCCCATATCGACTTGGTACCGCTTGGATTTCCCGATCCCTCGGTCCGGTTTGGGTCAGAAATGATGTTCGGGAACCGCTGGGCAACCGGGCTTAATGTAGGTGTGGGTGTGCCGATACCATTCACTGAGGCACTGGGACTTCGCCAGCAAAAGTGGGAGAAAGGGAAATACAAACTTTTTGAAGTGAGGCCGGAAGTGAAATTCTATTGGTTAAAACGCGAGCGTAGTGGTTGGTATATGGCAGCCGAAGGATTACTTTCAACTATGAGCGGAACGACAGGAAAGAGCTATCATTTCGAAAATAATAATGACACGCTGCAAATAAATTTTGACTATGCCGACTTCTCTAAAACCAAAGTTGGTGTTACGGGCAAGCTTGGTGGACGAATATTCGTCGGCCGGCGTATAACACTGGATATTTTTTCAGGAATTGGTTTGTCGCGCATTCATTCAATTTTCTCCAATTACAAAAACAAAAGCATTAGCAAATCGGACCCATTCTTTGAAGGCGAAAATTACGTGGCCGGAAAAAGAGTTGTCGCGCACCTGTCGGCCGGACTGAGAATCGGCATGCTGCTTTGGTCGGAAGAATCAAAGTAGCATTTTGGTGTAGGATCAGGGCCGATCAAGTTTATTTGCCTGTGGTTGCAGTTGATCCGCCATGCCCGGGTAATTCAGGATTGCGTGCTAATTGCCAGGCGGTAAACTTGCTCCGCGCATTCATCAGCCTGCCATAATGCCGTCCGGATGACGAGATCCGGCTGCGTCGGCACTTCGAAACCGGAGTCGATGCCGGTAAAGTTTTCGATTTCATGGTTGCGGGCCTTTCGGTAGAGCCCTTTCACGTCGCGTTGCTCGCAAATGGCTATCGGGCATTCCAGGTATACTTCGAGGTAACGGTCACCGAGGGTTTTCCGCAGCAGGTCCCGGTGCGATTGCATGGGCGTAATGAAGGAACAAATCACTATGAGGTCTTTTACGAGCAGTATTTTGCAAAGCTCCGCCACGCGCCGGATATTTTCAAGGCGATCGGCATCGGAAAAGCCCAGGTCGCTGTTCATACCGGCCCGTACCACGTCACCGTCGAGCGAGAGCGTACGGTAACCGTCGGCCTCCAGGCGGCGGGCAACCATTTGTGCCAGGGTGCTTTTACCAGCGCCCGAGTGCCCCAGCAGCCAAATTACTACTCCTTTTTGATGCGTTTTCATTGGCACAGGCACAGAAAACTGCCATTCAGAAGTGATTCTTTGTTGTACAAAAACGGCTCGCCCAATGCATTGGTCATTTTGCCTCCGCTGCATTCGAGAATGGCTTGTCCGGCGGCGGTGTCCCACTCCATGGTCGGTCCCTGGCGGAAATATATGTGCGCGAGGCCCTCTGCAATGATGCAGAACTTGATGGAACTCCCTACCGAAATCTGATTCGTGACAGGGTATCGGGCCAGTACCGCGGCTTCCTCCGGGCTCCCGTGTGAGCGGCTGCCTACCGCTGTCCAGCCGACATCGGCACGGCTCGTCTGAAGCCTGACAGCATTACCCGCGGCGTCGGTTTTCCAGGCCCCGCCCGCCTGGTCTGCGTAGTAGGTCACTCCCGTTACGGGCACGTGTATGACGCCCATTACGGGCTTGCGGTCGCGTATGAGGGCGATGTTGACTGTGAACTCGCCATTTCGCTTCACAAATTCCTTCGTACCGTCGAGCGGGTCTACGCACCAGTAGGTATGCCAGTTTTTTCTTTCTTCGAAAGGAATTTTGCGGCCTTCTTCAGAGAGAACGGGTATGCCGGGGAAATGTCTGGCCAATGCGGCCACGATCACCTCGTGCGAAGCCTTGTCGGCAAGCGTGAGCGGCGAGTCGTCAGCTTTGCGCTCGACCTCGCCGGATTGGGCCGGATCGTTGTAGATGCCCATAATCGCATTTCCGGCTTCACGTGCTATGGCGGGTAGTATTTGAATGTCTATTTGCATCATTAACAATGGGGAATAAGGGATAGCCGGCCGGCAATTGCTTTCAGGAGTTGTTCCTGCGGGCGTCTTTTTTCAAGGTCTTCCGGCCTCAGTTTGCTCCTGAATTCTTTTTTCAACTCCTGGTTGATCTGCGAGAAATCCTCGATTTCCTCCGTTGAAAATGGCGTGCCGTCTTTTTGATAAACGAGTTCGTAACCCAGTTTTTCGAGGGTATCGCCTGCTACGCGCTCGAAAATGCGGATGTCCGCTTCCGAAAGCCCGGTCAGGAACTTACGGTAGTTGTCGGTCAGGACAGGTTTGACCACATTCTGCCACATCAATCCTGAATTGGCGGTTTCCCGCGACTCGGCGGACTCGTGGTACGCCAATGCCATTTCCGAATACTGAGCTCCGATGAACGAACAAATGCGTTTGAGTTCGGTTTCCGGGTCTTTCAGCAAATCCTCGTAACGCACACGGAGCACGCGCCCAGGGCCGAGGTTCTCATACAATGCGATGGATGCCTCCTGCTCGCTCTTCCATTGCTGAGCCAGGTGATAGCTGTGTTTTTCGCCTACAATGGCCTTCTTGAAAGAAAGCGCTACATCCCGGCCATCACGGAAAAGGTGGATGTAGCGGGGCGGCGTGCTGTATTGTTCGAGTTCAGCGGCATAATGGATATTGGCCATGCTTTTACACGTCCAGATACGCGCGCCATCGGCCTGTGCTTTCAGTTCATACACCGCTTTGGCGATTTCGGGCAGGGTAGGTACCTCGCACCGTTGCCGGACAGCCGCGCGACCGAGCACAACGCCCGTCCAGGGGACCGGGTTAGTTTCCACCAGCGTACATACGTCTTCAATCAGTTCGTCGAACTGGCTTTCGACAGCCAGGTCGCCGTAGACGGGCAGCAATGGCATGAGCCTTTCCAGGATATGCGGCGGATGCGGGGCCGATACTTCGGGCAGCTGGTTGAGCATAAGGCGCAGCAAATTGGAGCCGCTTCGCTGGGTGCCGATGATTTGAACTGGGGTAAATGCCATAACTTACAAGATAAGTAATCCAAGAATGCCGGCTGCCGGCACTACTAATGCCGGATCGGTTTTGAAATAAATCGTTGCGCCAAGCGCGGCTGCAAATACGGCCGCAGAAAATACGGTGATGCCATCGCCCCACAAAATGGAAACGCCGGCCGAAATGATCATCCCTATAATAGCCGGTCTCAAACCTTTAAATACCGTAATGACCACTTCCGATTGGTTGATCCTATTGAAAAAACGGGCAGTTATGACGGTTAGAATGGCCGTGGGGGTGAAAATGGCGATAGTGGCGTTCAATGCACCCCAGAAGCCGGCGAGTTTATAACCGATGAATGTTGCACTGATAAAAATCGGCCCGGGCGTAACCTGTCCCATCGCAATGGCGTCGGCAAATGAACGGTCGGAAAGCCAGTGATGGCCATCCACGATGACCTTCTGCATGGCGGGGATGATCACGTAACCGCCGCCAAATTGGGTAAGGCTCATCCCCGAGAACGTCAGCAGGATAGTACGGTGCAATGCGGCAAGCGGGTTGCTTTGCGGCCAGGCAATTAGTACGGTGAGCAGGACCGCGACTGCAACCAATGGATAGGGTATTTTGAAGTCTCCTCGCGCAGGCTCAGGCACGGCAGGGGAATCAGTTTTTTTGAAATAAATCAAATAGCCCATTACCGCACTCGCCAGGAGAATGGCCAGCGTTGAGAAATAGGACTTTGAAACAAAAACAGCCACGGCCGAAACGATCGCAATAAGCATCTGCGGAATATCCGAAATGTTTTTACGGCCCATGCTAATCGCCACGCTGGCGATAATAGCAGCGACGGCAGGCAATATTCCGGCAAAGAAATGGCTCATAGCCGGTACATCGCCATATTGAAAGTAGAAATGCGAAAGGGCGAGCATTAACACGAAGGAAGGCAGGACCACCGCGGCGACGCTGATGAATGCGCCCCTCCACCCGCCGAGCTGGTAACCCACGTAGGAAACCACATTGACGGCCATTGGTCCCGGCAGCACCGATGCGAGCGAAATCCCTTCCATAACCTTTGCATTGTCGAGCATACGGTCCTTTTCGACGACCCTTTTCTGGATCATCGAGATCAGCGACATAAAGCCGCCCCACGACGTAGCACCGATTTTCAGGAAAGTCAGGAAAAGATAGGCGGGTACCGGTTGCATTGCACGTCAGTTTACGAGGTAGGGGGCAACCTGCTCTTGTGGAACAAATTCGGCGCGGTAGGGCATGATCCTGCTTTTGAGCGCCCACAGGAAACGTCCGTCAAGGTTGGTGAGGACAATGCTGTTGGTCTTCGAGCTGCAATGCAGTACGGCATCGGAGCCCACGAGGTAGGCGCTGCCCATGCGTGCGGTGTAAAACTCCTTCGGTAATGTAATATGGTGTTTCAAAACGGATGTTTTGGCTGATTCGTCGAGGCTGAATGTGAGTGTACGGGTCGTTTCCTTGCTGGTACCGTTGTCGAACAGCATCAGGTCGCCTTCTGCATTGCGGTGCACGGCATGGCCCTGGTCGAAAACGCCGTCGGCAGGCATTTTGAAATCACCGCCCCGGCCGAATTTCCAGAGGACTTTACCGGTTTTTGAATCGATCTTCCAGATTTGCCCGTTGTTGTAAAACGACATCAGGTAATTGCCGTCGCGGTCGAAGCTCACGCTATTGGCATGCATCCAGTCTTTTTTCTCTTGCAAGATCCTGGGGTCTTTCAGCGGGTCGAGTGCGTCGAATACCGACCAGCCCCATACTTTTCTGCCCTTACGGTCGAGTACCAGAATGCCGTCGCTTTTGACCGTATCCTGCTTGGTGCCGCCCACGGAACTAAGGTCCATGATGCGCGTCTGCACATTCAATGTCACGACCTGGCTGCGTTCGTTGAGGATGATCTCGTGGTGGATCGTTTCCTTGAAATCGTTCTCGCCCTTTTTCAGGTGTAGCAGTGTGTCACCTGTGAGGGATACTTCCAGAATCTCGTTGCCGTAGCTGGTAGGGTATTCTTCTGTCCCGAGAATGGACAGGATAGTTTTGTTGCGTGTGAACTGTGTGGTTTTAAAGCCGGTCCCATTCACCTGATGGTACCAGCGGATATCGCCTTTGTGATCGAGGAGGAAAATGATCCCCGGTGTTTCGCGGCGTGAGAAAAGAATAAAGCCTTTTTTGAATGCGTCGGGCACAATGGCCGAATCGGGTGCAATGGTCTGGAAAAAATCCTGGATCCACATCGGATAGCCCGACGTGCGGAAGTCATAAACTTTGCTGGTGGCTTCCTTACCGCCGTCGGAAGAAATAATATGGTAAAGGTATTGCGTTTTGGGCCGCAGGTTGGTCAGTACCAATGCATGGCCGGTACCGACGGGCGACGACAAGGTAGTGAACTTGTGCAGCGAGTCGGCCTTTTGCCAATACTCGATGCGGACCGCACACGGGTCGGTAGTTTTTATATCTATCCTCACTTTCAGCGTGTTCCTGCCAGGCGCGCTGAGGCTGATTGTTTCGATGCCCGTACCGTTGCAGCCAACGAACGTCAGACCGGTGATCAGGAGTACGAATGCGAGGAGGATACGTTGCATAGGAAATGGATGTAATGGATTGGTAAATATAATTCAAAACCGGCCCCGAAAATGGCAGAAGGCAATACGCGAAAGTGCGTACTGCCTGTCTGCATGCTTGCCCGACGGTTATCTGCCGGTATTCGAAAGGTTAGGATTAATGTCTACCTGTGCCTGTGGGTACGGGAAATATCTGTGTTTGTTAATATCGATACGAGGGGTTTTGCCGATGGCGCTCAGGTAAGTGTTCACCACGCTCTGGTATTTGTCCATCCGGATCAGGTCTTCGCGGCGTTTGCATTCGAAGAAGAACTCCCATCCGCGCTCTTGCAGGATCGCGTCGCGCAGGGTTTCCTTGGTGAATGTGCCTGCGGCGCCCAGCAATGTGGCTTTCGAGCGTGCCTTTACCTGGTTGATCAGCTGGATACTTTCCGCATTCGGGCCGGTGAGCTCGTTCAGTGCTTCGGCGCGGCTCAGCAGGATGTCGGCATAACGGATAATCGGGAACACGTGGCCGTCGAGGTAGGTCGTCGAGCCTTTCGGATCGGCATATTTCTTCGTAGCGACGTCGGGCAGGTAATAATAGCCCGCGGGTGGGTTTACGGCCCCGGCCGGTGGCTGCACATAACGGAGGCCGTCGGTACCGATGTAATCGTAGAAGAACATTTCACGACGCTCGTCATTTTTCTCGAACGTATTCCAGAACCGCCACGGAATACCGAAATACTGCCAGCGGTCGGTCACGTCCTTGTGGTTGATCGGCCCGAAGTGGTTCATCATTTCGGTGGCATCCACGAGGTTGTTGGACAATGCGCTGAAAATGTTTTCGGAGCACCATTTATTGCTTTCCGCAAACAGTTCAGAGTAGGAGGGGTATAGCTGGTATTGTTTCAGATCGGTGATCTGCTGGCTGATCTCCACCACCTTCTGCCAGTTTTTTTCACGCATATAAAGCTTGCAAAGCAACGCGAGTGCTGAGCCTTTGGTAGCACGGCCTACGTCGTTGGTTTTGTAAATTTTGCTGCTGGTGTAGTTCAAAGGCAGGTTCTGCGCGGCATATTCCAGGTCGCTGATGATCTTCGCATTGATGTCCGCTACCTGGGTAACCGGCGTTTTGGCTTCGTAATCCGGGTTCTGGATGTTTTTGGCAACGGAGTCCTCGGTCATCAAAGGTACCGGGCCAAATGCATTGGTAAGGTCATAATACCCCAGCGCACGGAGGAATTTCAGCTCGCCCGCGAACTGTGCCTGCTCCTCGGCGGTCAGCGCTTTGATTTTGGGAATATAATACAACGCATTGTTCACGTCCGAAACCAGCTTGTACTGGTGCTGCCATGCATAGGCGAGGTAAGTATTGCTCGGTCCCCAGTTGGCGTCGGACATGAGCCCCACATCGCCGCCCGATTTGGCATGGCCGGCGTCGGTAGTCAGGTCGGTGATCGTTACCTGGAAACCCGCGTAATACATCCATGAGTCGTTGCTCCCGCTGGGTTGTTTCAGTCGGGAATAAGCGGCATTCACGGCGGCAATGGCGTCGTCTTTCGACTGGAATGCATTGGCGTCGGTCAGGATGCTGTAAACTTTCGGTTCGATCAGGCTTTCGCAGGAAACCGTCACGAACAACATCATCAGTGACAGAATTGAGATGTATTTCATTTTGATGCTATTAGAAATTGATTTTTAAGCCAAGGGTATAGGAACGGTACGACGGGAATGCGGTGTAATCCAGACCCGACGCAAGGTTGATGCTGCTGGCCGAACTGCCGCTGTTGGCCGCCTTCGTGTTCACCTCAGGGTCAGTTCCGGTGTAGCGGGTGATCGTGAACAGGTTTTGCACCGTGCCGTACAGCCTCACTTTCACCCGGCTCGCCTGACCGAACGGTAGCTCGTAGCCCAGCGTGATCATTTTGCAGCGCAGGTAAGATGCGTCCTCAATGAAGCGGGAGTTGATGTAGCCGCCGTAGGAAGTAGTAGCATAGCCATCTTGCGGGATATCGGTATTCTGGTTGTTAGGCGTCCAGCGGTTCAGCGCCGAGGTGCCGAAGCCCGATTCGAGGATCAGCGCATTGGCATTGTACAGACTGTAATCCAATGCGCCCTGCATGAAGATATTCAAATCAAAGTTCTTGTATCTGAACTCGTTGCCGATTCCGAAAGTATAATGCGGGTTGGCGTGGCCGAGGAAGGTACGGTCGTTGGCATTGATCACATTGTCGCCGTTCACGTCCACATATTTAGGGCTTCCTGCGGGTGCATTGGGCTGCGGCGCATAACTTTCGCCGGTTTTGATCACGCCTGCATACTGGTACCCGAAGAAGCTGCTGAGCTCACGGCCCGGTTCCAGCTTGGTGAAATCCACCGCACGGCCTCCGTACGGGTTGGCAGTGGTAGTGATAATGTAAGGACGCCCGCCGAGGTCGAGGATCTTTTGCTTGTTATAGGCAATGTTCAATGCGGTTTTCCAGCGGAAACTGCCTTTGGAAATGTTCTGCGTATTGAGCGAAAGTTCAACTCCCTTGTTCTGGATGGCACCCGCGTTCACGATCTGGCTGCTGAAACCCTGCCAGTCGCCGATAGGGATATTCATCAGCAGGTCGTTGGTCTTTTTGTGGTAGTAATCGAATGTCGCCGAAATGCGGCCGCCGAGGAACGCCATGTCCACACCGAGGTCAAGCTGTGCGGTACTTTCCCATTTCAGGTCAGGGTTGGGCAAGCGGGTCGCTGCCACACCGCCGTACGAATTATCGCCGTCGAGGGTCACGTTCACGGGTGAGAAGGTCGTCATGTAGGCATAATCCCCGATGCGGTCGTTACCGGTAACACCATAGCTGGCGCGTACTTTCAGGTCGGAGAACAGGTTAAGGGTTTTCACAAACTCCTCATCCCCGATACGCCAAGCCAATGAGCCCGACGGAAAATATCCGTAACGGTTGTTTTCCCCGAAGCGTGACGAACCGTCGCGACGAATAGTGAATGTGGCCAGGTACTTGTCCTTGAAGCCGTAGTTGATCCTGCCGTAGGCCGAAGCGATCTTGGTATTGATTTTCGAGCTGGTGGAGGTTACGCGTTCCGTTCCTGCCCCCAGGTTGTTATACAAAAACACATCCGAGCTGAAATTCTGAACAGCCGAGTAATGCTCTTCGGTCTTATCATCCTGGGTCGACACACCGGCTACCGCATTGATCGAGTGGTCGCCGAAGTTTTTGATGTAGGTAAAATAAGCTTCTACCAGGTTCCGGTAAGCCGCATTGTCGTTCACGGTAGCACGGCCTTTTACTTTTTCGCCGTCCACGAGGTCGCGGGGGAGGTAAGTACCTTCTTTGAAACCGTTGTATTCCGTTCCGGCATTGACCTTGAATGTAAGTTCGTCGGTGATCATGTATTCGGCAAATGCATTGATATTAAGTTTGTTGCCGAATTTATCGTTGGTAGGAGCGAGCAGCCAGGCCAGCGGGTTATCGCGGCCCTGGAAACGGGCGAAACTTCCGTTCGCATTGTAAGCTGGCACCGCAGGCGAAGCCGAAAGGATACCGTACATGACGTTGGAAGGAACAATGGACCCATCATAATTCTTGAACCGCGAGAAGGTATGCGCACCATAAATGTTGGCGCCCATTTTAAAGCGCTTGCCAAACTGCTTGTCGGCATTCAGGCGCACCGAATAACGGTCATAGTCAGTGTTTTTCAATGCACCGTCCTGGTTGAAATAATTGAGTGATAATGCCACGCGGGTATCGTCGTTACCACCGCTGGCAGTCAGGCTGTAACTCTGTACACTCGCATTGCGGGTAGCCAGTTTGAACCAGTCGTTGCTGATGCCGCTGGCCAGGTCGTTGGGCGTGTACAATGCAGGCAGGCCCTTTTCGGCATTTTTTGCATTGGTGATTTCCATCGCTTGCAACCCGGTCATTTTCTCGTAGCTGCTGCTCACTTTCTGCACACCGTAATAGCTGTCGAAAACAACCTGCGCCTTACCTGCTTTTCCTCTTTTGGTGGTGATGATCACAACACCGTTGGCGCCACGGGCACCGTAAATAGCGGTTGCGGAAGCGTCTTTCAGGATCTGGATGTCTTCGATATCGTTGGGGTTAATGTCCTTTCCCGTTTCGGAAGGAAAGCCGTCGACCACGTACAAAGGCTCGTTGGTGGATGAAATGGAGTTACCACCCCGGATGCGCACCACGGTGGTACCGCCGGGCGCCGAGTTCGACTGGCTCACCTGTACACCCGCCGCGCGTCCCTGGAATGCCTGGGCCACGTTGGAAGTGGCACCGCCAAGGTTGAGGCTTTCGCTGGCGATCGAGCTTACCGCACCGGTCAGGTCCTTTTTCTTCTGGGTACCATATCCTACGACCACCAATTGATCGAGGGTTTTGGAATCTTCTTCGAGTGTCACCTTGAAGACCGTCTGGTTGCCCACGGTAATCTCGGCGGTTTTATAGCCGATAAACGAAATGCGCAGCACCGACTGGCTATTGGGAACGGCGAGGGCAAATTTGCCCTGTGCGTCTGTAATCACACCCGTGGTAGTGCCCGACAGCGATACGTTGGCACCGGGTATTTCGGCCCCCTTGGCGTCGGTCACCGTACCCGACACGCGGATCTCGCCGGATTGACCGAAGCTGCTGCCGACAGCCAGCAGGGCAACGAAAATGAAACTCAGTATAGCCTTTAACTTCATAGGAATTGGGTTTTTGGGGTTAACATAAAAAGCTCTTCCGGACGGGAACGACTACCGGTTGGTAGCTCCTGTCAAACGCGCTCATTCAGAGTGAAATATCAGTTGAAACAAATGTAGAAAACAAAATGTGTGCGCACACACTCTAAAATTAAAATTCCTGCATTTTATCAATTTGAAAGAAAATTTTACTGGAAAATGAAACTGAAATACTTCATTTTACTGATTACGGTTTTTCCGATATAATCAGTAACCATCCGCGGCCTTTTGTAACCGGAATAGACTGTGCAGCAGTGAAATTGGCGGCCGATTGAAAGTTGACAATCTCCGGCGCGGTAATCTGAGCTTTGTGCGGGTCGATGCCCAGCTTTTTCCAATCGATATTCAGGTGAAAACTGGTGTCGGCTTCTGCCCAGCTCGCGATAGAGACAAGCGCCCGCTTATCCTGCACATAGCTCGTAGTGAGCACTTTCGCATGGTCTGTTTTGACCGGGTTGGCATCGGTCCAGTAGCCCAGCATTTTGCTTCCCTGCATTCCGAACGCGTCCCACACTTTCCAGATCGCGCGCGCGTCGCTGCCTTCTTTCCAGGGCATACGGTTGGTCATGCCGTAAATGAGCCCTCTCCACGGATTACCGCCGTTTTCGAGCATTTCGCCCATGAGGCCAAAGGGGATGCCGGAAACTTCGGTCATGAAGAAATCGGGGTTATTTTGTTCATAATCAAAATATTCTCCGAACCAGAGGCGGTTCAGGTAGGGGAAATGCTCCATGTACAGGTTCGCGCTGTTGTTGAACCCATCGTTTTTGTTGTACTGGTTGGCCGAATGAAGGTCGATGTAGCCCGGGTGGCCGTCGCGGGTGAGCACGCGCTTGACGCGCTTCATGGTGGTGCGGTCGAAAGCTACGTCGTCGAGGTAAATACCGTCAATTCCCACGTTTTGCGTCAGCCAGTTCATGCCCTCCACATAGTAGTTATGCCAGCGGCTCATACCCGAATTGACCACCGCGGCATCCTTGATTTCAGGGACATACCAGGCGGCAATGTAATCGTCGCCCAAATGCTCCTGCAACCAGGCATAGCCCAATCCCTTGCCCGGCGAGAAGATCTCATGCCCGAGGCTGCGCAGGGGAAATAGCTCGTACGCGCTGTTGGACAGCTCGCGCACTGTGTTGTAGATCTTCACCTGCAAACCATCCCGATGAGCCTTGTCGATATACGCCTTCATCGCCTTATGTTCGATGAAAGGGTAGTTGATATAAGGGTTAATGGGCGTCGCGTGGTGGATATTGACGATTGTCGCACCTTTCGCCCTGATCGAGTCGGGATCGTTGTAACGGTGATAGAACCGTGTTTTCCATTGGGCATCGGTATCCAGCGCGTGAAATGGCGTAATGAGCAGGGTGAAATTGTAATGCAGCCTTTCCCCTTTTTTCATGGTTCGGGCGCTGCTGTAATTCCGGACCAATACCTGGCCGTCGGTTTCCGAGATCCGGATGCCTCCTTTGTTGGCGTTACCCCATGAAGTGGGCAGCAGAAGGGGCTTTTGAAGGTAGAAATTGGTATTCAGCGGGCGAACGTAATGCTCGTCGCGCAGGGAGAAGTTGAGCCCGGCATTGACATCGCCGATCCACGCGCCGTCCTGATTTTTGGTAGCCACTTCCCATTTCCAGTCGTAGGAGGCGGGGCGTTTGCCACCTTTCAGGTTGAGACCCATCATGTAACGGGCGGCATCGGGACTCATGGGAATATCCATGTAAATGTCGTCCAGTTCAGTGTCCGAAAGTGCCGTTACCTGAACATCATAGGCCACAAAACCGTCGAATTCGATATGCCCCGTCACGTCCATACGCAGGTGCGAGGATGTGCCCGCAGCCGTCCAGGCCACTGTGCCGGGCGATTGTTCGGTATAGCGGACGCCCTGATCGGCCCATTTTTCAACACTTCCTCCTTTCGCCGTAACTACAAACCGGAATGGGGCTTTCAGTACATCTTTCGGCGTGGTGGAGAGGCCGGTCATTTCCGGTGTAAAATAGGTTTCAATGCGCTCAGGCAGTCCATTGCTGCCGACGGTAAACCTCCGGCCCAAAAGCGAAATTGTATTGCCTTGCCGCTGCAAGGGCAGGTAGGGGCTGATTACGTCGTTCTGTTGCGCCATGGTCGAGTTCAGCCATGCCAGTCGGGTTTGCTTTTGCGGATCGCTGATGCCCTTGTCGGACAGCACCGGTCCGCCGATTTGCAGGGCAATATCAATAGCCGTTTCAGGGGCATTGGAGGCCGTAACGTAAACCTTGCCTGTATAGGCGCCCGCAGGGATGTTCGCGGGGATGTCGGCCAGGCACCAGAGCGCCTGTACTTTACCTTTGGCGACGGATACCTGCTTTTTAACCGGTTGCGCATCCCAGCCGGTACCGTCGGTGTTCAGGCAGGAGAATGCTTTGGCAGGAATAATGGCCAGGCTGCCCTGCTTTAAATCAGAAAAGCGGATACGGACATTATTCAGCGATAACGATGTTGGATATACGCCAAGCTGAAAAGTGTAGTTTTCACCGGGTTGCGCTTCGTCGTGGAATGCGCGGTTGGCACCTTTCTTGATCCAGCGCTGCGGCAGATCGTCCGTCATGCGGATCGGGTGCATCCGGTCTTCGGGAAACACGAGGTATTTTCGGGAAGCATTTGCCGCCAGCAGTTTTTTGATTTCACCCGATTTTGCGATCACTTCCATCGGGTAGGGGCTGCTCATTCCATTGACCGCTTCAATATGCCGGACTTTCGCCGGTATCGCATTTTTGAGGCTGCTTAACCACGTCGCAGAGGCTGTGTTGCTCCTTTTCAGGTAATTGGCTGTTGGGTAATTGGTTCGCCCCTGGACTTTGTAAGGCAAATAATAAATATAATAGGTCCCCGCGCCCGATTCCGGTTCGAAAGTGACCTCACCTGATTCGCGGCTGATATGGTCCGTTTTTACATTCAAAACCCGGCGATTGGTCGAGCTGTCCACCACAATCACCTCGCTGTCGGTATGCCGGTCGCGGCGGCGCCAGTCGATCCTGGCCCTCGCGGCAGCGGCGCCTTTCTGCTTCACGTCGATCACGGCACGGACGTTTCCCAGGGAGTCGGGATTCCATGAATTGCTGTCGGAAACGTAAGGAAGTTCCTGTGCAGTGGCCGGTCCGAACGAGACCAGGTAGATGAAAAGAAGCGGTAGGGTCAGTTTCATAAATACGAAACTACCAAATAAAAGTGTGTGCGTACACACTTTTGTAAAATTTTAATTTTGCTGATCTACGTTACTGCAATTATCGGTTACAAATGGCCCGGTCGCTCATGCTGTCGGCCGGTCAGACGAGCTTTTCTGCCGTGTTCATGACGTCCTCTTCCAGGTAGTATCGAAGGTTTTCAAGCGTGATGATGTCCAGCGGCAGGAATTTTGTTTTGGCGACTGCCTTGCGGAACACCAGGAAGTCTGCCAGCTGCCGGATACCCAGGTAGCCCTGCCGTTCCGGGTTCTGGTTGATCAGGAAACCGATGCTGCCTTTTTCGAGGTAATGCAGGTTGGCAGGCAACAGGTCATAGCCGATAATGCGGATATCGCCCAATTGCCTCCGTTCGAGCTCCGCGGCGACTAGGTGCGCTTTAGAAGTCGTCACGAAAATATGCCGCAGGTCGGCGATGCCGTTCACGGCTTCGCCGAGCCTATTATTGAAACTTTCGGGATCGGAGCTGTCGAGTTCGATCGTCGTAATGCTGAAACCGCCCCGCTGCTGTCCGAAATAGTCCCGCAAACCTTCCTCTTTTTTGAGCAAGTGGGCCGCATTGTCAATTTTCTCGTCGATGTGCACGATCAGGATCGAGCATGGTTCCGATTGGCCATAATGCATGAGTTTCCCAGCCAGCTTCCCGCTCTGGTACGAATCCTGCCCGATGTAGCTCAATGGCCCGTGGTCGGATATCTCGGTGTTGAAGAGCACAAACGGGACCGAGCTGTCGTGCCATTGTGCGAGAAATGGGAGTACCTCGTGGTAAAAGATCGGCGACAGAAATATACCCTCAGGGTGTGTGGCCGTCAGCTCTTCCGCTTTTTTGACAAAATCCTTCGCATCGTAGGGATTGAAAATGAATTGACGCACCGAAACGCCGAATTGTTTCAGTTCACCGGCCGCTTTTTCAATGCCGGTTTTGGGGGCCAGCCAATACGAATCGATCTGATGGTCCGGAATCAGGGCTGCAAACCGGTACTGCTTTTTCGAACCGAGCGCACGCGCCATCAGGTTGGGTTCGTAGTTGCTTTCGTCGATGATTTTCTGAATGCGGATCCTGACTTTTTCCGCCACTTTTCCCCGGTTATGAATGACGCGGTCCACCGTGCCGGGGGATACTTTAGCTTTAAGTGCAATGTCTTTGATTCGTATTGTCTTTTGGTCCATGAAGCTAGATGCGGTTTATCAATCCCATAAAAGGGGAGGAAGCTGTAATATTACTTGTAAAAACGTATCTTACACAATGTAAATCGAAATACGGATCAATATGCTTCCCGATAACAATGGTTTTTTCGTAAATCCGCGTCCCGCTCAGCGGAGTGGTCTCCGCGAGGCGATCAAAAAACGGGTAATGGACGAATATGGAAATGAGCTTGACAAGGCGACGGGCTGGCGAAAGCAGCTGGTCAGGTGGAAACTGAATGCCCTCGCGGAAATCAGATATCGGGATATTCTCTTTATAGGGGACGCGACCGGCAAGCGTTAACCCGGAAAATCAGGAATTCATGGAGCAAAACATTCAGGCTGAGTGGGCTAAATTCGGTCACTTGTTCAGGAGGGAGCAGATTCCGGCAAAAACCGTGTTGCTCGAAGAGGGAGAGGTTGCCAGAAAAGTCTATTTTATCGAGAAGGGCTGCCTGAGGCTTTCGTTCAATAAAGACGGCAAAGACATTACTTTCCAGTTTTTCTTTGAAGGAGAGGGTGTTTCTTCGGCCGAAAGCTTCCGGTACAGCCAGCCAAGCCTGTATGCGATCGAAACCCTCGAACCCTGTGTGCTTCATACCCTTACCAAAAAGGACTACTCCGAGATTATCGATGCCTCCCCGCTGATCCGCGAGGCGATGGAAGAGCAAACGCACCAGCGATTGCTATACGTCGAAAAACTGTTTCTTTCCAGGATTAAAAACAGCCCCGAGGAGCGGTACCGCGAGCTGCTGGAACAATATCCGCAAATATTGCAAAGGGTGCCGCAGCATTACATCGCCTCTTTCCTGGGTGTTACCTCCGTGTCGTTGAGCCGGATCCGGAACCGGCGTAGCGTTTATTAACAATTGTTATCGTCTGCCGGACGCGCGGTGCCGAATTTTGTCATGTTATCAATTTCACATTCAAAATTCGAAAACCATGCAGCCATTCCAAATTCAGATTTCCGGCCAGGAAGTCGATTACCTCAAACAAAGACTCGCCAATGCCCGCTGGGCCGCCCCGGCTATTCAAACCGGATGGGAAAAAGGTGTTCCGGTCGATTACCTGAAACAGATTGCCGATTATTGGCAGCACCAGTTCAACTGGGAGAAACAGGAAGCGGAATTGAACCGGTACCCGCATTTCATGACCGAAATCGAAGGGCAGAACATCCACTATCTGCATATCAGGTCTGCCAGGGCCAATGCCGTTCCATTAATGCTCATCCACGGCTGGCCGGGATCCTTCGCCGATTTTACCCGGATCATCGAGCCGCTATCGAATCCGCAGGATCCCGGTCAGATCGCATTCGACCTCGTTATTCCCTCGATTCCCGGTTTTGGGTTTTCGATACCTGTCAAAACGAAGGGTTATAATATGTTCAAGATCGCGGAGACGTTCACCACTTTGATGAACAGGCTCGGTTACGAGAAATTCGCGGTGCATGGCGGCGATATGGGTGCCGGCATCGCGGGGATCATGTCGGGTGTGGCTGCGTATAACCTCATAGGAACGCACATCAATTCAGACTTTTTTGCGGTTGCCGGGTTAGGCATGTTCCCTGCGGATGATTCGGCGTTCACGGACGCGGAAAAAACGGGGCTCGAACGCATGAAGCGCTATAAAAAAGACGATACGGCCTACCTGGACATTCAGGCGACCAGACCCGACACGATCGGCATTGCCTTGTCGGACAGCCCGGTAGCGCAGCTTGCGTGGATGGTCGAAAAGTATAAGGAATGGACCGACAGCGATAAAGACCTTCCGGAAGACGCCATTGGGTTGGATCTCATGCTGACCAATGTTTCCTTATACTGGTTCAATCAGTTGGGTGCGTCGAGCGCGGCCATCCTGTCTGAAAACATGAGTATGGCATTCGATTGGGGCGGTGACGGCGCACAGGAAGCCAGTCAGTGGGCACCTCCGAAGGTGCCGTCCGCGATGGCTTGTTTTGGTAAAAAAGAAGACGAAAGCCTGCTGAAAAAATTGACGTCCTTTCTGGGCGAGCCGGACAGGTGGTCTTTTTACGAAAGCGGATGCCATTTTCCGGCCATGGAAGTCCCCGACTTGCTGGTGGAGGATATCAGACAATTTTTCGCTGCTATCCTCCAATCGTTGGGTCAAATCGCTGCGAACGACGTTCGTTCAGAATAGCCGGTCGAGCGCATATTGTCCGCCGCCCGAGATCAGCAGGGACAGGCAGAGGCCAATGACCAGCAAATGGTATTCAAAACCTTCCCCGGCCTGGTTCCCATACCAATTCATAAAGAAACCGTGTTGGCCGCTCGTCGTCCAGACGGCCCCGATCATGACGACCGCGAGTGCCGTCGCCCAGAGCCTTGTGCCTAAGCCGAGAAGAAGGCTTATTGGCCCGACAAACTCGATGACAATTACGAGGAATGCGATGGGCGACGGTAGTTTCATGGATTCCGTAAAGAAGCTCATCGTTGCCTTGAATCCATATCCGCCGAAAATTCCCAGCATTTTTTGGGCGCCGTGGGGGAACATGACCAGTGCAAGTGTCAGGCGCAGCAAAAGGCCCGACCAGTCGGTGTTTGTGTAAGCAATGCTTTGATCCATTCATTGTTGAATTTAGTTTCACAAAGCAAGGCCCGAAAAAAGCGTAAACTCTTAAGGTAGATTAAGAAATGCGTTGTGTTAAAAATGCACACGCATTTCACGACGGCGCATCGAACTGAGGAATTCGGGAGTAACTCCGAGATACGAGGCAATGTCTTTCTGGGCGATCCGGTTTTGCAGGCCGGGGTATTTTAATTGAAATTGCTGGTAACGCTCGTCGGCCTTGCTGGCGAGGTTTTGGGTAAGCCTGCGCTGCAAAGCGATGTACGCTGTTTGGTACATAAGCCGGTTGAACTTCTCGAATCTGGGAACACGATCCAATAGCAGATCCATGTTTGTCCGGCTGATTTTCAGTATCTCTGTATCCTCAACCGCCTGGATAGAATAAAAAGCGCCGGATTGGAGGGCAAAACTTTCCAGGTCGACCGCCCACCAGTTTTCGGGCGCAAATTTCACCACGTGCTCCGAACCGGCGGGATCCAGGTAAGAGACCTTCAAACAGCCGGAGACTACGAAGGACTGGTACCTGCACACCTCGCCAGCCTGCAAGAGATATTCCCTTCTGCGGAGTTTTTGCGCTTGCAACAGCGACAGGAAAAGATCTATTTCGACTGGGTCAAGCTGGATGGAATCGGCCAGGTTTTGAAGAATGAGCTGTGATTGCATGACGTCTCGCTGATGGTTATTTCAATACACTTTCCCGGCTCTTCCTTACGAAATCGGACGGCGTGGTTCCTTCCAGCTTTTTGAATGCCTGGTTGAAGGTCGCCTTGGAGTTGAAACCGCATTCCAGCGCGATACCCAGCAGCGATAAATGCTGGTTGGAGGGATCAAGCGCCTGGCTTTTGAATTCCTGTAACCGGTACTGGTTGACAAATTCGAAAAAATTTACGCCAAATGCAGTATTAATCACCTGCGACAGCTGGTGCCGGGGGATGTCCAGGCGCGCGGCAAGTTCTGCGAGCGTTAGATTATTGTCCAGATAAGCCTTTTGGGAATGCATCAGGGTGGTGACCCGTTGGGCAATATCTTCACTGAGCGCATCGGTGAGGCTGCTTTTGGCGTACTTGATCGCGGGTTCCGCCTCCTGTGCGGGATGCGCCTGCGGCGGCGCAGGAACGGGCGTCAGGGCAGTTTGTTCGTGAAGCAGCTTGAATGCGATCCAGTAGACCAGCACCACCACCAGCAGGAAATGCGCCGGGTAAATGCTCTCGAGGTAGGCGAGCTGGTACTTCCGGCCGTAAAATGTGGCCACGGAAAAGAGCACCACCGACAGCACGATCCAGAGAAATTCTTTCAGCCAGTGGACGTCGATCAGCTCGCTGTTCGAAAAATGGTCGGTACGTTTGCGGAGGTTGCGGTAGAACGTCGCCAATGCACCCACGACGAAACCCACGTGCAGGTAGTTGGTGAGCGTGTTCATCCAGCCAAAATCCTGTTGCGCGACAAGCCGGGGGTTAGAAAGATAAGCGAGCTTGTCGGCCGCCGGTAAGGCGAAATAGGGGAGCAGCACGAAGAAGTAAACACCAAAAGGCAGGAGTGACAGCCATTGCCGGCGATGCAGCCTGAAATCGGGATCGGTAATGCTTTGCGTCAGCAGCAGGATGAGCGGACCGTACAGAAGCGGCAAAAGCCACGACAGCCTGCTGAAATGCGGGTACAGAAGAAACAGATCTTTAACGTCCAGGCAGATCAGGAAAAGGTGGCTCATCAGCACCAGAATGAGTGCGGCAAGGATCCGGTTGGCGACCTGATTGGACGGTTTTCTCAGCAGCATAAGGGCCAGAAACCCGCCT
Organism: Dyadobacter sp. BHUBP1; assembly: GCF_050587785.1. Taxonomy (NCBI): domain Bacteria; kingdom Pseudomonadati; phylum Bacteroidota; class Cytophagia; order Cytophagales; family Spirosomataceae; genus Dyadobacter; species Dyadobacter sp. BHUBP1. The sequence goes on from NZ_JBOBIH010000004.1 coordinate 296,459, forward strand.
TGAATAATGCCTGAAAGAAGTATTGCAGTGATCAAAACAGGAAGGTAAATGCGCGAAACAGGGATATTAAAGAGGTATGAACTTGTCGGGAAAGACGATGTACACCCCGTTTTTAGCCAAAATTGCGGAAAATTTTAAAATGAAACTTCGTACACTACTCACTGCATTCCTGCAACTGGCTATATACTTAGCAACCGGTGCACAATCTTTGCCCGATAGAAAATATCCTTCCCACGCCCTGCTGTCCGACCTGGAAATGGTTCGCGCTGCGGTGGTAACCCTTCACCCCGGCTTTGGACGCTTCGGGCCGCGTGAGGAAGTCCTGCATGCGCTCGATTCGGTGAGAAACGTAATAGCCAGCAGTGACTCGACCTCCTTCATTTCTTTTTTCAGGATGGTGAATCCGGTCCTGACGAAAATCCGTTGCGGGCACACCAAGTTTTTTCCGCCCATGAAAGGATTTCCATTCTATTTTTTTACCGATAATCTCATCCCCATAATCGTGCGATTTGACAACAGCGGACAAACGCTGGTGATACGTTCGCAGCACCCGGAGGCTGTGGGGAAATATGTGAAACGCATTAACGGGCAACCGATCGATTCAGTTCTGCATGCATTACGTGCCCAGTTGTTTGTGGATGCGCACGTACAAACTTCGGCCGATGCACAAATCCAGCAGTATTTCAGCGCCTGGTACGCCGATTTCATTCAGTCGGGCCGTGAGCAGTTTACGATCGTGCTGGCCGATGAGCAAGGGGAGGAAACGACCGTCGGGATGGCGGGCATCAGCACCGACGCCTGGCACGAGCTGAACCGGAATGCCTCTTATCTGATCAGTTATAATCACCTCAGTTTTCCTTCCGATACCGTAGCGAAACTTCGGATTGCGACGTTCTACCCGCAGCAGGGCGACAAGTACTTCCGGCGGTTTCTGGATTCGGCATTTGTGCAGATCGGCAGCCGCAAGGTGCAGCGGCTGGTCATTGACGTCAGGGGCAATGAAGGCGGAAACGATGGGTTAGGAAAACATTTGTATGCGCACATTGCCCGAAACGACTTCCGGTATTACGATCGCATTGAAGTGAAAGTGAAACGTAAAAGGGATGTTCCGAATAGGGGGAATGTCTACCTGCCGCGGTTTATCGGGCTGGCCAGATGGTTTATCCGGAAAGACGCTCAAGGCCGGTTGTTGTTCAGAAAGCACCAGAACCTCGGCATGCACCGCCCTCACCGGCAGGCTTATACCGGAAATGTTACATTCCTGCTGGATGGACTGAGCTATTCTGTTACATCGGAGTTTCTGGCCGTCGCACGCAACGAAAACCGGGGCATGTTCATAGGTGAAGAGTCGGGCGGGGCCTATCAGGGCGACAACAGCGGCACGTTCGCAATTTACAAACTGCCTGCTACCGGGCTGGACCTCGGTATTCCGCTTGCGGGCTACTACATGGCCGTTAGGCCCGAATCCGGTATCTCCCGCGGCATTATACCCGATATCACCCTGAGTCCCTCGCGAGAGGGCCTGCTCTCAGGCCGCGACCCGGCCGATGCATTACTTGCCAAGTAAATTTTTACCCAATCACCATAAATCAGCCATGAAAATCAAAGTTTTAATTGCGGCGTCACTGGCGCTGCTGGCCGCGCATTTGCCCGCGCAGGCGCAGGACACCTTGCAGTACAAGCTCCGGCTTACCGTCCCGCTGGTGGACTATCCGCAGCTCACCGACCTCTCGCAGCGCTACGTGTCGATGGACCAGTCCCTCGAATATGCCAGGGGGATGTACGAGCTTTCATTCTGGGGAATAAACGCCCTGAGCGATGCCATCGTGCGCCCGAAGTCTCCCGGAAAAAGGATCTGGAATGGTATTCTCAAATACGGCATGACGCTCGGCTTTTCGCGTTTTGCGAGCGAACTGCCTATCCCGCTTGGGGAATGGGCGCACGAGGAGTTTCACCGGACGGTGCTGGGCGTGAACAGAATCGCCTCCAAAAACGGCAACTGGTTTCCAAACCGGTGGGACGGGACGGTTTACGGGATTACCGATGCCGCATTGTCAGCTTTGAAGCAAACGAACCCGAACGCGCTGCTTTATGCGTACACCGCCGGCGTGCAATCGGAAGTACTGCTTAATAAGCGCATTGTAGTGGAGGATTTTTACAAAAAGCGGAAGTTGCCCAAAGGGGCATTGGTGCTCTACAATGCCTGGTATGTGCACAACTATTTCCGGTTTTCAACCAGCCCCGGGAGCGATTCGGCCAAAGTATGGTCGCCGACATTCGAAAACCCGCTGGAAACGGAGCGTGATTTTGCCGGCGCTGACCTGACAGCCTGGGCTTATGATATGTTCAGTCCGGAAACCGCATTTACCGAGCGGACCAGATTCAAAGGCGGGGAGGGTGTCAACAGACGGGTAGGGTTTTCGGAGTTGAGTAAGGAGACCCAGGCCTTTCTGCTCAGGCAAAAAAAGCTCTCACTGCTCAACTACCTTAATCCTGCAATATTGATGATCAACAGGATACGATTGGGGCGGGGCGTTGCTTTCAGCTTCTTCACGCAGTACGCGCCTACCCATTTTGGCAATAGCATTTCGCTGATCTTACCCGTGCAGGTCGGCAATCGCGATCTGTTATTCGGCGCATATCGCTACGATAACCACGACCACAGATATTACGGGATTGAATTGGGCGTGGCCAACCACCGCCTCGCCGATAAATGGTGCGCCGACCTCACGCTGCAAGGCTGGCAACAGCCCGAATCGTTTTTGAAACAGGAACATCTGACGGGCGGAGCAGTCCGCGCCAGGCTGTTCCATGCCATCGGCAAGGGGCTTTCGGCCTATGTAGCACTCAATGGCAAAACCAGAGGATGGGAGATGGGCAGCCCTTATCTGGCGGCTAACCTGGCGGCCCAGTTCGGAATGTGGGTAGAAGTGCATTAAAAACCCCGCCCGACGCAGACGCGTTGCATGCAGCCGGGGCCTGATGGAGAATGACGTTGAACGGCGCTATTGAACCTGGATGACCACTTTTTCTTTTCCCTGCATCACCAGTTTGACCGGATATTCAATGAATCCCTCGTCTTTGTCGTAAATAATACGCAGGCGGTCGGGTTGGCGGCCCAGCTCGGACAGCCAACGGGCATAAAGCTGGGCGAATGCCTGCTTGTGGGTGATCTGCATTTCGGACAGCGATTCCTTCGCGGCCAGGTAGGTTCTGAAATCGTCCTGGGTTTTGCTGTCCTTTGAGTTGGGGTTATTGGTAAGGTCCATTACCAGCGTACCTTTCCACGGCGATTGTTGCCGGATGGAAAGATAAAGCCGCTTGAATAAAAGACTGGTTAAGGGTTTTTGGGAGTCAATTTTAGCGTGCCCGAGCGGGGTTTTTCCCAGTATCGGAACAATAGCGAGGGTGTTCATAAATTGTGGATCTTAGTGCTATTATGTGATGATTTGATGATTAATTTGTTCAAAACAAATGCGTTGCAAATAACCACTTTCAGCAGGGTACAATCATTGCCAGATCATACACATTTCTTGACAAATTGTTCATTTCTTCAAAAAAACGGCTCGTCAAACGGTTGCACAAATCCGGTTTAAGACGGAATTTTGCCCGGATATGGTATTCACCGAATATGTGATTGTATAAAATCTGATGAGGAGCCTGTTAATATCCCTGTGGCTGGTTGTGTGTATTGTTCCGGGCTATGTCTTTGGGCAGGGCTTCCCCTATAAGTTCAGCTACCTCACGGTGGACGAAGGTTTGTCGCATACCGATGTAAACGACCTCGCGCAGGACCGGAAGGGGTATATCTGGGTAGGGACCAATTTTGGCCTCGATCGTTACGATGGTTATTCGGTTCAGCAGTTTTACAATACCAATGTGCCGCTCCAGAATGCATTCAAAAACCGCATTATCGCGCTCCACCCCGATGGCGAAGACAAGATCTGGCTCAGTACCGAAAACGGAGTGCAATGCTTCGACCCCGCCAATGAGCGGTATATTGATTACACAATCCGGAAAACCAGCAAGAACCCCGTTTTCTGGAAGTTCTTCAAACCGACCGGTAACCTGATCTACGGCTTGACCGGTAGTCAAATCAGGTTGTACCGGATCGTCGGTACTACCTTGGATGAGCTGCCGCTGAGCGTCCCTGCCGGTATTCGTTTTTTCGATATGCAGCCCGATCGGAACGGCGTCCTCCATTTTGCGAGCGACAAAGGGCTTTGGCGGCTCGAAGGCAAGCGGCGGTTTGTCAAGGTGCCGGTGAGCGGTTTGCCGTCGGAAAGTCTCAGGCGAATTTTTTTCGATAACCGGAACAATCTGCTCATTGCTTCCGGCAACCAGGTACTGCTGGCGGGCGGCGGGCAATTGCCTTTTGTTAAAAAGCAATTCACCTGCGCCGAATGTACGCCTATCGTCGGGATAGCGGCAGGTAATGGCCCGGATTACTGGGTCAATACCCGCACGGGATTGATCCGGCTGGATGGCAATCTGAATATGATCCAGAAAATCGACGAGGTATCCGCGCCGCGCAGCTTGAATTCCACCGCCGTCGTTCGCGTTTATATCGACCGGTCGGATTGCCTGTGGGTCGGGACGTCGGGTGGAGGGCTCAATTATTTCGATCTGAACCAGAAGCTTTTTTATACGATGCGGCATGATCCCGGGCAGGCAAATTCGCTGACCGGCAGCTACGTACGTTCGATTTATGAAGATGGAAGCGATCTCTGGATCGGTACCAATGCGGATGGCCTGGATTTTTACGACCGAAAATCGGGAGCCCACACCAATTATAATGCCGTGAATTCGTCCGTCAGGCTGCGGAATGATAATGTCGCCGCATTGGCATTTGACGCCGCCCATAACTTATGGATCGGTACCGAGTCGGGAATCGATATTCTCCGGCCCGACAAAAAGACAATATGGAAGCCCGACGGCCATGAACAGTTTCCCAGTTTCGGGATAACCACGCTGGTGGCCGACTACTACGGAAACATCTGGTACGGAAATCTCGAAAAGCTCGGGGTGATATGGAAAGACGCGACAGGGAGATACCGCGTCCGGGAATATGACGAAGGACATTTTATTCTGGCTGAAAAGGACAAACCGGAATTGTTTGTCGCGACCAGGCAGGGCGTGAAACGTATTACGGTCGATGCGCAGGGGCGCGTTTTGCGGACCATCAGTTACCGGGCGACGTCGCAGCCTCATTCGCTCAGTTCGGATTACAGCGCTGTGATAGGCAGGCAGAATGACAGTACCTACTGGATCGGCACGATCGGGGGCGGGCTGCACCGACTCTCGTTGCGTGAGCGCGACCGCTCCACACGTATCGAGCATTTTGGAGAGAACCATGGCATTTTCAATGATGTGGAAGGCATCGAGATCGACGGCGATAACATCTGGCTGGGAGGAAACGGCTTGCTATGCCTCAATTCGAAGACGGGGAAACTGATCCGTTACGACAAAAACGACGGTTTGCAGGGGAACAGTTTCAAAATCAGGTCGTCGTTCAAAGCGGCCGACGGGAAAATGTATTTCGGGGGCATCAACGGCCTGAATTATTTTTATCCGCAGCAAATCCGCCCCAACACCATCGCCGCCAAGCCGGTTTTTACCGGAATCCTGATCAACAACCGGCGGCCTGAAATCGACGGATCGGCCGATACGGACGATGTGGTGAGCCAGGCCATCGGCTATGGTGAGAATGTGCAGCTCAATTATCAGCAGAATAACTTCATCGTTTCCTTCTCGGCCATGCATTTTGCCAACCCGCTTAAATGCAGGTACCGCTACAAGCTGATCGGCTTTGACAACGACTGGAATTACACCGATGGCAATAACCCCAGGGCCGGATACAGCAACCTGAGTTATGGAAATTACCGGCTCGTGCTCGAAGCGACCAACAACGACGGCATATGGAGCAGGCGCCGCGCGGAAATCAACATTAACATCAGTCCGCCGTGGTGGAAGACCGACCTGGCTAAGGCACTCTACGCGCTGCTGGCCATTTCCGCATTGGCGGGTATTTACTTTTACCAGGCACGCTGGCACCGGCTCAAAAGGGAAATAGAGGTGCGCGGGGTAGCCGAACAGGAGCGGGAGGAAATACACCGCCAGCGGGAAGAATTTTACCAGCAGCAGCTGATGTTCTTCACCAATGTTTCGCACGAATTCCGCACGCCGCTGTCGCTGATACTCGGCCCGCTGGAAAGTCTGATAAGCCGGAACAACGACGCCGCGCTCGGGCATTCCTACCAGCTCATGCACCGGAATGCAAAGCGGCTTATCAATCTCATCAGCGAACTGATGAACTTCAAAAAAGTATCCGATAGTCTGATTAAATTGCAGGTGAGGCCCCTGGCAGTCAGTGAGTTTTGCAAGCAGCTGACAGCGGAGTTCGATGGTGTGGCAGCCAGCAAGAACATTGTATTGAATCTCATCGACCATACGCAGAAGAAAACCCACTGGCCGTTAATGGGACTTTTCGATGCCCAGATTCTGGAAAAGATACTGCTGAACCTGCTGAATAACTCGTTCAAATACACGCAGGATGGGGGAGAGGTCACCTTTGAAATTTTTACCGACCTCAACCGATTCAAACGGTCGTTCGAGACGGGTTTCGAACTGCTGCACCAGACGCACCGGGCCCGAAAGTACCTGTATTTCCGTGTAGCAGATACCGGTATCGGTATTTCGGCCGATACCATTACCCGGATTTTCGATCGCTACTACCGCATCAGCAGCGACCACCTGGGCTCGGGCGTGGGGCTTGCGCTCGTGAAGAGCCTTACGCACCTGCACAAGGGCGACATATATGTGTACAGCGAGCGCTACAAGGGCACCGAGATTATCATCGGGATACCACTGGGCGAAGAAAACTGGGCTGAGACGGAGCGTGCGCCATCCACTTTCGAGCCGGAGGTGCGGCTCGAACCTACTGATCATTCGATCCTGGCACCTCTTACCGATCCCGTTTCGGGCCGGCAGGAGGGTGTCCAGTCAGGAAAACGCATCCTGCTCGTGGATGACAATGCCGAGTTGCGTATTTTCTTGAAGCAAAGGTTTGAGCAGCAGTATTTTATATACGAGGCCGCCGATGGTGATACAGCCATGAAGCTGGCCGCGGAAAAGGTGCCCGACCTGATTATCAGCGACGTGATGATGCCGGGTATCAGCGGCATCGAGCTTTGCCGGCAGATCAAGGAGCGTTTTGAAACCAGCCATATTCCGTTCATTATCCTCTCGGCAAAGGACGCACTCACCAGCAAGATCGAGGGAATGGAATCGGGCGCGGATTTTTATTTTTCCAAACCGCTGAGCATTGACCTGCTAATGCTGACGGTCAATAACGTCTTCGAGCAGCGTGAAAAACTTCGCAAAAAATTCACCAACAATTATCTTTCGGAGGCCAGCGAACTGGTGCATTCGGAGAAAGACAAGGAGTTTTTCCAGGCATTGCTGAAGCTCATCGAAGATCATATGGAAGACCCGAACCTGGATGTCGACTTCCTCTGCCGGCATTTATACACCAGCCGGACCAAACTGTACCAAAAGATCAAAAGCATTACCGATCAGTCCGTCGGGGACTTCGTGCGTACGATCCGGTTAAAAAAAGCAATCCAGATAATGACCCACGAAGACATCCCGCTCAACAAGGTCGTTGACCGTGTCGGTTTGCAAAGCAGCTCCAACTTTTCGAGGGTATTCAAGAAGGAATATGGTAAGTCGCCATTGCAATTCATGCAGGCACTGAAACGGGAGGCGTCGGGCGGGGCCCGCGAGTGAGTGGAAGTAACCAGCTGTGGTGCCGGGCAAGAAGCGGATGTGTGCGGTTCCGTGCTTGTTATGCTTTTTGTTTTGTTTGCGCTATCCTATACTTTTGTTTAAATTGTAATGGATTTTTAGAATAATATATTGCCTTTTGGTTACTTGTTAGGTATTAATTCTGTATAACGTTTGAGTGAGGCTTATCTGGATCGGGAAAAGAATCTTTTGCTTTCTGTTGCACAGGGAAGTCAGGCTGCTTTTGTCACACTCTTTCACCGTCATAAGCACAAACTGTACAGCTACACGCTGCGGCTGACGCAATCGGAAATGTTGGCGGAGGATATCGTCCAGGATGTGTTTATGAAGCTCTGGGTGGAACGTGCCGCGATGGCTTCCATCGACAACTTCGGAAACTATATTTTCCGGATGGCTAAAAATCAGGTACTCAATCATTTCAAGCGTGTAGCCCACGAAATGGCGATCGTTTCAGAGATGTTCCGGGATGGCGACCAGGCGGGTAACAATGCCCAGGATATGCTCGCTGCGCGGGAGGTGGAGCAAGTGCTGAAATCCGTCGTGGAGGCGCTGCCGCCTCAGCAGAAGACGATCTACCGGCTGAGCCGCGATGAAGGCAAAAGCCATGAAGAGATTGCCGGACTCCTGAAAATCTCGCCCAACACCGTCAAAAACCACATGGTGCAGGCAATGGCGACCATTCGCCACCAGCTCCGCCGCCACGCCGATTCACTGCTCGTCGTGACCGCTCTACTCGCTTTAAAAAAATAAATCAAAAATTTTCGGTGCAGACTAGTCCCTGCCGTTTTCCCGATTGTCTTTCATTTGGCAACCGGTCGTAACCGCTTGCTTTTGTTTGAAACAAATAGCCGGATGGCCGAATTAAATAAGGATCAATGCCGGAATGGAGATATTTTATGAACGACGAGCGGATAGGCCTTCTGATAGGCAAATTGATGGACGGAACGCTTGCTGTTTCTGAAAAACGGGAGCTGGCAGAATGGATACGCCTGAACCCCGACGATGAACGCATTGCCCGGGGACTGGAACGGCTTTGGGATACTTTCGAACCCCGCGAGCCGATGCCTGAGGCTGTATCGGACCGCATTCTGTCGAACATTTTCCCGTCAGAGGAAACAACCTTCGATGAGCCGGAACAGGCGCGCGGCATTACCTGGCTCTGGCCTAAGCTGGCGGCGGCGGCGCTTCTGATCGGATTGGGACTCTACTGGTGGAAAGGCTACCAGGGTAAGGTGCAACTGGCGCAGCAGAAGGTGGCCGTGACGCAATCAGCCGACCTGCCTCCGGGCGGCAACAAAGCCGTGCTGACACTGGGTGACGGGTCGAGTATCACGCTGGACAGCGCAGGTAACGGGTTACTCGCGAGCCAGGGCGGTACGAGCGTAACGCAAGCGGGTAAAGGGCAGCTGGTGTACAAATCCGGGCAGGGGGCGGCGGCCGTGCCGGTGATCAATACCGTTACTACGCCCAAGGGCGGCCAATTCCACATTGTATTGCCCGACGGAACGGGCGCATGGCTGAATGCCGCATCGAGCCTCCGCTTCCCGACCGCATTCACCGGCAAGCAGCGGAATGTGGAGATTACCGGCGAGGTATACTTCGAAGTGGCGCATAACAAGCATATGCCTTTCGTGGTGAAAAATGGTGAAACACGGATCACCGTGCTGGGTACGCATTTCAATGTGATGGCTTACGACGACGAGAAGGTAATGCGGACGACGCTGCTCGAAGGGGCGGTAAAAGTGTCGCGCGGCACCAGCGAAGCGCTGCTCGCCCCTGGCCAACAGGCGCGCATCAATGCGGGGACGGGGAACGTGAGGGTAGTGGAAGGCGTGGATACAGACAAGGAGCTTTCCTGGAAAAACGGCTATTTCCAGTTCGAAAACGAGAGCCTGGAAAGCGTTATGCGGCAGGTATCGCGCTGGTATGACGTAGAGGTGCAGTATGAAGGAAATACCCGCGGAGAGAATTTTACGGGCCGGCTGCCGCGCAACTCCAATGTATCCAAACTGCTGAAAATCCTTGCATTGAGCGGGGTGAAGTTCAGGATTGAAGATAAAACCATTATTGTGACACCGTAAACCTCCTGCCTATGACCGAATAACGACTACTTCGCCGGTGTCTGCAAAAAAAGAACGGGAACGTTGCAACCGCTCCCGATCCTGCAAGAGCCTGGCATCCGTAAACAATTGTCCTACTGTTTAGTACCAACTCTCAAGACAAAAGTATGAACCACAACTCTTTTATCCAAAAGGGGCTGGGGGCCTTGTATGCCTATGAAGGACCGCCCCGCTCTCCCTTTATCAGGGCCATTCTGGTTATGAAACTGATCTTTATTTTTTCGCTCGCATTCTGCATGCAGGTAAGCGCCAGCAGCTTTTCGCAGAAGATCACCATCCTGGCGAAGAATGCACCGCTGGAAAGGGTTTTGAAGGAAATCGAAAAACAGAGCGGCTACTCGTTCTGGTATAAAACGGAACTAATCCAGAAGTCGGAGAGGGTGACGATCTCCATGCGGGAGAGCACGCTCGAAGAAGTATTGGCGAAATGCTTCGTCAACCAGCCGCTGGAATACTCCATCGTGGACAAAACGGTGGTTTTGCAGGCTAAAAAGCAGTTGAAGATAGCACCTCCGGCCCCCAAAGCCGTGCAACTGATCAAGGGGCAGGTTATGGGCTCGGACGGAAAGCCGCTCGTAGGCGTGACCGTCGTTGTGAAGGCCAGCAAACTCGGGACGGTGACGGATGCCGACGGAAATTTTTCGATCGACGTAACGGATACGGATGTACTTGTTTTTTCTTACATCGGGTTTGAATCCAGGGAAGTTCTGGTAGGGAAGCAAACGAACATTTCGGTTGCATTAAAGGAAGCCAACACTACCCTGAATGAGGTGGCAGTAGTGGGTTATGGTCAGCAGTCGCGGAAAAATCTGACGAGTGCGGTCAGTACGGTCAAAAGGGAGGAACTCAATAACGGCGCCATTACCGATGTAGGACAGTTACTTCAGGGGAAAGTGCCGGGACTGAACATCACTGCCAGCGGGGACCCCAACAAGCCGGCGGCGGTGGTGATGCGCGGTGCGTCCACGATTAACAGCGCGCAGGGGCCGTTTTACGTGATCGACGGTGTGCCCGGGGCCGATATTGCCACCATTGCGCCGGATGATATCGCTTCCATCGATGTGTTGAAAGACGCGGCTGCAACGGCCATCTATGGTAACCGCGCCGCCAATGGTGTCATCATGGTTACCACCAAAAAGGGAAAAGCAGGGACGATGCAGATTTCCTATAACGGTTATGTGGGTATCGAGAAGGTTTCGAACAAACTGGATATGATGACCGCGGACCAGCTGAGGGCCTTTCTGGATAAAAACGGCATCGGCTTTACGCCTGCGGATGACAAAGGGGCCAATACAGACTGGCAGTCGTCTATCCAGAAAAAGACCGCGGTTTCCACCAATCACAACTTGTCTTTCAATGGCGGCGGCGAACACACGACTTACGCCGCGAGTTTGAACTACGTGAAGAAAGACGGTATCCTGCTGAACAGTGATCTGACCCGCGTCATCGGCCGTTTGTCCATTGAGCAGCGTGCCTTGAAGGACAAATTGAAATTCGGCTTCTCGGTTACAAACTCGCATAGTAATGCCAACGATATTCCTTATCGTAATACTGTTTTGTTGCAATCCACTTCTTACCTGCCTGTTTCGCCGATCAGAAAAGAGGACGGTTCCTATTTTGAAAATTTTCAGAATACCAACTACTACAATCCGGTGGCGATGATCCATAACAGTGAGATGAATACGAAATCGAACAATCTCATCGGAAGTTTTAAAACGCAGGTGGAGCTGCCTTTCGGGCTGACTTACAATCTGGATATCTCGTACCTGAATACCAATGCCTTGCAGGGAACGTACTACAATAAATATTTTACGAACAATTACAATAATATGTACGATAACCCGGATCCGGGCCTGGGTTTCCACTCTGTTCAATCATTCGGAAAAAACGGGCAGGCAAACAGGAGTTCGTACCAGAATACCAGTAAAATCCTGGAAACTTACCTGACCTGGAACAAGGAATTCGGCGATCATTCCATCAATGCGGTAGTAGGTTACTCGTGGCAGAACAACAAGGTAGGGCAAGGCTTCCAGGTGACTACCAGCAATTTCCCGGTCGATAACGTCACCTACAATAACCTCGCTTTGAGCAATCCGTACGGCACGTCGGGCTATCAGATCAGCTTCGGGCCGGATGGCGTGTACCAGGAAACGCAGCTGATTTCCGATTTTGCCCGATTCAACTACAACTATAAAAGCAAGTATTTGCTGCAAGGGTCGGTCAGAAGGGACGGCAGCTCGGTGTTCGGGGCCAATAATCAATGGGGTTACTTTCCTTCGGTAGGTGCCGCGTGGAGAATCAGCCAGGAAGGTTTCATGGAAAGCCAGCATGTATTCAGTGACCTGAAACTGAGAGCCAGCTACGGCGTTACAGGTAATGCCACCGGCTTCAATGCCTACACGGCGCAATTCATCTCTGGCGCTTTGGGTACGTACTACTACAATGGCTCACTCACAGGTGCATACGGTCCGACGAAGTCCGAAAATGCTAATCTGAAATGGGAGAAAACGGCTACGACCAATGTCGGTCTCGACTTTGCCGTGCTGGGCAACCGGGTAAACGGTTCACTCGAAGTATATGATAAAAACACCACTGGGATGATCTATTCCTACACGGTGGATCCGATCCTGGTGCCATCGGGAAGCATTGTAGCAAATGGCGGAAGCGTGAATAACAAAGGCGTTGAGTTCAACCTTAATGCGAAAATAGTGGACCGGACTAATTTCAGCTGGACGAGCGGAATCAATTTGGCGCACAATAAAAACGAGATCACCAGCCTTACGAATCCCCTTTTTGCGGGCGGAGATTCCGTATTGTTGTCGCGTCCCGAGGGCGGCGGGCAGTCGGGAAGGTCACTTCAGATCCTGAAAGCGGGCCGTCCGTTGGGACAATTCTTTTCGTTCCTGTACGCCGGAAAAAATGAAGCGGGCGTTTCTCAATTCGTAGCCGCAGACGGTAGCCTGACGACCACGCCGGTAGTTGGAAAAGACTATCACTACCTGGGTAGCTCGCAACCCAAGTTGATGATGGGCTGGACGAACAGCCTGAGGTACAAAAACTTCGATCTGAACGTGTTCGTGAGGGGTGTATTCGGAAACAAGATCTTCAATGCGACCCGCGCCGACCTGTTCAGGCCGAGTACTGCGCAGTATGCCAATATTCTCGCGGAAGTGGCCAACGAACCGGTGAGTGATTTCAATGCTTACGTTTACTCGTCGCGTTTCCTGGAAAGCGGCAGTTTTGTGAGGCTCGATAATGCTACGCTGGGCTATAATTTCAAGAAGCTGGGGCCGTATGTCAAAAATCTGAGGGTTTATACTTCCGTCAACAACTTGTTTGTCATCACCAAATACAAAGGTGTGGATCCGGAGGTTAACCAGGGTGGCATTGCGCCGGGCGTTGACTACAACAACTTCTATCCGAAGACCCGTACGTTTCTATTCGGTCTGAATATTTCCATCTAACATCGAAGCAGGATCATGAAGAATTCATATATAAAACTAGTTTTCTCAACGCTGGCGGCAACCGCGCTGTTTGCCTGCCACGACCTGGACGTGCCGGTCACGACCGCGCTGACGACCGACGTTTTCCCGAGTACGGATGAACAATTCATTTCCGCAGCCGGGCCTGTTTATGTGGCACTGAGGGGGAATTTCGGAGCGGAAGCCTATCAGATCGCGGCATATAGCACGGATGAGGGCATTATGCCCGCCCGGGGAGGGAACTGGTACGACGGCGGTCAAAACCAGACTTTGCATCTGCACACCTGGACGGTGGACAACGGCTATGTGAACGGCCACTGGACCTGGTTGTCGACCATCATCGGCGTCGCCAACCAGACGCTCTCCATTCTGGAACAGAAAATGCCCGACGGCGCAGCGAAGCAAACGAGCCTGGCGGAGATCAAAATGGTACGCGCATTAGCCTATTTCATGATGATGGATAGTTTTGGGAATGTGCCTATCTATACGACTTACGGTGATTTTGCACCCAAAACCAACTCGCCCAGGACAGAAGTTTTCAATTTTATCGAAAAAGAAATCCAGGATGCGATCCCCAATCTGAACGATGTATCGGGCGTGTCTCAATACGGAAGGCCCAACAAATGGACTGCCTATGCCTTGCTGGCCAAAATGTATCTGAACGCCGAGTACTACACCGGCACAAACCGGTATAACGACTGCATTGCCGCCTGCGACAAGGTGATCGGTTCGGGATTGTATGCATTGGAGCCCAGAAACAGTTATCTGAACATGTTCTATCCGAACAACGGGCCTCAGATGAAGGAGTTTATTTTCGCGATTCCTTACGACCCGGCGCAAACCAATACTTTCCCATTCAGAAGCGTCAACATCCGCGCGCGGTACGACATTCCGAGAAGCATGGTTAAGAAGTTCAACCTGCCGTATACGCCTGCCGGAAGTGCTTGTACGCTGCCGGAATATTACGCCAATTTCAATGACGAAGGCGATATCCGTAACAAGCAATGGCTTACCGGGTTGCAGTATATGAACGACGGCGTCACCCCGCTGACTGTGACGACGACCAAAATCGGTTACGATCAGTTTTACAAAGGCAGCGATCCGTCAGCACCCTACACTTACCAGGTGAAACTGACGCCGGAAGTGGTACTGCGTCAGGACGTAGCTTCTTTTGACGCGGGTAACGATGAAATCGCCTGGCACATGGGGTACCGCAATATGAAGTTTTACCCCGATGCGAGTTCGCTCAACCGGAATCAGAACAATGATATCCCCGTCTTCAGATATTCTGATATTATTTTGATGAAAGCCGAGGCGATACTGCGCGGCGGAAGTCCGACGCTTGGTCATACCGCATTGTCGCTGGTGAATGAGCTGCGGGCGCAGCGGACCACCTCGCCGGCTTTAACGAGCGTTAATCTTGAATTTATTTACGCGGAAAGAGCGCGTGAATTTGTCTCGGAGGGCTGGCACCGGAATGACATGATCCGTTTCGGGAAGTTCGAGGGCAAATGGGGCTACAAAACCGATTCGGACGTGAACAAGCGCATTTTCCCGATCCCAAGAGTGGCGCTGCAACTCAACCCTGCCCTGGTCCAGAATCCGGGTTATTGATTTACAACATCCTCCGTAGCCGCATTTCGGGTACGGAGAATGCTTTCATTCACATCGTTCCAGTCGCAGCATTCAGCTGCCGACAGGCCAATCATTCCGTATTTTAAAATGAATCATTTCCGTAATGGTGGTTCTTCTCCTCGATGGTTGGGAAGGGTCAACCGGTTTTGTCTTACCTTTTTGATGAGTGTTCTCGCGAAGACTTCCATCGCCCAGGCGGTTGTCAATCCCGCAAGTTCCCTGATACAGAGAGTGGTCCCAACGCACGCTTCGCATTTTCAGGTAGAGGAACTGCATTCGGGGTCGGGTAAGGATGAATTTGAAATCGAAAGTAAAGCGGGTAAAATCGTCCTTCGTGGTTCCAGCGGCGTAGCGATAGCCTCTGCCTTATACCATTACCTCACCGAATATGTGCATTGCCAGATTACCTGGAATGGTACAAACCTGACGCTGCCTGCCCAATTACCCGTCGTGCCGACCAAAGTGCGGAAGGAAACGGTGTACCGGTATCGTTATAATCTCAATTACTGCACTTTCAATTACAGCATGAGCTGGTGGGGCTGGGACCGTTGGCAGAAGGAGATCGACTGGATGGCCCTGCATGGCATCAACATGCCGCTCGCCATTACCGGGGAAGAGTATGTGTGGTTGCAGGTGTACAAGGAGATGGGTTTTACAGAAGAGGATCTCAAAGACTTTTTCAGCGGTCCGGCCTATTTTGGCTGGTTCTGGATGGGTAATCTCGATGGCTGGGGTGGTCCGTTGCCGCTGAGCTGGATGGAAAGCCACAAGACTTTGCAACAGCAGATCGTCCGGCGCGAACGGGAGTTGGGGATGAAACCAGTGCTGCCCGCATTTACCGGGCACGTTCCGGCGGCGTTCCGCAAGAAATATCCCAACGCCCAGCTGAAAGCGACCAACTGGACCAACGGTTTCGGGGATACCTACATTCTCGACTCACAAGACCCGCTTTTTGCGGAGATAGGGAAGCGTTTTTTGGATAAACAAAAAGAACTTTACGGCACCGACCACCTCTATTCGGCTGATACATTCAATGAAAACGAGCCACCTACCGACGATCCCGCTTACCTTTCCAAACTCAGCGAGCGTATTTACCAGGGGATGCAGCAGGCTGACCCCGAAGCCGTGTGGGTAATGCAGGGCTGGCTATTTTACAGCGACCGCAAGTTCTGGAAAGCGCCGCAGATTGAAGCATTGCTCAATGCGGTACCCGACGACCGGATGCTGTTGCTGGACCTGGCCGCGGAAATAGAGCCGGTTTGGAAGCGGACGGACGCTTTTTACGGGAAGCCCTGGATATGGAACATGCTCAACAACTTCGGCGGCAATGTGAACCTCTTCGGACGAATGGATGGCGTAGCCCAGGGACCGGCGGCCGCCTGGAACGACCCCGCCAAAAAGCGCATGGAAGGGATTGGTCTGACGATGGAGGCCATCGAGCAGAATCCCGTCATTTACGAGCTGATGATGGACCACACCTGGCGGACAACGCCCATAGACCTCGATGATTGGCTTCCCAAATATGCACGCAACCGGTATGGGAAAGACGACGAGCGGCTGGTAAAGGCGTGGCAAATCCTCCGGCGCACTGCTTACAACGGCATGGAAATACGCGACGGGGCCGAGTCGATCATTACCGGCAGGCCTACGCTGGACTCTACCACCGTATGGACCCGGACCAAGCTGAACTACCCGCCTGCCGACCTGCTTCCGGCCTGGGAGCTCTTCATGGAAGCGGGGATGAAGGGGCCTCATACCGAAGGTTTCCTCTACGACCTGACCGACATTTCGCGACAGGTACTGGCCAATTATGCATTGGTCGTTCAGAAACGATGGGTGGAGGCGTTTCGCAGCGGAGATAAAGCAGCTTTTGAAAAAAACAGCCGCGCTTTTCTTGAACTGATCACAGACCTGGACCTGCTGCTGGCGACCCGCAAAGACTTTTTGCTCGGCCCGTGGATTGCCTCGGCGAGGCAATGGGGGACTACGCCTGCAGAAAAGGCACTTTACGAGCAAAATGCCCGTGACCTGATCACGCTATGGGGCGATGCGGACAGTCCGTTGCATGAATACGCCAACCGCCAGTGGAGCGGGCTGCTCAACGACTTTTATAAGGTGAGGTGGGAGCGGTTCTTTGGTATGTTGGAGAATTCAATGAAATCCAAGACAACGCCTGATTGGCAGGGTTTTGAAAAATCAATCCGCCAATGGGAGTGGCAATGGGTGAATACGCGAAAGGACTATCCTGTCGAGCCGAAGGGAAATAGCGCGAAAGTGGCCGCGATGCTGCATGCAAAGTACCAGCGCCAGATCCGCGATGCCTATCGTACGGGCGCGAGGCATTAACCACATTACTACCAATAGAAAATAGCCCGGTTACTGATCGCAACCGGGCTGTTTTATTGAAAAGACTTTTATATTGATTTCAGATACAGACCTGAATGCAATCAGTTAACAGCCAGAACCTGATAGGTTTTGCCTTTTACGGTCTTAAACTCGGTTATATACCCGGCGTCGGTCTTCGTAGTGGTGGCGCCGGCTACCTTCACAGGTGCATCGGTTTTGATCCTGCACGTTTGTCCGTCCAGTGATTTGATGACAGAGCTCGCGAGCTTTCCATTTTTCCAGTTTATATCCACTTCAAACCCGGAACGTGCGCGGAGCCCTTTGATGCTGCCTTCCTTCCAGTCGGAGGGGAGGGCCGGTAAAAGGTGTATTTCTTTCAAATGGCTCTGGATCAGCATTTCAGACATCCCCGCAGTTCCCGCAAAGTTTCCGTCGATCTGGAAAGGCGGGTGGGCGTCGAAAAAGTTAGGGTATGTCCCGCCGCCTTTGTATTCGCTATTGCCTTCATTGGTGTATTTCATCAGCTGTCGAATGAGCTTGTAGGCGTGGTCGCCGTCGAGGAGCCGCGCCCAGAAATTGATTTTCCAGCCCTTGCTCCACCCGGTTCCATGGTCGCCACGCACTTCGAGCGTTTTCCTGGCTGCCTGGAAGTATTCCGGCGTGTTTTGAGAAATCTGACGTCCCGGGTGCAGTCCGAACAGGTGCGATACGTGGCGGTGCAAGGTGTCGGTTTCCTCAAAGTCTTTGTACCATTCCTGCAACCTGCCTCGCTTGTCTATTTTCAGTGGGTAGAGTTTAGCCCTTTTTTCAATCAGCAACTTTTTAAATTCCGGATCTTTGCCGAGCACATCCGCTGCCTCGATGAGGTTCGAAAACAGATCGTACACAATGGAAATGTCCATGGTAGTAGCTACCGAAACGGCCGCTTCCCCGCCTTTGGGGTCTTTGAACTTGTTCTCCGGGGAAGTGGAAGGGGCTGTCACCAGGTAACCGTCCTGATCTTCCACGAGCCAATCGAGCGTAAACAGCGCTGCCTCCTTCATGAGCGGATAGCCCTTGTCACGCAGGAATGCCTTGTCGCCCGAAAACCGGTAGTGCTCCCACAGGTGCTGGCACAGCCAATTGGCACCCATATACCAGTTGGCCCACACCGGATCGCCATCCCCGACATTGCCGACCGGGTTGGATAGCCTCCATATGTCTGCATTATGATGTGCTACCCAGCCACGTGCACCGTAAAATTCCTTTGCCGTCACCTTGCCGGTTTGGGAAAGGTCTTTGATCCAAGCGAGCAGGGGCATATGCATTTCCGAAAGGTTCGTCACCTCTGCCGGCCAGTAGTTCATCTGCGTGTTGATATTGATCGTGTAGTTGGAACTCCAAGGCGGCCGCATTTCCTTGTTCCATATGCCTTGCAGGTTCGCAGGCGGGCCCGCGGGTACGCCCGGTAGCGCTGGACGTGAAGACGAGATCAGCAAATACCTTCCGTATTGATAGTAAAGCACTTCGAGCTTCGGATCATAATCTCCTTTTGAGTAGGCTTTCAGGCGCTCGTCGGACGCCAGTTTCAGATTGGGGTTGTCGGGTGTGTGATCCGTCAGCTCGAACTTCACGCGGTTGAAATAGGTATGATAATCAAGTTCGTGTCGATTTTTGAGATCGGTATAGGGCCTGGCTAGCGCCTTGTCCAGGTAACCTTTGGCCAGCGCTTTCTCATCTTTCCCGTCTTTGTCAGGGCATTTATCAAATCCGTTGAAGCTCGTGGCCGCCGACAGGTATACAAACACTTCGGTCGCATCTTTCACTTTAATCCCCGAGGTGTCCGTGGAAATAATGCCGTCCTTGCTTACCGCTTTGATCCTGAATTGAAACCGTGTACCGTTGCAGCCATTGGGATCGTCGTAGATGATCGGCTGCTGTCCGGGTGGATTGTAGTAGTTCGGATTAACGTGCGAGGGAGCTTTGCCATTCACGACGAGCTCTTTGCCAGCGGTTTCTAGCTTGTAATGCAGCTGGCTGCTGGCCGAAACCGTAAAGTTGAGCTGTTTTGGTTTTGAAGCCGATATTCTGATAACCAGAATATTGTCGGGCGCCGAGGTGAAAATTTCCCTTTTGTAGTTGACCCCGTCGACAGTAAAGCTCGTACTGGCGATGGAATGGGCAATATCCAGGTCCCGGTAGTAGCTCGTTGGCTTTTTGTCCTTAAAATCCTGCCTGATCTGTAAGTCACCCATCGGCATGTATGACTCGGTGTAAAGCCCCTGCATCTTTTTCAGCAATGCATTGGCTTTCTGGTAGTCCTGTTCTTTCAAAAGCGCTTCCCTGACTTGCGGGAGATACGACGCCGAGGCCGGGTTCACATTCGTTTTCACTGGTCCGCCCGACCAGAGCGAGCTCTCGTTGAGTTGCAGCAGCTCCTGTTCTACGCCTCCGAAGATCATCGCGCCAATATGCCCGTTCCCAACCGGCAGTGCCTCCACCCATCTGACGGCCGGCTGTTTATACCAAAGTTTCAGTTCCGCAGGCTTCTGCGCGAATGAACCGAAACACCAAAGCCCCAAAAGTGAGACAGCAATTAACTTTCTGGGTAAAAGATTCATAAAAAAGGTCCGTATAAGATAGATAGTTTTTGGGTTATGGATGCGGGGTTAATCCATGAATGCCATGGCTTTGATCACGTTCGTGGCGGGATCGAGCCAGCTTTCAAAGTCGGACTTAACCTCGCCGAATTCGACGCGGTGAGTAATGTAGTTCGCAGGGGTTACCAGCCCGTTTTTAATGCAACTGATAACGTATTCGAAATCGGCCCTCGTAGCATTCCGGCTGCTCATCAGCGTCGCTTCCCGCTTGTGGAACTCGGGATGGCTGAAAGCAATTTCCCCGCCTTGCAGGCCCACGAGTACATATGTTCCGCCATGAGACAAGTATTCAAACCCCTTGTTAATGGCTTTGAGGCTGCCGGTGGCGTCGACAACTATCGTGGGCATATCGCCGTCGGTCAGACGGGCCAATTCCCGGGCCACATCCTCCGTTAAGCCATTGATGCCGTGTTCCAGCTGAATTTTCTCTTCGCAGAACCGCAGCCGGCCCGCATGGATATCCAGGCCGATCACCTTCGCACCTGCGATCCGGGCAAATTCCATCACTCCCAAACCGATGGGACCTGCTCCCACGACCAGTACTGTATCATTGGCCGTAACTCCGGCCCGGCGGATGGCATGAGCACCGATTGCAAGCGGCTCGACCAATGCCAGTTCTTCAAACGTAAGCCCTTTCGCATGAACCAGTTTGTCGGACGGTACGGAAATGAATTCGGACATCCCGCCGTCGATATGCACCCCGAAAACCTTCATGCTCGTGCAGCAATTGGTCTTACCGTTGCGGCAGGCGATGCAATGCCCGCAGTGGAAATAGGGTAGGAAAGTAACGGCTTCTCCCACGGAAAAGCCTGGTGCTCCATGCGTTGCCACGATTTCACCGGCGAGCTCATGGCCGAGTATTCTCGGATAATTGAAAAACGGCTGTGTTCCTTCGAATGCGTGCAAATCGGTACCGCAGATGCCGATGGTTTTGATTTTTAAGATCGTGTGATTTTCCGTCAGAGCGGGGATTTCGGACTCGTGGTACCGGAAATTTCCGGGAGATTCACAAACTAATGTCTTCATGATGATAGCCGGGGATAGCTGTACAGGCGCTGATAATATGGTAGTTACCTCTGTTGGGTCTTTGGTTTATAACAATACAAAGGAATTGTATTTGGATAGGAAGATTGCGCAAAACATTAACTGAATTGTAAGGAATATTAACATCGTGAACTCCAAAAGGCTTCTTTTTTGGGTATATGGATCTTAATATGCAAACCTGGGCGAAAGCATGATGCCTCGTCACGGTTTGCCGGCAGCGAACTGCGTAATCTGATTTTGCTGGAACCGGTTTATCTCATCGATTTTTTCAACACCTAATATCTCCGTCAGCAAATCGGCGAAGCCTTTGGCGCGGTTCTCTTCTAATATTTTTCCGTGCTTCTGCTCGATAGGGCCCAGCAGGTTCACCATTAAGTGAGCATCCCCTTTTGACATTTCACCAAACAGCAAGTAGGCTGGCAAATACAGCCGCTCATAGAGCTTGAACAGCAGTTGCTTTCCTTCGGCGGTGAGCTGTACGAGCTTGGCGCGCTTATCGGAAGGATCGGCCCTTTCGGAAATGTAACCGGCTTTTTTCAACCGGTTGAGCATATCGATGCCGGTCGTCTGTTCGAGAAAATTATAAGTGATAATGTCAATTTTACGGGCCTCTCCCTGATGGAAAATGGCATTCAGGCAATAGAACCAATCCAGTTCCACTTCCGCTCCTTCTTTTAACGCGAGTTTAGAATAGGTGGTGAGTATGGCGCCCAGCCGGCCAACCAGCTTGGCTACTGTGGATGTCATGTCCGGCGGTTCGATGCCGGAAAAAAGGCCCTCGCCCGACGCTTTGGTTTCCACCATAGCCAGGTAATGACGGCAAAAACCGGCCACCGTAGCATCCGGATGTGTTTCCTGGTAACTATCCCACTCACTGATCAATTCGACAACTGGTTTCATAATGGATCGTTTTTGCTGTAAATGTAAATAAAATAGTCGGTTTCGTTGTTTATATATCTAAATCGATATAATTTTGTCATTATAACAACTGAACCGATGCATTTGAATGGAAATTTCGCTTAAAACCTCGGCTGCGGATCACACCGCGGCCAACACCTCGATGTTAGTCACCACAGTGGCTTATCTGTTGCTCAACGGTGCGCAATTATTTGAAACGGCAGTGCTGGTTCCGGTGTGGACGGCCGCGCCGCCGGCGTCCCTGCATTTGTTTCACGGCCCTTACGGATTAAACTTTAAAGTTTTCTGGATCGTCGCCCACTCGCTGCACGAACTAACGTTTCTGGCGGCTCTTATTCTGAATTGGAAAATACCTGCCCGGCGGAAGATATTACTGGTGGTCTTCGTAGCGCACATAGCCGTGCGAGCCTGGACGCTGCTGTATTTCGCTCCGGTGATCATTTTCTTTCAGCAAATACCCGTCACAGATGCCGTCGATCAAATGCTCGTGCAAAAAGCTGCACGCTGGCGGGAGATGAACCTGGTCCGCGTGGCGGCATTTATGGTTCTTTCTTTTATACTCATTCCGCTTAACCGGACGGCGAAAACGACCGGTAATGCTGTCCCGCAAGTATAACCGTCTGCAGCAGCTAAACATATTGATATCATGAAAGCTATAATCATTGGTTGCGGGATCGCCGGTCCCGCCATGGCACTGGCGCTGCAAAAGGTAGGCGTACAGGCGGTCATTTACGAAGCACGGGAAGTGCCGGACGATACCGAGGGCGCGTTCCTGGGGATTTCTCCAAACGGGCTGAATATTTTGAAGGAATACATCGCACTCGACGAGATATTGATCGATTATACGCCCGGCAAGATCCGGTTTTTCAATGCGCGTAATAAGGCCATTGGAGTTATCGATAATGCCGAACAGCGGTCGCGCTATGGCAGCGAGACGGTCCAGGTGAAACGTGGCTTGGTCAATGGCGCCTTGCGGAGGGCGGCTCAGCGGGCCGGTATACCGATCGAATTTGGCAAGCGGCTCGTGTCCATCGCGCAACCTGAAGGGGCAGTGACGGTCTCTTTCGCGGACGGCTCTACCGCAGAGGGCGATTTGCTGATCGGCTGCGACGGCATTCATTCTGCCGTCCGCCGTGCGATTCTTCCTAATGCACCTGAACCCGAATATACAGGTCTGCTGTCGACGGGGGGATTCACCCGGCTCGATGAGCTTGCGCTTCCGGCCGATGCCATTCGCATGACGTTTGGAGAGCGCGGTTTCTTCGCATATGCGGTTTCGACGCAAGGTGAAATCTGGTGGTTCAACAACATCGCTCAAAAAACGGCACCCCAGCGTCATGAGTTGAGCCAGTCGGAACTGGCAGTTTTGAAGAAGCGGTTGGTGGCGCTGCACAAGAACGACCCGGAACCTATCGTATCGATTATCGAGAGAGCCCACACCATTGAAATTTACCCGATTTACGATATACCGTTTCTGGACCAGTGGCACCAAGGGCGTGTGTGCCTGATCGGCGATGCGGCGCGTGCTACCGCCCCGCATATCGGGCAGGGCGCATCGCTGGCGCTGGAAGATACGTTGGTGCTGGCCCAGTGCATTCGCGACCTTGCTGATTTACAAGCCGCATTTGCCCGTTTTCAATCGCTGCGCCAAGCGCGCGTGCAGGCGATCATCCAACAGGCACGGAAAGTGGGGGATAGCAAGACTGTTCCCAACCGCTTTCAACAATTTTTCCGCGATCTGCTGCTTCCTTTTTTCGTGAAGCTGGAAGCGCGGAAAATGGACTGGGTATACGGCTACCGGGTCGACTGGCATAAGAAACTGATTTAATTCCAACGCTGAAAAGCCATGAAAACCTGCTTGATCAACTGCGCGATCGTTCTGCTATGCGGTGTGGCCGGGGGAGTCGGTTCATGTGATTTCGGTAATATGGCGCCAATTGCGAATACTGCCACACTACCGCCCAAACTGTCGGATTACGGCATATTTCCGGACGGGTCGATCGAACGGCCCGCTGCCGGTTTCGACAGGTATTACCTGGCAACCCAACTTTTTACCGATTATGCCGAAAAACAGCGCTTACTGCATTTACCGGAAGGGACGCGATTTTCCTTTGATTCATCCGGCAAAGCGGTTTTTCCGGATAGTTCGATCCTGGTCAAGACATTCTTTTACTACCCTGACAAACGAAAGCCTGCTGCCGGCAAACAACTGATTGAAACCCGGCTCCTGGTGAAGGTCAAAGGGCAATGGAATGTGGGAACATACAAATGGAATGCTGCCCAAACCGATGCATTCCTGCTGGAAGGCGGAGCAGACGAAACTGTGAGCTGGGTGAATGAACGAGGGCTTCGTAAAACGCTGCGCTACCACATTCCATCCAGTGAAGAATGTTCCTCCTGCCATCGTTCGGGCCGATCCATTACGCCCATCGGCCCGAAAGCGAGGAACCTGAACATAGCCCTGACGGATCATCCCAATCACGAAAATCAGCTGCTGTATTTCCGGCAGGCCGGTCTGCTGACTCTCCAACCCAACGATCTGCTGGCGCCGCTGCCCGACTGGCAGGACCCTTCCATCGCCCTGGATCAACGTGCGCGTGCATACCTGGACGTCAACTGCGCGCATTGCCACTCGTCCGTTGGCTTCGCTGAAAGTACCCGGTTGTTTTTAGGGTACGAAGTTCCATTTTCGGCCACGCGAATAGGCGCGGAAAGACCATATACTACACCGGATACAGGCAACGAACCCCAACATCCGCATGCCGCAGTTGGGTACAACCGTGCCCGATTCGGTCGGGATAGCGTTGATTAAGACCTATATTCAATCCTTATAAGTGGTTCTCAGGGGATCTGCCTTGCAAAAAGGATAAAATCTGTTCCGGGCGGCGTCATACCCAGCCCGCGTATCAGATTGATGATCTGTCCGCGGTGATATGTGGAATGATTCACGATATGTGTGAGCACGTCCGCGAGGTTATCGAGGTACGGATCCCCGGCCATGTTTTTATAGGCCAGTTTGGTATGAAAGTCGTCGTCCTGCAATTCACTCAGGTGCGAGAGCCAGAGCGTACCGTTCTCGGCGAGCTGCGCGGCGATGGCCGATGGTTGCAGCGGTGTCCAAAGCGGAACGTCGTTTTGCTGCCCTATTACCCTGAAATACCAGTTTCGTTGCGCGTGTGCGAGGTGGGAGGCAATTCGCAATACCTGCTCGTCCTGTATGTCGTTGGCTGAAATAAAGTCGGCAATAACCTTGTTTGCCCAGTTGTTGAAGGTGAAGAAACGAGTGAAGAACGCTTTCATAGCTGCTGTTTATGGAAGAAAGGAAACACTGTAAGATACTGTACTTCCCTCACCGGGGCAATTTCCGGCACATTTGAATAAATTTTTGTAAAGTATACTTTACTTTTGGTAAACTGTATATTACATTGCAGTGTCACTTAACTTTGAGAAATATGGCACTAGTACTTTCAGCGCGGTATCGGGCAGCCGGGGTTTTTCTGGCCATTACCGGGTTTTTATGTTTATGGGCTGCGTCCTGCGAAGGACTGATCAACGTTTACCGGGTTATTTTGCCGGGCTACACGCAACCCGATGGTTCTTATCCTTATCCTGCCAATTTCTGGGACGTCAATGCAGTGTTCGGAATGGTGTCGCTATGCATGCTCACTCTCGGGGGCGCCCTGGTATTTCTGACGAAAGAGCAGGATGAATACTTTTACAAGATCCGGCTGGAATCCATTCAGTTTGCGGTAATCGCGCAGTTTCTGGTGGGACTGATCGCCTTTGCGTATTTCTATTTTACACCCGGTTATCAAATGGAAAATACATTTCAGGGCATTCTGGGGATGGCTAGTGGCACTTTTCTGGTGACCTACGCGCTTCGTTATTACGCGAGTGTCTATTTCAATGCGGATCAGGATTGAGTGCCCGGGACATGAAACTGGAAAATACCTTGCGTGTAGAGCGTGCCGTTAGGCGTATGACGCAGGCGGAACTGGCCGAGCGTGTGGATGTATCGCGTCAGGCAATCAATGCGATCGAAACCGGCAAGTTCATCCCCTCTGCGGTACTGGCAATCAAGTTAGCGCGGGTTTTCGGCAAGCCGGTCGAGGAGATATTTATCCTGACGGAGGAGCCGGACCCGGTGGAAGTGAATGAGTAAATGTGCAGGTCAATCATTTATTAGCTATGAAAATATTCTTTATGTGGTGTCTTACACTACTTTTTTCCGTG
The DNA here is from genome assembly GCF_050587785.1 of Dyadobacter sp. BHUBP1. NCBI lineage: Bacteria > Pseudomonadati > Bacteroidota > Cytophagia > Cytophagales > Spirosomataceae > Dyadobacter > Dyadobacter sp. BHUBP1. The sequence goes on from NZ_JBOBIH010000004.1 coordinate 322,682, forward strand.
CACCAGGCTCTTGCAGGCCTGGTACATGTACGAGGGCACGCCCGCAATGCAGCGGAGGAAAATCTTCTTTGCACCGTCGTTTCAAACCAGCTGACGAGCAATCCCGCCGGTGTAGTCGTACCCGTGAAAGACGGACATTTCAGTTATCAATTTGAAATAACGGAATCTACATTTCTCAGCTTCAGTGATGGGACCAACTATTTTGGCGGGTTTATAGAGCCCGGCGACAGTATTGTTATTACCTACGACCGGCTGGATTTTGCGAACAGCATTTCTTACACAGGGAAAGGAAGGGAGAAGTTCGAAATCGTGCATTCGATGATGGATTTCAAACGTGTCGCACGCACCATTAGCGTCGCTGCGAAGGGGCGCAGGTATCCTCTGGATGATATGTTTGCGGCAATGGATAGTTTACAGGATGCTATTCATGCCCGAATCGAACTCTCTGCAAATTCGATGAGCATCGAAAGTGTCAAGAGGTTACTCGGAGCTTTGGCTGCTACTGTACAACAGGCTAAACAAAGCGGCCTGGTAACTGTTTTCGGGGACTCCTACAATAACATTATAACCAATCACCGGGAAAAACTGAGCGAAACGTCCATAGCACAAATGAAAAAGTTGCTGCATTACGACGAAGCACTTTACGATTCCAGGTTCTACGTCGACGCCGTCAAAAGCCTCGCGTCCATCCATCTTGAAGACAACGTTCGGCCGGTTACCGGCAATTTTGAAGAGCGAAAGTACCAGCTATTGATCGAAATGCTTCCTCAAAAGCTGCGTACACCCGTTCTGTTCATGACCCTCAAATGGGACATCACAACGGCTCCGCGCGAGGTGAACGAATCCGTTGTGTCGAGTGCTGCCGGCCTGCTTACCGATAATCAATTGAAACAACATATTCTGGAGTTACTGGCTGCAAGGAATCGGCTCGGGGTGGGGGACAAAGCACCGGAGTTTTCGGTGCAAAATCTGTCTGGTGAAAAGGTGTATCTTGCTTCGTTCCGTGGCAAGACTATATACCTCGATTTCTGGTTTGCCAGCTGCGGGCCGTGCCATGCACTTTTTAAATCCATTGAGCCAGTCAAGAAACATTTCGAAAAAGACGACCGGGTTGTATTCTTAACCGTGTCAGTGGATAATGAAACGACCTGGAAGAGGGCAATTCAGAAGTTCGGGGTGGAGGGGTACCATGTTTTTACAGAGAATAAGCTGCGCGGGCACCCGATCATTCAATCGTACAATGTGAATGCCTATCCGACTACCTATATCATTGACCCCGTTGGTCGCTTTCACACCGTTCAGCCGGCAAACAATCCGGATAGGCTCAGAAAGCAAATCGAAGAAGCCATCGCTTCTACTTCCGCACGCCATAGCCGATAATCTTCCGGATCCTCCGGACGCCTTTGTCTATGATCCGGTAGCCAACAAGATCTCCGTTCACTTGAAGGTAATCGTAGTCGGTTTGCACATCCATAACTAATCCAACTTCGGCCGCGTAATACTTGTATCCCAAACGATAAAGCACGGGCCCGGTTGTATCAATACGTTCGGTGACCTTTAAAGTAGTTGGGAAATAAAGCGAATCGATTTGCAGCGGCTGATCGAGATTGTCATAATAAGACAAATGACCATACCGGGGATCCTCGTCATTCATAGAGAAATGCTGGTAAGGGTCCCATTTAGCAGCCGGACTGTAAGGAAATACAAGCGAAGTAATTAATTCATTATCCTTATTCTGCATTACTTTATCAATGGAAACAAAGGCGCTATATTCTTTGGTCTTTTGCCAGTAATCCGTGGGTTTAGTACGCATTGAATAGGAGATAAGACATTCTGAAACGCCGTTTGAATCCTTTTTGGAATAGGTTATTTCCTCTTTTTCAAACCAGCTGGCAACCTTCGGTTCTTTGTTGCCTGTCGAATAAATCGCTTCGTCTACCGCGTAAATGCGGTAAGAGCCAGCGGTTAAAGGGAAATAGATTGGGACGGCAACATGCTCGTCCGGCTTTTCGCAAGCGACCATAAAAAGCATGAGGATTCCCGAAATATAACAGGCGAATTGCGATTGGCGGAAAGGAAATACCGTAGATTTAATGAACACAGGCAGCGAGGTTTAAATTTAAAATGTAACGGCAGAATTTTGTTTTTGTTATGGGAATAAATTTAGATTGCGATGGGTATTTGTTTTTAAGTAAATAAAAATAAGATCCGTGAAACTGATATGGATTATTAGTGCGCTTGTGTCGCTGGGAATGAGTACCTGCCGGGGCCGGCCTCCGTTATCACCGAAATGTTGACCGCCCGCCGCTCCGATTTTCATTTGCCGGCAGTCAATTCAAGCGCTTTTTGAAGTTGGGGGTCTTTTTTAGTAAGAATATCTGAAATCGACGGAACAATGATATACTCGGGAATAATGCCGCGCCCTGGCTCTTGGGCAGGTTTTACGGCGTTGGAATACCGGATTGTGGGCACGGCGACCTGCACGCCCGAATGCGGAAGGTTGATCCTCACCGTTCCGCCCGAATTGTTCCCTTCGTAACCTCCGCCGGTTTCTTCTCCGATGAAAACCGCCCGGGCATTGCTTCTGGCAATGGCGCAAAAGTCGGCGGCGGTGGAGAATGTGCGCCCGTCGGTCAGTACAAACACGTTTCCCTCAAAATGTAACCCGGTAGGTTGCTGCACGGCCAGGCCGGGGTGGTCGTGGGCGGTCATTACGGGCTTGGATAGCGAACGCAAAACCGAGAAATAGCGGAATGGTTCTCCGGTAAGGTACGAATACAGCAATGCGCCGTATACATCGTCCCCGCCGCCATTTCCACGCAAATCAATGATCAGGTTTCTTATCTGTTTCTGGCGCAATGCGTCGAATGTCGTTTCCAGGAAGGCCGGGAAATCCTGGCGAGCATTCATTATCTGTTGCTTGCTGAATGTGCGGATCGTCAGCAGGGCGCGCGAGCCGCCCGGGTAGGAGAGGTCAAGCAGCCTGAGGTCGCTTCCGGTTTTGTATGCGGGGCATCTGGTGTTTTCAAAGAGCGCGGGCTGTAAGGTAACGTCGCGCGATTGACCTTCGGGTGTAGCCACCGTTACCCGGTAGCTCGTCCTGGGGCCGTAAATGAAGTTGTAAAGGAACAGGAACGCGTCGTTGTTCAAAGTCGCATTCTTTTTGGTCTGGATCTTGCCGTCGGAGGGGAGATATTGCATGAGTTTCCGGTGGATTTGTTGCATGGATTTTCCGTCTATCGACAAAATTTCGGCTCCGGCGGGCACATTTTCTTCCCTGCTGCAAAGCACAAATGCACGATCGCCGGTAAATCGGACTTTCAGCGGAAACATGGGCACGGACGCGGCGTAGCTTTCCATGATTTCGCCGGGCAGGCTGCCGCTGGTATGCCCGCATTCCAGCGCGCTGACGGCGAACCGGATCAGATTTCCAAATTCAATCAGGTTCATCGGGGCGTCGATGGCGGCTTCGCAGCTGTCGAGGAGTCGGTTCAGCGACTTACGGGACCGGTAGCGGTACATATCCGGATGGTTGTCGGTGAGCACTTTCCGAAAAGCCTGAAAATCTTCTCGGAGTAATGCGGCGTCCAAAGGCTGGTTGAAATCGGTTTTGGACGTAACCTGGGCAGATCCGGCAGTAATGGTGAATAGCATGGTAAGGGCAATAAGAATCCCTTCCCAGCGAATGGGTTTTGTTTGAAATAACATAACGGGTTGATTTAAAGAATCTAGTGATCAGATTTTTTCAGGAACAAATAATAGCCCGCAAAGCTGCCCGAAAGGCACAGGGATAGCACCGCAAGCGCGGCCCAGGGGGCAAGGCCTGCAAGGGCGATAATGGTAAATCCTACGGTCATCCCAAGGAAAATGGCAAGCCATTTGATACAGGTTTGCACGCCCTGCCGACGGTCCTGCTGCAAGAGGAGCGTCGCAAACTCTTCGCTTACGCCCGATTCCAGTACCTTTTCTTTCAACCGGTACTGGAAATACCGCTTTGTGAGTTCGAGCAGGAAAGCCAGCACAAGCGCCACCAACAACACGGTTATGCCCAATGCAACCTGGTCGCGGTCGATGTAGGTATTTGCCATCGTCTGCGCGCTCGCGGGGGCGGCCAGGGAAGCCAGGGAAATGATCGATAATATCTTTTTCATGTTTGAAGCCGTTTGTAGATTAGACCGCCGCGGCCCGGAAATGTTGCAAACTTTCCGTCGCGTCGAGCCAGCGTATTTTGCTGAGATACTCGTGCCAACGGTTGGCGAGAAGGAAAGCAAAAAGTAAGCAGCATACTGTGCCGTAGATTAGGACCTCGCTGTTTCCGAGCAGGTCATTCAGCAAACTCGTATTCAGATAATAAAACAAACCAACGGCCGCGATTACGCCTGCGAGCGATACGCACGCGATGAACACACGCTCGGGGCCATGCCTGCGCTTTCTTGCCGGAAGCTGGGCGAGCACGGTCTTTGCGAGGTCGAAATCAAATGCTTCCGCGGGCATTGCCGACATGCCGCCGACCATTTTTTGATAGAATGCGACCCGCCCCGAGCAATGCGGGCATTGGGCAATATGTGTTGCCGCCGCAATGCCGGAGCTTCTTGCATCCAGCGCATATTGCTGAATTTCAATGTCTGTTAAATGATCTGCTGTTTTCATAAGCCCTTGTTGTAAATCATTTGTATTCGCTCTCTCAACATTTTTCGAGCCCTGAACAGGTAGCTTTTAACCGTACCCTCCGGCAATGCCACGATCTGCGCAATCTCCGAGTAGCTCAGTTCCTGATGGTGGTAAAGGGTGATCAGCAGCTTGTATAGGGCCGGAAGTTTTTCCATTTCCGATGCGAGCAGGTTGGTAAACTCGGCGCCCATGAGATTTTCCTCCAAGTCTTGCCCGTCGGGGTACTCGTACTCGTCCTCCCTGTCGATCGGTATGGGATACTGGTTTTCAATGGGGGAGGTTTTATTCTTTTCCAGCTGATTGATGCAGGTATTGTAAGCGATCCTCGCAATCCAGGTGGAGAGTTTGGATTGAAAACGGAAGCTATCCAGCTTTTGAAAGACTTTCAGGTAAATGTCCTGGGCAATATCCCGCCGCTGTTCCCGGTCGGCGATCATCTTGAACACAATCTGCGCGACGAGCCCTTCGGTATCCCTGATAATGGTCCCGAATGCCCTCGTGTTGCCACTGAGCACGCGTTCCACCAGTGTACGGTCGGTCGGCTTATGATGTTCTTTCTGATCCATTGCTACGGATTGGACAGCCATGGCCTTTAAAAGTTGCAAAAACGACAGATTTTTACCGCCTGGCGGACTCCTCTTGCAAAAAACGGGTATATATCGCCGCTCCGTTCCGGTTCAGATGGTGCGCGTCGAACAGGTTTTCGGGTTTGAAAAGCCCATTGAATTCAGGCTGGTTTGGTAACCGGATCAGATTTTCCTCCGGCAGAAATGGTGCTACCTGGGACAGTATCTGCTGCTCACCCCGGGTAATGTTGTTGGGATAATAGAAAATAACTCTCTTTCCCAACCGCGTGGCGCGGGTAATCAGCTGGTTGATCCGGGAAATGAAATAGGTATTTCGTTGCGTCTGCGGGCGAAGGGCAAGCATTTGTTCGGTCGAGGTTTTATTGGCTGCGATCCGCTCGTTCGTCTTGAAAAGAGCCGCTGTAACAGGCTGGTAACCATTTGTAAGCAGGTTGGCGCGGCCTTCGATTGGATCGGTGCCGGGGTTGAGCGCTTTCTTGACGGACAGTACTTGCGGCGCAATGGACACCATTTGAAACAATGTGGTGTTGAGGCCCGCCAGGAAGCTGCCGGTTTTTTCCTGCAAACCAATGTGTGAGCAGCCGGCGAGCACGCGGGCCCGGAAAATGGCATCCCGCACAACCTGCTGGGGAGGCAATGCCACGGTGCTATAATCGAGCGCGCTCAGCTCGATGTAGATCGTTTTTACGGCCGGGCTCGCAGAGAGCATATCGTCCGCGATTTGAATGGAACTGTAAGGCGAGAGGCTGAATATGCCAAAATTATAACTCCGTGTTTTCTGGTGGTTTAGTGAGTCGAAAAATGCCGGGTCGATTCCATACTGGGTGCGGCTGGTACCGATGAAAACGACATTCGGACCGAACGCGCGGCAAAGCTGCGCCCTTGCCGGGATGTCGCGCCGGGGATCGATGTAAAGCTGCCCGACGATCAGCGTCACGACCACTTTGAATGCGACCAGCAGCAGTATCCATTTGATAATTTTGACGATCATGATGCCGGTGTCGGGTAATGGTTCATTAAAACTGGATGTAATAAAAATTGCCCACCGAAGGCCTTCCGAATATCAGCACGAGCTGGACCAGCAGGAGCACCGACAATGTCCTGTACAGTGCGCTTTTCTTCAACATATAGGAAGCAATATCTTCCTTCTCGCCCATTTTGTAGTTGAAAAAATCCATCACGAGGAATAACGCGACGGTCAATAACAAGCTGGATGTCAGCAGGGAAGTAGTGCCGGATCTAAATCCGAACATACTACTGTACAGCCGGACGCCGCTGCTCAGCTCCGCGGCACGGAACCAACCCATGATGAGGGTGCCGGTGAGGAGCCTCACGACCACACGCCACACATAATGCGCCTGCGTGCCGGTGGAAAGGTTGAGCTTGGCGTAAAAGCGCTGCCAGAAGTCTTTAGTGCGCATTTCAAAATTGATATAGGCCCATTGCAGCGATCCCCAGATCACGAACGACCAGCTTGGCCCATGCCAGAGCCCGGTAATGATGAAGGTGAGCAGGCGGTTGAATTCGAGCCGTTTCTGGTTGGTGACCCCTTTGCTGATGTTGAAAAAGATGTAGTCGCGGAACCAGGACGTGACCGTGATATTCCAGGCGCTCCATGATTCCGTCCGCGACGGGGTGAAATAGTACCGGTTGGAAAAGTTCTTGCTTAGCCTGATTCCCAGTAACCTCGCCGAGCCGGTAGCAATGTCGCAGTAGCCCGAGAAATCGCAGTAGAGCTGGACGGAAAAGAGCAGAATAGCCAGTGTGACGGAAATGCCGGTGTAAGCATCGGGCCGGTCGAAAACGGGGCTGGTAATGTCGGCAAGCCTGGCAGCAAGGACGATCTTTTTAAATAAACCCCAGATAATAAAGTAAATGCCCGCCTTGATGTGCTCCGGCTCGTAGGGTTTGGGAGCCCGGAGCTGCGGGACGAGCTGGCGTGTGCGTTCCAGCGGGCCGGCCAGCAGTGTGGGGAAAAATCCGAGGTAGATCATCAGATAGCCGAGGTGATTTTCCGGCTTGATGTACCGGCGGTACACATCGTAGAGATATCCGATGATCAGGAATGTGTAATAGGAAATGCCAATGGGCGCGATCCAGTTGAGGGCTACCAGCGACATCGAGTTATGGACCGGCACGAGGTATTTAAAAAATAAAAGCGGTGAAAGGCAGATCGCGATCGAGAGCGATAGCATTGCTTTCCGGTGTCTTTTGGAATACGCTTGGTTGGCCAGTGCCTTCCCGGATGCATGGCAGATCAGGACGAGGACGAGCCACACGGCCAGGTATTTTCCACTCCAGCTGAGATTGAATAATACACTGGCGACCAGCAGAAAAACCCATTTTTTGGCCTCCGGTACTTTATAATACGCGGCAACAACGAGAGACAGTAAAAGTAAATAGGAGAAATCCGTGAACTTGATCATGCCCCTTTATTTTAAGAGCACGGGTAAACGCTTGTACCCTCTGAAAAAGATTTTGGAATCCCATTCCGGGCTTTGGGTCGGGTGTAAACGGATATCAGGGAACGCGGCCAGGAAACGGGGCAGGAACTTCTGCATTTCGAACCTGGATAACCGCGCGCCAAGGCAATGATGCATGCCAAAGCCGAAACCGATATGTGGGTTGGGTTTTCGGGTAGGCACGAACGTATCCGGATTTTGAAACACGGCCGGGTCACGGTTGGCGGAAGCCAGGCCCAGTAGTACGGTTTGGCCTTTTCGAAGCTTCAATCCCTCGAATTCCATGTTATGTGCCACCTGCCTCGGGATCCAGTTTACGGGGCTTACGTAGCGGATCAGCTCTTCGACGGCAATGGCGCATTCGTTATGGGCATTCCAGTTGATCACTTTATCGCGGTTCTCCATCAAAGCCCCGATGCTTTTAGTGAGCAGCAGGGTAGTGGTTTCCGTCGCCGCATTCACCAGGAATTCCCAGGTGCCGATGAGCTGCGAGGCCCTTTCGCTCCCCATGATCTCCCGCATTTCGAGCAGGAGGCTGTTGGTAGCCTCCGTTTCCTGCCGGGTAAAGGTTTCGGAAAGGTAGCCGTGGAACTCCCGCGACATCGCCGCGCATTCCAGCAACTCGGTAACGGACAGCGTTTTTTCAAAAATAAAAGTGATGACGTAGGAAAACTTCTGGATGAAATCGTAATCCGCTTTTTCCAGTTGGATAATCTTGCTGATGATCAGAAAGCTGAACTGCCGGGCTATTTCCACAATGTCAGCTTCGTCTTTTCCGTCGAGTCCGGAGATAATTTCCTGGATCGCGTCGAGGGTGATCTTCTCGTAATCGGCCTGATAAAACTTCTGGTTCACGAAACGGCGGTGCTCCGCGTGCTTTTCGCCATTCATAAATAGTAACCAGTACCGGAGGCTTTCGCCGAATTCGAGCAGGCCGGGGTCGTTGTCCGAGAGGGCCGACACGATTTTGAATCTTTCCGTAAAGTCGAAGTTTTTGAAGTTCTCCGAATCGGACAGGATCTTCTTTACATTGGCATAATCCATCGCCACCAGGTCGCCGTACATATTGAAATGAAGCGGGTCCGACTGGCGGATGTCGGCGATCAGCCCGGAATAATTTTGGCTGACCTCGGTTTTCGACGACCAGATCGACGTCGCAGACATGAGCGGGGTTTGCATGACCGAAACGGGTTTTATACTTCCTGGTTTTCTGCAATCCATTGGCTGGTGGCCGCGATGGTACGCATCTCCCAAAAAATGGAAGGGCTTAGTTCCATTCCGATGTATTCTTCCAGCTCCGTTGTGATGTTGACGAGAATGAGAGAATCTAATCGAAAATTAACAATGTCGGTATCGGGCGCAGCTTCGGAAGGATCTATTCCCGCGTGTTTTGAAATGTTGGCGGTGATCCATTCGGAGATTTCTGTAAAGGTCTTGGGCATGAGGGCGTCAAGTAGGGTGTACAAATGGTAATAATTGAGTAATGTACTATCAAAAATCGGGCTAAAAAAGCCGTGGCGCCCGATAATGCGATTTTGACGCCGGTAAAGTTAGTAACCGGTATAGGACTTGTTTTTCTGCGCAGGTACCTTCGAAACTACCGATTAATATTCTAGCCAGGCTTTCAGCAATTAATGCCGTGACGGACCGCTACCGGGCACTCGGTGGCGGTGACGAGTAATAGTAATCAGGCGGCTGGCATTCTACCGGCCGCCTGATTACTATTAAGTACCCCAAATCCTATTTTTCAAAATATCGAATGTCTGCCGCAAATGCCCATTGAGCGTTAGTAGTACCACTGCCCCCAGCATTGCATAGCCCACGTAGGTGAAAATTTCCATTTCGGCCAGAAGCGTGGTTTGGGTGGTGAGGCGCTGACTGAGCTGGCGGAATGCAAGGCCCATCGCCTGATCTTCCGAAAAGCCTTTTGCGACGAATCGGGCCGTTGAGCCGGCCAGCCAATGCTGCGTTTCGGCGCTTTCGGGGGTTAGCATTAGTTGTAATTTATTGTAATGCCTTTGCTGCAAGTTAACCATCGCATTTTGCATGATACAAAAACCCAATGTGCTGCCCCAAAACCTGCCGGTAACGCCGACCGTCCCTGAAAACGGTGCCAGATGTGAAGGCGTAGAGGACACGGTGAACAATACCAGCGGCACGAAGATCACACCCACACCGACACCCTGCAGGAGGTAGGGCACGGCAATGTCCGTTAGCGACACATCCGGTACGAACAGGAACGTGAACCATAGGTGATGAATGGCCAGTATCGAAAAGCCCAGCATGAAAATATACCGGGTAGCAACCGAGCGCGACATGCATGCCGCGGCGATCAGTATACCGGCCGCATTACCGGCTACATTCAGATATTGGATGTGCGCGACTCTTACCGGATCCCAGTTCCACACTTTTGTCATGGTATGATGGCACAGATTGAGCGTAGCCCTCGAAATATAGAAAACAATAAAAAGGAGCAAGCCTGTACGAAGGTTGGCATAGCGGAACACCGCGAAATCAAAACACGGGCGCTTTACAAGCTGTTGCCTTAAAATGAACAGGGCGGAGGTAACGGCCGCGCCGCCGCATGCCGCGACAATGAGCGGCGATTCGAACCAGTATCTTTTCTCCCCGTACACGAGCACGAACGCCCCGCACAGAATGGCCGCATGTACCAACACGAGGCTGGCCCAGTCGATCTGGAAGAGCGGTGTTTTGCGGTGGAAACGGTGCCCGTTGAAGATGAGCAACACCAATGCAACGCAAAGGAGCTGGAAAAATGCGGAGCCATAGGCCATATAGTTCCAGTCGTAATTTTCGAGCAGCCATACGGCGATGTTCATGATGAAAGGAGAGGCCATCAGCAGCATTCCATAAGTGAATGAAAACACGATGATGGTCGCATTCCTCGATTTGAAGCGGGTAAGCAATAGAATACGCAGCGGTACCCACGGAAGGGCCATCAGAACGCCCTCCGCCGCCCTGAGCATGAGGAACAGGACAAAATCGTGCGTGTATGCGGAGGCGACGAATGTAAGCGCGGCGAGCGTATAGATGGCGATAAAGTAATTGCGGGTCGGGAAATACCGGAAAATGCGGTTCTCGACGAGCAATGTAGCGAGGAACGTACCGTAGGTGACGCTCATCGCAAATTGCAGATCCTCCGGCTCGACGTCCAGGAAGCTGGCAGAATAGGTCATATTACTGGTGTATAACCCGAGCAGCACCATCGTATGTAGCATGCAGCATATCAGCACCGATTTGATGAGCCAATCGGGTACCCAGCTCTTGAAAACAGGCTGTTTGCTCACGGTATCAATGCTGGTGGGCAGCGGTAACGGTGACATTCATGCCTGCCCGGAGGAAGGCAGTTTGCGAACCGGGGTCGGTTAGTGCAATGCGTACAGGAATGCGCTGCTCGATCTTCACGAAGTTGCCGGTGGAGTTGTCGGGCGGCAGGATGGAGAACCGCGCGCCGCTTGCAGGTGAAAACGACTCGATCCGGCCATTGAAAGTGCGGCCACGGGAAGCGTCGGCTTTGAAAGTAACGGGCTGCCCGACCGACATATCGGCGATCTGCGTCTCTTTGAAATTAGCGGTGATCCATTTTTCGCGGCTCACCACCGATACCAGCGTTTGCCCTTCCTTCACGAGTTGTCCGGGCTGGATGGTTTTCCGGCCTACCCAGCCGTCGTAGGGCGCCGTAATGACCGTGTACGACAAATACAATGCTGCATTGTCGGCTGCCGCATTCCTCACCTCCATCATTGATTCGGCCACCGGCACCTGTGCGAGCGCCTCCGAAGTCGCCAGCTCCGACGCCCGGATGTTCCTGGTCACTTCTTCGTAATGCGCCTGTGCGGATTCGTAATCAGCCCGTACTTTCTCCACTTGCTGTTCGGTGGCCGCTTCCTCGCGCAACAGGGCTTCGTAGCGTTCATATTCCAGCTTCGTTTTCCAAACCAGCGTCCGGGCCGCGTCCAGTTGCGCCTGACCCACCGCTACATGGCTTTGGGTCGATGCGGCGTTTTTACGGGCGGCCGAAACATGGTGCCGGGCATTACTGATTTCGGCCGTAGCCATGCCCCAATGCGCCCGGTATTCGCGGTTGTCGATCACGATAAGCGTGTCGCCGCGGTGCACAAACTGGTTTTCTTCATACCGTACCTGCTGTACATAGCCAGTGATCCGGGTAGCGACGGGGGTTACATACTGGTCGACCTGCGCGTCGTTTGTTTCTTCGTAGTTGCTGTAAATGATTAAGAACCATATGCCCAGCCCAGCGCCAGCCAATGCGATCGCGCTGGCAATGACAGTTATGGCGGTATGGAACGGGCCGTGCTCGGCCGGGGTTTTGCGGATTTTCATGAGAATATGTTTTGAAATATGGGAGTAAGGGGGCCTCACGGCAACTGACCAGATGCGTACAACAGCCGCCGGTGTTTGACGGTGGTATTAATGCGGGCGGTCAGCAGATCGAAACGCGCTTGGAGGAGCGCATTGTCGGCGTCGAGCATTTCGGTGATCAGCGCGAGCTGGTGCAGGTATTTGAGTTTTACAATGCGGTAGTTTTCGGTCGCCTGGGTCACGGCCTTTTCTTTCACGGGAATGGTTTCGAGCAGATCCTTCAACTCGGTATAGTGCTTGAATACACTGTCCATTACCCGGTTTTTAACGATGTCTGTCTGCGCGTGCTGTGCCTCCGTACGCAGGCGTGCGATGTGCGTGTGGGTCTTGTTTTTATACAAATTGGAAAGACTGTAAGTAGCTTCCACCCCCACGCGTCCCAATGTATAGAGGTACGGATCGGGCGGGAAAAACATGTAGTTGGGATAGTTGAAACCATAGGAGGCAAACAGGTGGATATTAGGCAGGTAAGCAGCCCGTGTGATCCGCTGTTCGGTTTCGGAAACCGCCTCCATCTTTTCAGAAATGCGCATTTCATCTTTCGTAAGCGCTGCGCGGAGGTAGGAATGCAAATCTTCTGCCGGTACGGTGCTGTCAAGCAGGCGGGCTGTGTCGAGTTCGAGAGAAACCGCTTCCGGCATTTCCAGCAAAGTGTGCAAGTCATGCAGCACGATTTCGATATTGCTGCGATTGGTTGTGCGCGAGAGGCGCATATCGGAAAGTTGCAATTCGGCCCGTAGTACTTCGTTCCGGGTGACGGTACCGTGCGCTTTGAACGACCGTACCTCGGCAAGCCGGTCTTCCTCTTCCCGGATATGTTCCTGCAGCAGCTTGTCGAGCTCCATCATTTTGTAGGCGCTGAAAAACAGCTCCGTCGCTTCCATTTTTACATCGTTTTCCGTTTTCAGCACTGTCAGCGAGGCAATCTCTTCCTGCTGTCGGGCTTTCTGAATGGCATACCGGATCTTTCCCCCGGTATAAAGCGGCATTTTTGCGGAGCCGGTGAGGTCGGCAATCACGGGGATGGTATGGGTTACAACTTTGTCGTTCAGGCCGTGGCGGTATTCCGTCAGGTCGGTAATGCGGGCGTAGGATGCGTGAAAGTCGATTTCCGGCAGGCGCAGCTCTTTCTTTTCGTCGATGTCGGCCTCGGTCACCTCCCTTTTGATCCGTGCGTGCCGGATGTCGCGGTTATTAGCCACCGCGATTTTCAATGCCTCAGGCAGTGATAATCGCCGGGAGGTTTGCGCCTGCGTGGTGGAGGAGAGGAGCAGCGCACCCGCAAATACCGCACTGGCTGTCACGGGGCCTGGTTTGTAAGGGGTTGATAATGAGTAATGACTTCTTAAAGAAGATTTTGTTATGAATTGCACTTTGCGAAGTGTAAACTGCCAGATATTGGCCGCAGGTCTCATTGCGATAGGACTTATGAGTGATTTAAATTGTTGAGCAAAGGTGCGACGTTTTGATGTGGCTTTATTATCTTGCAAAGTCAAATATTTATCCATTTACGCCATGCCTAAAATCGACCGGATGTACTACCTTACAGAGGTCGATAAACAGCCTCGCAGTATTTATTGCATGCATGACCTGATGGGCGAAAACGACGTGGCCCCGCACGCGCATCATAAAGGCCAGTTTCTTTACACGCAGGGCGGGATCGTGCATGTGGTGACACCGCAAAAGACCTATTTTCTGCCGGCCCGGCATTATATATGGATACCTCCCGGCGTGGAGCACAGCATTCATCCCGGCTCGCCGGACGTGATCATGCGGAACCTGTATTTTCCGGTGGAATCCGACGACAAGCCTTTTTACTTTGAGACAGGCATTTATCCGGTGAACGACCTGCTCTTGCAAATGGTGATTTTCAGTAACCAATGGAGCGGGGACATCAACGAGGGCGACAAGAGCAGCTACTGGTTCGCGATGGCATTGAAATACATTTTACCCGAAATCAGCATGTATAACCTGCCGCTTGCATTGCCTTACGCAAAAGACAAGCGCCTCGACAAGGTGATACGATTTATGGAGGACAACCTGCAAGAGCCGATCGCCTTCCCCGAGCTCGCCCGCCGTTTCGGTTTCAGTGAACGCAGCCTTTCCAGGTTGTTTCACAAAGACCTGGCCATGTCGTTCGTCCAGTACCTGACCATCCAGCGGATGTTGCGCGCGTTGCGGTTTCTGCTTGAAGAGCGGATGTCGGTGAAAGAGGCGGCGGCGCTGGTCGGTTATAATAGTGTCCCGACGTTCAGCACTACCTTCTACAAAGTTGTCGGAATCCGCCCGTCCGATTATGTGAAGATGAATGATCTGTCACACGAAAAGTTGTTTTAACGGCACGGTTGAATAATTGGGTCGCCGATGAGGTGATCGAAGGCGTGGCGGACGGGTGTATGGGTTTGTGGGAAAAGTATTTTATCTTCCGGAGCATCAGACAATTATTGCGACATTCATGGGTGTAGACGCGTGCCATACGTTCACCATTTTGTACATCATTTCCTGAACTCAACTTATAATGCATCATGTCCAGCAACAATGACAACAACCGGAGAGGTTTTATCAAAAAGTTTACCGGCGGAGCCCTGTTGACCGCCGCCGCATCGGGGCCTCTGTTTGCAGGCGAGCGCATCTTCTCGCGGGAGCTTCCGTGGGAGAAGCCCAGGTTCGCTGCCAACGATAACATACAGATCGCCTGTATTGGTACTGGCATCATGGGAATGGGCGACACCCGTACCGCATTGAAAGTGCCGGGCGTGAAGCTCATGGCCGTGGCCGATTTGTACGACGGGCACCTTGTGCGTGCCAAAGAGCTGTTCGGCGATGACATTCAAACGACCCGCGACTACAACGAAATCCTCAGCCGCAAGGACATCGATGCGATCATCCTCGCCACGCCCGACCATTTGCATTCGCAGATCGGTATCCAGGCTTTGAAGGCCGGAAAGGCCGTTTACTGCGAAAAACCGATGGTACACAAGATCGAGCAAGGGTATGACATGATGAAGGCAGCGTCCGATTCGGGTAAGGTATTTCAGGTCGGCAGCCAGCGCGTGAGTTCCATTATTTATGCCAAAGCCAAAGAACTCTACCAGTCGGGCGCCATTGGCGAGCTGAATTTCGTGGAAGTATATTACGATCGCCATTCAGCACAAGGTGCGTGGCAATACTCCATCCCGCCTGACGCTTCGCCGCAGACCGTCGATTGGAACCGCTTCCTGAGCGATAAGGCCCCGAAAATGGCGTATGATCCGCTGCGTTTTTTCAGATGGCGCAATTACCAGGATTACGGCACGGGTGTAGCAGGCGATTTGTTCGTGCATTTGTTTTCAGGAATGCATTATATCCTTGATTCCAAAGGCCCCACGCGCATTATGACCAGCGGTGGCTTGCGGTACTGGAAAGACGGACGCGATGTCCCGGATGTCATGCTGGGCATTTATGACTACCCCAAAACGGCATCGCACCCGGCATTCAACCTTACTTTGCGGGTGAATTTTGCCGATGGCTCCGGTGGCGGATCGGGCTTCCGGTTTGTCGGTACCGACGGGCAGATCACGCTTTCAGGGAATACCGTAACGGTCAAGCGGAAGAAGATGGCCGCAGCGCCGGGCTACACAATCGATACGTTCCCGAAAGCATTGCAGGACAAGTTTTTGGCAGACTACAATAATAAGTACCCCTCGCGCCCTGAGATGTCCGAGCCCGACATGCAGGAATATAGGGCGCCGCAAGGCTACGACGACCGGCTGGATCACTTCGCGATATTCTTCGATGCCATGCGCAGCAATAAGAAAGTGCTGGAAGATGCCGTTTTCGGTTTCCGTGCCGCGGGGCCGGCATTGCTTTCCAACAAAAGCTATTTCGAGAATACCGTGGTGAACTGGGACCCCGAAACGATGAAACTCGGCAAAGTATCCTGACCGCCGGCACGTAACCGCCTGAATTTTACTACCCATGATTAAAATGAATTTCCGGATGATCGGGACGCTGCTGGCGTCCCAGGTCATCCTTTTGACGCACACCTCGGCACAGACGGGTCGTGGCGATCGTGTCAGCGGGTCCAATTTCGAATCGCGCAGCCCGGTGCTGGCTATGCACGGCATGGTCACCACGAGCCATCCGCTCGCTACGCAGGTCGGGCTCGATATCCTCAAAAAGGGCGGCACGGCTGTGGATGCAGCCATTGCGGCGAATGCTGCATTGGGTGTAATTGAGCCTAACAACTGCGGCATCGGCGGCGATTTATTCGCGATCGTATGGTCGGCCAGGGATAAAAAGCTCTACGGACTAAATGCAAGCGGCCGCTCGGCTCAGGGGCTTACGTATGAGAAACTGAAATCTGTACTGGGCGACGGGACACAAATGCCTCTGTATGGACCACTGTCCGTTTCGGTGCCCGGCGCTGTGGACGGCTGGTTCGCATTGCACGGACGTTTTGGCAAACTGAAAATGGCGGAGGTCCTTGCACCTGCGATCGCGTTTGCGCGGGAAGGCGCGCCGGTACCCGAGGTGATCGCTTACTCGTGGGATGTCGCGTACAAGCGCCTGAAAGAACAGAAAGACATTACAGAATTTGAAAATTTTGGTAAGACATTCCTCATTAACGGTGCCGCGCCGCGCCATGGGCAGGTTTTCAAAAACCCGGATCTGGCCGTTACCTATGAAAAGATCGCGAAGCAGGGGAGAGATGTGTTTTATAAAGGCGAAATAGCCGACCGGATCGATGCCTATGCGCGCAAAACAGGCATGTTTATCCGAAAGGAGGATCTGGCTGCGACGAAAAGTACCTGGGTGGAACCGGTTTCGGTGAATTACCGGGGTTATGACGTGTACGAGCTGCCGCCGAACGGACAGGGTATTTCCGTGCTGCAAATGCTGAATATCCTGAAACCCTATGATCTGAAAAAGCTCGGTCATAACAGTGCCGAGTACCTGCATTTGCTGATCGAAGCCAAAAAGCTGGCATTCGAGGACCGCGCCCGCTATTATGCTGACCCGGATTTTGCCAAAATCCCGTTGCAGGCCTTGCTATCCGACCAATATGCCGCCGAACGCCGGGCGCTGATCAATCCGGACAGGGCTTCTGCGAAGTTGCAGGCAAGTCAGTCGGTACTGAAAGACGGCGACACGGTGTACCTCACCGTAGCCGACGCCGAAGGCAATATGGTGTCGCTCATCCAAAGCAATATGCTCGAATTCGGCAGCGGGTTGGTGCCCGACGGATTGGGTTTTGTATTGCATAACCGCGGCAGCAGTTTCAGCCTCGCGCCCGGCCATGCCAATGTGTACGCGCCGGGGAAGCGGCCATTTAATACTATCATTCCGGGTTTTGTGCTCAAAGGCGGTATGCCGTTCCTTAGTTTCGGCGTGATGGGTGGCGCCATGCAGCCGCAGGGGCATTTGCAGATCCTCTGCAACATTCTGGATTTCGGCATGAATGTGCAGGAAGCCGGCGATGCCGCCCGTTTTGCGCATTCGGGTAGCAGCGAACCGATTGGAACTGTGATGTCGGACGGGGGAAAAGTGGCGCTCGAAAGTGGCATCCCGGCGCAGGTCCGTGAAGCATTAGTGCGCAAAGGCCACCAACTGGCGGATAAGGATTTTTTTGGTGGTTACCAGGCCATCCTGGTCGATCAGGCCGAAAAGGTGTACCACGGCGCGTCCGAAATGCGAAAAGACGGGCAGGTTGCAGGATATTGATGTTCCGGGGAACGTGCTTGTATAAACGTTCCCCGGGCCAACTTCCGTTATTTCTTAGGTTCTCTCACGGCTTTGATCGGGAAATCCCCGTATTGGGAAGACACGATGCCGGTTAGGGTATCGCCTTTTTGCATGAAACTGTATTTGAAGACCCCTGCCTGGTTCTCGACGGTGAACGCGACTTTTTCCTGATCTATCGTCAGCTCTTTCATCTCCTGCTTTTCGGTGTCTCCTACATATCCGGTGGTTTTGTCATCCTTTTGTTCAAATGTAAAAAAGCCCGATTCGTATTCCGGCGGGACGTCGCTGATCAGGTATTTCCATGTACCGATAAGATCCGCCGGTAATGCTGCATTTTTCGCTGCAATGGAAACAAGTCCGATTGCGATAACCATCAGGAGATAATAATGCTTTGTTTTCATTTGAATCAGAAGTTTAAGTTTGAAACCCTCGATAGACGTTCTAAAATAAAAAGAAATCCTGATTTTATTGTCGGATCCTATTTTCGGCCCCTCGCAGCATGGGATTCGGTCGTGTAGCGGCCCATTGATGTAACTGGTTGATAAATTAATTTTTAGATTAGCTTTGTAAAGCTTCCACATTGCTACCAGCTATGAAAAGAACCCTCTACTTGCTACTGCTGATTCTTGGCGCGCCTGCTTGCCGGGCGCAGGGAATTGATTTTGTTGCTACTTCCTGGGAAGAAACCCTTCGAAATGCAGAGAAAAGTGGAAAACCGATCTTTTTGTATGTCCGGGCAACTTCATGTCGATATTGCCGGCAAATGGAGAAAGAAGCTTTTCCCAATCCGGAAGTAACCGGTTACTATAACGGAAATTTTATCAACTGTAAAATCGACGTGGAGGACGGCGGAGCGGGGGAAGCGCTGGCGAAGAAGTACGGCATTAAGGGCTTTCCTACCTATTTGTTCCTGACTAAGGACGGTCAGAAACTCCACCAGAGTTCGGGTGCCAAACCGGCCGCCGATTTCATCCGGGACGGCCGGAATGCCTCCGACCCGAACACCGCATTGTTTCCGATGCTGGCCAGGTACGAACAAGGCGACAAATCGCCGGAATTGCTGTTCCATTTGAGTAACGCGTTGTCGTATTATACGGTCGATGCCAATCCGAAGGAAAAAGTAACGGAGGAGTATCTGGCCACGCAATCGGCTGACGAACTGGGATCGGAACGGAATTTAAGATTCATTTTTGCGGCCGATCTTGGCTTTAAATCGCCGGCGACGCTTTATCTCCTGCAAAACCAGCAGAAATTTGTGGGCCTGTTTGGTAAAGCAGATGTCGAAAAAGCTACGCAAAGAATTATGACCCGCACTGCAAACATAGCCGGCAGGACCAACGATCTCATATTAATGAGCGAGCTGAGAAAGGTTGCCGTCGATCATTTTGCAGATAGCATGAAAACACTATCGCTCCTGCAAATTTACTTCTATGGCGGGCGCCGCGACTGGCTCAACTATGGCCGGTCGACATTGCAATATGGAAATACGATTGGCACAACAGACTGGCAAACCATGTATGAAACGGGCATTTACCTTAAAACCTTTGCCAAAGATCCTGAGGCATTGAAAACGGGTGTCGAGATCATGGCCAAGGTTCTGGATCTGAACAAAAACTACGAGCATTTGTGTATCTATGCCCAGCTTCAAAAGAAATTGGGAAACAAAGAGCCGGCTCTTAAAGCCGCAGAGGAAGCGCTGAAAATTTCCGCAGATCAAGGTGAAGATGGCAGTGATGCAAGGGAATTGATCACCGAACTGACGGCTACCAATAGATAGGTATCTGCCTGATTCTTCATCTGGTTTGAACGGTAAGCCAATCCGATATGATGGCCAACGCTTTGGGCGAAAAGGTTTCTTCAATACCTGCATATTCACTGGGATGACCGGTTTTGCTTTCCTGAAAAAGATGGTTGAGATTCGGTAATTCTTTTACCGTCACATTTAAATTGCCGCCTTCTTTTAATGCTTTTGAAATAGCGGGGAGGTTTTGTTGTGCGTCTACTTGCAAATCTCTCGATCCATTCAAAGCCAGAACCGGACATGTTACTTTTTGAAAATATTGCGCAGGGTTCACATCATATAGAAATTGATACCACGGCCCACACATTGAATTAATTTGATTTTTAAAAAATTGCTCCGCTGTGAGACCCGGCGGGAGCATTTGGCTTGGATAATTCTTCGCTTTCGGTAACATATAGGCATTCAGATTGGCCCGTAATACAACGGTGTCCGGTGAATTCTTAAGTATTTCAAGCGCTTCGCTATTGATCTTTTTAATGAATGTAATTCCCTCCTGATCCACACCGCCTGCGCGTGCGATCAATTCCATTTGCAGCGCCATTATCTCGTGGCCGATAGCGCCCGGCCCGGCCAGAGAAACAACAAAATTGGCGTCCCCCGATTGCGCTGCGGCGATGGCTGCTACCAGCCCGCCTTCGCTATGCCCGACCAGGCCGATTTTATCGGGGTTAATTTCTTTTCTTGATTTCAAATAGGCAATCGCGCTTTTGGCATCCGTCGCGAAATCCACTGATGTTGCTGTGTGAAAATGGCCCGTTGATTTACCAGTTCCCCGGTCGTCGTAGCGCAAGACTGCGAAACCCTGGCGAGTGAGATAATCCGCGATGATAAGAAATGGTTTATGGCCGAAAACCGTCTCATCCCTGTCTTGCGGGCCGCTGCCGGTGACCAATACCACGGCAGGAAAACTGCCTTTCTTATCCGGTACGGTGAGAGTTCCCGAGAGCGAAATGTCCGCTTCGGTATTTTGAAAGGTTACGTTTTCGCTATAATACGGAAATGGTGGAGCCGGCTCCTGTGATTTTTTTACGACAGCCTTTTGAGATAAAATAATATAGGCAACACAACCGATTATCAAAGTGAAAAATATAGCGAGGGTAACTTTTTTATTCATGATAAACTTTTTAGGATATATTTAAAAAGTCAATATGTTTCAGCAA
This sequence comes from Dyadobacter sp. BHUBP1, assembly GCF_050587785.1. Lineage (NCBI taxonomy): Bacteria > Pseudomonadati > Bacteroidota > Cytophagia > Cytophagales > Spirosomataceae > Dyadobacter > Dyadobacter sp. BHUBP1. The sequence continues at coordinate 343,491 of NZ_JBOBIH010000004.1, forward strand.
AAAATTTATGGATATGGCTTCAAAATTTATGCTCGCTTTTGGAATTGCCGTCGTCAATTTAATGCTTTTTTCAATCGGGTCCGAGATGCCAAATCCGTATTCGGGAGGTAAAGAGGGATCTTTTTTGTTAAAAGATACTAATTCCGTTCAATTGCAAGATATTTCGGGTAATGTATTGACCTTGGATGATGTAAAGCGACAACATCAAGGGAAAGTGATTTTTATTGAATATTGGGCGAGCTGGTGTGCGCCATGCCGCGAATTGATGCCGGCCTCGGAAGCAGTCAGGGCGGATGTAAAAGATTTGGAGGTCGCTTATGTGTATCTTTCCCTAGATTCCGACCATGACAAATGGATAAAGGCTTCGCGGGAGGAACGGATTAGCGATTATTCCCTTAATTATCGGGTCACGAACGGAAGAACTTCGGAATTTCTCAAGAAGTACAACATTAATTTCATACCGCAGGCGATGGTACTCGGCAAATCAGGGATGGTGCTGAACACAAAACTGGTGCCGGGCGCCAAGACGCTTGTTCCATATCTGACCAGTCTGTCCAGGAATTAGCAGCGCCCTAAGCAAAAGGTCCGGACAGGTAATCAGCGGCCTGTCCGAATCTTTTGATCACCTCTTGAAATGGGTTAAGCCAGTAGTTGGCAATATCTTTTATAAACTTCTGACAGTCCCGCCGTCTACGCGGATCACCGCTCCGCTCACGTAGTTGGCCAGTGGGCTGGTGAGATACAGAACCGCCCCGGCGATTTCTTCGGGGAGGCCAAACCGCCCGGTGTCATTGGGGATCAGGTCCTGCACGGCTTTGTATTTGATTTCATCCAACTCGGTGCCCCAGCCAAACCCGGGAGCGGCATTGACGAGCCATTCTTCCACCATCGGGTTCATAATAGCGCCCGGAGATACCACATTGGAAGTGATGCCGGTTTCTTTCAATTGCCGGGCCAGCGAAACCGATAAATTATGCCGTGCGGCCAGGGTCGCATTGTAATGCGGTTGTTCCTTGATCGGCTGAACGGCGAGCCCGCCGCCGATATGGATCACGCGGCCCCAGCCCAGCTCTTTCATCTGTGGCACGATACGGCGGATCATCCGCACATAGGAAACCACGTTCGCATTATAAACCTCCATCCAGTCGTCCGCCGTAGCGTCCGACCAGTTTTTGTGGCTCACCACGCCCGCGTTGTTCACGAGGATATCAACGGCGCCACCTTGTAACGCTGTTGCAGCGACCGCATCGGCGCCTTCGTCCGTTGCCAGATCGCCGATTGCCACTTCTGCCTTGCCGCCTGCTTTTATCATGTTTTCCGCGACCTGATTGGCGCGTTGTTCGTTCCGTCCGTGCACAATGACCGTCGCGCCTTCGTCTGCCAGCATCCGGGCGATTGCCTCACCCAGCCCCGAACTCGCCCCTGTCACCAGCGCGCGTTTTCCGCTTAATTGAAAATCCATTTTTGCTTTTTTTGAATGAGTAACTGATTGCGAATACAAAATTCGTCGCTCGGCAACTGCTTCGTTTTGCTGGGAAGTTCAATTTACTTTGTTGAAAAGCGCAGGGCGGTGGATCTAGACAAGTACCGCACCCGCTTGCTCCGGTTCCTGTCCGTGAAGTATCCGGTCGATGTTTTGTAAAGTGACCTGGGCGATTTCCATCATCGCTTCCTCGGTGAAAAATGCCTGGTGGGCGGTCACAAGCACGTTGGGAAAACTCATCAGGCGCTGGATGGTGTCGTCCTCGATAATGCTTTCCGAAAGATCTTTGAAGAAAAGCTTTTCTTCCTGTTCGTAAACATCGATAGCCAGGTTCGCCAGATGTTTACTCTTGAGGGCTTCTATCGCATGGGTGGTGTTGACCAGCCCGCCGCGGCTCGTGTTGATCAGCGTCACGCCGGGCTTCATTGTCGCCAGGGTACTTTCATTGATCAGGTAATGCGTGACGGGATTGAGGGGGCAATGCAGGGAAATGACATCGGCCGAGCGGAGTACCTCTTCCAGCGGCTTGTACTCGATTCCCGCCAGTTGGAGTTCGGTGTTCGGGTAGAGGTCGTAAGCCACGACTTTACAGCCGAAACCTTTCATAATCCTGCAAAACGCGCCGCCGATTTTGCCCGTTCCAACCACGCCGATCGTCTTGCCGTGTAAATTGAAACCGAGCAGCCCGTTCAATGAAAAGTTCTGTTCCCGCACGCGGTTGTAGGCCTTGTGCGTCTTGCGTATGAGGGTGAGCAGCATGGCCACCGTATGCTCTGCCACGGCCTCGGGCGAGTATTCGGGCACACGGCATACGCGTATCCCGTGCAGGCGGGCGGCTTCCAGGTCCACATTATTAAACCCGGCACATCGTAATGCAATCACTTTCACACCCTTTTCGGCCAGGATGGCAATCACTTCCGCATTCACTTTGTCATTCACGAACACGCAAACCGCCTCCTGTCCATCTACGGCATTGACGATATGCGGTCCCAAATGCGTTTCCAGATATTCGATTTCGAAACCGTGGAAACGGTTGTACACATCGAAAAACTGCTTGTCGTATGGCTTGGCGGAGAAGAACAGGATTTTCATATCGTAAAAATAGAAGATATTTAGTTCTTAACCCGCTGCTCTTCGCTCCCCGATCCGCCGACGTTCCGTTTCCGTTTGCCGGAAGTACCTTTGGCGAAGTTGTACGTGAACGATGCTACCAGCACTCGCGTGTCGGCATCGTTGTAATAACTGGCCTGGGCGTTGGGAATGTTGAGAATGCGGCCGTTCGGTTCCAGCGAGCTGAAAACGTCGCGGAGTGAGAGTTTGACGATGCCTTTGTCTTTCATCACTTTTTTCTGCACAGCCGCATTGACGAGGAACAGATCGTGCTTGTCGAACTGCGCGCTCTGGCTACGGGTAATGTAAAACCCGCTTAACTCGGCGCTCCACCCGTTTTTGAATAGAAACTGGTTGTTGGGACTGATGTAGCCGTAGGTCGAGCCGGTAGTGCGGTCGGGGTTGCCGGGCATGCCGCGGAAGTTGTTACGGATGAGCTCGGCGTAAAAATTGCAGGTCCACCAGTTGCCCGCTTTGAGCCGGGCAGTCAATGTGATACCACCCCAGATGAGCCTGCTGATATTGCCCGTCCGGCTGATGAAAACATTTCCTGCCTGCTCGATTACCTCGCCCTGCATGTTCCGGGTGTAGTTATAGAGGATCGACAAATTGAACCTGCTTTTATAATTGAACGAAAGTTGGAACCTGTTGCCGAGTTCCGGTTTCAGGTAAGGATTGCCGGCGAAATAGGAGAATTTGTCCAGTAAAAAAACGAAAGGGTTCAGGTCTTGATAATAGGGACGGCCGATCCTGCGACCATAGGAGAAATTCAGGTGCGTTTGGTTGGTGTCGAGTTTGTAGCTGATGAAAAGCGTTGGGAAAATGCTGGTGTAATGCAGTGTAAACGACGAATCCGGCTTTACCGCATTGCCCAGCTGATGCCCGTACCCATTCGTACTTTCCGCACGCAGGCCAGTTTGGAGCGAAAGCTTCTTGAAATCCCTGTTGAAGTTCAGGTACGCGGCATTGATGTTTTCGGTGTAGCGGAAGCGGTTGGTTTTGTCGTAATCGACCGCAACGGTTTCTCCCTGGTGCAAAAAGTAGTTAGCCGCATTGTCGGTTCGGACCAGGCTGGATTTAAAGCCTGCCCCAACCCTTACTTTTCGCAGCGGGTGTTCGTAGTCAGTTTTGGCTGAATAAATGGCTATGGAAGAGGGAAGATCGGTAGTGATTTTTTCTTGTCTTTTGAAGGCACCGTCGCCCTCGAAGAAATCGTTGATAAACGTCTGGCGGGCGCGAATGCGGTAGTCAATGTAATCCAGATCGAAGGTCAGCAGCTTTCCGGTGCTGTCGTACTGATGGCTGAAATTGAGGTTGATACCATGCTGCCGGAAGCAGTTCCTGTCGCTGTTGTCGGCCCGGATAAGGGAATCGGCCACACCGGCGGCATTCCTGACCACGCTGCTCACGGGCCTATGCTCGCGCGACTGCGTGTATGCGCCCGTGTACACGAGGCCCCAGGTAGTCTTTTCGCTGGCGTAAAAATCGAGCCCGGTTTTCAGGTTGGTAGTCCGGCTTTTGGGGTAAAAAAGAGTGGTTTGGTCAAACGACGACCGTAATGCATCGTTTTCGCCGTAGTACTTGCGTTCAATATCGAGCCGGCGCCACTGGTCGGTGCTATTGAAACTGGCATTGGTGAAAAAATTGAAGCGGTTGCTGCGGTAGTTGAGATTCAGGTTCTCATTATGCCGCCAGTATTTCGATCTTGCCGGACTGAGCGTAATGCTGCCATTCAGGCCGCGGACCTTGTTTTTGCGCATTCTGATATGGATGATCCCCGCACTCCCGGCCGCGTCATAGCGTGCGGGAGGGTTCGTGATTAGCTCGATCTTTTCGACGGAATTGGCCGGCAGTGATCGCAGGTAGGCTGCCAATGCCGCCTGCGAAAGGTAAGTAGGGCGGTTGTCAATGAGCACGAGTACGCCCGCCTGGCCTTTGAGGCTGATAGCGCCGCTCTGATCGACCATTACGCCCGGCGCTTTTTCCAGTATTTCCAGCACATTGGCACCGGCATTCGAAATCAGCGCATCAACGTTCAGTACCGTCCGGTCGATCTGGTATTCCACGAAATTCTTTTGCCCGGTAACTTTTACTTCGTCGAGCCTGAGGTTGGCGGGGCGTAATAGGATGGTGCCGAGGTCAATCGTCTCTTGCCCGTTGGAAATATCCAGTTGGTTTCCGCTAAAACTTTGAAAACCCATCATCGCGACGGTTGCGAAATAGCGCCCGTTTTTAATGCCTGTAATAAAAAATGTACCGTCCCGCGCAGTAATCACTGTTTTCACCAGGCTGGAATCTGCGGCATAGAGCACCGAAACGACGGCGCCTTCCAGTGGCGCGTTGCCGCTGTCGACTACTTTCCCCTTCATTTGGGCAAATGCATTCCCCCATGCCGCCAGCAGGGCAACGGCAATCCACAGGGTGGTTCTCACCCGGCCAATCGTTTTCATAATGTGATGTTAAGGTTGTGTTTCGTGACTGACAGGCATAGTTTGCCCGTCTTACCCAAAGTAAGTTTTTGGAATACGCGTGTACGGATCCGGATTAATGGTGGCTCCCGTAGGTGAAGTCGATCACATCGTCAGGTTTCGGAAGCACCGCATCCAGTACGCTTTTGAGAACCGATTCCGGCTGTTTTACGCCGTTCACGACCAGCTCATGATTGGTGATCCTGAAATCGATATTGTTACGGGAAATTTCGATGCCCTGCCGCTCGATAGCGTCCATGATCTTGTCGTTGATCGCCTGGCGCTTGATGCGGACTGGATTGGGCCGGTATTCGGTCCGGTACGTCTGCAAGGGCTGCGCTTTATACGTTTGCGTGTAAGGCTGCCATTGCACAGGCGCCAGGCGCACATTGGCGGAAGAGTCGATATCCAGCGGCGCAGACAGCCGGTTAAGCGGGCCTGTTGTCTTTTGCAAAGGTTGAAGCGTGTCCGGTCGCGTCAGATTGGGGTGGTTTGCAACTCCCTCTGGGTTCTGTATGGCCTGTTTCTGTTGTGTGTTTGATTTGTTAATGGGTTGATTGTCAGTATTATCTTGTTTGGCGTTGCCTGGCTGTCGGTAAATTTGGTTCCCTTGGCTGGGCGCAGGTTTTTTTGCATTATCGGCTCGTTGAACGGGCTTTGCATTGCTTTTTTTGGGACTCGTTTGCAGGCCGTCGGACTGTGCAAAGAGGACAGAAAGCGCGAAAAATGCCAGCATTGCGACCAGCAACACGGTTTTTTCCGCTGCTCCCAATGTCGAGTTAGTGCGTGAGGCAATGCGTTTGGCGCGCTGTACCAATCCGCCTTTTCCTGAGAACGCTAGTTGGTATACGTCTTCGTTCAGTTGGTATTCACGGAATGACAGCAGGGCGTGGATATAAACCGCCTGGTTTCCGGAATGCCTCAGGGCCATGTCGTCGCAGCAATTTTCGCGCTCCTCGCGAATGAGCCTGGAAATCCAGAGAATGCCGGGATTGAAGAAGAAAAGGAGCTCGATGATCCGTTGCAGGAAATTAACGAAAAAGTCGAGGCGGCGAATATGTGCGAGCTCATGGAGCAGCACCATTTCGATCTGATCCGCGGGAATGGACGTGATCACGCCCAGCGGTACGAGTATCACGGGTTTGAAATGCCCCAGTACCGTCGGAACTCTCACCAGGCCGGACTGAAATATCCTCACATGCTGCGCAATGCCCATGGTTCGGGCAAACTCACTCACGCGTTGCTCCCAGTAGCTGCCTATGCTGTAAACCTGCTGCGTTTTGAGCTGATGCAAACGGTAAAGCCCCAGCGCAAGCCCAGAAATTTTGACCAGTACAATGAAAACCCAGAGCCACGTGATCGTGTAAATGTTTTGCGCGAGAAAGCCTGTGGCAATGCTGACTATGCTTTGTGAATGCGATATTTCCTGGATCGAAAATGGCCCATTATGAACCATATAGGTTGCATGAGTGTCAGGGGCCTGCGTTTCCGCGGAAACAGCGGAATCCGACAGCACAAATGCAGCTGCGGTACCCACGATGAAGAGCAAAAGCAAGCCGGTCAGTAGGTTATAGCGAATCTCCGGCCGGCTGCGGCGGGTACAAACGACCACGGCCGCTGCCAGCAACGCCGCAGCAGCACCAATCCAGAGTGAATGGCCCAACGCCACCCCGATCTGCCGGATCAGGGCGTAGGTGGTTTCGGAAGTGAGCAGATTTTTCATGGCTGATTTGATTTAGGAATTCCCTTTTTCCAATTGGTCCAAAACCGCCCGAATCTCGTCCAGCTCTGCTTTGGAAGCTTTTTTGTTATCCAGCAACTGCATCACCAGGTTGCTGGCCGAGCCGCCGTATAAATGGTCGACGAAGCGGTCGAGTAGGAGGCCTTTCGTTTTTTGCTCTTCTTCGACCGCCTCGTAAACATGTTTCATACTGCGCTCATCGCGCGAGAGCATGCCTTTTTCGGCCATCAACTGCATTTGTTTGAGGGTGGTGGTGTAGTTCACCTCCTTGAACGTATTCAGCTGGTCGTGCACAAAGCGCACGGTGGAAGGCCCGTTCTTCCAGAGAATGGTCAGGATATCGAGCTCAGCTTTTGTGGGTTCGGCTTTTTCGGAACTCATGGCTATGAAAATTAAGTACATACCAAAGGTACGATTAAAATCGTACGATGCAAATGGTAGGGTGAATTAATTTTAAAAACCCTAACGCAACAGCGTTTCCGTATTGTACCGGTTCCGGTACTCGATAGGCGTGAGGCCGGTGATCCGTTTGAAAATGGTCCTGAAAGTTTTGAGATCGTTATACCCGACGTCGTAGGTAACATAGGCAATGTTCGATTCGCCGGCTTCGAGGGATTTCTTGGCGGCTTCGATCTTGATTCGCTGGATGTATTCGATCGGGTTCAGGGTGGTAGCGCTTTTGAAACGGCGGATGAAATTCCGCTTGCTCATATTCACTTTGCAGGCAATCTGTTCGACCGAAATGTCGGTCTTGAACTCGTTTTCGATGTAGGTTTGTGCCCGGTGAATGTCTTGGTCGCTGTGCCCGCGGTGGCCGGAGAATATCGTGAAAATGCTTTGCGACGTGCGGCCGTAGTCGAGGGCATAGTACTTGCTCAACGTAATGGCGGTCTCTTTTCCGCAAGTCTTTTCGATGAAATACAGGATGGCGTTCAGTGCCGAGAAGCCGCCGCCGCCCGTAATAATGGCCTCCGACTGGGTAACGATCCGTTCGGGCCTGAAATTGACGAGGGGATACCTTTTCCGCATGTCGTCCATCGCGCCCCAATGGGACGTGGCCGGCATGCCGTTCAGCAAGCCGCATTCCGCAACAAAATAGGCGCCTGTACAGAGGCTGATGATCTGCGCCTTGCGATGATATTTCTCCGCCAGCCAGCCGGTGAGCTTGCTGTATTTTAGCAACAGTTGATCCATATCGGCGCCCTCGGCATTCATCGGTGGTACAACGATCACGTCCGTTTCAAAATCATCGGCCAGCGTTTTCCCGCAATGAAATTGCACGGGGAAGCTGAGCTGCACATCGTGAAGATGCACGCCCACAAGGTCTATTTCAAAAGGGGCCGTTCCGCCGTTTCTGACGACCGCATCCTTTGCGCCGGTCAGCAATGCGACGGTGCTCGACAGTGCCGTCAAAAGCACATCTTCATACACCATTACAGAAATGTGTCTTGTACGCATAGGTCAGCAGGTTTATTCAAAGCTATGACAAAGATGGCACAAAATACACCTTTGATTGTCATTTTTACACGCCGGTCAGCTTTTCGGCCCGTGCTAGTTTTGCATCATCACAAAACGAAACAAACGATGAAAACGATCTTTGATGCGGCCACCCGGGATGAATTGATCAGAAGGATACAGTCACTCGAGAAAAACAATGCGGCGCAGTGGGGTAAAATGAATGTGTACCAAATGACGAAGCATTGTACCATCTGGGACGAGTGGGTATTGGGCGTCCACCAACCGAAATATAAACAGCAATTAATCGGGTGGATTTTTGGCAGGATGGCCCTGAAAACGTTCGTAAAGGACGACCGCCCCATTCAGAAGAACGCGCCGAGCAGCCGGCCCTTTATCGTCAAAGAGCTGGATGGCGACCTGGAACTGCAAAAGAAAGCCTGGATCCGGTGTATTGCCGCCTATGAGCACTTTTCCAATCCGGGTTTTATTCATGATTTTTTCGGCAGAATGACGCGGGAGGAAATTGGGATATTTGCCTACAAGCATTCGGACCATCATTTACGACAGTTCGGAGCTGTCGATCCTTTGACAAATCCCGCCGGGCACCAACTTTCCGGGCTCGCCTTCGAATGAGAAGGCAATAAAAAACCACAGTGTTCGGAAAGCTGAGCTCTTTTACACTGTGGTTTTTCAGGATTATGTGCCGACTAGTTCCAGCCGTTAGCTATGTCTTTGGCCACGTTGGGATTGTAGTTCTTCTCTACGTCGGGGATCGGCAGAAGGACATTTTTGTCCTGGAAAGGCTGCTTGCCGTCACCCGGCTCGGCGGCACGTTGCGCGTTGATCGTCTGCTTAGCAATTCCCCAGCGGATGAGGTCGAAATACCGGCTTTGTTCGCCGCAGAGTTCTACCTGGCGTTCGCGCATAATGAGCTTCATCGCGTCGGCCTGAGCGCCCAGGGACGTGTACGCGACGGCACCCGAGCGCTTGCGAACCTGGTTGATCAGCGCCAGCGGATCGGCACCGGCTTTGCCTTGCTGAATTTGCGCTTCCGCGAGCATTAGCAGTACATCGGCAAAACGGATCACCTGCCCGTTGATGGAGCTTTGCGGCCCGCCGTAGGAGGCTACTTCATTATAATACTGGTATTTTTTCCAAACATAATATCCCTGAGGATCGTCCGCCTTGAACGGGAAGTCGATCGGGCCGCCGGCACATTTCTGGCAATACTGGGTGTCGCCGCCGCTTTCCTTGCTGCCATAGAAAGTGAATTTCGCACGCGGGTCCACGTAGTGGGCGCCGGTAGCCGGGTGAGGATATTGGAACGATTTAACAGTCGTAGTAGGCACGTACACATTGAACCAGTCCTTGAAACCGTATTCCTGCGCGCGGTCGGAGTGGGTGGCTTTACCGCCCCATGTTTCCTGCCCGCCGAAGACGTAGTACTGATTACCAATGCCCCAGTCGGTCCATTTGGCATTCATGATCTGGAAAATGTTTTCGGGGCTGCTCTGGTTCGTCGAGCTGAACAGGTTCTCATATGACGGATCGAGCGAGTAGGTGAAAGGAGCGGCCGTCAGCTGCGCCAATGTGGTTTCGGCCTGTACCCACTTTTTCTGATACAAATAGGATTTGCCCAGCAATGCTACGGCCGCACCTTTGGTCGCCCTGCCGAGGCCGGTGGCCGCGTCGTACGACACTGGCAAATCGGCCGCTGCCAGTTTCAGGTCGTTTTCGATCGTAGCCCAGATCGCCTCCGCCGATGACCGGGAAGGGTAGTTGTTGGCTACGGTGCTGTCGTAGGCGGTGATCAGCGGCGCTTTACCCCACAAGTTGACAATGTTGAAGTAAGCGTATGACCGCAGGAACCGCGCTTCGGCGATGTATTGCTTGGCAGCCTGCTGGTCGGCTGCAGCGGTGGGGTTCCACACACCCGCCCGGTCGATTACCACATTCGACCGGAGGATCAGCCGATACAGGCTGTTCCAAAGCTGGCCGATCTGGGCCTGGCTCGTGCCGAACGAGTAATCGGCAAGCTGGGCCATGTCGCCTTGCAGGTTGGTCGTTTTCTTGGCTTCATATCCGAGCAAATCGAAAATGAAGTAGTACTCCCGTGCCCAGAGGCCATTGTGCAGCAATGTCGCGTAAGTGGCGACGACGGCCTGGTTCAATCCTTCGGAAGAGGTAAAATAAGTGTTATAATCGTAGGCGCTCTGACTTTCCAGTTCCAGTTTGGATTCATCGCAGCCGGCCAGCTGGAAAGCGGCAATCAGTCCTGTCAGAAAATATATGATCTTTTTCATGTTCACTTCAAGTAAGTTTTCTTCTAACCATTAAAACCCAAGCTGCAAGCCGCAAAGCAATGTTCTTGGCTGCGGCAACTGCTGGCGGTCGTCGATGCCGCGCGAGAAGATGAAGCTGCCGCCGTTCTGGGTGCTTACCTCGGGATCATAACCTTTGTATTTGGTGAAAGTCAGAAGGTTTTGCGCTGCGGCGTACACGCGGATGCTCTTGAATACCTTGCCGCCGCCAATGCCTTCGATCACGCCTTTGGGCAGGGTATAGCCCAGCGTTACGTTGCGCAGACGCAGGTAGGCGCCGTTTTCGAGCCACCAGTCGGACGGGCGCAGGTTACCGTCGCCTGTTGCGCTTTGTCCCGCGCGCGGGAGCTCGGCCACATCGCCGGGCTTGCGCCATCTTTTCAGGATTTCGGTAGAAGCATTGTGGCCCGTCGATTCATTCTCGGTTACGAACTTAAATGCATTCACAATTTTCAAACCGGAAACCCCCGAGACGACCACATTCAGATCGAAGCCTTTGTAGTTCACACCGGCATTGAAACCGTACACGATTTTCGGGATAGGGTTACCCAGGATTTTCTGGTCGGTGGAAGTCACCTTACCATCGCCGTCGAGGTCTTTGAAAATAAAGTCTCCGGGAAGCAGGCCCGCCTGATATTTGGTAGTGGCGTCGCCGGCCTGCTCGGCCGCTTTGGCATTCAATGCGTCGATTTCCGCCTGGTCTTTGGCTACGTGAGAAACTTCATAACCAAAAAACGACCCGATCGCCGAACCCGCAGCCGTGTAGGTGAATGTAGGGAGATTACTGAATGCCCCTGCCTGGATAGGCGCAGCAAACTCGCTTCCGAGCGAGTTGACGATGTTTTTGTTGTAGGCCAGGTTCGCGCTCACATTGTACTGGAACCCGCCACGGGCCTGGTCGCGGTAGCCGACTGAAAACTCAACGCCCTTATTCTGCGCACTGGCTGCATTGGCATACTTGCTGGGTTGCCCACCGCTGCCCGATGCCCCGGTGCTTCCGGAAACCGGCACGCTCACGAGCAGACCGGAGCTTTTGCGGTTGTACCAGTCAACGGTGACGCTCAGGCGGTTGTTGAGAAAGCCGAGGTCGAGACCGATATCGGTCTGGTCTGTAGATTCCCAGCGGATGTTCGGGTTAGACAGCGTGTTAATGGTCGTACCGGGGTTAAATCCTTCATTGGTACCCAGTGAATATACGAGATTACCGTTGGGGCTTCCGCTGTAAGTAAGCACAGAGGTCACGCCAGTGGTAGGGATCGTGTTATTACCCGTTCTGCCTAATCCGACCCGTATCTTGCCATCGCTGAGGAAATTCAGATTGTTTTTGATAAATGCTTCATCGACAAAGCGCCAGGCAAGACCCAATCCGTAGAAATTTCCGAAGCGGTTGTTGGCACCGAAGTTCGAAGCACCGTCGCGTCGGAAGCTACCTGTAAGAATGTACTTGTCGTCGAAAGTATAACCCAAACGTGCAAAGTAGGAGATCACCGACGAGCGTGCATAGCCATAATTGGAGCCCGTAACGGCCTGTGACTGCGCCACGCTGATGTTCTGAATGGCGTCGTTCGGGATTTTGGTCCCGGTCGCATTCAGGCCCGACGAATTTCCCGGATCGAGGTAGCTGTTACCGAGCGTCGCCGAAACACTGTGTTTTCCGATTACTTTATTATAGGAAAAATAGTTTTCGAGCGTGTAAAAGGAATAGTTGTTGAAACCCAGCGTCGCCTGTTGCGGGTTAGTCAGGTTGTTTCCCCCGGTGTAGCCGTATTGATAGCTCCGGTTCTTGCCACCGCCGATCTCGGCCGAAAGCTGCGTGCGGAATCGCAAGCCGGCAATGATATCTACTTCGGCAAAAACCTGGGGAAAGAACACAAACCCGGTATTAACGGGGTGGTTCAGATTAATGGCGGCAAGCGGGTTGTTACCATTGCTGAAATCGTCGACGTTGGTCGTGTTGGAATAGCCGCCCGGAATCGCGGGATCGTAAATAGGCTTGTAGGGCGCGTAGTAAACCGCGTCGGAAATACTGGCCACCTGGCCGTCGTCTTTTGTGTAGCGGATGTTCAGGTTTTGCCCCAAATGGAAACGGCCCAGGGTTTCGTCCAATGCAAAACGCGCATTCAGCCTGCTGTTGGAGAAATTCCTGACAATGGCATGCTGTTTGATATAACCCAATGAAAAATTGTAAGCCACTTTTTCGCTGCCACCGCTGATATTCAGATCGTTTTGGGATACGAGCCCCGATCTGAAGATCTCTTTCTGCCAGTCGGTACGATCGGTGGTCACTTCCGAAGTACTGAACTTCGGCGGCAGGGCGGAATTGGTAGTGGCCGCGAAATCTTTCAGGAGGTCGATGTACTGCGAAGCATTGAGCAAATCCAGCGTTTTCCAGGCTTTGGCAACGCCCCATTGTGTATTGAAATTGATACGCGGCGCACCCGATTTGCCTCTTTTGGTCGTGATAATGACTACGCCGTTGGCAGCGGCAGAGCCGTAAATGGCTGTGGATGAGGCATCTTTCAGGATAGTGATGTTCTCAATGTCCTGGGTTGCCAGGGTATTGAACATCGTTTTGCTGCCCTGGATACCGTCGATCACATACAAAGGATCAACACCAGTGAAAGACCCGGTACCGCGGATGAGGATCTGGGCATCCGAGCCCGGCGTGCCATTCGATTGCAGCACCTGCACACCCGCCGACTTTCCGATCAGCAGCTGCGAAGGGTTGGTAGCGGTGGTGGCACCGGCGTCTTTGGAAGAAACAATATCCACCGAACCTACCACGTCTTGCTTCCGCGAGCTTCCGTAACCGATTACGACTACTTCGTTCAGTGACTTGTCGTCCGGAACCATCGATACGTTGATCACCGCCCTGTCGCCAGCCGCGATCTCCTGCGTTTTATAGCCTACAAAACTGAATATCAGCACGGCTTCCTGGTTGCCGACCTCGAATTCGAAGTTACCGGAAGCGTCTGTCAATGTACCCTGCTGAGTGCCTTTCAGGCGCACGCTCACGCCCGGAAGGCCGCCGCCGTTTTCGTCGCTCACCTTGCCTTTCAGCACCTGTGCGGGCATGTCCCTCATTTGTGCAGCGGGTTGGCCGGCACTTTGGGTTTGCTGTTCCTTGCTAGCTTTGAGTAGGATACGCCCCGACGGAGTGACGTGATAAGAAATCTGAAGAGGTACCAGCAACGTTTGCAATGCAGCCGCCAGTTTCTGGTTGACGACATGGATCGCGACCGGGCGCCCGGCGCGGATGGCCTTATTGCTGTACACAAATTTTACGTTCGCTTTCTGCTCCAGCTGGTCGAGTACCGTCGCCAGTTCCACTTTGTCGGCATGGAGCGTTACGTTCCGTTCCAGTACCTCCTGTGCCTTGCTCACGTGCGCGGCGTAGGTGAGGCTGGAAAAGACGATTGAAAAGATAAGCTGGGCCAAAGAAATTCTCATGAGCAAGCAAAGCGATGCCCGGTTTTTTCGGTATCGGTTTTTTTTCATAGTTTAGAAAGGTTTTTTATAACTAATGAATACCCTGCTGCCGCATCTTGGCGGATTTCCGGCAGTGGGACAACGGACCGGCAGGGTAGCTTTCTGCCGGTTTCTTTTTGGACTTTGGGACAGGTTTAATGCATACGACGGTATTTAGGTGAAACAAAAATCACTTGCAGCCGGGAGCCGAAACCACAATGCGCGTTCCCTGAACCTGGTAGGAGCCGTCGTTCGACTGGCAAATCAGGTCTAGTTGGTCAAACAGCGACATATTGGTGAGGTCACCGGTAAATGTGCATTCATTCGCGGCCTGGCCCGATACGACGATATCCACACCGTAAGCATCTTCCAGCCGCTGAATAACTTTGGGTAATACCATGTTCTTGAAAATCGCCGGGGGCAGCTCCGCGTGGGTGGCGAGCAGTACCGGTTTGTCCACGAGCCCCGTCATCAAATGTCCGCTCTCCTCGAAGTAAGTCACGCGCTGGTTCGGGGTCAGGATCACTCCTTTGTGCAACGGGTGCTTCGTTTGAGAAGCCGGTTCTTTGGTGCCGATGCTCTCGTTTTCGAATACGGAGACCTTCCCGGATACCACTTCAACCTGCATTTGGCGCTCTTCTTTTCCCTTTTTTACCCAGAAACTGGTTCCGAGCACGCGGGTCACAAGCTTTCCGCTGTACACGAAAAACGGGCGGCGGCTGTCTTTGGTAATACTAAAAAACGCGTCGCCTTTGAGCTGAACTTCGCGTCTCGAGGTTGAAAACTGCCGGGGATAGGAGAGCCGGGCCCCGGGCGCGAGGGTTACCTCACTGCTATCGCCCAGTGTGACGCGCATGGGCCGGGTGGTGTTGTTAGCGGTTGAAATCTGGTCTCCCCGGTTTGCTTCGAACAACCACAGCGACACGATGAATACAGCCGCAACCGACGCCAACATGCGCACAACGACAGGCGACAGGCGCGGCAAAAATGTTCTGATCCTTCCGGATGCTTTTCTTTCGTGTTGGATGGCACTCCACATCCGGGCTTTCAGGACCGACTTTTCGCTATCCGAGAGTTCGGTTTGCGGTGTGCCGCTTTGCATTTGGTCATACCAGACATGGATGCGTTCTCTTTCCGCGGGAGTGCACTTGCCCTCGCGGTACTTCAAAAGCAGATTTTCAATTTCGTCGTAACTCATAGGTTCAGGGTTGGCTGGTTCAGGATGCTTGTTTGCCTGATTCAACCTCTAAACCGTATTGATCAGGGGTAGTCCCTGAATGTTTTTAAAATACCTTTGAAAATTTATGTAAAGTGGAGAATTTGGAGTCAAACTTCCTTTAAAAATCCAACACCTTGGAAATGGGAGTCAGGAGAAAATGCTTAGAAGCAATAGGAGCAGGGTTTCGTTCAGGTACTCGCGGACCACCTTGGAAGCCTTGGCTAAATGGTACTCGACCGTCTTCTCGGACAAGTGCATGAATTCCGCGATCTGGGCAACGGTCCAGTTCTCGACCCGGCTCAGTTTGAACATTTCGCGGGTTTTGGCGGGGAATGGTTTGAGGCCTTCGTCGATGTTGCGGAGCAGTTCGTTGTAAGCGACTTCGTCTTCGGTATAATGCTCATGCTGGCTTGCGAATGCCTGATAATAGGCCAGGTACCGGCTTCTCGGCCCGGCCTTCCGGATGTGGTCGATTACTTCGAACCGCACGGCCGAAAAAAGGTAATAATTCAGCGTGGTGGTCCGCAGGTTCGCGCGCTCGTTCCAGAGGCGTGTAAAAATGTCCTGCACAATCTCTTCCGCAATGTGCCGCTGTCCGATTTTGTGAAATGCGGCTTTGTACATCGGGTACCAGTACGCGTCGTAAATAGCGGTAAAGGCCCATTCCTGCCCTGAGCATAAAGCTTCCAGCAATTGCTGGTCAGAAACTCGTGGGCTGTCCGGCATTTCAGTAAAGAGGTGTCAAGTTTACGTTTTTTGACAAAGTTATATTTTTTAGTTTGATATTCATATTTACTCCTCGTGCAACATTGATGGGCGTCCTGATTCATCCCAGATACGGACCTCCCGGCACGCCCCAGCCCCATTTAGGCATTGGTTCATCGGGGTTCATTTGCAGGTCGTCACTGTTTGAGTTGATAACCGCGATCCGTGTACCCCATTCGATGTAGGCCACGAATGCGGAACGGAACTCCGGATCAGCGGGAAGATTGATTTCATCGGCCGTCTCCAGAAGCAACCAAACCCAGCGTTGCCGGTGCTGCTCGGTAAGATGTTTGGCCAAATGCTTTTGGATCATTTTGAAATGACTGCCTTCCGAGGTGCTATACCACTCCGGGCCACCCAGCACCTCGGCAACGAAATGCGCCACATGCACCTGATGATCGGGTGACATATGTTTGAAGACCGGTTCCAGAAGCGGGTCTTTCAGGACTTTTTGATAGAATAGATGTGTCAGTTTTTCAAAGACGGGCATTCCGCCGGCCCAGTCGAATAATGTGGGGATTGAGGTGTTTTGCGTCATGGCAAATAATTTGGAAGTATTGTTTTACTTGTATTGGAACCAGTCATGGTATCAGAATCATATCGTAGCGGTCGAGGCCCGGCGCATAAAAGTCCCGGGTGATCTGGGTAATGCGGAATCCCAGTTTTTCAAAAAACGGGAAGCTCAGTTGTGTGGTATCGAGGATTACGGACGCACCCGGGCAAAGTTCCTGAATTTTGTTTAAACGAAAGATTAACAGCTGCTTTCCGATACCTTTGCGATGAAATTCCCGCGCTACCATGCCCCACACAAGTCCGGCCGTGCCGGGCTGGTTATCTGGAAAATAAAATCCTGCGCACGCCGCGATTTGACGCTCGATTTCTACCACGTAATAGAAGGGCGTATCCTCGTTATCTGAGCCCGACAAGCCATTGAGCAAATCTTGGAACTCTGCCTTTTCATGATCTGCAAAAAACTCAGGATGATTGCCTTCGAATGCCCGGATACACCCGGAATAATCGGAAGACTGGTAAGGACGAATGGTCATTTCAGCGGTAAGAGAACGTTTATGCCCAAATTTATCACTTTTTAGTTCCGCAAGAAACGGGTTTCGGCAGGGCCGGATTCCCCCCGATCATTCCACGATCGTGAAGGCCCCGCGGGATTTGGAATGTCCTGTACACCTGGGAGCGGCGTTCGTCGCGATTCATCCGTTTGCCGCCGAAACGGGTATCGGGAACATCCGTAGCGTGACGCTGGAATTAAAAATTCTCCGGGTCCATTTAGACGATTCGATTGTTTCCGATGAGAATCCCGATCATGTGGATCCTGATAAATGGCGGCCGCTGATCATGAGCTTTCAGCAGTTTTATGGATTGGGAGCGCAGGTACACTCTTCCAAACTGGCATGCGTTCCATAGCGGCTATACCGGACTAATGACACTGAATCGATGAATAGAGGAGCTTAATAATTAGTTAAAGCATGCCATCGCGAAGGAGTTCGTGCTACTGGATAACTTTTATGTTGATGCAGAAGTAAGTGCGGATGGACACAACTGGTCCTCTGCGGCTTATGCCAACGATTATGTAGAAAAAAACTGGGTCACCAGCTATGGCGGCCGCGGTGGTACCTACGACTTCGAAGGTCAGAAGGAGATCGCACACCCGCGCGACGGGTTCATATGGGACCACTGCCTGCGGGCGGGCGTAAGCTTCCGGACCTACGGATGGTTTGCCGACAAGGAGAAACCCAATATCGCCACTCTGAAAGGCAGGTTCTGCCCGACTTTCAAAGGATATGATCTCGGTTATAAGGATATTGATCGTGAAAAAGCCTGGGAACAGGATTTCGATAGTCTGGTAGCCCGTAATGCATTACCCCAATTGAATACACTGCGCTTCGGTAACGACCATACTTCCGGCGCAGCCGTGGGTAAGCCTACGCCCTATGCCGCTGTCGCGGACAACGACCTGGCCGTCGGCCGTTTTGTAGATCATCTTTCCAAAAGCAAGGTTTGGAAAGAGTCGGTGGTATTTATTCTGGAAGACGATGCGCAGAACGGACCGGACCACGTCGATGCGCACCGTTCTATTGCATTTGTGGCGGGCGGCATGGTGAAGCGCGGATTTGTAGACCACACCATGTATTCTACTTCGGGTATGCTTCGCACCGTGGAGCTGATTCTCGGCCTCAAACCCATGAGCCAGTACGATGCCGCCGCAACGCCTATGTGGAGATGTTTCAGCCCAAAGGCCGATGGGACGCCTTTCACTGCCAGGCCAGCTAATGTGGACTTGGAACAACGAAATGTGGCCGCGAATAAAAATTCCCAAAAATCGGTTCAGTTCGACCTTTCCAAACCGGATGCCATCGACGACCTCGTTTTCAGTGAGATTGTCTGGCAGACCGTCAGAGGCGAAAATAGTGTCATGCCTGCACCGCGCCGCGGAGCTTTCGTGCGGCTGGGGAAAGGTGAAGAGGATGAGGAGGACGATGATTAAAAGGCTGGCTGTTCTCCCCGCAAAGGGATAGCAGCCGGTCTCTTAATTTGCTGGCCTGAATGAATTCTTTCTACAATTTTTCAGTACGAATTGTGTAGATTTTTGCTGACTTTTCGCTCCTGATCTGTTCATCAACCTACTGGAAAATAGGGGTGAATTGTACAAAACGCATATGCTTTTGTATCTCCCGGTATCATTGTAAAGAGAAATCCATCTGAAAGCGATGAACAACCAATCTGGCCTGCTGTTGCCCCCTTTACGGTGTAGGATTATTCTGATTTTTCTCGTTTTAGCCGCGAACTTCGCGGGGTGCCGGAAGTCGGAGAAAAGCGGTCATGACGTCCAGTTGAAAGCCTGGATTGATAGCCTCGACCGGTCCTCGCGGGTAACCGGGAGCCGGAAAGCGATCGCCAGCCTCGATTCGTTCATGGCCAGGCTGCCCGCAAAGAACATCCACGACAGTATTCTTTATTTCAAATTCATGAAGGTCCTGAGCCATCGCGATTCCACGATGGACGCCGCCGCGCTCGCTTATTCCGACAGCCTGCTCGGGCTCTTCGCGTCCACGCGCGTACGAGAGGAAAACCCGATCGATTATTCTAGAGCTCTACTGTTAAAGGGTGATGATTTGCTGAAACAGAAGGAATATTATCAGGCTTACCGCAACTATTACAAAGGCAAGGCATTTCTGCTGTCAAAGGGAGAAATATGCGAATGCGCGCGGTACAGCAGCAGGATCGCCAATATTTCGTTCAAGGAAGAGAATTACTATCAGGCCATTGAATACTGGCAGCACGAACTGAAGGAATTGGCGCAATGCAGGGAGCCTGAGAATTTTCAATTGGAATTCATTGAAAAACAGGGTAGTATGCGAAATATCGGCATCGCCTATATGCTGATCAATGAACCGGTGAAGGCGCTCGGTTATTTTAACCAGGCCGACCGGTTTATCACCCGGAATGCCGGAAGGTTTCCGAAAGAGCAGAACTTTATCCGGTTTGCACGGATCGTCATTTTAAGAAACAAGGCAGAAGCCTATGCATTGAAAGGCGATAACCGTACCGCGGAACGATTGATCAAAAAATGCCTCGAACACGATCCGAAAATCGACTGGTCGATCGACGTTGAGCGGGAGTCGCGGCAGATACTGGCACAAATTTACATCGATTCGAGGGAGTATGATAAGGCGCAGGCCCAGCTGGATTCGCTGAGGCGCTTGCCCGGCGCCGCCAATAACCCGGCCGCGAATAGTTTGTATCGCACCATGCAGGCCTCTATTTTGTATGGCCGTGGCGATTTCAAAGAGGCTGGCAAACTATTTCTGGCTAACGTGGAAGCCGAGCGTAACGGGAAGCTGAAAAGAAATGCCCAAAGCAAAAATAACGTCGGGCATTTGCTGCAACAGGTTCAGCGCGAGCATGAAATGGAACTGGCGGCCCAAAAGGATGAACGCGAAAATTTAATCCTTCAATTCTCGGTGCTCCTTACCTTTGCGATGGCCGTCATTGTTTACCTGATTTGGCGAAATACCCGGAAGACGATTGCGAACCTGCGTGCGGTGACCAAGCTGAATGGGGTGATCACGCAAAGTAATATCGCGTTGCAGGACACCGTCAATGCATTGGAGGAATCCGAAGTGGAGAAGGAAAAAATGCTGCGGATCGTCGCGCACGATTTGCGGAACCCCATTGCCGCCATGATCTCGGGTGCCGATGTGCTCTTCTGGGACCAGTCCCCGTCCGAAGAACAGGCAATGCTCGTGAATGCGATCCAGCAGTCGGGACAATTGGCGTTCGGGCTGATCGGACAGATATTACAATCGGGACCGGATAAAAAGAAGATCAGCAAAAGCGAGGAAGACCTGGCGGAAATTGTGCAATCGTGCATCGATATGCTGAGTTATAAGGGAAAGGAAAAAAGGCAGACGATCCACTACGATTACGAGAAAGCGATGGTGCCCGTCGACCGGGAAAAGATATGGCGGGTGTTTTCCAATCTGCTGAGCAATGCCGTTAAGTTTTCGCCTCAGGAAAGCGCCATTCATGTGAATTTGAAGAAGAGTTCGAACCAGACCGTGTTCAGCGTCCAGGATTACGGTATCGGGATTCCGGATGAGCTCAAAGGACATATCTTTCTTTCGACCAATGACGCCAGAAGGATGGGGACGGCAGGCGAACAGTCCTTCGGGATCGGGCTTTCCATTTGTAAGCAAATCGTGGAAGCGCATGGCGGCAAGATCTGGTTCGAATCTGTGGGCGGTACCGGGACCACCTTTTTCGTGGAGTTACCGGACTGATCGGTGGTCTCTACCGCGTCGTTTATCACTCGTTAAGCACTTTCCGTATATCCAGCGCATAAAAATACCCGTTAGCATCGCCAAAATACAGCATTCCGCCGGTGGCAACGGGACCCGAGAGGATCGAGCCCAGCGAGAGAATATGCTTTTCGGCCTGGATGTAATTGTCGCCATACATATCGAAATCCTTGCGGAAATGGTCGGTGTCGTCGTATACAAGCGCGTGGTTTTTCTTGCTTTCGTCTGTCCGGAAGGTTTTGATCACCTTCCCGGTTGCAGGGTCGGCGAAATAAACCCTGCCATTGAAGCAACCGAATACCAGTTTGTCTTCAACGACCACTGCCGTCCCGTACACCCGCATATTGAGCGGCATTATCCAATTGATTTTCCCGGTTTCGGCATTCATCGAGTAAAACTGGTGTGTATCGGAAGTGCCCACGAACAAGTTCCCTTTATGAACGATGGGTGTGGCGATCACCCAGCTGCCTTTTTCTTTCATGTTCCATTTCTGTTCGCCGGTTTGGGCATTCAAGCAATAAATATAAAAATCGCGGCTGCCGAAAATGACCTGGTCGTCGTCCACATACGCGGCCCGCTGAACTTCACCCTTTGGAAATCCAGGATCGCCTAAAGTCTTGAACTTCCAGGCCAGGTTACCATTCTGCGCGTCGAGCACATAAAAATATCCGTCGTAACTGCCGATGAAAACCTTTCCGTTCCGCACTACCGGTGAGGCATGTACGACGCCCCCCGTTTTGAATCGCCAGCGCAATTTTCCCGACTCGAGATCGATCGCATACACCGAGCTGTCGCCGCTCCCGGCGTATAATGCATTACCTACTGCGACCGGGGACGAAAGGTAATAATCCCAAAGGTCGTAGTGCTGCTCGCCACCTGTTTTGAACGTCCATAACAGCGTGCCCTTTTTCTTGTCCACGGCATAAATGTTGCCATCGGCGCTGTTAAACAGTACTTTGCTGGCGGTTACCGCCGGCGTGGACCTGATCGCCCCGGCTGTGGCGTACTTCCAGAGCTGCCTGCCCGTAGCCTTATCGAGGGCATATAAATTCATATCATTACTACCGACATAAACGACTTTATCGGTTACGGCGGGTGCCCCGTGAATGCCTCCGGCGGTCGAAAATTTCCATAGAAGCGGTTGCTGGGCAAAGGCCGGGATAATCAGGATTAAACAAAGCAGGAAGAGGTTCAATTGTTTTTTCATGGCTGTTTAAAGAAAGGATTAGTGTGCCCGCAAGTTATATGAAAGTAGCCAAAGCATATAGGTACAATAAAATTTCAGGGCATTTTTGAATTCTTTGCAAAATGAGTAAAATGCACAAATATTCTATAATTGTCCTAACCCACGGCCTGATAAATGTCAGACTCTACGCTTCCGGATTCACAACTTTGGTGCCTGATCAAGGACGACGACCAGGCAGCTTATACGACCCTTTTCCGGAAATATTACCCTTCATTGCTCGGTTACGGCAAGTCACTGACCGACCATCACGGACTGGCTGGGGATTGCGTGCAGGAAACGTTCATGGAAATCTGGCTGTACCGCCGAAACCTCGCTGTCCCCGATTCGGTGAGGGCTTACCTGCTCGCAGGCGTTCGCAGGCGTATCGCGCGGCGCCTCGAACGCGATCGCATTTTCAGGCATTCGCGCGATATTGGTGAAAGCGAGTTTTCTTTCCAGTTTACACCGCTCGATGAAATGATCTCCGACGAGGAGACGCGCCGGCAGGTGCGCCAGCTTAATACCCTGCTCAACCAGCTTCCCGCACGCCAGCGCGAGGCGCTGTATCTGCGTTACCACCAGCAGCTCGATATCGACGAGATCGCCCGGCTGATGCAGATCAATCCTCAATCCGCCTCCAACCTGCTCCACCGGGGAATCAAGCATATCCGGGAAGTTTGGGTAGGAGAAATGCACACCCTTGCGCTGCTGTTATGTGTGTATTTTTAAATTTTTTATCAAAAAAATAAAAATAGGTGAGTATCGCCCGGCGGTACTGTCCTCTCCTGCCTGAAAAACCACTACTTCATGCAGCGAGAAAGCTATACTACCGTTACGCAATTTTGTGATGACGCATTGTTCCGGGACTGGGTGATCACCGGGCGTGATCAGGCCGGCTGGGCGCAATGGCTCGAAGCAAATACCGATAAACAACGGTTGGTACAGGAAGCGCGTTACCTGATCCTGGCGATCGGAAGCGACGCTCCCGCGGCTACGGCCGGAGAAACCGATCAGGCGCTCGAAGAGACCTGGTGGCGGATCCATGAGGAAGAACATCGCGTGTGGCCGCTAAGGTTTGCGAACTGGTGGCGTGTGGCGGCTGCGATTGTGGTATTTGCGCTCGGTTTGGGTTGGTATGCCTCACGTCAAAATCCCGGTGAAACGGACATTGCTGTACGCAAGTCCTCGGCTGCCTTACCGGGAAGCAGGGATATCGGGATTTACAACGATTCCAAAGTGCCTCGCCTGGTGAACCTGGAAGACGGCAGTACGATTATTCTTCAACCTGGCGGGAAGCTGAGCTATCCACGGACATTTGCAGTAGAAAAACGTGAGGTGCATTTGTCGGGGGAGGCGTTTTTTGAAGTCAGCAAAAACCGGCTGCGCCCTTTCCTGGTCTATACCAACGATATCGTGACGGAAGTGGTAGGTACGAGCTTCCGCATTAAGGCGGCCGACGATCAACCCGAGGTGGAGGTCTTTGTTAAAACGGGTGAAGTACATGTCCGTCAGATTCAACCGAAAGATAGCAAAGCAGCCGAGAATGTGGTTTTGCTTCCCAACCAGTCGGTGAGCTACGTAAAATCCAGTAGCCTTTTTGAAAAGCCTGAAAACAAAGATATTCCAAAAAGGGCTATCGAATACCTGAATTTCGACTTCTCCGATGCGCCCGTGGGGACGATTTTCTCGACCCTGGAAAGTGCCTACGGCATCACGATCGACTATCCCCACGACGTCCTGCGTGACTGTTATCTTTCCACCTCGTTGTCCGACGAACCACTTTTGTCGAAACTGAAAATCGTCTGCGAAAGTATCAGCTCCGGTACGCAGTTCCGCATGGAAGGAAACCACGTGATTGTAGAATCCACCGGCTGTAATTAATGGCTCGCCTATGAACTAACCAACCTGTATACAAAAAGAACCGGACTGGTTGCAGCAGCCCGGCTCCCGAAATCCACAACTCCGATTGCATTACGCCCTGGGAGTGGGGTGTTATTGCCCAATTTTTCTCTCGAATCGAAACAATAAACCGTCAAATCTATGAAGAAAACTTTGACTGCCAAACGCTTATTGTGTCAACTCTTAATGAAGTCGTTACAACAAATCGTCCTTTTGATTGTCGTAGCCCAGCTGGCAATGGCCGGACCGCTGGCCGGTCAGAACCTGCTGGAAAAAAGAGTTACGCTGAATCTCAACCGCGCTACCCTGGGCAGCGCATTACAGCAGCTGGAAAAAGCGGCTGAAATCAAGTTCTCCTACAACTCGCGCATGCTGCCATTGAAATTCACGGTGAGCCTGAATGCGCAGAATGAACCCCTTGCCGCCGTGCTCGACAAGTTGTTGCTACCCAACAAAATCAGCTACAAGCAGGTGAGCAACCGCATCGTACTGCGCACTCAACCGGAAGTAATCAATGTCGCAGACCCGGGCCTGACCCCGGATGCGCCGACGTATGCCACAGTGGTGGAAGACAGGTCGCTGGTAGGTAAGGTGACGGGCGAAAAAGGGGAAGGTCTGCCTGGAATTAATATCGTGATCAAAGGCAGCCAGCGCGGTGCCGTAACGAATGCCGATGGCAGTTACAGCCTCCTGGTACCCGATGGCGCGCAGACGGTTGTATTCTCATCGGTGGGCTATATTTCGCAGGAAATACTGGTTTCCGCGGAACGTACAGCCCTGGACGTTTCCATGAAGGTAGACGAAAAAGCACTGGAAGAGGTGGTCGTGGTGGGTTATGGAACGCAAAAGAAAGTAAACCTCACCGGGTCAGTTGCGACTGTCAACGTCGACAATATGCAGAGCCGCCAGGTAAGCAACAGCCTTGCCGCATTGCAGGGACAGGTTACGGGCTTGCGCATTAGCCAGGGCACGGGTATGCCCGGCCGCGAGAGTGTTTCGCTGCAACTCCGCGGGGCGAGTTCCTGGGGAACCAACACGAGCCCGCTGGTGCTGGTGGACGGCGTGGTCGGTTCGCTGGACGTGTTGCCTATGTCGGATATCGAGAGCATTTCGGTGCTGAAAGATGCCGCATCGGCATCCATTTACGGGGCACGGGCGGCGAACGGCGTAATACTCGTAACCACCAAACAGGGAAAGAAGGGCAAACCGGCGCTGACCTACAATATGTCGCTTCGCACGCAGTCGCCCACAGGTGTGCCCAACCAGATTTGGAACTCGGCGCAGTATATGGAGCTTTTCAATAAGGCCGTAGCCCGTAATGCCGTCAGCGCGGTGCCTTTTCCGCAGTCGCTGATCGACAAGTACAAGGATCCCAACCGCAACAGGGACATGTTCCCGGATTACAACTGGGCGGATGCCGTTTGGAAATCGGCCCCGATGCAGGAGCACAATGTCGGCGTGAATGGCGGTTCCGATGCATTTAAATACAATATGTCGGCCGGGATTATCGACCAGAAAGGGGTGCTGATGGGTCATAACTACAAGCGTTTCAACGGGCTGGCCAACCTATCGACGACGATCAACAAGTACATTACAGTGGGTACCAACGTGAGTTACATGAAAGGCAAATCGGTTTCTCCCTATTATGAAAACCAG
Organism: Dyadobacter sp. BHUBP1; assembly: GCF_050587785.1. Taxonomy (NCBI): domain Bacteria; kingdom Pseudomonadati; phylum Bacteroidota; class Cytophagia; order Cytophagales; family Spirosomataceae; genus Dyadobacter; species Dyadobacter sp. BHUBP1. The sequence continues at coordinate 369,118 of NZ_JBOBIH010000004.1, forward strand.
AGTTTTGTGCTCATGACCATGACCCAGGCGCCGCTCGTGAAGCCTTATCTCCCCGACGGCAGCGGCCGTTATACCGACAAAGCGGTGCCGACCGGCGTTGGTGGAACGCAGAACAACCGGAACCCTTTCTGGATCGCAAACGAAACCTACCGGGATTATGAAGACTGGCAAGCCAACGTGCAAGGCTGGCTGGACGTGAATTTCCTGCAAACGGAAAAAATGGGTTTGAAATGGAGTTCTAAATATGCTTCCCGGTTTGCCGAGCAGTTCCGCAATATTTATCATTATGGCGCCGATGCCTATTATTATCTTCCCGAAAGCGAATACGCGGCCGGCGGGGCCAATGTATACCAGAAAGGCACCCCGTTTGGGCCAGAAGCGTTAGGCGTGACCAACGGCAATTACCGGACGCTGCTGAATACCTTTTACTCGTCGGTAAACTGGAACTGGAACCCCGACCGGCAGGACATTTCGCTCATGGTAGGTTACAGCCAGGAAGAGCAGAAATACCGCTGGCTGGGCGGTACCCGCAGCGTATTTCCTGTGAAAAATATGTATGAGCTCGACGGTATGGGGCCTTTGAACCAAACTACCACCGGCGGTTTGACCGAATGGGCCTTCCAGTCGCTTTTCGGGCGCGCTACTTACGCATTCGCACAGAAGTATTTGCTCGAAGCCAATTTCAGGTATGATGGTACCTCACGGATTTACAAAGACAGTCGATGGGGCTTTTTTCCTTCGGCTTCGGCCGCCTGGCGGATCAGTGAAGAGGCGTTTATCCGTGACGGAGCCAGCTGGATCGACAATCTGAAACTCAGGGCTTCTTACGGATTACTGGGTAATGCCAATATCGGGGAATATCCGTGGCAGGAGACTTATGCAACAACAACTTACGCATTTAACGAAGCTTTAAATCAGGGCGTTCAGCAGAATGCCTATCGCAACCGCGAACTAAAATGGGAGGAAACCAAAACCGCAGACATCGGACTCGATTTTAACCTTAAAAATGACCTGATCTACGGTACGATCGACTGGTACAACAAATCGACGACCGGAATCCTGGCGGGAGCCATTATCCCTGCCAGCGCCGGAATGTCGGCCCCTACCATCAACTACGGTGCTCTGCGGAATTATGGTATGGAGGTTGAACTCGGGCACAAAGGCAAGTTTGGTTCGGTGGAATATGGTATTAATGCGCAGGTATCGGCTAACCGCAACAAAGTTGTGAAATATCCCGCACCGGCGTACAGTGATCGCATTATCAAGGAAGGCTTGCCTTACCGCGACTATTATTTGTACGAATACATAGGCCTCTTTAAGTCCGAAGAAGAACTCAAAGCGGTGGTTACGCCTGGTAACCCGCAACTGGGTGATATTAAATTCAAAGACCAGAACAACGATGGCAAGATCGACGGCGACGACCGCATTCGTGTGAAAGGCGCTTATCCCGGCTTTATTTATTCTTTCGGAGGAAATGTACGATGGAAAAATTTCGATCTCGCAGTTTTCTTCCAGGGTGTTCAGGGCCAGAAGGTCAGGACTTATTTCTTTGGCGAGGACCCATTCTCGCAGGGCTCGTCCCCGCATCCCAAGTTCCTCAATGCCTACGATCCGGTCACCAACCCAAATTCCGACGTGCCGGCCATCTATGGCTGGGGATATGCGCCTATGACAGGCGGAACGGCCCAGAACTCGACGTATTTTCTCAAAGACGCGTCGTACCTGCGCCTGAAAAACTTGCAGATCGGCTACACCATCCCGGCGTCGGTTACGAAAAAGGTGGGTATCAATCACCTGAAAGTGTTCGTCACAGGCGACAACATCCTCACATTCACCAAATACCCCGACCTCGATCCTGAGCGGGCGGGAGACGGCTGGCATGCGCAGTATCCGCAGCTGAAAGTTTATTCGGTGGGCCTGAACCTGAGATTCTGATTGGTATAAAAAGATGATTTAAAAGATATACACCATATGAAAACTTTTCTGAACCATATTCTCTTGCCGGCTTTGTTAGTAGCCACGCTGACCGGTTGCAGCGATGATTTTCTGGATAAAAACCCGCCGCAGGAAATCGCCGCAGGGCAGTTCTGGACGTCGGAAGGCGATGTGCAAATGGGGTTGGCAGGATGCTATGCCCGTTTGAAAGGCACTTACCTCACCTGGCACCGCAGCTATTTCGATGCCGCGGCCGACAACGGCTGGGCACAGCATTACGGCGATATCCGCCTTATGCAGTCCGGGACGCTCGATCCGGCCAACTCGGGTGCACCGAGGGCGCTGTACACGTCGTGCTATACGGGCATTGCCAGCTGCAACACTTTCCTCAAAAACTTCACAAAAGTGGCCCTGCCCGACGCGGCGGCCAAGGCCTACGAAGCCGAGGCGCGGTTCCTGCGGGCGATGTTCTATTTCGAGCTGGTGCAGCATTGGGGCGGCGTGGTGATTTATAAAGAAGTGCCTTCGGACATAGCGCAGTTAAACATCGCCAAATCGACCAAAGAGGAGGTGTACAAATTCATCGAGGAGGATCTGAATTTCGCCGTGGCCAACCTGCCCGATGACGCGTACAAATCGGGACATGCCGTGAAAACAAGTGCCAAAGCATTGCAGGCGCGCATTGCATTGTTTCAGAATAAATGGGATGATGTGATTTCCCTGACCTCTTCTATCATCTTGTCGAACAAATATTCGCTGGCGACCGACCTGGAATCCCAGTTCATTAAAGGCAAAGGACAGGCATCCTGTCCGGAAATCATTTTCTCCATTAAATACATCGAAACCCGGGATGGGCGTCAGTCGGGCGACGGGGGGCAGGAAGTGGAGTTTTTCCGCTGGGGCGGCCTCGCACCGACCAAGGACCTGATCGACGAATATGAAACCGGCGACCTTCGTCTGAAAAAGTGGTATTACTATTCACCCAATAAAACGACATTCGAACGGGAGGACGGTTTTAAATTCCAGACCGAGTTCACAGCTACCAATTACGGCCTGATCAAATTTGCGGCGATCTGGGATCCCGGGCGCTTCATTCCCAGCGAGCGCGACATTCTGACCGGCCACGACATTGTGCTTTTCCGGCTTTCGGACATCTATCTGATGAACGCCGAGGCGCAAATGGAAAAGGCGGGGGGCACCACTACCGACGCCAAGGCGCTCTCGTACGTGAACGCGATCCGCAGCCGCGCGGGCGTCCCGGCACTCACCACGCTCACCCGCGCACTCGTACGTAAGGAGCGCAGGCGGGAACTCGCATTCGAAGGCCTGCGGCTTTTCGACATCGTTCGCTGGCGCATTGGGAAGGACATCAACGATAAGCTGATCCATAGCAACATCCGGTTGAAATGGGACGATAAATTCTATATTTGGCCGTTCTCGCAAAGCGAAATGGATATTAACAAAGCATTGAAACAAAATGAGGGATATTAAGCGCCGAATTTGTCTTCCGATCCTGCTGGCGTGCGTGTGGCCGTTTTCCACGGTCCACGCGCAACCGGTGAAGCAGCATAATCTTCATTTTGAACAACTGGCCAAAGTATGGGACGAGGCGCTTCCGCTGGGCAATGGTACCATCGGGGCGTTGATCTGGGAGCGGGAAGGCAAGCTGCGCTTTTCGCTTGATCGAGCCGATGTGTGGGATATGCGCCCAATGGCCGGTCTCCACCGGGAGGAGTTCAGGTATAAATGGGTTCAGGAACAGGTCCGTAAAAAGGATTACAAGCCGGTCCAGCAGTATTTCGATGCGCCCTACGACCGGGAGCCCGCTCCGTCCAAGATTCCGGCGGGAGCTTTGGAGTTCGATTTGCCCGACGGATGGGAGGTGAAACGGGCCGAGGTGCTGCTCGCGTTGGCCACTGCCGAGGTGGAATGGTCGAATGGGGTTGTATTGAAAACATTTGTGCACGCCACCGAGCCGGTGGGCTGGTTCCGGTTTGAAAACGTGCAGCAGGAAATGCTGCCGCAGATCGTGGCGCCGAAGTATACCGGAGCGGTGAAGGAAGGTGGTATGGTAAACTCCCTCGTGGGTGACGACCTCGTGCGCCTGGGCTACAAGCAGGGTACGATTACCCCCGGGCCGGGCAGCATCACCTACCGGCAGGAAGGCTGGGGCGGGTTCCGCTATGAGGTTGCGGTGCGTTGGAAGCCATTGCAAAATGGGGTAGTGGAGGGCGTATGGAGTGTTTCTTCGCATTATCCCAAAGCCCCTGTAAAACCCGGGGCGGCTACCTTAACCCAAAATGCGATGACACAAACCTATGCTACGGCGATGACGTCGCATCAGGCCTGGTGGAAGCGTTTTTGGGGGATGTCGTCCATTGCCGTGCCCGACCCGCTCATCGAAAAGCAATGGTATCTGGAACAGTACAAATTCGGAGCGGCGGCCCGCCGCGGTGCGCCCCCGATCTCCTTGCAGGCCGTCTGGACAGCCGATAACGGCCGCATTCCACCCTGGAAAGGAGATTACCACCACGACCTGAACACGCAGCTGAGTTACTGGCCCGCATACAGCGGTAACCATTTGGAAGAAGCCCTGGGTTACCTCGACCACCTCGACGAAAACAAGGAGAACTATCTGCGTTATTCGAAGCTGTACTTTGGGGTCGATGGACTAGCCGTACCCGGCGTCACGACCCTGGACGGTACCGAGATGGGCGGCTGGATCCAGTATTCGCTTTCGCCGACGGTTTCGGGCTGGCTGGCCCACCATTATTACCTGCAATGGCGGTATGGAATGGATAAGGCTTTCCTGAAAACACGTGCCTATCCGTGGTTCAAACAGGCTTGTATGCTGTTTGAAAATATTACGATCAAAAACGAAAAAGGCGAACGGCACCTGCCGATCAGTTCGAGCCCGGAGATCAGGGACAATCGCCTGGAAGCGTGGTTCCCCGAAACGACCAACTATGATCTGGCGATCATCAAGTTCACATTCCAGGCCGGTGCCGAGTTGGCAGAGGTTTTAGGCGATAAGGAGCAGGCCGGAAAATGGCGCAAGCTTCTGGCTGAATTCCCGGATTTTGCCCGGACAGAAAATCATGAACTGATGTTTGCCCGCACTTTGCCTTACAACGAGTCGCACCGGCATTTTTCGCATTTGATGGCCATTCATCCTCTGGGGCTGATCCGATGGGAAGACGGGGAGCAGGCCCGAAAAACGATTACGAACACGATTGCCCTGCTCGATAAAGTGGGGCCCGACTGGTGGTGCGGGTATTCCTACTCCTGGCTCGCCAACCTGAAAGCGCGCGCCAGGGACGGAGCGGGGGCCAGGGACGCACTCGCAACTTTTGCAAGGGCATTCTGTTTACCGAACAGCTTCCACGCCAATGGTGACCAGACAAAATCCGGACTTTCCAAATTCACCTACCGCCCGTTCACGCTGGAAGGGAACTTCGCATTTGCCTCGGGTTTACAGGAAATGATGCTGCAAAGCTACGGCGATGCGATCGAGATTATGCCTGCATTGCCGGCGGATTGGAGGAATGCCGCGTTCAGCAACCTCCGTGCCGAGGGTGCGGTGCTGGTGAGTGCTCGGAGGAAAGAAGGAAAGATTGTCCAAATCAGCCTTGTGGCCGAGAAAGCGGGAACGTTTTCATTGAAATTGCCAGCCTCGGGTCTCAAATTAACGATGACCAAAGGCGTGCGTAAGATAAAAGACGACGGAAAGGTGATCACGTTCAGTGCACCGGCGGGAGGGAAGGTCGAGTTGGTGCATTAAACCACATTTATCAGTGGTTCTGAAAACCATGGACGGCCAGTTTGTGTTTTTCAGAACCGTGCCGGACTGATAACGTACCCTTATATCCGATACTTCCCTCCACAATTTCCTTTGCTTCCTTCACCGTCAGAATGAGATTGTAATCGGCTGCGGAAAAGTACATATCGAAGCCTTTGGCGCTGCGGACGGTCATAGTGTGGCCTAACAGGATTTTCTTGCCGCCGTCTACATAAACAGCTCTTTTCAGCGGATCCGCCAGGAAAATGTAATGTTTTTCGGACAAGGGTACCTGCCTTAAAGCGAAGAAATACCCGGCATCTCCCTTAACAGGCCGCTCATCGGCGGCGGAAACCAACAGGCCCTGGGCGACCTGGCACATACCGGCAGCCGGTACCAGCAAACTGGCACATGCAAGCCAAATGGATAGATTTTTCATAAGTGTCTGACGTGAAAGAAGTTAAAATGGCAGGTGGCAATCGGCAAGATCTATTTTAACACAAAAATCATGCCGGGAGAAAAACGGGGAATTCCGTAAATCGTGGGAATCTTTTGTATTTGGCATATTTCTCATTCACTTTGTCAGTGAAATAGCTAAACCACCCTTAACCAAATTCCCAATTACCTTTTATGAAATACCTTGTTTTAGCACTCGGTTTGCTCAGTTTTTCCGCGGGGGCGCCGGCCGCCGGGGCGCAAACGGTCAGTTCGGCGGCCGGCGTTCCGGCGTCCGGCGCCCCCGCGCCCGGCGACTGGCTCATCAACGCTGGCACTGCCCAAGCGCGTATCGACCAGTCGGCCAATGGTAGCGATGTTGTGATGTCCAACGGACTGGTCCGCAGAGTGTTCCGCCTGAAGCCCGACTTGGCTTGCATTGAATACAAGAACCTGACCAACGGGCAGCAGCTCCTCCGCGCGGTGAAACCCGAGGCGAGAGTAGTACTGAATGGCGTCGCCTACAACGTGGGTGGTTTATACGGCCAAAAAGAGAACGCATACCTGCTCCCGCAGTGGATCGACCAGCTGAGAGTGTCGGATAGCGCCTTTCACTATGTCGATTTTAAAATCTCGCCCATAGTGCCTTACCTGCAATGGAAGACCTCGATGTGGGCCGGAAGCAGGAAAAATGCAACGGGAAGCGAAGTGACATTTCGTTTCGGCTCATCACTTCCTGCGCTGGCGGGCGTGGATGTGTACGTGCATTACGCGATTTTTGACGGTATCCCGCTGGTGTCCAAATGGGTGACGATTGAAAATAAAAGCAAGGGAGATGTAACGGTGGACCAGGTCGTGAACGAGATCCTGGCCGTGACGGAAGAGGAGAGCGCTGTAGTGGGGAAGCCGGAAGAAATGGCCAAGCCGAATGGTTTGTACATCGAAAACAACTTCGCATTCAACAATGCCATGCGCTACGGGCTCAGCGACCAGGCGACGCATTGGAAAGTGGATAAAAGCTACACCTCCCAGGTCAACTACGACTACCAGACGCCCTGCCTGCTGGAAGTACATCCGAAAGTGCCGATGGGGACACGGCTCAAAGCCGGGGAAAAGCTGGAATCAATCCGCACCTACGAGCTGCTGATGGACAGCTACGACCGCGAGCGCAAGGGAATGGCCGTGCGTAAGATGTACAGGACCATCGCGCCCTGGACGACGGTTAACCCGATTTTTATGCACCTGGTGAGCAAAAACGACGAACAGGTGCGCACAGCGATCGACCAATGCGCCGCGACCGGTTACGAAGCATTGATCCTCAGCTTCGGGAGCCATTGCAATATGGAGGACATTTCTGCCGAAAACCTCAAAAAATGGAAAGACCTGGCCGATTATGCCCACAGTAAAAAGGTGTTGATCGGCAGCTATTCGCTTTTCAGTTCGCGGAAGATCAGCGAAGAGGACGATGTGATTAATCCCAAAACCGGCAAAACCGGCGGTGCATTCTTCGGTAATGCGCCTTGCCTCGGCAGCAAATGGGGGTTGGCCTACCTGGACAAACTCAAAAAATTCATGAGCTACACCGGTTTTGATATTTTTGAAAATGACGGACCTTACCCGGGCGACGTCTGTGCATCCACCTCGCACCCGGGCCACGAAGGTCTGGCCGACTCTCAATGGAAACAAATGGCGCTTCAAAAAGGGCTTTACCACTGGTGCGCCGAAAACGGTATTTACGTAAATGCACCCGACTGGTATTTCCTGGACGGTACCAACAAAGTAGCGCTCGGCTACCGGGAGGTGAACTTCTCACTCCCGCGCGAGCAGCAGAAGATCCTGAACCGCCAGAATATCTTCGATGCTACCTGGAACGAAACGCCTTCCATGGTGTGGGGCTTTGTGCCGCTGACCAAATACCAGGGCGGTGGGCCGGAGGCGGTGCTTGAACCGTTGTCGGAACATCTCGATGCGTATGAGCAGCTGATGATGCAATATTATGGCGCAGGGGTGCAGGCGTGTTACCGTGGTCCCCGCCTGTACGATACCGATGAAACCAAAAAGACTGTCAGCGATGTGATCAGCTGGTATAAAAAGTACCGCGATATCCTCAATTCCGACATCATCCACCTGCGTCGTGCCGATGGCCGCGACTGGGATGGTATCATGCACGTGAACCCGGAGCTGCCGGTGAAAGCGCTGGTAATGCTCTACAATCCGACCGGCGAGAAGATGACCAGGAATGTGAAACTGCCTGTGTATTACACGGGCAAGGATCAATCGGTGAAAATTCGCGTCAAGGAAGGTGCGTCGCAATCCTATAAGGTGGGCCGGAACTACGAGGTAGATTACCAGGTGGAGATCCCGGCGGAGGGATATACCTGGCTGGTGGTAGAATAGAGCATACCTGCCGACAGCGGTACATTCGATGAAAGGGGCAGGTTCGCCGGTTGTGCGGGCTTGTCCCTTTGTTTTGAACAATTCCGGACTACCTTTAAAATCAAAACCGGGACACCCGGAGCGTCCGGTTGGGATATACTTTTGGCTCAAAAATGAGCTATGTATAACCTGATCCAACGAATAGTACAGCAGGACCATCTGCATGCCCGCTGGCTGAACACCCTTTCATATCTTGAAAATGCCGGTGCGAGAAAGATATCCGCTTGTGAAGACCGTACGCAGGTGGAGATCATACAGTTAAAACACGCCGCCGAGGAGCACAGGCACGCCTATATTTTAAAGAAGCAGATCTCGAAACTCGCTCCGGCATCCTGCCCCGACTATTCGGATGCTTACCTGTTTGCAGCGGTATCCACCCGCCAATACCTCGCCATGCTGGATATTCAATGCAGCCGATATATCAAAAGCGTGTTCGGTTTGAAGGGAGCGCAGCTTCGCTATGCGGCTTATCTGTTTGTTACCTATCTTATTGAGATAAGGGCCGATGAACTGTATCCGGTTTACCAGCATGCGCTCTCGGCGGCTTCCCATCCGGTGACGGTAAAATCGATCATCGCGGAAGAGGAGGGGCATTTGGAAGAAATGACTTCGCAGTTGAGCCAATTCTCGGAAGACTGGCAGACACACGCGGAAGTATTGCAGCAAATGGAGGAAGGGCTGTTTAACCGGTGGCTGAGCCGGCTGGAAAGCGAGCTGGCCGATGCGTGACGACTTGCTGGCACGCCTGTCGCAGGCCCTTTCCGACCGGGAGGAACGAGGAATGTTGCGAACGCTCCGAACGAGGGAGCCGGGGGCCGATTTTTATTCCAACGACTATCTGGGCCTTGCATCGAACAATGCCTGCCACGAAATGCTGCTGGCTTCCCTACATGATAATCCGCAATGGCTCCGCGGCGGCACCGGGTCGCGGCTCGTGAGCGGGAACTCGGCATTGACGTTGTCCGTCGAGGATTTTATCGCTGCGGAACACCAAACCGAACGGGCACTGCTGTTTCCGTCGGGATATATGGCCAACCTGGCATTGTTTTCCTGCCTCCCGAAAAGGAATGATACCATCCTGCTCGACGAGTTTGTTCACCGCTCGGTGCTGGACGGGTGCCGGCTTTCGTTTGCCGGTAAAATACGGTTTCAGCACAATGACCTGGACCATTTGGAAAACCGGCTGGCCAAAGCGAAAGGCAAATGCTGGATCGCCGTGGAAAGCCTCTATTCGATGGAAGGTGATTTTGCGCCGCTTCACGACCTGGTCGCGCTCGCCGGGCGTTACGGGGCTTCGCTGATTGTGGACGAAGCGCATGCCATGGGTGTTTTCGGGTACGGTCTCGTGTGCGACGCGCATTTGCAGGAGCGCGTATTCGCGACCATTGTTACGTACGGGAAGGCCATGGGCGCACATGGGGCAGCCATTTTGTCCCACGGAACGGTCATAGATTACCTAATTAACTTCGCGGCCCCGTTCATTTACACCACTGGCCTGCCCGACCTTTTTGCGGTCACTATCAGGAACAATTATACTTTTCTGAAAATGAATCCGCACCTGCACGAAGACCTGCAAGACCGGATCCGGCACTTTTCCGCAGCCGGACTACCCACGTTTTCGGGTGCGCGGAGCCCGATTCAGGCGGTCCCGTGCCCGGGCATTGCCAGACTGGCGGCCGTGGAGGAAATGCTCGAAAGTCAATCGCTGTTCACGTTTGCGGTGCGGCCACCTACCGTTAAGGAAGGTTCCGAACGTCTGCGGGTGAGTTTGCACGCTTTCAATACAAACGAAGAGATCCGACAGCTCACAGCCATTTTAAAAGAACTCCATGACAACTGACCGTATAATCCTTTTTGTTACCGGAATCGGCACGGATGTAGGGAAAACAGTCTGTTCCGCCGTACTGACGGAATGGTTGAAAGCTGATTACTGGAAACCTGTGCAAGCGGGAGGGCTGGATCAAACCGACCGGAAAACGGTTTCGGAACTGACAAGCCCGGGCACCGTGACGCACCCGGAAGCGGTCCGGCTGAAACTGGCCGCGTCACCGCACAAAGCGGCCCGGAAGGAACAGAAATTCATTTCTGCGGAAAACCTGGTACTCCCCGAAACCCGGAACAACCTGATTATAGAAGGCGCCGGCGGATTGTATGTGCCTGTCAACGACCACTTATGCATGATCGACTGGATAGAGCAGCTTGGCGTGGAGGTCGCATTGGTCGCCCGGAATTATCTCGGCTGTATCAACCACACCTTGTTGTCTATTCAAGCCCTCCAACAAAGGTCTATTCCCTTAAAATACCTGATTTTCAACGGCCCGTTTGATGAAGACACCCGCCGTGTGCTGCTTTCTTACCCGGATATTCAGACTACCGCAATCGATATTCCCGATTTCAAAACGCTGAATGCGCAAAGCATTGCCCGTGCCGCCCGCCGCTTAAGCCGTGAGCACGGTAGTCCGACCACCGATTACCCTTTGATTAAAACAATTAACCTATGAATACCCAAAACCTTACCTGGGGGCAGCGCGACCGTGCGGTGAACTGGCACCCGTTTACAGCCATCAAGACAGCCGGCGAAGCCGTGGCCATCGTGCGCGGCGAGGGGGCGCATTTATATGATGAAACCGGCAAGCGCTACATCGACGCCATTTCTTCGTGGTGGGTTAATTTGCACGGCCATGCCCATCCCTATATTGCCGACCAGGTATCGGAGCAGTTGCGTACGCTGGAACACGTTATTTTCGCGGGCTTTACCCACCCGCCGGCCATAGCGCTCGCGGAAGCATTGCTAGCGGAGCTGCCTGGAAATCAAAACAAGGTTTTTTACTCGGATAACGGCTCTACCGCAGTGGAAGTAGCATTGAAAATGGCTTTGCAATATGCTTACAACCGGGGCGAACGGAAGCCTCTAGTCCTGGCCTTCAGGCTGGGATATCACGGCGATACTTTCGGGGCGATGGCCGTAAGCGGCCGCAGCGGCTGGACGGAACCCTTCGCAGACTTGCTCTTCGACGTCGTCCATATCGACCTTCCCACCACTGATAACCTGCCGGAAATTAGGGCATTAATCGATCAGCATGCGGATCAGATCGCCTGCTTTGTGTACGAGCCACTCGTGCTGGGCGCGGGTGGAATGCTGATGTACGAGGCCGCCCACCTGGATGCGCTGATGCGCTATTGCCGCTCCAAAGGTATCCTGCTAATCCAGGATGAGATATTCGTCGGGTTCGGACGTACCGGGCGCATGTTCGCGGCCGACCATCTCACCGAAAAACCGGATATCATGTGCCTTTCCAAGGGACTCACGGGCGGCACTATGCCTTTGGGCGTGACTACCTGCACGGAGGCTATTCACCAGGCATTTTGCACCGACAACGTATACGGCACATTGTTCCACGGGCATTCTTTTACCGCCAACCCGCTGGCATGCAGGGCAGCGTTGGCCAGTATGCATTTGCTCAAAAGTGCAGAGACACAAGCTTCCATTGCACGAATTGCCGCCCGGCACGAAGCGTTTCGCACACGGGTGGCGTCGCACGCGACCATCCATACAGTAAGGCAATGCGGGACGATCCTGGCTATGAACCTGGGTCATGACGGGAAGGATTCGTACTTCCGGAATCAATGCCGGCATGTTTTCGAGGCATTGCTCGGCAAGGGTATCTTGCTGCGTCCGCTAGGATGCGTACTGTACCTCGTTCCTCCGTATTGCATCAGTAATGCCGATCTTCAATACATCTATAATTCCATTATTGAGGTATTGGAATAGCCTTCGCCAGCGTACGGGACTGTACGCTGCTATTTTCCTTCAACTCACAAGTCGGTTCATGCTTGTATTCGAGTATAGAATAGTATAGTGGTTGAGATTTTGGTAGTGCGTTAGCTAAAAGTGTCTTTTTCATACTAATTGACAGGTGTTTAATCTTTGAATGCTGCGTAGGCAACATGTTGGTCGTTTCTAAAAATATTTTTATAAAAAATAGTATAGAATAGTATAGGTTAGTTAAAAATTGTGTTCTTTTGATAAAAAATTAGACAGTAGTTGTGTCGGGCGGCATCCGGAGGTCGGCCTGAACGGCTCGTGTCTCACTTCATAACCCTTTTTAACATGATTTTTTCTACCCGCTTTTCTCCACTGCTTCTGGCCGTGCTGCTGTTGTTCGGCGCTTCGGCGGTCAGGGCCCAGGTTCCGGTTTCGGGCCGGGTAACGGATGCTTCCGGCCCGCTAGTCGGCGTGAGTGTGATCATCAAGGGTGCCAATGGCGGCACGTCAACTAATGCCGATGGAAATTTTACGATTAATGTGCCCTCCGCCGATGCGGTCCTGGTCTTTTCCTACATCGGGTATATTCCCCGCGAAATACAGGTAGGCAGGCAGACCAAACTCGACGTGCTCCTGGAAGCCGACACCAAAGCGCTCGACGAAGTGGTGGTGGTAGGGTACGGGACCAAAACCCGCGCGGACCTCACCGGTTCGGTATCGACGATCAAAGGCACTGAACTTGAAAAATCGCCCGCGAGTAACCTCACCAACTCCATTGCCGGTCGTGTACCCGGCCTGATCGCCAACACAAGGAGCGGCGAGCCGGGTAACGACAATGCGGAGATTTTCGTCCGCGGGAAGGCGACGCTCGGCAGCACCGGCGCGCTGGTCGTGATCGACGGTATTCCCGATCGCTCGGGGGGCTTTGCGCGGCTCAATCCGGCGGATATCGAGTCGTTTACGGTGATCAAAGACGCTACTGCGGCGATTTACGGGGCGCGGTCGGCCAACGGTGTGATCCTGATCACGACCAAGCGCGGTCAGGCCGGCAAACCGGTATTGTCCATTGGTACCAACTGGTCACTCACACAGGCGACGCGCGTGCCGCAAATGCTCAATTCCTACGAATACGCATTGGCGACCAACGAGTACGACCAGATGATCGGGCAGAAACCCACCTGGCCCGACGCCTCGTTGCAGAAGTTCCGCGACGGCTCCGACCCGCTATCGTTCCCGAGCACCGACTGGTGGGACGCGACCATGAAAAAGCAGGCATTGCAGCACAACCAGGTCATTTCTCTCCGCGGTGGTACCGACAAGGTTACCTATTTCCTTTCGGGCCAGTACCAGAAGCAGGATGGCATTTATAAAAAAGACGCCGCCTTTTACAAGCAGGCCCAGGCGCGCGCCAACGTGGATATTGCCGTTATCGACAACCTGAAAATCGGCGTGGACGTGCTGTACCGAAACGAGTTCCGCAACTCGGCAGTGGGCAACTACAATGCCGGGGCGATATTCCGGGAGCTGTGGCTCGCTTACCCGTACCTCGTGCCTATTTACCCGAACGGCCTCGTGGGGCCGGGGATCGGCGGCGGGCCTAACAACAGCATGGTGTACATCACCAGCGGAGAAGCGGGCTACAACCGCGCTACCAACGATTTTTTGCAAACCAAAACCTATTTTAAATGGGATCTGTCCAAAGTGGTCGACGGCCTGTTTGTGGATGGTTATTATGCCTATGACCTTACCTTTTCGAAAACAAAGGCATTTACCAAAACACCACCCCCTTCGTTCCGCTACGATGGCGCGACAGGTAACTATGTGCAGATCAACTCGGCCATTAAACCTAGCCTGTCGGAGGTGCGGGGTACGCTGAAACAAAACCTGATGAACATCCGGCTCGGCTATAACAACCGGTTCGGCGACCATTCCGTGGAAGGTTTTGCGGCATACGAGCGTTTCGAAGGAAATGCCGACGAAATCAGCGCATTCCGCTCGAACTTTCTCAGCAATTCGCTCGATCAGCTTTCGGCGGGCAGTCTGATAGGTCAGCAGAACAATTCCACCGCGGCTCAAACCGGCCGCAACAATTTCATCGCACGCGCTTCCTACGGTTTCAAGAACAAATACCTTTTTGACTACAACATGCGCTACGATGGCTCGCAGAACTTTCCCGAAGGAAAACGTTACGGCTTTTTTCCGGCGGTTTCGGCGGCTTGGCGCATTTCGCAGGAGGATTTTTTCAATTCCAAAAGCATTACCGAGCTGAAATTGCGCGGTTCGTGGGGTAAGACGGGAAATGATGTCGTTTCGGCATTCAACTACATTCAAACCTACCTCCTCGGCACCGGCTATGGCTATTCGCTCGGCCCGACTGCTTCGCAGGTAAGTTCGCTCGTGCCCGGCCCGACGCCTAATAAGGACATTACCTGGGAAGTAGCCACCACCACCGACATAGCGCTGGATGCGCAGTTTCTCAAAGGCAAACTCGGCCTGACCATTGATTATTTTCGTTCCATGCGGTCGGGTATCCTCATTACACGCAGCGAGTCCGTACCCGCATACACGGGATTAACCTTGCCCAACCAGAACCTCGGAAAGGTGCTGAACAGGGGTATCGAGCTGGAAGCCTATTATAATGGTTCGATCGGGACGAGCTTTGGGTATAATATCCGGGGTAATCTCACCTTCGCCCGCAACAAGGTCATTTTCATGGATGAAGCCGCCAGCGTACCTTCCTACCAGCGTAAAACCGGCATCCCGATCGACACCTGGCTCGTATACGAATCCGACGGCCTTTACCAGAACCAGGCCGAGATCGACGCCAGCCCGCACCCGGCCAATACCGCGCCCGGTGATATCCGCTACAAGGATATCAATGGCGACGGTGCTATCAATGGACTGGATCAGGTTAGACAATCTTCCGTGCGGACGCCAGAGCTGATCTACGGTACTTCGCTCGGACTTTCATGGAAGAACCTGGACCTTTCGCTCTTTGTGCAGGGGCAGGCGCGTGCGCAGTCGTACCTCGCACCCGCGGGACTGAACATGGCCAGGGAGTTTTTCGACGGCCGCTGGCAAAAAGAAGGGGATAACCAGTTCCCGCGCAATTTCAATGGCCCTACCGGCGCTTCCCGAGGCGTGAACACGCTCACTTCCGATTTCTGGCTGCGCAATGCGGCATTTGTGCGGCTGAAAAATGTCGAGTTGGGCTTTACTGTACCTTCCAGCTTGCTGAAAAAGGCCAAAATGCACAGCGCGCGGATCTATATCAATGGCAGCAACCTGTTCTCGATCGACAAATTCGGGCCGTCGTTTGATCCTGAGATACCCAACAACTCGGGTTACTATTATCCGCAGCAGCGCGTCGTGAACCTGGGCGCCAACATCAGCTTCTAACCCTTATTATTTAATATATGAAATCTCAAACTAACCATAAAACGCAATCCGGCTGGACCGGAAGGCTGCTCGCAGGCATGACCATCGCGGCCGGCATGCTGGTCATGAACTCCTGCAAGGACGTCCTCGACCTGAAACCGCTGAATGCCTATTCAGATTCGGACGTATGGACAGATCCGAACCTGACACAGGTATTTGTGAACGGCATTTATGACCAAACCGTACTGGCCTACAAGGACGGCGGCTTCGGATGGGGCGCGCAGACCGACGAACTGTACGGCAATTTTAACTGGACCAACGAAAACAGCTACGTGCAGGGCGAAGCCACACCGGATAACCAGACTTCCAATTCCCTGAACCGCTGGGGGGATTTGTACGGTGCTGTCCGGAGATGTAATGTATTCCTGAAAAACGTAGGTCAGCTGGATACCGTTTCCAATGGCAAGGTCGTACGCACCATGCGCGGGGAAGTACATTTTCTGAGGGCATTGGCCTATTTTGAGCTTTTGAAACGGTTTGGCGGCGTACCGCTAATCACCAGGGTGTACGACGTCAACGACAAGGATTTCAATGAAAAGCGCGCCACCTGGACCGAAACGAAAGATTTTATCCTCGCCGACATCGAGCAGGCGTCCAAGCTGTTGCCGGCGGCCTATCCGGCCGATCTCGACAAAGGCCGGGCGACGGTGGGAGCGGCATTAGCTCTCAAATCACGGTTGCTGCTATACGCGGCGAGTCCCTATTTCAACACTTCGGGAGACAAAAAGCTCTGGCAGCAGGCCAAAGAAGCCGCCAGGGCCGTGATCGATTTCAAAGATGCGCCGTATGCATTGTATGGCAGCGCCGCCAGTGGTACCTATAATAAGACCTACCTGGATTTTTTCAACCCGGAAGTGATTTTTGCACGGGTTTACAGCGGCCTGGCAAGAGCCGACCGGTACAATACCGTGAGCCGAGACCTCAGTCCGAATGGCTATGAAGGGTACAGCGCTTATAATGTATTGCAGCAAATGGTGGATGCATTCGAAATGGCCGACGGGACCGCATTCAGCTGGGCTAACCCTGCACATGCCAAGAATCCTTATGCCAACCGCGATCCACGGTTTTATGCCACGATTCTGGCTAACAATCAGCAGTTCAAAGGCCGTCCGACGCAGTTTTTCGAAGGCGGGGACGATTCACCGCAGAGCCCGTATTCGCCATGGAACGCCTCGAAGACGCGTTATGTGGTCCGCAAAATGGTGGATGAGTCGGTCGACTGGCAGAAGCAGGACTATGCCGCATCGCAATGGGTCGGTTTCAGGCTTTCCGAAATTTACCTTAACTACATCGAAGCCTGCGCAGCGTTGGGTGAGGACGGGGAAGCGCTAACATACCTGAACAAATTACGCGCCCAAAAAGCAGGTATGCCGCCGGTAAATGCATCCGGGGTCGCATTGATGGACAAGATCCGCCAGGAGCGCCGCATCGAGCTTTGCTTCGAAGGCCACCGGTATTTCGATATCCGGCGCTGGGGGATTGCCGAGATAGGGTCGAAAGACGCTTTGGGCGTGATTATTACCAGGCAGCCTGATGGTACATTTACCTATCAATCGGCCACTGTGCAGAAACGGACATGGATTCCCGCGTTGTATTTTTACCCGATACCGCGGACGGAGTTGCAGCGGAACCCTGCATTGGTTCAGAACCCGAATTATAACTGAGGTTGTATTAGTAAGGAGCGAATTTGCACCTATTGTCAGCCTGAGCGGACCGGTCCGTCCAGGATGACAATAGGTGTCGGCCCGATACACCGACGCGACTTTATAGAAGAGGAGATTTTAGCAGGACATTGTATTTTAATTCAAAAACAAAACGAATGATCAGATTCATCGCAGCGGCTGCCATTTGGCTGGCTTCTCAACCCGGCTGTATGGCGCAAAGCGAAACGTTAAAATTCCGGTCGACCGACGCCGCATTGCAAACCGCATTCGACCGGGCGAAGGAAATGGCCCTGAGCCACCGCGGCAACCCGGCCGACCCGGTAGGCGACTGGTACGAGGCCGCATTGCCTTCGCGCTTCGCATTCTGCATGCGCGACGTGGCGCACCAGAGCATGTCCGCCGAAATGCTCGGCCTCGGCAAAGCGAACAGCAATATGTTTTCACTTTTTGCCAAAAACATTTCCGACAGCAAGGATTGGTGCTCGTATTGGGAGATCAACAAAGAAGGGAAACCTGCGCCGGCCGATTACCGGAACGACGATGAATTCTGGTATAACCTCAATGCGAATTTCGATGTGATGCAGGCGGCGTGGAAACTCTATTTGTGGACGGGCGACAAGCGCTATATCAACGGCCCCGAGTTTGCCAATTTTCACCGGAAGTCGGTCCGCGAATATGTAGAGCGTTGGGTATTGCAGCCGGATTCCCTGCTTTCACGGCCGCTGCACCCGAATGCGCAGGCGGCCTATAATGACGACGATTCATTTCACCGCTGTCGCGGGCTCGCGTCCTATTCCGAAGGCGTCCGCGACCTGAAAATGGGCGTCGATCTGATTGCGTCCCTTTCGCGCGGCATGCAAACCTATGCGGACATGCTGCGTGTGGAGGGCAAAACCGCCGAAGCAGCTGCTTTTGATAAAAAAGCCGAACAATACCGGCAGCATATCGAAAACAAATGGTGGAGCGAAAAGGAGGGCAAATATTTCACCTACTATTCGTCGAAAGGCGTATTTGGCTATACAGAGGGCGAAACTTTCCTGCTCTGGTTCGATGTGTTGAAAGACACCACCCGCACCCGCAAGACGATTGACCAGATCCTCGCGCGGGACTGGAACATGGAAAACCAGTCGTATTTCCCCTATGTACTGGGGCAATACGGTTATCCTGAGCAAATCCGCAGCCAGATTCTGCACTTGACCGACCCGGCCACGAAGCGCCGCGAGTATCCCGAGGTTTCATACGGAGCGGTGCAGGGCGTTGTCCAGGGTATCATGGGGATAGATGCCGATGCTCGTGTGAACCGGGTTACGACCTTGTTCAACGGACGGGCGGAGGATACGCATACCATTGAAAATCTGCCTGTTTTACAACGGAGCATTTCCGTCGGCGAAAGTGCTAAAACGGCCTCGCTTCGCAATGCAGGCAACGGTACTTTGCAATGGCGGGTGATGTTTGCAGGAAAGCACCCGTTTATCATCGTGAACGGCAAGAGGCAAAAAGCCAGCCAGACTGTCGTGAAAGGATCGCGAACGGTGTCGTTCGTGGATGTTCCGGTGGCTGGTAACCGGGAGGTTACGGTGCGCATCGAGTGATCTCCGAGGTTGTACAAAATTGTGAATAAGCCGTCACCCGGAGCGGACCGGTACGCTCCGGGTGACAACGAAGTGATACAACCTCATTAGTGAATAAATAAGTTTTTTAGCTTTACGCAGTAATGACCGCCGAATGGAGAGCATATTTGATAAAATAAGGGAATTGCGGGAAGTAACATCCTATTCCAAACACGACCAGATCGTCACAGGGATCATCAATGCGATTGACCAGAAGATCGTTTCACCGAATGACCTGCTGCCGTCGGTAAACCAGATGATCCAGGAACTGAACTTCTCCCGCGAAACCATCCGCAAAGGGTACGGCGAACTGGTGGATAGGGGCGTGGTCGAATCCAAGAACCGGATCGGGTACTATGTTACCAATGCGCAGACCAGCCAGTTCATGAAAGTGGCCCTGATCATGTATAATCTCGATACATTCGAAGAGCTTTTCTACCGGAATTTCCGGAAAGAGCTCGGCAGCAAAGTGCATCTGGATGTGTTCTTCCACCACGGCAGCATTGATGTGCTCGAAAGCACCCTGTTCCAGATCAAAGGGAAATACGGCATGTACGTGGTGGCGCCGATCCCGCACCGCAAAACAAAGGAAATCCTCGAAACGATTCCCCGCAGCAACCTCCTCATATTCGACCGGTTCGAGCAGCTCGACGGTGAGGTGAGTTACATCGCGCAGGAATTCGAGCGCTCTACCTACGCGGTACTCGAAGCGCTCGTGGACAAGATCAGGGAGTTCGACGAGATCATTTTCTATCATTCCCCCAAATCCCTCGACCCGAAAGAGATCGTTTCCTCATTCAAGCGGTTCCTGCAAGACTATGCTATTAAGGGGCAGATTGTCAGTGAGTTCGTGCCCGGTTCGGTGGAGAAAGGAAAGGCCTATTTCACACTCGACAACTACACGATGTGGGCGATCCTGAAAGAATGCAAGGCCCAGAAGCTCACCATGGGCGTGGACGTCGGCCTGCTATCCGCCAACGACGAGCCGGCCAAGGAGTTCGTCGACATTACCACTTACTCCACCGACTTTGCATTGATGGGCAAGCTCGCCGGGCAATCGATCATGCAAAAGCAGCGGATACAGGTGATTCTGCCCAATGTGCTCATCCGCAGAAAAACATTGTGACGGCCCATGCGCGAAAAGGTGGCTCTCAGCGGTATCGATGCCGGCATTATCGTGCTCTACCTGGCCGTTCTGGTTGGAGTAGGGATTTACTTTTCGCGGAAACGCAAAATAGACACGGCCAGCGACCTTTTCCTCGGCGGCCGGTCGTTGAAATGGTATAATGTAGGTCTGTCCATTTTCAGTAGTAATGTAAGCCCGGTCATGCTCGTCGGTTACGGCGGCATGGCTTACACCACCGGCATGGTGGCCGCCAACTTCGACTGGCTGGCCTGGTGGTTCCTACTATTGCTCGCGATGGTGTTTGTGCCCCATTATTTTGCTACGAAAGTGAGTACCATGCCCGAATTTCTCCTCCGACGCTACGGGCAGCGGTCATTTACTTTCCTAACCTATTACTCCATGATTTCGACGCTCATCGTTTCGGTGAGCTTCGTGCTGCTCACGGGCGGGCTCGTCATCGCGCAGCTCCTCGATGTGCCGTTTTGGATGGCGGCGGTAGGGGTTACCGTGCTCGCCACGAGCTTCACGGCCACGGGCGGCCTTGGCGCCATTGCTCAGACGGGCGTGCTGCAATCCATTGTGGTGACGCTCGCGGCGGTGATCGTGGGCGTGATCGCCATCGACCGCATCGGCGGAGTAGAGGAGGTGGTCAGCCGGTCCCCAAAGGAATTCTGGACCATATTCCGCCCGTCCGACGACCCCGTGTACCCCTGGCATGCGGTACTGCTCGGCTATCCGGTGGTAGGAATCTGGTACTGGTGCACTGATCAGACGATCGTCCAGCAAACCCTCGCTGCTAAGAGCATTCAACACGGCCAGTACGGAACCATGCTCGTGGCCGCCCTCAAAGCCCTGGTACCCTTCATTTTTCTGCTCCCCGGCATTTATTGTTACATTCTGTTTCCAAACCTCACCAATCCGGACCATGCGTACCTGGTGATGACGGCCAACCTGCTGCCCGCAGGGCTGGTAGGCATTACCCTCGCCGCACTCATTGCCGCATTGATCTATGATGTCGCCGTCGGTATCAATGCATTCAGCATGGTGTTTTCATTGAATGTTTATTCCAAAATCATCGAACCGAATGCGTCGCAGCGGAAACTCAGGACGGTGGGGCGGCTGGTGATCATCGGCTCGTCGTTCATTGCCATGCTGGTGTCGATCCTGCTCTCGACCGTCGATAAAGGGCTGTTCGACCTCTCGCAGGCCGTAGGAACCTATCTTGCGCCGCCGCTTACCACCGTATTTTTAATGGGAGTAATCTGGAAAAAAGCTACCAGCCGCGCCGCCAACCTTACATTATACCTCGGCTCACCCCTCAGCCTTTGCGTGGGCGTAATGCAGCTGTCCGACTTTCCCCACAAAGCATTCTGGCCGCATTTTATGCTGCTTACCTTCCTGCTGACCGCCTTTCTCATGATTTTCATGGCCGCGATCTCGCTGCTTTTCCCGGAAAAACAAACCGTTCCATCGTTGCCAACTTTGTCTGAAACTTACGCTTCCCAGCCGCATTACAACCGCAGCAAGGTATGGCTGGGCTGGGCGAGCATTGGGGTGGTGATGGGGTGTCTTTATTTTCTATTCAGATAAACCAGTTTTTATCCGATAGATTTTGTGCCCGTTCCGCTTTCCTTATCGCTTTAAATGCCGTCATATGTTTTTCAAAAGAACCAAATTTACCCTGTTCCGTGCCGCTATTCTGGGTACAGTAATGTCCACGCCCGTTCTCAGCCAGCAGCAGCCCGTCGTGATCGATGTGAACCTGGCGAAGGTAAAAGCCCCCATGCAACCTGTCTGGGCATTTTTTGGCTACGACGAGCCGAACTATACCTATATGAAGGACGGGAAAAAGCTGCTTACCGAAATCTCGCAATTGAGCAAGGTACCCGTCTACGTACGTGCGCATAGCCTGCTCGTGACGGGCGACGGCGAAGCGGCACTCAAATGGGGCTCCACCAATGCCTACACCGAAGACGCGCAGGGAAAACCGGTGTACGATTGGAAGATCGTCGACAAAATCTTTGATACTTATATTGAAAGAGGGATGAAACCCATTGCCCAGATCGGTTTCATGCCGCAGGCACTTTCCTCGAAACCCGAGCCGTACCGTCACCACTGGAAGCCGGGTGATAATTACAATGACATTTACCTGGGTTGGGCCTATCCTCCCAACGACTACAACAAATGGGCAGAACTGGTGTATCAGTGGGTAAAGCATTCGGTGGCCCGCTATGGCAAAAAGGAGGTGGAAAGCTGGTATTGGGAGCTTTGGAATGAACCGAATATCGGCTACTGGAAAGGAACTGTCGACGAATACATTAAACTTTACGACTATACGGCCGATGCCGTCAAACGGGCATTACCTACCGCGAAAATTGGCGGTCCGGAAGTAACAGGTCCCTCCTGGGACAAGTCCGAGACATTTATGCGGAAATTTCTCGACCACGTTACAGCAGGCAAAAACTACGTGACCGGCAAAACCGGTACGCCCATCGATTTCATCACCTACCATGCCAAAGGCGCACCCAAGATCGTGGAAGGGCATGTGCAAATGAACATGGGCACGCAACTGCGCGACCTTGACAAAGGTTTCGAAATTGTGGCATCCTACCCGGCGCTCAAAAAGCTGCCGATCATCATCGGGGAATCCGACCCGGAAGGCTGCGCGGCATGTTCGGAGGATGTGAGCCCGCAAAATGCATACCGCAACGGTACGATGTATTCGAGCTACACGGCGGCTTCGTTTGCCCGCAAATATGACTTGGCCGAGGGGCGGGGCGTGAATCTGCTGGGTGCGGTGAGCTGGTCGTTCGAGTTTGAGGATCAGGCCTGGTTCCGCGGTTTCCGCGATCTGGCCACCAACGGCGTCGACAAGCCGGTGCTGAACGTGTTCCGGATGTTTGGAATGATGGAAGGAAACCGCGTGGAAGTGAAGCAGAACCTGGCTTACGATTTTAAACGGGTAAGGGATGAAAGCGTCCGCAAAGAGGCCGATATCAACGGTATTGCTTCCAAAAGTGCCAATTCAGCGGCGGTTATGGTGTGGAATTACCACGACGACAATGTACCAGCACCCGACGCGGCCGTCAAAGTGCTGGTGCAAGGTTTACCCTCGCAGAAAATGATACTCTACCACTACCGTATCGACAAAGAAAACAGCAATTCTTACGAAGCCTGGAAAGCGATGGGCTCACCTAAACAGCCGACAGCAGAACAAATCAGGCTGCTCGAAAAGGCCGGGCAGCTTGCACTATTGACCTCTCCGCAATGGATCGAACCCCAAAACGGCCAGGCCACAGTGGAAATGCTGCTACCTCGCCAGGGCGTATCGCTTCTGCATTTCAAATGGTAAGTTATTATCTCATTAAATAGGTGTTCACACTTCTCTTTACCTCTTCCAGCGTCCTTTCCGGTTTGGGATGAATGGCGGGGATGGGCCGTTTGGAGAACGTCTGCAAATACAGCACCCAGGCGTCCCGCCACCAGATCGCTTCTTTGTGCTGCTTTGCAAGGCGACCGGAAACGTCGGCATGGATGGCCGGGTCGATGGAAGTTTTCAGGCCGGCCCATTGTTTTTGCATCCACAATACCGAATCGGCGCCGGTATAGAACCGGTGGCAAAGCTCATCCCAGAGCGTTCTGCCGGAGCTTAGCTTCTTAGCCCACGAAATATGATGGAACCAGAGTAAATAGGGGAGCGGGCAGGTTTCGGCATCGAGCCAGGCGCGGCTTGCTTCCGGCCGGTATTGCTGCAACGCATTGCTGCCGGTGGCCGTCCGGTCGAATCCCAGGCCCAGGGTATCGGCCCGGTGGTAATAGATGGCCGTCCAGTCGGGGCGGGAACTGCGGTTCTGCCAGGGTTCGGGGGCGTAATGGCTGCCGGTCCACGGGCGCGAGAGGCCCAGCGGCGTGTTGTAATCCACATAAATTTCCCTGGAACGCAGCATGATATCGCCGATCGTGGCCACGGCCCTGCTTTCGGTGGTGAGGGTGAGCTGCGTCCACTCGCGTGCGATGGCTTCCGGGCTGAGGGTATGGTCCCAGGCCAGCCGCCCGAATGCGTACCAGTTGGCCTGGGCCATCGGGTGGCCCGTCCAGTTGCGGTCGGAGCCGGTATTGGCCACCCCGGCTATGCAGGTTAATGGATAATGGTGCAGTGAACCGTCGACAATGCTGGCGACGGTCGAGCCCTTTCCTGTTACATAAGTATCCGCATCAAGGCATTCCTTGAAGAGCGGGGCTTCGTAAATCCAATGGGTCGCGAAGCCGAGGTATTCCTGCGTGAGCTGGAACTCCATGCCAAGCGGCGTGCGGGGCATATTGCCGAACAGCGGCGAAAATGGTTCCCGAGGTTGAAAATCGATCGGGCCGTTTTTGACCTGTACAATCACATTTTTGGCAAACTTCCCGTCGAGCGTGGCGAATTCATCATAAGCGGCTTTGAACCGATCTGCATTAGGATCCGCCTTGTACACAAACGCCCGCCAGATCACCACCCCGTTGAACGGCGCAAGCGCTTCGGCGAGCATGTTGGCGCCGTCGGCGTGGGTACGGCCGTAATCCTGTGGGCCCGGTTCGCCTTCGGAATTGGCTTTCACCAGAAACCCTCCGAAATCGGGAATGATACTGTAAATCTCCTTTGTTTTTTCAATCCACCATTTCCTGGCTTCCGGGTCGAGCGGGTCGGAAGTTTTCAACCCGCCGAGCGTTTTGGGCGCTGCAAAATGAATGGACAGGTAAGTTTTAATACCATATTTCCTGAAAACACCGGCCAATGCAGCCACTTTGTGCAGGTACTCGGCCGTCAGAAACCGCGCACTCGCATTCACATTGTTCACGACCGTACCATTAATCCCAATCGACGCATTGGCCCGCGCGTAGTCGGTGTAGCGTGGATCTACCGTTTCGGGCAACTCGTACCATTTCCACAGCGACGATCCCGCGTACCCGCGCTCGATCGTTCCTTCGGGGTTATCCCAGTGATTCAGCATGCGTAACTGGATCTTCGGGCTGGTTTGGCCCACGGCTTTTTCGAGGGGCAAATGCTGCTGCAAATGCCGGAGCAATGCAAAACTGCCGTACAATACGCCTGCATCCTTCGAAGCGGTAATTACTGTATTTCCCGATTGCATTTGAATCGAATAGCCGTCGCCGGGCGCGGCGCTGGTTGAGACGGTAAGGATGATGCCGTTTTGATTGCCTACCGGAGTTTTTACAACCGAAATTTGCTTGCCGAGCAGGGCGGTCAGGCCGGTTTGAAGCTCTTTGGCCGCATTGTTCAGGATGTCGCTGTTGCCGGACAGGGCTATGAAATTGAAGGATTTGGTGTAAGCGGTTCGTGCCGTATTATCTGAGATCCGGTCGTATTTCAGCCAGAGCCGGTAGCCGTCATCGGCAGAGGCGTGATTGTTTGAGATTAATGCAAAAATCAGAAATAACAGGCAACGGGTAATGAGCAAGCGTGGAGAAAACATCGTGGGTCGGGTTTTGAGTTTTTTGGTATGGTCAATGGTTTTGAGCATGTTTCACATCCTGGCCATCTGTGCGAAAAGGAGACGCCGGAAGCCCCGCTGCATTGTAAAAATTGACACCTTCGGGATTATCCTGCCAGGCATAGCGGACATGCTTCGGCGCCTTGACTTGCTCGCTGCGCAAAGTAATCCGGTCTTTTCCCAGTATTTCTGCTTGGGCCCAATAGAATTTTCGGTCGTCGCCCGCGACGGCAAACCAGCGTAATGGCTCGCTGTCAGATGCAACAATGCCCTCGCCCACGTGATCGAAAGTCAATACGACCTTATCGTTTGCAATGTCGTATGATTTCAGCATGGGTCCGGAATAGATGATATCCTTTTCGCCATAAGCCAGGTTCCGGGCGGCCAATGCCAGCCGTTTACCGATATCTTTCTTGTTAAGCGGGTGAATATCGTTCCATTCGCCGAGGTCGATGGTGACGGCCACGGCGGTATTGGGCAATGTGAGTGCCTTGTTCTGGGCTTCCCGAAGCAAGGCGATATTGCTTTCCGCCGGGGTGTAGTCGATGTCCTGGAAATTGGGCAGCTGCGCCACGAGGAAAGGTAACTTGTCGTCGTGCCAAAGCGTCCGCCAATCACGGATCAACGCCGGGAGTAATGCATTGTAAGGCTCCGGGTTTCCGGTGTTGGATTCGCCCTGATACCATATGAATCCCTTGATTTTCATCGGCAGAACCGGGGCGACCATTGCATTATACAACGCCGTCGGCTGGTTCTGGTGCACGAGCCTCGCTGGCGGCGTACCTTGTCCCGGAGGGAAAACAGCCCCGACTTTGTATTGCCAGGTGCCTTTCAAGTCGATGGTATCGCTGCCTGTCGTCATGAAATACGGCTTGTCGGGCACGAAGCCGCCTTTGCCCGATGAATTGGTAACCCTGATCACGAACGCATTTTGCCCTGCTTTAAACAAATCACCCGGGATTTCGTACCGGCGGGGTGGGTACTGGTAGGTAATATTGCCGATTTTCCGGCCGTTAACGTACATTTCGTCGGCATCCACAATGCGCCCCATGTACAGTTTCACGGGCTTCCCGGCCCAACTTTGCGGAATATTGATTATTCGCCTGAACCACACCACGCCATCCAATGCCTTCAAGCCCTGATCTTCCCAGTAACCAGGGATATTGAAGTTCCGCCATCCTTTGGGCTGATATTCAATGCTCTCCCAATGCTCCGTCCGGCCCGCGTCCGTCACTGTGCGCTCCTGCGGGACCGCGTTCATGACGCGGGCGAATGCATTCACGTAGCTCGTGTCCTTATTTTGCGAGATGATTTGTTTAATGTCTTCAATATCCTTGAAACCGTTCTCGCTGATCCATGCCTCAATGGGCGTTCCTCCCACCGAGCTATTGACAATACCGATCGGGACCTGGTGTTTTTCATAAATTTCACGGGCGAAAAAGTAGGCGACCGCCCCGAAGCTAAGCACGTTTTCGGGACTGGCCGTCTTCCATTCGCCTTTCGGGAAATCCTCCGTCGGGCCATTCAGGTTGGTGAGTGTCGGCACGAAAAAGTTGCGGATATCAGGAAAGTTCGCCGAAGCAATATCGTTCGGGAAACGCTCCTTTACGCGCTCCATGTTGATCACCATATTGCTCTGCCCGCTGCACAGCCACACATCCCCGAATGCGATATCGGTCAGGCGGATTTCATTCCTGCCTTTCAAAACCATCGTGTAACCCGCACCTGCGTTGTGCGCTGGAAGCGCTATTTCCCATTTTCCGGCTGGATTTGCCGAGGTTTTATAGGTTTTTCGGTCAAATTGAAGGGTAATATGCTCTTTCGGCGAAGCCCGGCCCCAGATTTTGAGCGGCTGGTCACGTTGTAAAACCATGTGATCAGAAATCAACTTGGGCAGGCGGATCTGCGCGTACAGGGGCATGACCGTGCACAGGAGGAGCGGGGTCAGTAATTTTGAAAGCTTCATGCGGAACAGTCCGAAGGTATTTAAAGTGTTATAATTCAATGGGATACTTGTAAAATAGACTGTCGTTTCATCGCCTTGTATTCCGAAGGCAGCATATTGAATTTGGCCTTAAACGACTTCGTGAAATAGTTGGGCGTAGCAAACCCGGCCGTGTACGAGATCTGCGAAACGTTCATATCGCTTTTTTCGAGCAATAGCGCTGCCTTTTCCAGTTTGATCGACCGGATGAATTCAATCGGGCTCTGTCCGCTGATTTCCAGCACCCTGGTGTAGAGCGTGCCGCGGCTCATACCCACGTGCCGCGCGAGATTTTCGACACTGAGCTGGGCCGAATTCAGGTTGTCCTCGATGTAGGAAAGCATATCGCGCAGCAGTTTCACATCGCCGGATTCGATCGCCTCGTCGTGGCCTGTCATTTGTATTTGCCTCGAATACACATTTTTAAGGAGCCTGTTGAGCAGCAGCAGGTTATTGATTTTTACATTCAGTATTTCAAAATTGAAGGGCTTGGTCAGGTAATCGTTCGCGCCGGAGCTCAGCCCTTTCAACTGCTGCTCTTCCCCGCTCGATGCCGTGAGTAGGATGATCGGGATATGGCTCGTCCGTTTGTCGGACCGGATCTTTTCGCTCATCGCGAGCCCATCCATTTCGGGCATGGCGATGTCGCTCACGATCAGTTCAGGATGGCAGCTCAATGCCTTTTGCCAGCCTTCTTTGCCGTCGGCCGCTTCCAGCACACGGTAATGCGGTTCGAGGTTTTCTTTAAGATAATGCCTGAATTCCGCATTGTCCTCCACGATCAGTATCCGGGGCACTTCGTCGAAACCGGTTTGCAGGGCTTTGCTTGTCGTTTTCAGGACGTTTTCAGCGGAAGCAGGTTCGGCGGGCGGGGTGGCAGGCGCAATTTCGACGGGGTCGAACACCCAGGTTTCGCACGGAAGCCCGACCGTGAAAACGCTGCCTCTGCCGCCATTGCTGCCAACTGTAATGAATCCGCCGTGCATTTGCACAAATTCCTTCACGATCGACAGGCCAATCCCGCTGCCCTGGTTGAGCACGGAGGCGTCGGCATCGTCCTGGAAAAAGCGTTCGAAAATTTTCTCGTAATGCTCCGGGGAAATGCCGATTCCAGTGTCGGATACCTTGATATACAGCCAGTTTTGCTGCGTGTCGTCGGTTCCGCAATTCAGCTGTAACGCCACTTCGCCGCCTTCCGGCGTGAATTTGAATGCGTTGGAAAGCAGGTTGAACAAAATGCGTTCCATCTTGTCGGCATCGAAATCGATCAGCAGATGCGCGACGGAGCTGTCGAACGTGAAACGGACGCGTTTCCGTTGCGAAAGGTCGCTGAACGAGTCGCAGGCGTCGCGGACGAAAGGCACAATATCGGCGCGGCGGAGATCGGCTTTCAATTCCTGTTCCTGCAAATTCTTGAAATCCAGCAGTTGGTCCACGAGATTGAGCAGCCGTTTGGCATTGCGCCGGATCGCCGAAATCTGGGGCTGATGGGGCGATTCCTGCGCGAGCAGGTTTTCCGCCGGTGCGAGAATGAGCGAAATAGGCGTCCGGAATTCGTGGCTAAGATTGGTCAGGAACTTGATTTTCAACCTGTCGAGCTCCTGTTTGCGTTCGGTCTCGCGCCGCGCCTGCTCGTCTCTGAACTTCCGGTGCAGCTTGCGGATACCACGTCGCCGCATGAGGTACACGGCCACAATGGGCGCCAGCACATAGAGCATGTAGGCGTAAACGGTGAGGTAAAAAGGCGGCTTCACGGTCACTGCAACGGTCGTGGGGGGAGAGCCCCAATCGCTGCCGTCGCTGCTGGCCTGTACTTCGAAACGGTAATCGCCGGGGCTGAGGTTGGTGTAACTGGCCGTGGTAGCGTGGCTGGCCTGCTGCCATTCATTTTGCAGTCCCACGAGGCGGTACCGGTAGCTGGTCTGTTCGGGATTGGTATAGTTAAGCGCCCCGTAACCGATCGAAAAGTTCTGCTTGTAATCGAGCCGGATCGATTGCGCGACGGAAATATCGGCGTCGATCATGCCCGCATCGGCGGATGTAACGGCCCGGTTCCCGACTTTCAGCTCCCGGAGTATAACATGGTTTTGGCCCTGGTGCTTTTTCAGGCTGCGGGTATCGATGTAGTTAAAACCCGCGATACCACCGAAAAACAGCACATTGTCGGACGTTCGCAGGCCCGCGCCCAATGCGAAAGTGTTGTTTTGCAGGCCATTATGCGCAGTGTAGTTGGTGAATTTCTTTGTATGCATATCCAACAGGCTGACTCCCTCATTGGTACTCACCCAGATACGTCCCTGCGCGTCTTCCAGCACCTTGTTGACCATCCCGCTCGGCAGCCCGTTGTCGACGCCGAATGTGACAAATTTGCGTGTTTTCGGGTCGAATAGCGCGAGCCCTTCGCCGCCGGTACCTGCCCAGATGTTGCCGCGGCTGTCTTCCAGGAGTGAGAGGACATTGTTGCTGGGAAGTGCTGCTGTTTCGCGGTCGAGCAGGATCGAAACCCGTTTTTCAGGGTCAAAAACGGCGATGCCGGTGCCGTGAGAGGCTATCCACATTTTTCCGTGCCGGTCCTCTAAAATGTCGCGGATGTAAGCATTCAGCGGGATAATGCGTTTCAGCAGGGAGGTGTTGGGGGTGAAAAGCCTTTCAAATTGCTTTGTTTCAGGGTGATATATGTTGACGCCTCCGCCATTTGTACCGATCCACAGCTTCCCTTTTTTATCGAGAGTCAGTGAAAAAATGTTGTTGTTGCTCAATGAATTGGCTTCCGGACCTTGCAGGAACTGATCGTACCCGCCCGTCGCGGGGTTCAGCCGGAATAGTCCGTCCTGAAATGTGCCGATCCAGAGCGCATTCGGTGACGTCAGTTTCAGGGAAAGAACAGCCAGGCCCGCCGATGCAGCCTTGTTGCGGGCATGAATGGCATATTGGCGGAAAAGATTGGTTTTGCGGTCGTAGAGGCTCACGCCGCCATCGTCCGTTCCCACAAAAATACGGCCGTCGGGATGTTCTGCGAACGACGTCACAAAGGGTGCACTGAGGCCATACGGGTCGTAGGGATCGCAGCGTTTCAGCCCGAAGAGCGTCAGGTTACGATCGTATTTGTTGACGCCGCCTTTGTAAGTGCCCAACCAGGTAATACCGGCGGGGTCGGTGAAGATGGCACGTATAGACTTATTCGTTATACTGAACGGCGTACGCGGGTCGGGCGTGTGGTGCGTGACGTGCCCCGTGCGCGGGTCGATGATATTCAGCCCGCCGTCCGTGCCGACCCATACCTCGTTCCTGCTTTGCGCGGCGATAGCAAAGACCATATTGTTGCTGATCGAATGGCTGCTTCCTGGCTGGTAACTGAACCGCCGTGCTGGTTTGCCATCCGCAGAAAGGGTAAACAGGCCACGCTGCGTCCCGATCCACATATTGCCAGAGCTATCCTGGCTGATGGCCGTTACGAAGTCGGCCCCATCCTGATAGACCTCGGTACCACGGTAATCGACGGGGATGAACCGGTTTTGTCTACTTACAAATCTGAAAAGCCCATTGCCGGTCCCGACCCACATTTGCCGGTCCCGGTCGCGGAAAATCCGGTGGACGTGCTTGCCTGCCACCTGCGGCGGGGTGCCCGGGACGGAAGTGAATGGCAGGATCTGCAATGTATTCGGGTCAATCATAACAAGGCCTTGTGTAGTACCTGCCCAGATTTTGCCCTGTGCATCCTCGCATAGGGAGTTAATGCTGTGACGAGTCTTGATCCTGACGAATGAGTCCTTCCGGCGATCGTACAAATGCAGTGACCCGATGATCGTTCCTACCCAAATGCGGCCTGCGCGGTCCTCGTAGAGTGCCGAAACGTCGTTTGATTTCAGCGAAGTCGAGTCGGTTTTCCGATGCCGGTAAACGGTAAAGCCCGTACCGTCGAACTTGCTGAGGCCGTCGTCGGTCGCAAACCAGAGCAGTCCGTAGCGGTCTTTGAGGACCGCGGTTACAGTGTTGGAAGAGAGCCCGTCCATGGAGGTAATGGCGGTGAAACGGGGCGGCTCGTTTTGGGCAACGGCCACCCGTCCGGTGCATACAAACAGCAACGGCAAGCTCATCAGAAAGTGCAGCAACGGCCGGATTCGTATCAAGGTTTGTGCAATGAAAGGTGATTTACTGTAAAGACGAGGAAAACGGGTATTTCTCCATCCTCCGGGATGGGTTAAATGCAACTTTGTCCCTGAATCCGCCACTTTTAGCCCGTTTTTGAACATTTGTTCCCATAGTTTAAACAAATGTGCTCACGGCCGGCGTGGCGGTCATACTACTTTTGTCCATTGTCAGGTTACCATAAATTATTGGAATCATTATGTTCTAAAAATATATTGTCAAAATGACAAATAAAAATTTTCAACAAAAACCCTGCAAGCCAATGCGCTATTTTTTACTGAACAAGAGAAACCGGCTCTGCACATTAGCGACCATGGGATGGCCGCTGATGCTGGCAATGACGTTGGCACCCACCGACGGCGCCCGTGCATCGGAAACTGATTTGAACAGGCACGTCCGCCAGGCCGTTGCCGATGTGGAAGTAACCGGAAAGGTTACCGGGGAGGCCAGCGATGCACTGCCGGGAGTGAGTATCCTTATTAAAGGCACCACGCGCGGAACGATCGCCGACGAGAATGGGAATTTCAGGATTACCATCCCGGACAATGAGCAAACGGTGCTCGTGTTTTCGCTGGTAGGTTATGCCTCCAAAGAGGTGGTGGTAGGAAACCAGAAGGTCATCAACGTATCGCTCGCACCCGATCATAAAGTACTCGAAGAAGTGGTAGTGGTCGGCTACGGAACGCAGCGTAAGCGGGACGTAACCGGCTCGGTAGTTTCGGTGAGCGAGTCGACGCTCAAAGAGGTGCCTGCGCCGAACCTGATCAGCCAGCTCAAAGGCCGCGCGGCGGGGGTGTCCATTATCAGTAATGGCAGCACGCCCGGTTCCCAGGGACAGATCAGGATCCGGGGTAACCGTACACTCACGACCAGCTCCGGATCGAGCGATGGTCTTGACGGCCCGCTCGTGGTGGTCGACGGGATACCATTCGGAGGTTTGAACGACATCAACCCCGACGATATCCTGAGCCTGGAAGTATTGAAAGACGCTTCCGCAACGGCGATCTACGGTTCGCGCGGCGCGGGCGGGGTGATCCTCGTGACGACGAAAAGAGGAAAGGTCGGCAAGCCGGTGTTCAGCTACGACGGCTATCACGGAGAGACACGCATCATGGGCAAATTCAACGTGATGAATGGCGCCGAATATGCCCAGTTTAAAGCGGATGCGGCCAAATATAACCGTACCAGTCCGGGAACGTCGGGCTATTTGCTCACGCCGAAAGAACAGGAAGCCCTCGACAAAGGCGTGTCCACCGATTGGCAGGACCTGATCTACAAGCCCGGTTTCATGTCTAATCACCAGTTGGGTATGCAGGGCGGCGTTGAAAACACGCAATACTCGCTGGGTTTGGGGTACTTCAATGAAACGGGTATTATCCCTAATCAGAATTTCCAGCGCTTCAACCTTCGCGCTACCATCGATCAGCGGATCGGGAAGAATATCAAGATCGGACTGAACACGCTCAATACCCTTACCTACCAGAACACGCCCGGCGGGGGCGGTGTGCCGGGTGGGCTCGTGCGCCTGACGCCGCTGGCTTCGCCCTACAATGCGGATGGAAGTGTAAATATGTTCCCGTCCGAAGGCTCCATCGATGCCGCCGGCGTGAGCCCGCTCACGATCATAACCAAGAAGGATTCGTATCTTGGCCGCACACGCTCGGTGCGTACATTTAACAGCCTGTACGCGGAAGTGAACATTCTGCCGGGTCTGAAATACCGGTTCAATGCAGGTTTGAATTTCAGCCAGTCGAACTACAATGGCTATAACGGCCCACTGACTTACTTCAATTCGGCAACGGTTCAATCCTCGTCCACCGCCGAGATCAGCAATACCGAGTACTGGGATGTGAACCTCCAACATTTGCTCTATTATGACAAGACCTTTGCCGATAAGCACAAACTGGGCTTCACCGCATTGTATGAATATACCAAAAACCACTCACTGGGCAGCCGTTTCACCGTGACGGGCGTACCGGCGGATTACATCAAAACATCCAACTTCTCACTGGCGTCCGGTCAGCCCGTCGCGAACTCGGATTTTGGTAACTCTTTTTCGGAAACCGGGCTGCTTTCGTACATGGGAAGGCTCAATTATAGCTATGACGACCGCTATTTGCTGACTTTGACCTTGCGCAGGGACGGTTCTTCCACTTTGTCGCCCGGTAACCAGTATTTCAACTACCCGGCCATCGGCCTTGGCTGGAATGTGATCGAGGAACGGTTCATGAAAAGTGTGGATTTTGTTTCGAACCTGAAACTGCGTGGCGGCTGGGGCGTGTCGGGTAACCGCAACGTGGGCGCATATGCGACACTGGGTGCATTATCGGCCGGTTACTACAATTTCGGAACGGGTACCGCCGGGCAGCAGCTGGCCTACACCGTTACGAGCCTCCCGGCGAGCAACCTGAGCTGGCAATCGACATCACAGGTCGATATTGGAGTCGATTTCGGTTTTTTGAATAACCGCATTACCGGTTCGGTGGATTGGTACCACCAAAAAACCAAGGATATTTTGCTGTCGGTACCGCTTCCGCCGAGCAATGGCGCCGGTTCTACCCTGAAAAACCTGGGGAAAACCGAAGGTAAGGGGTTGGAAGTGGCCGTTACTTTTGAGATTGCCAGAAAACCGAAAGGGTTCAACTGGAGCGTGGACGCGACCTATTTCTTCAACCGCGAGAAAATCACCCAGCTGACCACACCGCAGGAAAAAGCCAATCTTGGCGCGGGATGGTTTGTCGGACAGCCGCTTTCAGTGATTTATGATTACAAAAAACTGGGCATCTGGCAGCTTGCCGACGCGGAGAACGGTACTTTGGCCAAGCAGGTGTCGCCTGTGCAATATCCGGGGCAAATCCGGGTCGAGGATTTGAATGCGGACGGCAAAATCGACGCGAGCGACCGCCAGATCCTGGGTAATTTCCAACCCAAATGGGAGGGCGGCCTTACCAACCGTTTCAGCTTCAAAAACTTCGATGCCTCGATCGTTACCTATGCGCGGATGGGCATGAAAGTGCTTGTGCCTTATCTGACAGGTAATTCCACAGGTTCGGGCGGGTTTGCATTCTTCAACCAGAGCCGTGTTAACCAGGTGAAAACGGATTACTGGACCGATACCAACCCGACCAACGCATTCCCGGCACCCGACGCCAGCAGTGCGGTTGCCAACTTCGGATCGACGCTCGGGTATTACGACGGCTCGTTCATCAAATGCCGGAGCATCAACCTCGGTTATACGTTCGCGAGCGATGTGATCAAGAAGATCGGCGCTTCGTCGGCCCGCATTTACGTGAACCTCACCAACCCGTTCATCATCTATTCACCGCTCGTGAAGGATAACCTGGCGATTGATCCGGAAGGAAATAGCTATGCCAGCGGACAGTCGACGCTCAACCCCCAGGGGGCCAGCGAGCGCGGCGCGCCGGAGCGACAAATCGCCGTAAACCTCAATAACCCGCCGGTAAGGCAATTCACCGTGGGCGTAAACCTTAAATTCTGATCCGACTATGAAATCCATCAAAATATTCATCACCGCCGGCATGGTCGCATTGCTGAGCTCCGGTTGTGAAAAAGTACTCGAAGAACATCCGCAATCCCAGATCGTCCCCTCGTATTTCAATAGCCCGTCGGGCGTGCTCGGCGGCATCGCCGGGGTGTATAACGATATCCGCAGCCAGTGGGGGACCGAAGGTTTTACCGTCGAAATGCAGGCCGGTACCGACGAGTTTATCCAGGGGCTCAGCGCGGGAACGCCCATTCCTTACACTTATAATGGATTGAACGGCAGTAACTTCGGTTCGGCCTGGGGCGTTGCGTTCCAGGATATCAATACCCTGAACGGCGTGCTGCAATACGGGCAGACCATCGACCTGCCCGAGGCGACCCGGAAGCAATACCTCGCACAGGCCAAGTTCCTCAGGGCCTTCTGGTATTTCTACCTCGTGCAAACCTGGGGCGACGTGCCTTTGCATACCGAGTTTATCACCGTGCCCTCGCAGGCGGCGTCCCGCCAGCCCGCGGCGCAGGCGTATGAGTTGATTATTAAAGATTTAACAGAAGCTGCGGCTGATCTGCCCAACCAGCCTACTGCGCCGTTCCTGGGCAAAGCGGCTACCAAACCCGTGGCGCAGTTCCTGCTCGCCAAAGCATACCTCACCCGGGGCTGGCTGAACAATACCGCGGCGGATTTTAGCAAAGCAGCTGCATTATGTGACGAGATCATCGCCAGCAAGTCGGCTTACGGGCTGGATCTCTGGCAGGATTACGGCGATGCGTTCGTACCCGCCAATGACTATGGAAAGGAAACCATGTTTGTGAGCGATCACGTCCTCGATCCTAAATATGGCTATTACAATGTCGGTGGAGCAGCCGGCGGCGGCGCGGCGCAGAATCTTTCGCCATGGTTTACAAACTGGAATTATCCCAACAACAGCGGTATCAATTCCTTCAAGAACGCCGCGGGTGGGTTTGTCAATAGCGGTACTTCGGGCATGATCCGTGATTCATACTACGGTCGTCCGTATGTCCGCATGCGTCCTAACTCCGACAAATGGCCCACCGGCCCGCACGCTGGCAAGAACTACTTCCTCGATCAGGCATTTACCCATCGGGATGTGGATTCGCGTTTCGCCAACTCGTTTTATACCGTTTACATTTCCAATACTTCCGTTACCAATACGGCCAATGCGGCCAACAACAGCCGCGGGATCGGCTATACTACCGTTGTTGGACAGGATACCGCCGTGTGGCTGCCTGACTACGAGGTGCCTGGCGCGCCGCAATTTGTCGGTACCCGGCCATTCAAGGGCATTGTGGTGCCACCGAGCATGTGGAACAATGGAATTTTCCCGGCATTGAAAAAATTCATGGACCCGAGCCGAGGGGCTAATTTCAACGATCCCTCGACGCGTCCCTGCGTTTTGTACCGCTTTTCGGACGTGTACATGACCGGTGCGGAGGCGTATTTCAAAGCCGGTGACGCTGCGAAGGCCGCCAGCCTGATCAACGTCGTGCGGCAGCGTGCGGCATACCGCAAGAGCAATACCACCGCTCAGAATGCGGCAGCCGTCGCAGCGATGACCATCACAGCAGCGGATGTTACCCTGGATTTTATCCTCGACGAGCGCAGCCGCGAATTTTTCGGCGAATGGCAGCGCTGGCACGACCTCGTGCGGACGCGATCGCTCGTACGCCGCGTGCAGGAGTGGAACCAGGAAGCGGCACCTTACGTGAAGGATTTCAATATGTTAAGGCCAATTCCTCAGTCGCAGATCGATAGAGTAGTGGACGGTCCTGCTTTTCCACAAAATTCCGGATATTAAACCTTATTAATCAGCCTATTCATATGACCCGCAGCTTTTTATCGGCCGGTTTCATGGCCCTGGCGGCAATTGGCAGCATTGGCCTGGAAACGGGCCTTTGCCAGCAAGCCAAAGTGAAACCGTTGGTCACCGACCTGTTCACCGCCGATCCGTCCGCACATGTTTTTAACGGCAAAATTTACATTTACCCTTCCCACGATATCGAGGCCAATGTGCCGCAGGACGATGAGGGCGGCCATTTCAATATGCGGGATTACCACGTGTATTCGATGGACGCTATTGGCGGCAAGGTAACCGACCATGGCGTGGTGCTGGATTTGAAAGACATTCCCTGGGCGGGGCGCCAGTTGTGGGCGCCTGACGCCGCATTCAAAAACGGTACTTACTATTTGTACTTCCCGGTCAAGGACAAGCAGGACGTTTTCCGCATTGGCGTAGCTACTTCCAAATCGCCTGCGGGGCCTTTCAGAGCAGAACCTGAGCCGATTCCGGGTAGTTACAGCATCGATCCGGCCGTTTTTACCGATACCGACGGGCAGACTTACATGTATTTCGGCGGTATCTGGGGCGGGCAATTGCAGCGCTGGTATTCGGGGAAGTATGACAAAACGCTTTCCACTGATCTGGGGAAAGGCCACGATCAGGAGCCTGCATTGAGCGCCAAAGTGGCCAAAATGAGCGGCGATATGCGCACATTTGCCGAAACGCCCCGTGATGTACAGATTCTGGATGAGCATGGTAAGCCGCTACTTGGCGGAGATCACGACCGCCGGTTTTTTGAAGGCGCATGGATGCACAAGTTCAATGGCAAATACTATTTCTCGTATTCCACCGGCGACACGCATTTGCTTTGCTATGCGGAAAGTAACTCGCCTTACGGGCCATTTACCTATAAGGGAGTGATTATGAAACCGGTAGAGGGCTGGACGACCCACCATTCCATTGTCGAGTTCAAAGGCAAATGGTACATTTTTTACCATGATTCGGAATTATCGGGAAAAACCCACTTGCGTAACATGAAGGTACGCGAGCTCGTGCGTGACGCGACCGGCGCGATCGTCCCGATTGTACCCTGATGCCGGCACGATCGTGTCGATTGTGCTTCAACAAACGGAAATAATGCCAATATTTTAGTGAAACGGGCGCCGGTACCGGCTTTTAAAGCTGTACCGGCGCATCCGTGCCGATGATCTCATCCAAAAAGCATTCAATCATCCAAGCTATGCAAATCGAAAGACGCGATTTTTTATCGACATTAACCCTGGCCGGGGCCGCTACTTTGTTGTCAGGAAACCCGCTGATCGCCGCTACTTCCCCGAAAAAGGATAAACTCGGCATCGCGCTCGTGGGCCTGGGGTATTACAGCACCGACCTGCTCGCCCCCGCGCTGCAACTGACGGAAAAATGCTATCTCGCCGGCATCGTTACCGGCACACCGTCGAAAGCCGAGGCATGGAAAGCCAAATACAACATTCCCGACAAGAACATTTACAATTACCAGAACTTCGACCAGATCGCTAAGAACCCGGACATCGACATCGTGTACGTCGTATTGCCGCCGTCCATGCACCGCGAGTACGTGGTACGGGCCGCGAAAGCCGGTAAGCACGTGTTTTGCGAAAAGCCGATGGCTCCGTCCGTGGCCGATTGCGAGGCGATGATCGCGGCTTGCAAAAGCAACAAGGTGAAGTTGGCGATCGGCTACCGTTGCCAGCACGACCCGAATATCCAGGCTTACATGAAAGTGGCAAAAGAACAGAAGTTCGGAAAAGTGAAGATGGTCAACAGCGCCGCCGGGTACTTCGACGCCCGCACTGATCACTGGAAGCAGAAAAAGGCGTTGGGAGGCGGCTGCATGGGCGATATGGGCGTGTACGCATTGCAGGGCGCGCGCCTGGCTACGGGTGAGGAGCCCGTGAGCGTGATCGCACAGGCGTCGACGACCCGTCCCGACATTTATAAGGAGGTAGAAGAAACGATGATGTTTATGCTCGACTTTCCAAGCGGGGCGAAGGCAGCATGCCAGACCAGTTTTGGGATTAATATGAACTACCTGCAAGTGAACTACGAAAAAGGTTGGCTCAAAATGGAGCCGCAGTCCGGTTACAACGGCAACAAAGGAAGCATGTCGGACGGCACCCTCATTAATTTCCCCATCAAAAGCCAGCAAGCCAAGCAAATGGATGAGGATTGCCTCGCCATCATAAACAACACCGACCTGATCGCCCCCGGTGAAGAAGGCCTGCGCGATATCCGCGTGGTGGAAGCCATTTATAAATCGGTAGCGACGGGTAAAAGTGTAAAAATATAGGTATGCAAAAAACTCCCCTGTTTCTGGCCGCGCTACTGGCGTCGACCGCCGCATTGGCGCAGCAAAAGACTTTGAAGGATGCCTACAAAGATTACTTTCCGGTAGGCGTGGCCGTGGCTCCGAGGAACCTCTCGGGGCCGGAGGCGGAGTTCATCGCGAAGCAGTTCAACAGTATTACACCTGAAAACGCGATGAAAATGGGCCCGATCCACCCGGAGCCCGGCCGCTATGCCTGGGAAGCGCCCGATGCGATCGTTGCATTTGCGAAAAAGAACGGCATGAAAGTGCGCGGCCACACGCTCTGCTGGCATAACCAGACGCCCTCATGGTTTTTCACCGACACCGCGGGTGGGCAAGTGACACGCGAAGTGCTGCTCGAACGCCTGAAACAGCACATTACCGACGTCGTGGGGCGTTACAAAGGGCAGATTTACGCCTGGGACGTGGTAAATGAGGCCGTACCCGACACAGGGACGAGCATTTACCGCGCGTCGAAATTTTATGAGATCATCGGGGAGGATTATATTGAAAAAGCATTCGAATATGCCCATGCCGCCGACCCTGTCGCAAAGCTTTTTTACAATGATTACAACACCGAGAACCGTGCCAAGCGGGAGAAGATTTTTCAGTTAGTCAAAAAACTGAAAGAGAAGAATGTACCCATACATGGCGTAGGTTTGCAGGGGCATTGGTCTGTATATGAGCCTTCGGAAAGCGAATTGCAAGAGTCGATCAGCCGGTTTGCAAGCCTGGGGCTGGCGGTGCAGGTTACCGAGTTGGACGTGTCGGTGCACGTAAAAGAACACGGCCGGCGCGAGCGTACGGAGGCAGACAATGCCCCCGTGCCGGCGGAAGCTTTTACCAGGCAGGCCGCGCAGTACGAAATGCTTTTCAATACATTCCGTAAAAACCGCGGTGCACTTACGGGCGTTACTTTCTGGAATGTGTCGGACAAAACGACCTGGCTGGATAACTTTCCCGTGCGCGGCCGGAAGGATTACCCGCTGCTGTTTGATGAAAAACTGCAACCAAAGCCGTTTTTTAACAAAATCGTCGATTTCTGAATGCGGCTATCCAATAGCCCGTGTAAATTGATTTTTGAGATAGCTCCGCATGCCGTTGCGGAGCTTTTTTGATAATGGCGATTGTGTTTAGGAATGAGGCGAGGGGATTGAGGGGGCTGTTGCCTTACTGCCTTTTCAGCAAAACATCCCCTTGGTAACTACTTCCTTTGAATGTCTCCTTAATGTTGGCGGCCAGATGCTTGCCCGCGAGCTCTGCTGTAATCTCGATGTCCGAGGATTGAACTACGCCATCGATCGTCGACTCTACCTTTTGTTTTATTTGGAATTTGTCAGGCTCAGTCAGTTCAACCTTGTCGAAAATTACTTTCCTGGGTGGTATTGAATCAATATAATCCTGCCATCCGTCCCCATCAAAAACCGTTTCCTCCTCGTGCGTCAGCCGAATCTCTTTTTCAGACAATTTATCAATTGTCCAGCGAACTGTGATAGTCACGTTAATATCGTCAAGGACCTCCTGAGTGTTTTTTGTCTGATAGACTCCAACGAGATCACGAGTCAGATCGGGAACCGGATCCTTGTCTTTTTTACATGAGAGGATAAAAACTAAAACCAGCGGAAATAAATATCGGGCCATTGAGAGGTGAGGTTTAAACTAATCGTAATCCTGATGCAATCAATCTGGATAAATGGCAAAACGGGTCTTATTATGAGGGTTTGTGTTGGCAATTTTATCTGCTGACAACTTAAAGGCATTAAACCTGTTATAGACTCTATTTTATTATTCGAATCTTCGACAAACTCAAAGTAATTTTTTCTTCATTTCTTCTACTTTGCTGGCCGTACTGTCAGCGAATGCCAGATAACGGTTAGGTTCGCCAAACAAGAATTTGCGACCATCTCGAAAGCAGATCTGATACAGCGAGAAAAATGATGATACAATTCGGATGTCAAGGAATTCGGATTTCGGGTAAATCACTTTCCCATAGAAGTTTTGAATTATCACATTTTCGTCATTGTAAAAGATGCCTGAGAACTTCATTAGGGCGTATAACATGCATGCTACAAGTACGCTTGGATAGAGGAGGTTGACTGCATCCGGCCAATGAAAACTTGATGAATTAATTGTTGAAATTATTAATGAAGACCATACAAAGCTAATAAATATCACAATAAATCGAATTGCCACGACGGAGCCCGGCAGACTGGAAATTCCTGTAAGAGATTTCGGTTTCATGGTGTTGATTCTGCTAACAATAAGCCGGGTGGTGAGGTTTGACATTGTGTTTCGGCGGCACATCGGTCATATTTATACCGTCCTAAAAATAGAAAAATTTTCAACTATTTAATGCATGCTCTCTTCTGGGTTTTCAAACCAAGGCTAAGGCGAACAACTCGTTTCACACTTGTTCTTGCTGCAATTCTCTTCTTTATAGACGGCTTTCGAAATCCAAACTTCATGATTAGGGATATTAAAAGTCAACAGTTGCACTCACTCCTTGAAACATACGTCTTATTCCCGTTTGAATTAATGTAATAGCAGCCACCTTGGGGGCCTTTGTGTAGCGACTTTCCGTTATGTGTGCCGCATCCTCCGCCCCCCGGATCGACGTCGTCGGAAGAGCAAGCGGTAGCAGTGAAGAACATTAAGAAGTAAATTAGGTAGGATAGCTTTTTCATGAATTAGGGGAGGTTTATAGTGAACGCTTATTTTCGGCGGTACGAACTGCCCGTGGATCCCCGAAAGGAACTGCCAGAAGACTTTCGGTAGGAGGATCCAGAGGATTTGTGGTATGAACTCGATGATGATGATCGGCGGGCAGAGCTTCGGGACGAGTGCGCTGTTCCGCTTTTTACATACACTTTATTGCCTTTTGAATTTATGTAGTAATGGCCGCCACGTGGACCGGTGTAAATGGTGGCGCCGGTACTCGGAGTGCTTCTATAGGGTTTGCTTGTACTTGCTCGGCGGCTGGTGTTCCCGCTGGCACGTTCCGATGTCTCATTAGAGAAGGTGTATAATGCATAACTGCGTTTGTATGCTTTCCGGCTTAACCGCCTAACTCGAATAATTTTTGTTTTGCGTGAAGCGCCCATCGTCCAATAGGCAGTTGATTTGTAATACGCCTTCGATGTTTTCGCCAGTCTTTTTTTGCTTTTTGTAATGACAGTGAGAGTGTCGTCAATTCGCAATTCAGTAACTGGTGCCAGGTCGACACCTCCTTGGCCGTATAACTGAAGTGGATCTGCAACTTGAAGTGTATATTGCCTTAAAGAGCAACTGGATACCAGTGCAAGAAGAATGGGTAAAAATCTTTTCATAAATTTTGAGGAGGGTAAACAACCGACATAGTCCTCAAAGAACTCCTTATAATAAGAGGGTCTGTCGAATTACTTTTACGCTTTAATATAAATTATAATTGGGAGTTAAGTACTTTCTCCTCATTCGACTTATTAAACGGTCAAAACGCTGCATGCACCGGTCCAATAGCGCATCGCGGGTAGATCTTAATACCTGCTATGCGAAGTCCAGCGGAAATCGTCATGGTATCACTCGATTGGCAATGGAGAACCCTTCTACCGTTGCAGATTCATCGAAAGTTTTTGGCGGCCGGGCATGAGTCAGTCTCAATTTATATCTGCTACCGCTCATCCCGGATGGGAAGTGGCTTTTTTGCGCCAGTTACCTCGGAGTTACAAAAATTTTCTCTCAACAAAAAGTAGCTTTTGAAACCTTAGTATATTTCGGGCATATCCTTAAAATACACTCCACTTTGAAAAAGCTAATTTATCTTTTTGCGACGTGCCTGGCATTGTTAACCGCTTGTTCGAAAGATCCAAAGCCTGATCGGGCGACGCCATTTATTGGAGATTGGAGGACAGAACCGGCAGACTCGGGTATCTTCAAATTTCAGACATTTTGGAAAATTGAACGAGGTGGTCCGAATATGTTAAACATTGCTACCAGTGATAGTGTTTTGACAATGGATGAATTTCTCCCCTCTTTTGCAATTGAAATACCGGTATACAATGTGAAAATTGACGAGCCGGGCAAAATGGTACTTAACTATACCCGTGCCAGCTCCGGCGTAATTTTTACGTACAAAGGAACGGCAAACCTCATTGACGAAAAACTGATTGCCACAATGCAAACTACAAGTAGCGAAGATGGACTTATAAGTTCCAGAACCTTGATATTTCATCGATAAACGTCTAATATCGTTTGAATGAAAACCGGTGTTTAACTTCGAAAATGACCCTCCGGGCTTTCAGTAGCCAGCTTTCCTTCCTATCTTCGACCGCTTCATCAATCTATTCGCGGCCGTGGATTTTGTTTCATAGCCGTTCATCGCGCGCCTTACCGGTGAGCCCTTGTTTGTAGCGAGAAAGTCAGGTTGTTTTTCGCCGAGGACTATGCATTTTTAATTTTCCAATATATCTCAACACTTACTATGACAAATTCCCGTCGTAAATTCATTGCAAGCTCTGTCACGCTTGCAGCAGGCGCTGCAGCGTCGGTTGCGGCCCCGGCTACCCCGGCGAAAAGTAAAACCCCGTTGGTCCATCACGTGTTTTTCTGGCTTAAAAATCCTGGTTCGGTGGCCGATCGTGACCGGATCATCGAAGGTCTGAAGACATTGCGAAAGATTGAGGCGATCAAGGAACTTCGCATTGGCGTGGCGGCGAGCACCGAGAAAAGGGATGTCGTGGATAATAGCTGGGCGGTGTCCGAACTGATGTTTTTCGAAGACCTTGCCGGCCAGGCAACCTACCAGGACCACCCGATCCATCAGAAATTTATCAAAGATTGCAGCCATCTGTGGGACAAGGTGATCGTGTACGACGCGATGGATGTTTAGGTTATTGACGCGATAAAAACTTCGTCAAACGAGCCGGCTTTTTCCAGATATTGATCGGCCTCGGTTTGTGACAGTCCAAACGAAATTTTTAGGCCC
The DNA here is from genome assembly GCF_050587785.1 of Dyadobacter sp. BHUBP1. Lineage (NCBI taxonomy): Bacteria > Pseudomonadati > Bacteroidota > Cytophagia > Cytophagales > Spirosomataceae > Dyadobacter > Dyadobacter sp. BHUBP1. Next base: position 413,541 of record NZ_JBOBIH010000004.1, read on the forward strand.
ATACAACGATTTAAGCAACTCGTTGCCTCTTTGTGATGAACCTGCAATCACCGCAGGCTACATCTGGAACCATCGATGCTTCGATTTTTAAGTGTATTTGTTTTGCTGGTTGTATTGGGTTCGGGTTCCCGGGCTCAGGACACTACATCCGTCACATTTACGGAAGAGCATAGCCCTGTGGTGGAGCAGCGGTTTATCGACCGCTATGAGAATGTATTCATGACCAAAGTGCCTACGCGGAAGATGTTCAAGCTGGGGTACTCCTCAACGACTTATAATGGGATTGGGTTTAGCGCCACGTTTGAATACAAACTCTTGCCAGCCATGTCCGTAGAAGCGGCACTAACTTCGCGGACAAACCGGCTGGGGAGCGTTATCACCATCGATCGTTTCGAACGGCAATTGAGTGGCAGAAATATGTTTGCGAGTATCGGAAGCAGGTGGTATTTTGAAATGAACAAGCGGATTGCCCGACAGCAAAGTGCCAATAATTTCAGTGGAAGTTATCTGGGGGTCGCGTATGAAAGGTCACTCGCCGCCATACAGAGTGAGCGGCCCAGGCAACATTTCAGTGTCGCATATGGGTTTCAAAGTCGGTTCCTGTCGAACGGATTCCTCGATTTTTCGCTGGGTTTGTATTATGTCACACCATACTTATCATTATATGGAACCGGTAACGTGCCGTTGCCTGGCGTCCGCACCGGAAACGCCGTGATCGCATCCCGCTCGCTCCTCGGACTTGCCTTCGGTGATTGGAAGCGAAACAGCACGGGCCCGTTATGCGATGTTTTACATTGTGACTATTTTGTGAAACAGCATTTTAAGATCAGACTGCCAGATGTGAATGTCAGCCTTAAAAATCAGTCGATCAGAGGCGAGGTGAGCTATGAGCGGAAGTTGGGAAAGAGCCCTTTATCCGTTAATCTGGGCATTTGGAATGAAACAACCAATTCTTCATTTGGACGCAGTTCTTTCTCAGCGATCGTGGAAGCGCAATTTCGTTGGTACTATCTGCAAAAACGCCAGTTACGAAGGGGGAAAGCGTCCGATAATCTGTCGGGCCTGTATGCAGGCCCTCTGTTTGCATACAATTATGCCCGATCCGCTATCCGTTTTGTTGTACCGGTTGATCCACAACGTGGCGTTTTCAGTTCCTGGGATACTTCGGCAGGGATTTTAGCTGGTTATCAGCAACGTTTGTTCAACAAACTTTATTTCGACGCGACGGTTAGCTATTCAGGATTGAGCCTGCAAAAACGGTTTTTCAAAGTAAATTATGGCGAACTCCAAGCCAAAGCAGGGATCGGCTTTGCATTTTGAAAACCCATCCCTGCTTCAAAACCTTAATCTGCAATGCTGGACGACGCCGCAAGTTTAATGTCGGCATGCTGCCAGGCTTTATCAAACGCGGATTTGACCGCCTGCGCTTCGCCGGTGTTTTTCTGTTGTACCAAAGCATTATGGAGACCTATCAATGCCCAGCCGTTTTTCTTCCAGGTCAGTAGGTCCTGACGATAGACACGTTCCGCTTCTGCGCTCTTTCCGGCTTTGAGCAATACTGCTCCGAGGTGATGCCGGACGGAGAAAAACCAGTCGGGCGGTTCGTTATAGTTGAGGTTATCTTCGAGGGCGATGGCCTCCCCGAGCAGGGCCGCCGATTTGTCGAGCTGGTTTTGCTGTGCGGCGATACCGGCCGATAATACATTGGAGGCGATTTGCACGAGGTCGACCGAAGTATTGATGTTCCAGACCGTGATGTCTTTGAGCGTCGTGTCGGAAGCCAATGCGTTGAGCGACTTCATTTCTTCCTGTGCATGGGGCAGGTCGTGTTTACCCAGAAAGGCCATTCCTCTTGCGTAATGCCAGATTGCCCGCGGATAAATCAGGTCCTTACCCGGGCTGGGCTCGGCCAGCAGGGTATCCCACATCGAGAATTTTGCTGCTACATAATAGGGGATGGTATAATAGTGCTGAAGTGTGCCCCATCCCGGCTGGCGCATTACCTCCTTCGCGGTATAATGCTGTACTTTCCGCGCAGCGCGCCAGGCCTGCCTGGAGTTGCCTTCAAGGGCGGCGGTAGCCACCAGGAAGTGGTAATTGTGCGGGAAATAGGCGAGCGGGTAGGCGCCTTGCGCGTGACAGGCGGTGATGTAGTTGCTGTCTGCTTTGACTGAACTTACATTGGAAAGCGAGCCTAAATGATAGTCGCCCGTGAGGATGTAAATATGCGACGGCATGTGGAGCAGATGGCCGGCACCCGGAACGAGCGAATCGAGTAACGCTGCCGAGGCCAGCGCTTTTTCCGGCGTGGCGGAGGCCTCCACGGCGTGTATGTACAGGTGATGCGCGCCCGGATGCCGCGGGTTCTTTTTCAACAGGTTTTCCAGGACGGCCAGTAGCGCCGGCGTCCAGGGCTTGGACGCTTTTGTTTTTTTGTCATATAAATCCCACGGGTGCAGGTCCATTTGCGCTTCGGCGTACAATGCCCCGATGTCGGGATCGGAAGGGAATTGGTCGTACACTTTTTTCATAGCGGCAGCGAATGCGATATCCAGCGGTGCCCGGTTGGCGGGAGGGACTTCCGTGTACCGCGCGGTCAATGCCTCGATCAACGCCTTTTCTTTGGGAGTACATTGGGTTGCCAGTTTTTGTGCTTTTTGAGTGGCGGCCCAGGCCCGCTGAAAGTTGTCGGGCTCCATCCCTGCATTGTAATTGGGACCCAACACGTAGGCATAACCCCAGTAAGCCATAGCGCAGGTCGAATCGAGCCGGGTGGCCTGGAAAAACGACCGGGCCGCCTCGGCGTGGTTGAAGCCGTAGGAGAGCATCAGGCCCTGGTTGAAGTAAGCCTGTGCCTCAGGACTGGATGTGGTAATCTTGAAATCGATGCCCTTCAATCCGTCGAGCATGGGCGCTTTTTTGCCGGAACTATACCATTCGGCATCGGTGGTTTTGGGGTTGTAGCAAACCGTAATCCGCGCTGTGCTGTCCGACGCCGGTTTTTCCGCTTGCTCCTTCTTTTTGAAGCAAGACGAAAGGAGTACAATCAATGCGAGGTAACAATGGCCATGCTTCATGAGTGCAGAAGTTTGAGTCACAGATCATGTAGAAGGAAAGTAACCCGCGAAGTGCGGTACGTGCAAATTAAGAAAATATCAAACTGGTAATGAGGGGATTGAGGGGTTCTTAGTGAACGGTTAATGGGTGTCGGTAGAGCGCCCGCAAAGAAGTTTGATGAATAGCTCTGGATGGTATACGCTTCTATTTTTTCCTCACATACTTGTTGACTGCGCCCAGGCATGACTCAATCGTCATTTCGTCGCCTATTTGCGTAATGATCAGTTTCGGGCAGGCCAGGCAATCGACGAGGCCGCAATTTTCGTTGTAGGGCACATCTTTCTGCGGTTTTACCTTAAATACATTTCCGTTTATCTCATATTCAGATATTGCGCAGCAAGACCCGTATCCGTCGTATAGCATCACGCCGTCGAAACGTATTGAAAAGGCCTTTTGTGGCTCGTTGGTCATGTCTTTCACTACCGTTGAGTCGCCCGACGTGTATCGGGATTCTACCAGGTGCCATTTACCGACGATGCCCGCAACCTCTGGCATAGGCTGCGGCTCAGGTTCTGCGTTTTTATCGCGTTTACAACCGGTAAATGCCCATAAGAGGAGCAGAAAGAGAAGAATTAGTCTTTGCATGATGTAACTGATTTATAACTTAGACGCATTTGGTGTATAATGCGTTGTAAGGCAATGGGCCGCTTCCTTCTTTAAAATGCCTAACGTTAAAATTACGCCTTCTGCATCAACTTCAAATACCCCTTATGCTCCCTTACCATCGCCCACCCATCCCTGAACGTCATCTGCGGTACGCCGTCGCGCACATTTGCCATGCTGATTTCTAAAAGTATTTTCCAATGCCGGTAAATCTCTTTCCAGGCGAAGAACAGCGAATGTTTCGGATCGTAAATGTGCGTCGGCTCGCTCGCCGCACCGTTGAGTTCGATGATGGAAAAATGTTGTCCGGCTTCGAGTTCTTCCCAGCTTTTGAAACGGATATCCAGCCGACCGAAATGGAAACCAGGTATTCGCACACATATCCGGTCGATCGCATTCGTGAGTGCAGGCGTAATTCGATGGCGTTCGTCGGTGAATTTCGAGCCGCGGCTGTGGTTGCCGTAGGGAACCAGGCGCATTCTTTCGCCCACAGCAGGAACCGATCTTATTCGTTCTCCCAGGATCATATGCAGAGCGGGGAGCTGTAAAATAGCCCGTTCACTTTGCATGAGCAGTGTGAGAATATCCGATTTCCCGTCGCCCGTAACGCTCAAAAACGCTTTCCCGACGATTCCTGAAATGTGCCCGTTTTGTTCGCCGGGCATCCGATAGTAGAATATGCCGGCTTCATTCGGGTAATCGATGTAGGGCTGCAAGAGGAAGTCGACCCGGCTGTGCAGACGGTAGTCTTCCAGGTCGCCTTCGGTTTTTAGAAGCTTCACCTGCACACCGCGTTCGCCGATATCGGGTTTGGCAATTAATGGGAATTTCAGGGAAGAATTATTCAATAGCATCTGTACTTTTCGCTTCGGGATTCCCGCTTCGCATAGCAGGGTTTCAGGGTACGAACCCTTGGGCATAAGTGCGTAAATCCTGCTCTTGCGTTCTCCCGCAAAACCCGCATACCGCATCGAGGGATTGGCTGCGCCGAAAAAGCAGACCGCACGCGCCTTTACGCTGAGCCAGAGCCATGGTAGTACCATGGGCAGGTAAACACATTCCAATGGCCAGTATTCCCAGTTTCGGAGGCGGATCAGGAAGCGTTTCGCCTTCCAGCGGAGGCTGTGGAACGAAGTGTCCCGGTGTGGGATGACGGGGGCCGGTCGCGTCACTGATGTTGTTCCGGTCCGAAGGTCGTGGTAGTGCATGACGGGCTCGGGGCTGGTCAGATCGATGGACGTGACGCTCACGGTAGCCATGGCATCCCGATGTCCGTGGAAGCTCTGGCAGGCATCGAATGTGATATCGTTTTGTGTGTGAAAATCCAGAATGCTCTTCATATTGACGGCCGTGCTGCCGTACCATTGTTGCAGCTTTCGGACCCGCATTTGTCGGGCTTCTTCATGGTACAATGTCGCAGAAGACCAGATATGCGGCTGATGCGCGTCAAGCTCGTTTCGGTGCTTCCGGATACCGTCCCAGGTACAACGCATGAGCCTGCCTTCCGTGAACAGGATGAGCGTAAAGGGTTCGATACCTTCTAAAGACATGGTTTCAAAGTAATCAGCCGGAGAAGCTGCTTCCACAATTTCCACCATAACCCGGCCCCGGCTTTTGCGGTAGGAAGACATGCGCACATGATTTTTGAAGCCTCCGTTGAGCAACACCGCTGCGTCGCCCCGTCCTTTCAATGCGATCCACGTGCCGCCGGCCTGGGCGTCTTTCGGGTAGGTGAGCGCGCCGGGCAAGCTGCGCGTTACGGGCGGCTCCGCGGGCGCACGATCGGTGCGTTCATCCCGGTTGGATGTCAGGAATGCACCTTTCCCGGTTGGAATGTAAGTTACAGTGCACATTGGGCCTGGCGGTATCGGATGGTGGAGCTGGCTACTCCGAAACTCTCCGGCAGTTGCAGCGCCGTGAGTTCCCGGATGCCTATTTTCATCAATGCCATATGATGTACCGCGTGTTCGAGATTGTAAACCAACTCCCGTTCATAGTTGGTGACAACCTGGAAACCGGTATCACCAGCCTCGGTGGCGGTGGTTAGCAGAAGGGCTTTGTTTTCCTTGCCCATCGAAGCCGAAATCCGGCGTAATGTGGCCAAAGCGAGTTCCCGTCGTTGCTCAATGGCCTTGTCCCGCAGCCGGGCGTCATAATTTACATTGCCTGTTTGATAACCGCGATCGAGCTCGGTAAAGAACTCGATCACGTGGCGTACGTGCCCGCCGAGCGAAGCACCCGAGAGTACCGGCAGGCTGCGCTTGTATTGCTCGTCGGATAATGCGTCCAGCATCGTGCTGATCTGTGCCAGTGCGGTTTCGATTGATTTTGTAAGTTGCCTGTTCATGTCGTTCGTTTTGAAATGGGGGGACAAAAACAATGCCCGTTTTGAGAAGATGGGGTTTGCGTGTCAGCTGCGGAACTTTACACCCGAAATGCTGCTGCGGTGCCAGTATACGAGCACCAAACAGGTGATAAGCACGGTTAATGCCATAACAAAAAGCTTGCCCGAGTCGTTTTGCACCACGATGCCAAGGCGCGTGAGATGCATGAAAACGGCGCCGGTCATCACGCCGATGCCGATCAGGGCACCGTAGGCAGTGGTGCGGGGGATGAGGATCAGAATGGAGGCGATCAGCTCTAATACGCCTACGAATATACGTCCCCAGGGTTCCATGCCGACTGTCGAGAAAATATAGACGGATTCGGGTGCTGCGGAAAATTTGAAATAGAGGGTCTGCAACATAATCACTGCCGCTACCAGCCGCAGCAACCAGGACCATTTCGGGTGCGTTTGCGTTTTCATCACTGCTTGTCTTTGATCAATGGCCATTGCATATCTGCTTTTTCGATGAGTTCTTCCCGTTTTTTCGACCAGTTGTTTTTGACTTTCATATTATAATTGAAATACAACTTGTCGCCGACGATCGTCCACGTCTCTGCTTCGGTGGGCGCTTTGTGCCCTTCGGAAGTGCCGTAGGCGCAGTAGCCGCCATATTGCGGCACGTACATGTCCGGAGCCGCTTTGAAGGCTTCCAGATTCGCGCGGGTAGCGAATAACCAATCGGCGTTCTTGTAATGATAGGTAAGACTATCGGCACCTTGAACGGGTCTTGCGTCTTTGAAAAAAGCGACGACGTCATACCCTTTGATGGCCTTTCCCTTCGGCGCGAAAATTTCGGATTTCTGTGCAAATGTTAGGTGGGCGGCGAGCATGAATGTCGCTGCGAATAATACTTTTTTCATAGGTGTTGCAAGTTTTTAAGGCACAAATTTCATCCAGTTGCGATCGGCCTGTGTTTTCAGGCTTGCCTCGTCCTGGTTCCAGCTTTTGAGCGTATTATTAAGGAATTTGTTGTAAAATAGATAGAGCTTCCCGTCCACGATCTTGAACGTTTCCGGATCAATCTCTACTTTTTCTCCTTTCTTACCCATGGCATAGGCGCACCAGCCGCCGAACTGCGGCTCATAGCGTCCGGGGTTACGCATGAACGCGTCCTTGTTTTGCTTCGAGCCGAAGCGGTAGGTAACCCCATTATAGTTGGCAGAAAGATCCTTTTTGCCTTCGATAGCCTTGTTCATGGTAAAATAGGCCACCGGGTCATAGCCCTGTATCGCAAGACCGGACGATTCGAGGTTGTACTGTTTTTTACGAATCTCTACATTCTGTGCGAAGGTGGTGCCCGCTATCAGGAGCAGGAGTAAAAGGATATTGATTGGTCTCTTCATTGTTATTGTAATGTGACTTTAATAATATTGTTGATCGCCGGAAGCGTCGTGAACTTGTTCGGGTTGGGGACTGGTGCGATGGCTTTACTCTCATTCAATGGTGTGCCCGCAAGATTGAACTGCGTAATGCCTGCGCCGGGGAACTGGTCGATCGCCGTGCCGTTGTCATACAGTCCCACCGACCCCGAGACATCTCCGCTGGCATTGCCGTCGATGTCGGTGCCGCTCGTTGCAAAGAACCAATCGTTGGAAAAGCCGTACATAGTAGCAATGGCGATACGGTCTCCGGATGCGAGCATAAGCGGCTGTGAAACCTTTCCGCCCGCATTTCCGCCGATTTTAGGCAACAATACCGTACTAGCAGGTTCTTTAAGCACATAGACATTTTTGATACCCGCCTTCATTTTCAATGCCGCGGCCAGGACGTCGGCATTGCCCTTCTGGGCGAGTTCTTTTAAGCCTTCGCCCCGGTCGTTTTCACCGGATTTGAAAAATGGGTTTTCACTACCATTGTAAATAACAACCAGTACTGGCGAAAGTGGCGTGAAAATGCCGGTTTGCGAGGCGAGCCAGGTACTCATAGGAGCGTTGTCGCCGGCTTCGGCAATGCGGGTCAATGCTTCTGTCGTGGCTTTGCCCTCGGAATAAACAGGCTCAGGCAGAAGCTGGTTTCCCCCGGCGACATAAGAAATCGCCCATGCTCCCGGGCTGAAAGGCGTTTCGTTCGCGGTGCCGCCCGACTGGTTTTTGATGGTAATGGTAAACATGGAATTGCCGTCATAAGCCAGCGTCACATTCATGAGCTGAGAGGCAGGCAGAAATGTGTGGCCGTAGTCGTCCATTCCTGCCACTTCCTTGATATTGCGGGGTGTAGCTTCGGCAGTGCCCGGGTGGGTTACGCTCATGCCGGGCGCCTGATTCACGCGGGAACCGTTGTCCCAGAGTTTGATTTGCGCGGAAACGTCGCCGGTAACGGGAGTGCCGCTGTCGTCGTATAGTCTGATCCCAGGATTGGCAGGGGCGAAAAACAGGTCGTTGCTCCAACCGTACATGGTGGCGAAGGTAAGGCGCTGGTTTTTAGCCGCTGAAAATGAGAACGAAACCGATTGTCCCGGCAATATTACCGGCGGAGTGCCGGTACCTTTGAAAGTGCCCGATTGCACGAGCGGTTTCGAGTCGAGCACGTTTTCAATGGTCAAGGTTTTGCCGGTAGGCTGCGGGCCGTGGTCGTCGGTGCAGGCTCCGAAAATGAAGGCGGTCAGCGACAGCCCGAGGAATGATCTGATCATGTCTGTTTCCGTTTTGAATCGTTGGATGATGCAAAGCAACAAACACGGTATCCCGGCGGCGTCACGGAATTATAACAAAAGTATCACAGCAGCATTCCGCGCTGTTTTATTTGTAAACTTTGCAGAAAATCAGCGGATATGGACACCAAAAATGTGCTGATCGTCGAGGACGATACAAACATTACCGAATTGCTTTCGATACACCTTTCGGACCTGGGCTGCAAAGTGGTTTCGGAAAAAAACGGGCAGAACGGCCTCGCGCGGGCGCAGGACGAAAATTTTGACCTCATTATACTCGACGTAATGCTACCCGGCCTGAACGGCATGGAAATTTGCCGAAAAATCCGGCAAGCCGACCGGCAGACGCCTATTATGATGCTAACCGCGCGGTCGGAGGAAATAGATAAGGTGATGGGCCTCGAAACCGGTGCCGACGATTACCTCACCAAGCCATTCAGCGTACGGGAGTTCATTGCCCGGGTGCGGGTGATATTCCGGAGAAGCGAGGAAAAAGCCCGTTATGCAGCACCGGTGCCGCAACTCATCAGCATTGCGGGGTTGGAAATCGATATCGATAAGCGTAAAGTAATGCTGCGAGGAGAGCGGCTGGATTTGTCGCCCCGGGAATTTGAATTGATTGTTTTACTGGCCTCCAATCCGGGGAAAAGTTATAGCCGGAAGCAACTGCTGAGTCTCGTTTGGGGCTACGATTTCGAGGGGTATGAGCACACGGTCAATACGCATATTAACCGTTTGAGAGGAAAAATCGAGGCCGATGCTTCCAATCCTGTATTTGTATTAACTACCTGGGGCATTGGCTACCGGTTTAACGAAGATCTTTGAAATGTCAGTCAGAACCATCGGAGGAAACCTTCTCTTCTGGAAAATAAGCGGCGTTTTCGCCAGCCTCCTGATTATCCTGGGCATCATATTTGTCATGATCGCGTCCCGGTTTTCAAAATCGTATTATATGACGGCCCACCAGCAGTTGTACGGCGGCATTGCCCAGCACCTGGCCACATTTACCCAGCCTATTAAAAATGGCAAGCCTGATACCACGGTCACGCACGACATCATCCATTCCACCATGGTAGCCAACCCGAGTGTGGAAGTATACCTGCTCGATACGCTGGGGAATATCACCGACTACGTGGTACCTCAGGCCTCGGTGCAGATGAAGAAGGTCGATATGGCGAAGGTGCGGGAATGGCTGGCCTCGGATGCCGGCAAACCTATGGGCGACAATCCGAAACATCCCGGCGAAGCCAGTATTTTTTCGGTGGCGCCAGTGCTCGAAAACGGCGTGAGGGTCGGGTATGTGTATGCGGTGCTCGCGAGCGAGACCCAAAAGCAGATTCTCGCTTCGCTGACCGACGACCTGAACTTCCGATTGTCGGCCTATATATTTTTCGCTGCACTGCTCGGTGCATTTGTCGTGGGGATTGTCACGTTCTTTCTGATCACCGACAGCATTTGCAGCATTGCAGGGGTTGTGAAACGGTTCCGGGATGGCGATCACGCTGCGCGCGTGCATGGGTACGCAACGGGGAATCTGGGGGTATTGACCTCCACATTCAATGATATGGCCGATGTGATCGTCGATAACATCGAAAAGATCACCGCTACCGACCGGCTTCGGCAGGAGCTGATCGCCAACGTTTCGCACGATTTGCGGACGCCGCTTTCGATTATGCAGGGGTATGTCGAGACGATGATGATCAAAAAAGATACGCTTTCGGAGCCGGAGAAAGAGCGGTATTTGTCAATTGTTCAGGAAGGAACGCGCAAGCTTTCGGGGCTGGTGGATCAGTTGTTTCAATATTCGAAGCTGGAAGCGAATGTGGTGTCGGTACAAAAAGAGGTATTCCCCTTGGATGAACTGGTTTCTGACATTCTCGGATCCTACCAATTGAATGCGGACGAGCGAAACATCCGGTTGTCGTTGGAAACAGTTCCCGCTTTGCCGCCCGTTTTAGCGGATATCGCCTTGACGGAGCGGGTGTTTCAGAACCTGCTTGACAACGCATTCAAATTTACCCCTGACGGCGGACAGATTACCGTGCGCCTCGTAGCGTTCGGCAACGGAGTCAAAATCCGGGTTGCCGACACGGGCGTGGGCATAGCAAAGGTTTATCAGGAGCAGATTTTCGAACGTTACAAGCAGGCGGAAATGTATCCGTCGGGGCAGAAGGGGATGGGGCTCGGCCTGGCAATCGTGCGGAAGATACTCGAACTGCACCAAACCACGATCGAGGTGGTCAGCGACAGCGGAAAAGGCGCCGCTTTTGAATTTGTAATGCAGCGGGCATAATCACAGGTACTATTGCTTTAAATGCATTCCAGCAGATTGCCCTGCAAAGGTTGCCCTGCAAAGGTTGTCCCGCAAAGGTTGCCCCGCAAACGTTGCCCGGCAAAGGTTGCCCCGCTCAGATTTTTACCTTTACTTTAACCGGGCTAACCGGGGCGTATTGTAAAGGAGACTAAGCTGATTATTGTGAAACAGGCGACTATTAAAAAATTCCGCTCATTCCTGAAATTCAAAAGGGGGTTGACGGCGTATAGTTTACGAAAGTTCAAACTCTATGAAGTCATCATCTTTTGGCTTAAAAGCATTCTCACCAGGTCGCAGTTTCTGATATTATCGGGGATATTGGTGGGGTGCAGTGCCGGCCTGGCAGGCGTAGTCCTCAAATCGCTCGTACACGCGATTCATAACCTGATCACCCACAAGGTCCATTTCGAAACGCAGATTTTCTTCTACGCGGTATTCCCTTTCCTGGGGATTGTGCTCACATCCCTCGTCGTAATCTTGTTCTTCGGCGGTAACGATCGCAAAGGCATACCGGCCATTTTGCACGAGATCGCTCAAAATTCCAGCATAGTGGCTCCGGTGAAAATGTATTCCCAGGTGGTGCAAAGTGCCATTACCGTGGGGCTTGGCGGTTCTGCCGGTCTGGAAAGCCCCATCGCGGTAACCGGTTCGGCAATCGGGTCTAATTTCGCACAAACCTACAAACTCGACTACCGCGAGCGTACATTACTACTGGCGGCGGGCGCGACGGCGGGGATCGCTTCTGCTTTCAACGCGCCGATCGCCGGGATGATGTTCGCCGTTGAAATACTGCTTACCGGTGTGGTGTTCACCGATTTTATCCCCCTCGTATTGGCCGCTGTCTGCGGCAATGTACTTTCCAGGATGCTGCTCAATGAGGAAACGCTCTTCCATTTCAGCAGCCGGCATCCGTTTAATTACCACAATCTGCCATTTTACCTCGTATTGGGTGCATTGTGTGGACTTTACGCCCGGTATTTTGTGGTGATCGGACATCAGGTCGAGCGTTTTTTTGCCAGGCTGAAAGGCGGGAGGTTGAGAAAAGCCATGATCGGCGGGGGGATGTTGTCGGTCCTTTGCGTGCTGTACCCGCCATTGTTCGGGGAGGGTTATGAAACCGTCAAGGCGATGGTCAACGGGCAGGTAGGCGAGCTAATGGAAAACAGTTTTTTCGGCATCGTCGGCGGGCAGCGGTGGGCGGTTGTCGTGTTTCTCACGATTGTTTGTCTTCTGAAAGCCTTTGCCAGTTCCATTACGATTTTCAGCGGCGGTAACGGGGGAAATTTTGCGCCTTCGCTCTTTGCGGGTGGTACGCTCGGGTTCGTGTTTGCATTGTTCTGCAATTTCATCGGTATTTCCGATGTGCCGGTGGCCAACCTGGTACTGGTAGGCATGGCGGGCGTCATGAGCGGCGTGCTTTATGCCCCGCTGACGGCCATATTTCTGATTGCGGAATCCAGCTCGGGATACGACCTGTTTATTCCGCTGATGGTGGTGGGTGTAATGTCGTTCCTGATCTCCAAATGGTTTTCTCCCATTTCCCCCGATTTGCAAAGGCTGGCCGACGAAGGCAAAATATTCACCCGGGAGCACGACCGGAACCTGCTGTCCCAATTGAATACGCTGGATTTTATAGACAAGGATGTACCCGTTGTAAATATTGACCTGCCATTTGAAAACTTCGTGGACGCATTACATGAGAACAGGCATGATTACCTGGCAGTGGTGGACGGGGAAGGGATTTTTCGCGGCTTGATCCTCGTGAAGGAGCTTTATCCTTACCTGTTTACGACGGGACATGAAGCTGATTTATCGGTCGCATCGCTGGTGCGCCAGCCCCCGGCGATCGTCGCGGAAAACGAGCCCGTTGCGCGGATCGTCACCCAATTTGACCGAACCGGTTCCTGGCATTTGCCGGTCGTTGATTCTCAGGGCCGTTATATCGGTTTCATTGCAAAATCCAGACTGCTCGACCGCTACCGTAGCCTGCTACAAGCGCATTCGGGTTGATTTTGCCTTTGTTTAAAAGAATACTTTTTTAACTTGCCAGCCTGCATTTCCCACCTGAACCACCTGCTATGGCATTTAACAGATACCTTCTTGCTACCCTTATCGCCGTCGGCCTGTTAATCGGCTGCCAGGACAAGGAAAGAGCGCACGAGCTCGATGTGCGCGAGCAGAGCTTACTTGCGCGGGAGAAAGAATTTGCAATTAAGGAAGCTGATTATCAGTCGCTTTTGCGCATGCGCGATAGCCTGCTTACACGGCCGGACACGGCTGTTGTGATCCAGCGCTGGCCTGATGACATTGCCGGACTCTGGGCAGCCAAATCCGTATGCCGGGAATCCAACTGCAGCGAATATGTGATCGGGGACCTGCGTTCCAACACCTGGGAATTTGTGAGTGACTCCACCGGGCTCTACACGCGTGTGATCAATAATAACAAGGTCGTCAGGGTGTTTTCTGCGAAATACGACAGCACCAGCATTCAGCTGCAGTATACCAGCGATTCCTCGGCGGCCAGAAATATGGAACTGAGCGTGGAACTGACCCGCGATAACAAGAACCTGATCAAAGGAATGCAGACCACGAGCATCGACAAGTCCTGCACCGCGAAATTTTCCATTGAGCTAAACCGCTTAACCAACCGCTAGATGATGACGCTGCTTAACCTCCACATCGGCAGTTTACCGATCGAGGACCCGGTATTGAAGTTTCTGCTCGAACTGATCATCATTCTGAGCGCGCCGCTGCTACTCAACAAGATCAAAGTCCCCCACTTGCTGGGGCTGCTGATCGCCGGTGCCGTGGTAGGTCCTAACGGCCTCAATCTCCTCTCCCGCGACAGCAGTGTGGTGGTAACCGGTACCACCGGCCTGTTGTACATCATGTTCCTGGCCGGGCTTGAAATCGATATGGGCGATTTCAAGAAGAATATGGGCAAGAGCATTACGTTCACCGTGTTTACATTTGCCGTCCCGTTTATATTGGGGTTGCTGGGAGGGTACTACGTGCTGCATTTTTCGATGCTTACCTCGGTGCTGTTTGCCAGTCTCTTTTCTTCGCACACGCTCATTGCCTATCCGATCGTGAGCAAGATGGGGGTGGCCAAGAACCTCTCCGTCAATATCACCGTAGGGGGAACCATGCTGACCGACGTGCTTTCACTGCTCGTGCTGGCGGTAGTGGTGGGGATGACCCAGGGCGAGGTAAATAGCGCATTCTGGCTCCGGCTGGGCCTTTCGGTAGCGGCATTCAGCCTCACGGTGTTATTTGTTTTTCCAATTATAGGAAGATGGTTTTTCAAAAAGGTCGATGACAAGATATCCCAATACATATTTGTACTGGTGATGATCTACCTGGCGGCTGTACTGGCGGAACTGGCGGGTATCGAGGCCATTATTGGCGCATTTTTTGCCGGACTGGCACTCAACCGGCTCATCCCGCACACCTCCGCGCTCATGAACCGCGTGGAATTTGTCGGCAATGCTATTTTTATCCCCTTCTTCCTGATCAGCGTAGGTATGCTGATCGATTTTACGGTGTTTTTTAAAAGTCTCGAAACCCTGGGTGTTGCTGCCGTAATGCTCGTGGCCTCCATTGGCGGGAAATACCTGGCGGCGGTGTTCACGCAAAAAACGTTCAGGCTGACAAAGGATGAAGGGATGATCATTTTCGGGTTGAGCTCGGCCTCCGCAGCGGCCACGCTGGCAGCGGTAATGGTCGGTTATAATATCATCCTCTCCGAAACCGAAAGTGGCGAGCCGGTCCGCTTGCTGAGTGAGCACGTGCTCAATGGCAGTATCCTGCTGATCCTCATTTCCTGTACCATTTCTTCATTCGTGTCGATGTCGAGCGCGGCCAGGATTGCGGAGGCCGATAATGAGGCTACGGCATCGGGTGCGAATTCGGAGATCGAGAACATCCTGATCGCGGTCAATTATGAAGATGCGGTAGAAAAGTCGGTGAACCTGGGGCTGCTTATCAAGGCGGGGCATAACAAAGACAGGCTGTTCGCATTGAACGTAATCAACGACGAGAAAAACGAGTCGTCCGTCAGGAATGCGGAAAAGACGCTCCACACGGCGGTAACCGTGGCTGCGGCAGCCGACGTTGAAATCCGGCCGCTTACCCGGTACGACAGTGATGTGCCTACCGGCATCAGTAACGTGATCAAAGAGCAGAAGATAACGGATCTGATTGTAGCCTTGCAGCCGGGCAAAGGCTTAACGCCCTCGTTCGTTTACAATCTCACCAACGGCTATTTGCAGAATGAAAATGTGAATACGCTGATTTACCATGCGGCTCAGCCCATTTCTACCATTAAGAGATACGTTGTCCTGATCCCGCCCAGAGCAGATAAGGAACCCGGCTTTTTTCATGCGCTACTGCGCGTATGGAACATCGGGAAGTCGTCGGGTTCGGAAATGGCGTTCTACGCAAGTGCGCCGATCATCAGCATTATCGAAAGGGTGGCGGGAAAGTCGGCTATCGAGCTGTCGTTGCACACGATCGACTATTGGGGGGAAGCCGAGCAGGCAGCCGCTTCGGTCGCGGCGGATGAAGGACTGATATTGTTCATGGCCAAACGCGGCATGGCGTCCTTTTTCCCAAGAATGGGCCAGATGCCCGATTTTCTGAACCAGTACGCGCTGGAAAACAACTTCCTGCTGATTTACCCATTCTCGCAGCAGAATTCGGATGAAACCGAGAAGCGGTCGGTAAGCAATCACGACGATTTTGTAGAGATCGGCCGGATGATCGGCAAGATTTTCCCAGGTTAGGCATTGTGCCGGCTGATCCGTACAAGCAAGTAAATTGAGCCATGGAGGAAATCGGCTCGGTGTGGAAACAGGTCATCTTTGCATTGTTAAAATCAACAAAAAAGATGACCACGATAACCAAAATGAACCTGGGCCAGAATGGTCCGCTTGTTTCCAAACTCGGATTGGGCTGTATGCGCATGTCGCCCGTTTGGGGAGGTCCGGCAAACGACGAATCCGAAAGCATTGCTACGATTCAAATGGCGCTGGATAATGGTATTAACTTCCTTAACACCGGGGACTTCTACGGCGCCGGACACAACGAGTTACTGGTGGGTAAAGCCATCAGGGGACGCCGTGACGAGGCTTTTATCAGCGTCAAGTTCGGGGCCGTTTTTTACAATAATCAATGGCTGGGACTGGACCTCCGTCCGATAGCCATCAAGAACTTCATCAACTATTCGCTGGTACGTTTGGGGATAGATACCATCGACCTCTACCAGCCATGCCGCCTCGATGGCAGTGTACCGGTGGAAGATGTGATCGGTACCGTCGCCGACCTGATCGCCGAAGGCAAGGTCCGTCACCTGGGCGTTTCGGAAATCAGCGCTGCCCAATTGCGCGAGGCGCACAGCATCCATCCGGTAACCGCGCTGGAAATAGGGTATTCGCTTGCCGACCGGCAGATTGAAAGCGATTTGCTGCCGACGGCCAGGGAACTGGGCATTGGCGTGGTGGCTTTTGCCAATACCGCGGAGGGGCTTCTGACCGGCGATATGAAGGCCCCGCTTCCGGCAGGCAGTTACCAGCATCATTTTTCGCGTTTCCAGGGCGAGAACCTGATCAAAAATCTGGCAACGGTGGAGGTGTTGAAGCAAATGGCCAAAGAAAAAGGGTACACGCCCGCGCAATTGGCGATCGCCTGGGTGAATGCGCAGGGCGAGCACATCATGCCGCTGGTGAGCATGAGCCGGCGGGCACGGCTTCCCGAAAACATGGAAGCGATGGGAATTACGTTCACCCCCGCGGAAATGGAGGTGCTTAACACGCACTTTGCTCCGGGAGCAATCGTCGGCGGAACCTATCTGCAACGATAACGGGATACTTTCAAACCCTGCTTTTTATATCTTTACCGCGTGACAAATCCAACAGAAATAATCCCCGGGGTGATCTTTTATTCCTATTTCTCTAAGCAGAGAAAGGATAAAGTCGCTTTTATGGAACATAATACGCTGATATTGCAGGTTTCGGGCCGTTTCTCACTGGAAACGGCCACGCAGAAAATCTCGATGGGCGCCGGTGAAATGCTGCTGGTACAAAAGAACCAGTTGGGGGAGATTACCAAGACGCCCCTCGATGGTGAGGATTACCAAACGGTGGTGATATGTCTGCACGAGGACCTGCTGCGGACGATCGCGCTGGAAGAGCAGGTAGAGACCGGGCACAAATATTCCGGGCCGCCCAATGTACTGGTCCCGGTAAACGATTTCCTGCGGGCGTTCTTTGAATCGGTGATGCCATATATCCGCAACCCGCATGGAGCAGTTACGGAGAAACTGGGTATGCTTAAAGTGAAGGAAGCTGTGCATCTGCTGATGCACACTATGCCGGAACTGGAAGAATTGCTGTTCGATTTTTCGGAACCCTACAAAATGGATCTGGAAAAATTCATGCTGAGTAATTTTCATTATAATGTCCCGGTAGAAAAGTTTGCCAGGCTCACCGGAAGGAGCCTGGCGGGCTTTAAGCGCGACTTTCAACGGATATTCGGTATGGCGCCGCGGCATTGGCTGCAAGAAAGGAGGCTCGCGGAGGCCCGGTACCTGATCGAAACCAAGGGCAGGAAACCCTCGGCGATCTACCTCGACCTGGGGTTTGAAAGCCTTTCGCATTTCTCCCATTCGTTCAAGAAAAAATTCGGAAAAGCACCTACTGAATGGTCGGCCTAGATTAATCCGGGACTCCCATCGGCCAGGCGCGGCCGGCCAGGCGTGATCTACCCCTTCTTTTGGCAGGTTTGCACCCGACTTGGAATAGACTGACCCTGTACCTTTGTTGTGTCACAATTCAACTGAAAACACAAAAGAGAAACGACATGGGAAAGATCATCGCCATTACACAACTTTCAATCGACGGTGTGATGCAGGCACCGGGCGGTCCCGAAGAAGACCCCAGCAGCGATTTCAAACACGGCGGCTGGTTCATGCATTACGGGGACGATATGCTGCATGAAACTATCAGCGAAATCATCTCAGGGGAATTCGAAATGCTGCTGGGGCGCCGTACTTACGATATTTTTGCGTCCTATTGGCCCCTGCACGACGATGACCCGATCGGCAAAGCATTCAACAAAGCAAAGAAATACATCGCCACACGCACCCTCGACCACCTCGACTGGAACAATGCGCAGATCCTGCGGGATGTCGTAGAGGCAGTCGGGCGCTTGCGGGCATCGGAAGGCCCGGAAATCCATATCTGGGGCAGTAGCAACCTTTTGCAAACGCTGATTTCGGCCGGGCTGATCGATGAACACCGGCTATGGATAGCGCCCGTTGTACTCGGCGGCGGAAAGCGTCTGTTCGAAAATGGTGTGCCCGCAGGAGCCCTGTCGCTGGTCGACACTAAAGTCACCTCGACGGGCATGATCATCAATACCTACCGTCCGGCAGGGGCGCTACCGGGGGAGGGGGCATAATTGCTTCGGCCACGTATAATGATATCCGCACCTAACCGGGCCTGGCTAGTCAGTCAGGCCCAGTTGCTGTTTGACGAACCCATAATCTTTAAGATCGGCGGCATGGATACGTCCCCGCTTGTCGGGCGGTATAATGATCCAGCGAAATTCGAGGTCGAAGTCAATGGGAGTGAGTCTCGGCTTGAAGTAGGTTATATCGAAGTTGATGGCCCCCGCCTGATTTTGGACCTGCATAAAAAAGCCAAGCGTTAGTTCTTCATTGGCAGAGGGTAAAGAAAATACCACATTCGACCGGCCTGCATTGCGGTAATAGGCCATGACCAGCGCGCTGTCGAGGACAGCCTGGGTTATATTATTGTCGGCGTGCGTCACCATGAAATAGGTTGAATCCTCGCGTTGCCAGGCCGTATTAGGCACTTTAATCCACGGCGAGACAATGAGATTGGCTGCTCCGGCCGGTCCGGCGGGGCCTGTTGCACCGTTTTGACCAGGCGTTCCCTGCGGTCCCTGGGGGCCAGCCGGGCCGGTGTCGCCGTCCGGGCCTTTACAAGCCATTATTGATGCTATTAACAAGAGTATCCAAAGGCAGGTTTTGCCGGAGAAGGGTATTGTTTTCATCATGATTCCGAGGAAGGAAGGGGACAGGCAAACGTTTCGAAACACGTTGGTAAACGCCAGCGTTTACCACCTCACTTTCCCGCACAAAAACGGGAGGCGAGTACAGATAGAGGCGATATTTCAAACAGATGTAACTGCCTGATAATTAGGGTTTAATAGGAGTAAATATATTGAATTTAATTTGGATATATAAAGAATAAATAGCAATTTTTCTATACAATTATTTGCGCGTTAAAGTCCCTCTTCTTCCATCTTTAAATCCTGATGCTTATGAGACCGATTCTATCAGTGCTCTCATTTTGCCTCCTGTTATTTTCAGTGTGTTTCGCTCAGACACCCGTCATAACACGCGGCCCGTATCTGCAAATGGCGTATTCAAAAAAGCTAAATGAGTTTGCTACCACCGCTTCCATAACCATCCGCTGGCAGACCGATATCGCGAACATCGGGCGGGTTGTTTATTCAGCCGAACCGGAGTACGAATTGCTCGGGAACGGGTCGCCCATGGTGGAGGAACCTGCCGAAACCACAGATCATACCGTCACGCTGACGGGCCTGAAACCCGACCAGCAGTACCGTTACTACATCGGCGGCTGGGTGCCTCCGGCATTTCCCGTTATTCTCGAAAAAACACCCGATAACTTTTTCAGGACGCCGCCGCTACCAGGTGTAAAAAAGAAGGTGAAAATGTGGGTACTGGGCGATTTTGGCTACACCGCTGCCCAACCCGTGACGGCCAGCCGCCAGGATAGCGTGATCGATTCCTGGAAGGATTATATGACGGTGAACAAAACGGGACCCATGGATCTCTGGCTCTGGCTGGGCGATAATGCCTATGAGCAGGGCAGGAAGGAGCAATACCAGGACCACGTTTTTGACCGTGGCAGGAAGCGGTACGATTTTATGCTCCGGCAAACGCCATTTTACGCTACGCCAGGTAATCACGATTATTTCGACGGAACCGTCGACAGCGCGTCGCTTTACCGGGTGAGGGCCGAGAAGAACATCCATTATTACAGCGTCGTCAACAATTTCACCAACGGAGAAGGCGGGGGAGAACCGTCGATGACGGAGGCTTATTATTCTTTTGATTATGGCAATATCCATTTCATCAGTCTCGACACCTACGGATTTGAAAAGCTGGGAGATGATTATACGAAAATCCTGGCGCCTAATGGCTTGCAGGCCCAATGGCTGAAAAAGGACCTCGCCAGAGCCAATGCCAACCCTGATATCAACTGGGTGATCGTGTTCACGCATATCCCGCCATTCAGCGGCGGCTCGCACGACTCGGACACCGAGCGTGACCTCATTCAGATCCGGACTAACCTAGTGCCCATTCTGGATGCGTACAAGGTGGACCTGGTGCTGGCAGGGCATAGTCACGGCTACGAGCGCTCACGCCTCATGCGCGACCTTACTACGATTTCCACAGATTTCGCAATGGCAACCCACAATCCGGCCGTAGGCAGCAATGCGCAGGGCAACGGACGTTTCGACGGCACAGCCAATTCCTGCTTTTATTACAAAAACAGCGCATCGCCAAAAAATGAGGGCATTGTGTATGTCGTAAACGGCGCCGGGGGACGAAAGGGGGAACCGAATTTTAGCAGCAATGTCAAAAATCCAGGACTGGTCAGCCGGCTCATGACCGCCTCGGCATTGTCGTCGGGCGGTTCAATGTACATTGAGGTCGAGAACAAGCGGTTGACAGCCAAATACATCGGCGCAAATAAGCAGCTGGTCGACCAGTTTACGATTTTTAAAGACCTCGACAGCTTCACCGTGCCGGAGACCGACGACACGACGCGCACGGCGATCTGCGAATGTACCGATGCGCAGCCCGGCGCCGAGAACTTCACGCATTATGTCGATAGCAAAGGCAATCTGCTGCTATCCATCAACAAGCACGACCTGACGATCGGTAAGGCCGGAGTGGCCCCATTTGAAGTGAAGCTGGGCGGAAAGCCCGGCAGGACCGAAGTGGGCGCGCTCGGCCCGGGTACCAACTACGTGCGTTCGGACAGGCCGCGGTCGTTCAGCTCCAACTGGCGGGTAATGAACCGCTATTGGTCCGTCAAGCCCAATCCCGAGCTGACCGGAAAGCAGCAGGTGACCGTGCGGCATTATTATAAGGATACGGACCTGATTTCGCTGCGCTATAACGATGGCGCTTACGAGCAGATAGGGCATTTCAGCTTGCGCTTCTTTAAAATAAACAGTTTAATGACCAATTATGTATTGGATCCCACGACCGGCGTTCATAACACGATCAAAGCGGCGTCGGATTTCAATAAGGACGGCATTTGGCTGTATGATGTAAAGCAGTCGAATATCACCGATCAGCAACCCACACCGCTCGAATACAAGTGGCGGTACGGGTTCAATCAGCCGGAGGTATTCTTTTACCCGACCCAATCCTATCCATTCTATTCCGGCGAATTTGTGGTAGGGCGGTTGAATGGCGGCGGCGGCATAGGTGGCCAGGTATACAACCAGAATCCCCGCGGTACGGTGGTGATCCTGCATGCGGGCAGCAGCTGGCGTTATTTTGCCAGGGGAATGGTGCCTCCCGACAATGGCATATTTAACTGGAAAGGCGGGCAAGACCCCGACGAGCTCAATGCAGAAGATCCGCCTAATTACGACGATGGGGCAAACTGGCTGACGGGCCCGGCACCCTTCGGCTATTCCCCTAACCGGGAAGACGGGGAAAAGACGCTCATTCCGGCCTGCCAGGCCGAACTGGATTGCTACGAGGCCCGTGGACGCGCTTCCTATTTACGCGAAGGCTGCCTTACTGCCCCGTGTGCAACCCGCTGGACTACTTCCTATTTCCGGAACTCTGTTCGGATAAGTTCGCAGCAAATGGCTTACCATAAATCGGTCATTATCAATTTCAAAAGAGATGACGGAGTAGTCATTTATATCAATGGCAAAGCGCTGAGCCCGGGCGATGTGAATATAAACCCGACCGGGGTTACCTTTTCGACCTTTGCAACCAATGCCTCTCCGGAGTATACCTGGCAGACAATCGTGGTGCCGAACGACGGTAGCTATTTCAGGTTGGGAGAGAATACCATTGCCGTAGAGCTGCATCAGACCAGCGCAACGAGCTCGGATTTGTACTTCGATATGGATATTACGTTAAGCCCCGAAATACTGACTGTGCCGACGCGCGTAGCTCCTATAACGGAAAATCGTGATCAACAGTCGGAATGGACGGTATATCCCAATCCCGTCGACCAGGACAGGATTGTGTTCGACAAGCTGCTTGAATATGAAACCTTGCGGGTTACCGACTCGAAAGGCGTGGTTCGGCGGTACATGTCTACGCCCGGTACTCTGAAAGAACTGGATCTTTCGGGACTGCCGGCCGGTATTTTTATCCTTTCAAGCCAACACAAAGGCCGCGTGCAGCATTATAAGGTGGTCAAAAAATGAGAACCGGACTGGCGTGCCGGATTGCGGTGGAATCATCCCCGGCGCGCCGGGTAATATAGGAGCAATATTCGTAGCTGTTGGTGTTGAATCTGTGGAACGGCACAACAATTGGCCCGGAGGGCCATCCTGTTTCTAGCAAAAAGTTGAACGTTGTTTGTTTCGGCCCCGGAGGGGCCTCCTTATGCACGTCGCCCCGGATCAGCACGCGTCAAAAAAATCAAATAAATATTTCTCTTCAAACGATACCTGAAATTTTCGCAGCAGATCCCGGTATTCTTCTCCAAATGTTCGTTTATGGTGGTGCTCTTCCTGGCCGTGGATGTACCGGACGACATTTTCTATGTGCGACTGAGAATATGAAAAAACGCCGTAGCCTTCTTGCCATTCAAATTTTTGACTTGTCCACCGCTTTTGATTGATAAACTGATTGGTTTCAACCTTGATTTCCTTTACAAAATCCGAAATCGACATTGCCGGCTTAAATCCTACGAATAAGTGTGCGTGATCGGGCATGCAATGCACCGCGAGCATTTTAGCATTTCTGTTTTGCACCAGTCCGGTTATGTAGCGATGTAGTTCATCCTTGTGACGTTTAGGGACCAGACATTGCCGGTGTTTAACGCTGAATACAAATTGGAGATAGATTTGGGAGTAGGTGTTAGCCATATTCATTCAATTATAGTGTGGTAAACAATCGTTACAAGTGGGTTAGGCGGCCCTCCGGGGCCGAACCAGAGGGAGCGTGCTGTTTTTCTATAAACAGGAAGCCGCTCTGCGGCATGGCGAGCCGGCCGTTCAGGCAAATTCACTTACTCAATATGCAAAAACTTCGTCATAACCTCTTCTCTTCTCTGTCGGCGAGCGCAGGTGCGAGCATGCAAAGAGCGCATGGCTTTGCCGGAAGTCATACGTTATGGTGGCTTTTCCTCTAATAATATCCGAGCAATTTTTCGTGGACGAAAGCCCTGGCTCTTAATGGTAAAACAAAATTTTCACTATTTTGGATGCGGGTAAATCACTCACACGGCAACGAACAGGAACTTCGAAACCAGCATGTTATGCAGAAAAAATTCAACTTGACGTCCTTTAATCTCTATGAGTTTCTCAAACATCAGAATGCCCACAGTTTCAATGTTCCGTTCTTTCTGGCCGACAGGCATACCTACAAAAACGCTCATGTCAACTTCCCGTTCAGGACGTTCTCTTTCGGGTTAGGCATTACTTACACAGGCGAAGGCGACGTTTTCAAGATCGGCAGCACCGATTACCTGGTGACGGCCGGGTGCCTTACGACCGTGGGGCCGGGGATGGTTTGTCAGTGGACGGGAAACTATACTGCCGAGCACGATACCGTGTATTTCACCGAGGAGTTGTTTGAGGGGATGAAAAACAATGCTTTCCTGCATTCGCTGCCATTTTTCTTTCATGGAGGCAGGCATGTGATCCGTCTATCGGATGATCAGACGCGGAAAATGGCTTCCTTATTCGCCTTGCTGAAAGAATTGAAGGACGATAAAAGCGCCGTTCCCGGGATGGTCCATGCACTGCTTATGCTGGCGGAGTCGTTCCATACCGGCCCGGAAAGCCGGACGCCGGAGGGTGGTAACCGCAATGGCGTTTCCAACAAAGAAAAGATAGCCCAGGCTTTCCGAAAGCTCGTTGCGACGCATTTCCCGGAGCATAAGGAAGTTGCTTTTTACGCGACGGAACTGCATATCACCCCGAAATACCTGAGCGAGGTTTTGCAGGCGGAAGTGGGCAAGCCGGCCAAGGCGTTCATCGATGAATATGTGGTGATGGAGGCCAAAAGTCTGCTGAAACAAACGGCCTTATCGATTCAGGAAATCTGCTACTGGCTGGGTTTTGAAGATGCTTCGCATTTCAACAAGTCGTTCAAAAAGCTCACGAACATGACGCCTACCGAATACCGCAAGAGCTGATTTGTCCAGTGGAGTTTTTTACTATCTTTCCCGAAATCCTTCCTAACGGCGCGCGGCTTCCTGGCGATACCTTTGTTTCATCCAAACAAACAGGACGCCATGAAAAAACTTCGCTTTCTGATGCTCACATCGCTCATGCTGAGCCCGATGATCACTTTTTCACAAACCAACAAAAACGCAACTATGAAAAACATGGAGGTATTTAAAGTATCGGTTTCGCAACAAGTACTGGATGATTTAAAAAGCCGTTTGCAAAACACCCGCTGGCCGGGCGAAGCGGAAGGCTCCGGCTGGCATTTCGGCACCAGCGAAGCCTATTTGAAGGAACTGGTGCAATATTGGCTCACCAGCTACGACTGGCGCAAGCAGGAAGCCGAACTCAATAAGTACCCGCAGTACATCGCCGATGTGAACGGCGTGAAAGTTCATTTTCAATATATCAAAGGGAAGGGTAAAAACGCGAAGCCGCTTATCCTAACGCACGGCTGGCCGGATAGCTATTACCGTTTCCACAAGATCATCCCGCTACTGACCGAAGGCGAGCAGGGCTTTGACCTCGTGATCCCTTCCATTCCGGGTTTCGGGTTCTCGGGTAAAGTAGCTATGACAAGTGAGGCCGTCGCGGACCTTTGGAAAGAGTTGATGACAGGGAACCTGGGTTATGATAAATTCTACGCCGCGGGCGGCGATGTGGGCATGGGCGTTACCAAGGCATTGGCCTCGAAATACCCGGATGTAGTGTCCGGCGTGCATTTCACCGACGTAGGTTACCCGATGGGACAGGAGGACCCCGCTACCATGAGCGAAGCCGAGAAACAGTTCGCACAGTTTGTGCAGCAATGGTGGTACAGCGAAGGCGCCTATGCGATGGTACATGCTACCAAACCGCAATCACTTGCCTACGGATTGAACGATTCGCCGACCGGGCTGGCGGCCTGGATACTGAGTTTCGGCAGTGCGGGAGCGTCGCCGGAAATCCTGGAAGCCGCATTTGGCGGGCGCGATGCGTTGCTTACCAATATCATGATCTACTGGGTAACACAGACTGTTGCGACATCGGTGCGGATGTACAAAGCCGATGCCATAGCGCAATGGGGCGGAGCGCAGCCGTTACAGAAATCGCAAGTACCGGCCGGTGTGGCCCTGTACCCCAGGGAAGCCCAGTTCCCGAAAGAATGGGCAGACCGTTTTGTGAATGTCGTCAGTTTCCGCAAAATGAGTGAAGGAGGGCATTTTGCAGCTTTGGAAGTGCCGGATAGCTTCGCCGCAGAGCTGAGAAGTTTTTTTTACAGTATTGATTGATGGAGTAGGGAGGAAAAGGAGAAAGGAGGAAGGGGGAATGAGTTTGTAGCGCCGGCGGAGAGTTTGTTTTGAACTGCTCTGCCGGCGTTTGGCTTATTTTTTGATGAACTTTTTGGAAACGGTATACCCGCTTTGCGTCTTCACACGTACCACGTAAAGCCCGGCGGGAAGCAGTTTGGAGTCGACATATTGCTGGTTTCGGGCTCGTTGTATCACCACACCAGCTGCATTAACGACTTCGATATCCCAATTTTGAGATACCCCATGGATCATAATGCTGCTCTCGGCGGGGTTGGGGTTGATAATCAATTGCGTGTCTGGCATGCTCACTTTTACGATTCTGGAATAGGCGTAGCTGCCGTCCACATCCACCTGTTTCAGCCGGTAGAACAATATGCCTGTGGACGGCTCCGGCGTATCGGTAAACCGGTATTCCGAAATACGGGCGGCAACGCCGAACGGTGCGGTTACCCGTCCTGCCGTTCGGAACGTTCTGGCATCGCGTGCTGATTCGACATCGAAATGGTCATGCATGGACTCGAACGAGGTGGCCCAGCTGAGCATTACCTGGTTTTGTTCCAAAACTTCAGCACCGAATCTCACGAGCGTAACCGGCAGCCCCGGCCCGACGATTACTTCACCCGCTACCCGCACGTCGCTCGGGCAGTCGGCGCGCAGGCATGAAGCATAATAGGTTCGCGACTCCTCGAGGATGGGTGTGGTATAACTGTTGCCGCCGCCGAGATAGTTACCATTGGTAGGAGCGTCGTACCACTGTATCAGTCCATTGCAGCCTGTGGCAGTGAGCGTCGCGGCGGTGCCTTTGGGGATGCTCACCGGAATCACGATGGGGTCGAGCCCCTTGCTGTTGATCAAACCCGACCTGAGCGTTTCGATCGCATTGCGCATACGGATGCGCTGGTCGTTGGTAAACTGGGTTTGGCAGGCAAAGGAATTGTAACCCATGTAGTTTTTGAGGACGTTACCGTAGGGGCTGTTATTGTTGCATGCATTAAGAGGATTGGGGTTTCCCAGACAGAGGTAATTGGAACTTTGGTTCACGGGCTCCGTATCACAGATATTATCGCCTTGTGACGCGCAATTGTCGTTTAGCGGGCATTCTATGGTGTCAAGGTCACCCTCGCCGATCCCCCGCGAGAACGTGTGTCCCAGGAACATACCGTGCCCGAACTCGTGAGCGAGCAATTTGGTACCGAAATAGTTGGCCACGAGCAGTACGCCGTCACTCGGTGAAGAAGCGCCGGTTGGATACCCTGCCAGTCCGGCAGCCTGGTCCATGTAATTGACAAGCCACACATTATAGTATTCGAGATTATTCCAATAACCCATCGCGTAAACCTGATCGTAGGGCAATCCGGGGCCACCGGGTACAGTGACACCATAGGAGGTGTAGGCCGCATTGTTGGTATAAATCCTGTCGATTCCCGTAGTCGGTGTGCATTGTGGAGATCGTACCGCGAGCTGGAACTGAATTTGCGTATCCACTCCGTCGGATTCGGCGAGCTGGTTTCGGAATGCTTTGTTCAATTCGGCAATCCCTTCGTGAATTTGCAGGTCGGTGATCAACGAACCTCCGATGGGTTCCAGGACATGTACGACGACGGGAATGGTGTATACCTCGGATATGGCGTTCGTGCGGGCGGCTTCGGCAGAGGCCATATAGGCCTTCAATTTTTGCTGTGCATTATCAAAAAGTTGCCTCTGTGATTTGGAAAGGAGCAGTTTCTGATGTTGAGGCGTAGAAGAGCAAATGGGGCTGGCTGTCGGTTGGGCGTGTAGAACGGCGATCGGAAGCCATAATGCTGCAACAATTACAAAGCAGCAAACCCCGGAAGGCGAAAGCTTGGTAATGTTCTTCATGGTTATGGATGCTTGGGTTCACTCGGCAATGAATTTTTAGTATAAATATAATTATATTCCACATGAATATAATTACGCTTCGTAAGGCTGCCTGTATTGTTCAGACAAGCCTCGGTAACAGCACGTTGCAGGAGTTTATAAACAAAAACCGCCGACTCAGTGAGCCGGCGGTTTTCCGTTTTACCTGTAAATCAGGTTTAAATAATATCACCCAACCGATGACGACTTTTTAGTTAAAATCCGGGATTGTTGGGCAGCAGGTTCGGGTTCACGTCCGACTCTTGTCTCGGTACCGGAAAAAGCAGCTGTTTTTCGCTGAAGGTGGCGCCGAAGACGGTTTTGTGCCCTACGAAATCGTCCCATTTGCCGGTGATGTCGTTGCGCACTTTCCGCGTCCTGAGCATATCGAACCACATTTTGTTTTCAAAACATAGTTCAAAATAGCGCTCAGCCCATACTTCCTGCTCGAATGCCGTTTGGCTTAAACCCGAAACAGGCGCCAGGTTCGCCCGCGCGCGAATCGCATTTACATATTCGACTGCTTTCGCGTTGGGTGCGCCTTCTGCGCGGTTGGACGCCTCCGCATACATGAGGTACACATCCGCGAGGCGGTACAATGTGTAGTTCAAATCGGATTTAATCGTACTGGTGATCGCATTCGCATCAAACCACTTGTAAATGTAGGTGTTCTTGAACTTCACCGGCTGACCGGTTTTGATGCTCGGTGCCGTGGTGTAGAAAAACTGCTTTTCCTCCACGCGCTTATCGCCCTTGGGAAACGACTTGATAAACTCGGGCGTCGGGTACACCGATCCGTATTCATCCGCATATTTGGAAATACCCGAATAGTTGGGGATTGTTAACGGCGTGAGCGGGTTGGTCAGTGGCACGCTTGCGGCATATTGCACCTGGAAAATGAATTCGCCCAGGTTCTTGTTCGCCGGGTTAATCATATCCGTGTAATTTTTGAAAAGCGAGAAGCCGCCCTTCTGGATCACATTGAGCGATCGCTTCGCCGATTCCGCATAATATTGCTGGCCGCCGTTGATCGCCGCGCCCGCGTAGGTGAGGTACACATCCGCCAGGATCGATTCAACGGCTGACATGGATACATTTCCGGTTGTGTTCGACCAGGGTAATGTAGATGCTTCGGCCGCGAGTAGGTCGGGGATGATGATTTTGTCATAAATCTCCTTCGCAGGCGTTCTCGCGACATTCAGGTCGAGGTTGGTCGGTGTGGCCGTTACCGCGGGAACTGCGCCGTACATCCGCACCAGGTAGAAGTAGTACAACGCCCTCAATGTGTGGACTTCCGCCAGCATGTTGTTCTTCGCTTCGTCGGTAAGCCCGGCTGCGTTGATGCCCGGAATACTTTGTAGAGCCAGGTTACAGGCTCCTATCCCGAGGTACATTTGCTGCCACCAGGTGTCGAAATAAAAAGAAGTATTGGTGTAACTCAGGTTCTGGTAGTTCACGAATCCGGTCTGGCCGAGATCACTATTCGCCTTCCCGGTCATGAATTCGAGCAGGTTGTAAGTATTACCGCCGTAGGAGGCCGGTTGGCCTGCCAGAAGTCCCTGCAAGTTGACATATGCGGAATTTGCGTAAGCCCGGGCCACTTTGCTGCTGGATGCCTCTGATTCCGGTGTCAGGAAGCCCGTCGGAGTTTCTTCGAGGAAATCCGAGCAGGAGCCTAAGGTTAGCAGTGATGCTGCCAGCATCATATTTTTCAGCACTTTCATATCTTTTGTAGTTGCGGTTTAAAAAGTAAGTGTCAGGCCCAGGTTCCAAACCCGCGGACGGGGGTTGGCGAAGAAATCCAGGTTTTGCGAGAAGGCGGTATTAGCGCCGTAGCCGGAGTTGAAGGTGTCCACCTCAGGGTCGTAACCGGTGTACTTCGTAATCACGAACAGGTTCTGGACACTAGCATACAGGCGCAGACGGTCGATTCTCAGTTTTTCAAGGACAGGGTCGTTGAATGAATAACCCAGCATAAAGTTCTGGCCGCGGATGAACGAGCCGTTTTCCACCCACCAGGTATCGAAATGCGAATCCTGCGCGAATTTGTAGTTACGCACCTGTGAGATCATCGTGTTCTGGTGGTCGGGCGTCCAGGCATCCAGCACGGTAGCAAGGCTGTTTGCAATGGTCTGCCTGTCTTCCACCGAGTGCTTGAACGTAGCCGCGGTATTCAAGCCCTCCACAAAACGGATATTGAAAGAGAAATCCCAGCCTTTATACTTCATGGTACTATTGAAGCTGCCGGTCCATTTGGGCGTGGTACGGCCGATAATGCTGTAATAATTGCTTCCGTCGGCATTGTAAATGTACTTTCTGTCGCCTGGTTTCAGGTTATGTTCGGCGGCGAGAGCTGCCTCGTCGGTGCTGTAAGTTCCGATCCGTGTCATGCCGTACAACGACCCGATCGGCTCGCCTACGCGCAGGATGTTGGTCTGGCCAAGGAAGTTCGGGCCGGGGAAAATATCGGCATTGCCGCGGTTAAGTTTCAGGATCTTGTTCGCATTGGTCGCAAATATGAAGTTGGTAGTCCAGGAGAAGTTCTTTGTCTCGATGTTCGTCGTATTCAAGCTCACTTCAAAACCGGAGTTTCTCACTGAACCCACGTTTTGGTACACATTCGCATTCACTTCACCGGCGGACCATGGGATCGGCGCCTGGAGCAGCAGGTCTTTGGTGACGCGGTTGTAATAATCCACCGTCAGGTCGATATTCTCCCGGATACCCAACTCGACACCGGCGTCGAACTGCAAAGACCTTTCCCATTTCAGATTAGGGTTACCCAGATAGCTCGGCAATAAGGTCGATTGCAATGCGCCGTTCAGCACCGTGCTGGTGGCGTTGGTGGTACCCGGCTGGATCTGTGCAATGGATTGGTACTGACCTATTTCCTGGTTGCCCGAAAGCCCGTAGCTCGCGCGTACTTTCAAATTAGTGATCGTCTTGTTGCCTTTCAGGAAACCTTCTTCCGACACACGCCATGCGGCACCTACCGACGGGAAGAATGCATATTTGTTGTTCGCACCGAATTTCGATGAACCATCGTAGCGGCCTGTCGCTGTGAAGAGGTATTTCTCGTCGAGGTTATAAGTCGCGCGGGCGAAGTACGAATTCATAGCCCATTTGTAATCGGCCGAGGTAGAGGAGCTTCTTACAGAGCCGGAGCCGAGTGTATGCCATTGAAAAATATCGTCGATAAAGTTCTGCGTTTCAACAAAATCGGTCTCCTGGTTGTACTGCTGCCACGATGCCCCGAGCAATGCGGTAATGCGGTGGCGCTGGTTGATGGTTTTGTTCCAGGTCAGGTAGTTCTCCGACTGCCAGTAGGTGTTCAGGTAACCCCGGATGTTGGCCACACCACCCTGGTCGGCCGACATATGCGCCAGGTTCTGGGAGGAGAAGAAGTTGTTTTTCTGTGATTGGAGGTTAAATCCGAGATCGGTTTTGAAATCCAGGTCCTTGGCAATGTGGAAAAGCAAATAGGTATTGCCGAGGGATTGGAGCGTATTATTGATCGTGTACCGGTTGTGGGCGATATTCACGGGATTCGGGCCGCCTTCCAGGCCGGCGATGTCGTTGTTGCCGGCCCAGGTGCCATCCGGATATTTCACCGGCAGGATCGGCACTTCTTCGGATACCATGCGGGGCACGTTCAAGCCGCCGTTGCCGTCGGACACCATGCGCTGCCTGCTGTTGATCAGCGACAGGCTTCCACCCACTTTCAACCATTTGTTGATATCGGTATCCACCGTGAACCGGAGGTTGTAGCGCTTGAAAGCGGAAGTTGCCATCAGACCATTCTGGTTGAGATAACCCAGTGACAAACTGAATAGCGTTTTGTCATTACCTCCCTGGAAATTAAGCGAATGGTTAGTCGAGGTGGCCGGTTTGTAAACCTCTTTTTCCCAGTTGGTATTGTACAACGGCTTATCATTGGCATCGAACAAGAGCGGAAAGTTGGCGTGGTTGAGGGCCGCGGGAGGCGCCCAGGTCCCGCCGGCCGGGTCGAATTTGGTACCGTTGGCGTAGGCTTCGTTGTAAACCTTCACAAATTCGTCGGAATTCAGGGTTTTCACGTGGCGGTACAGCTCGCTGATGTTCACATTTCCATCATAGGAAACCTTCATAGTTCCCGCACGGCCGCGTTTGGTTGTGATCATGATCACCCCATTGGCACCCCTGGCACCGTAAATGGCCGTGGACGAGGCGTCTTTAAGGACTTCCAGAGAGGCGATGTCGTTCGGGTTGATGGAGTTTCCATCTACGCCGATCACCCCATCCACAACGTAGAGCGGGTCGATGTTGGAGTTGATGGAGCCGATACCCCGCACGCGCACCTTGGCCGGGGCACCGGGCGCATTACTGTTGACGCTCACCTCGACGCCCGCAATTTTACCTTGCAGCGCCTGGGAAACGTTTGGTACCGGCTTGTCGACCAGCTGCTCGCCTTTAATGGTCGCCACCGCGCCGGTCAGGTCGGATTTACGGACGGTACCGTACCCGATCACGACCACTTCTGTTAAAGCCTTCGCATCGGTAACCAGGTTTACGTCAATCACCGACCGGTTGCCCACGGTGATTTCCTGGCTGGAAAACCCTACAAAGCTGAATACCAGTATGCTGGATTCATTGGGGACATTGATTTCGAAATTTCCGGAAGCATCTGTCGAAGTACCGATACCGGTCCCTTTGATGAGCACATTCACGCCGGGAAGCGGGGAGGAGTCTTTGGAGTCCACTACCTTACCGGTGATTTTCTTGTCGGTAGCTGCGCGGGCGTGCGGGCACAGCGAGATCAGGAGCAATAGGTTTAGCAGGATTACTTTCATAATCCATCCCGACCGCAGGACGGGCGGTTGTACATAACTTTTCATGTAGAAATTAGTTAGTGTTTATTAAGCGTTTTGTGTAAAAAATGGGTGGAGGGGCGTCCGAACGGGCGCGACGGGGAGCGGATATTTGTCATGATTTTCAAACAGGTTTAGTAATAATTTCAGGTTTTAGTAATTTCCGAACATGGCAATGCCTGCGCCTAATGCCGCTCAGCAGGCGTAATTCGGTTTGATGTCAGGGGGAGGGGGGGATATTAATATTTTTAAAAAATATAGTCCAAAAAAGGCCTGTGCAGATTTAAACGCCGTTAAAATCGCCTTAAATTAAGATTAAAATGCACCCTGGACAGAGGTGCCGGGAGGTCAATATGCTGGGTAGCAGGGCGTGGGCTGGGAGCGTGGTATCACCTGGTCTGGAGGGTTGCAAGGGCAGACCTGGCATTGGTATTCCGAGGATTGAGGGAAAGTGATTTCTGATAGGCTGCGATCGCCTCTTTTTTCCGGTCTAACTTTAAGAGGCATTCGCCATAACTGTCGAAAGTGTTGAAGCCCGTCGGGTAAAGCTCCGTATTCAGCTTGAATATTTTGACGGCTTCCGAAAGGCTATCCATTAATTTATATCCGAATGAATTGATGGCTGCCTCACTTACATCGTACAATGAGCTTGCCCCTTTTTGAACTTCCGCTCGTATAAATGCTGCCGTTTCATCGGTCGATTTGCTGGTTTGGTGATATTCGAGAATCGGACGCAGGTTCATCCTGCGTTCCTTTACGAGCTGCTCTGCCAGTGTTTCGACATGATAAGCGCGGCGTTCCTGGTCGGTAACCTTCGTCGTATCAATCTGATAACGCTGCCATTTCCCATTCTGGCCCATCATGATATACTGCGTACCATAAATCTGCGGCATTCCTTTTCGCATCAGGTGCCGGTCGATGGCGGCGGCGAGCAGCCATCTGTTCACGGTGCTATCCAGATCAAGGGCTTGCTTCATTAATTTGATGGCTTTGGCCGATGCTAGGGTATCGGTGCCGTGCTGGAAGATCATGGCGCTCCGGTAAAAATCTTGTCCAGTGCGGACTTTGCTGGAATCCAGCAGTTCGTCAACTCTCCGGCGTCTTAGCGCGTCAGCCTTGTTCAGCTCGGTCCAGTTGATGTTGGCGACTTTCCGGGCGGACTGGTCTTCATCGTACATCCGCTGAATTTCCGCATTGTCGGAAGTTTGTGCAAACAGGGGCATGCAGGCAAGCGCCGCGAATATTATAATGGCGATGAACGGCTTCATGGAATGGGGAGTTGATGAATTTATGATAAAAGTATTGAGCGTCAGATGTATACTTCTTTGGGTTAGGTGCTGCTTTGACAATCAAAGCCTTGTATTTGACGGGAAGCCTCAAAAGAGCTAGTTTTAGGCAGCAAACGAATGCCCTGGATGAATACCAGCTTGTTACTTCAAAATATCGGAAACCATGTTCAGCTCGATGCGAGCGAGGAGAAGTTATTGCTATGCTTGTTCCAACCGAAAGTGTTGAAGCGAAAGGCATTTCTTTTGCGACAGGGCGAGGTATGCAGGTCGGAGAATTTCATTATAAAAGGGTGTGTCAAAGTGTATTCGCTTGATGAAAACGGGTTTGAGCATATTTTGATGTTCGGGATCGAAGGCTGGTGGGTGGGCGATTTGCTCAGCTTTCTGACGGGTCGGGAAAGCCGTTATCACATCGAAGCACTGGAGGATACCGAGTTGCTGCAAATTACGAAGCCGGATCTCGACCAGCTTTACGAGCAGGTGCCCAAAATGGAGCGCTTTTTTAGAATACTCCTGCAAAATGCATTCATCGCCCATATAGAGCGGATCGATCAGTCGCTTTCGCTGGACGCCGCGGGGCGGTATGGGGAGTTCATCCGCAAGTACCCGGCATTCGGGCAGCGCATTCCGCAAAAGCAAATCGCTGCTTACCTCGGCATTACGCCTGTGTTTCTCAGTATGCTCCGCAAAAAATTGATGGAGGGCTGATTTCTTCAACTACTTTAATTTTTTCGACCGCCGCTTTCCGGTCCTTTGCTGCCTCAAACAACAATTGACAATGTAATGAAAGCAATGATTTTTAAAACGAACAACGACTGGACCGGCCTTATCCTCCGGCTGACCATAGGTTTGATCCTCTTCCCGCATGGTGCACAAAAAGTACTGGGCTGGTTCGGTGGCCCTGGTTTCGACGGTGAAATGCAGTTTTTTACCGAAACCCTTCAAATACCCTGGCTGATCAGCTTCCTGGTGATCCTGATTGAGTTTGCAGGTGCGATTGCATTGATCGTCGGCTTCGCCTCGCGGCTTTGGTCGGTGGCTATTATCGGGCTGTTTGCCGGCATTATTTTCGTAGGGCAGCACGTGCAGAACGGCTTCTTCATGAACTGGTTCGGTAACCAGCAGGGCGAGGGCTATGAATACCATTTGCTGGTGATCGGGCTGGCATTGGCAGTTATCGTGCAGGGTAGCGGGCGATTATCCGTGGACAGGAAGTTGTCGCCTGTGGGATAATCGCGCAGCAGCCAAGGAAGAATGAGTCCCTGCAAATGCGTATTTGCAGGGACTGAACAGCTAGACGACCGGGTCCCAGCCCTTCGCGTACTCGCGTGACCAGAGTTTTTCCGCTTCCTTGTCCCCGATAATATGCCCGTTCTTCGGATCGATTTTCAGGTCGCGGCCTACCCGCCAGGCGATGTTGCCGAGCTGCATCGCAACAACGCTCTTGTAACCCAGCTCCACGTCGCAATTCGGTTTGCGATTGTTGCGGATCGCGTCCAGGAAATCGGCTACGTGGAGGTTGTCCATGCCCACGCTCGGGCTGACCAGGTTCCGCCCCTGCACGCCGGCTTCCTCGGTGGGAGAGTTTACTTCTTTGATGAGCTTGCCGTCGAGATCATACACCTTGTAGGCGTCGCCGCCGGTGTCGAGGCTGCCATTTTCGCCGTAAAATATGATGCCCCGGTCCTGCCCCTCGATTTTGCGGCCATTGGAGCTCCTCGATTCCCACAACAGTGAAATACGGCCTGGATAATCCATTGTGATGATCTGCGTATCGGGAGTTTCCCAATCGTCCTTGAACTCGTACCGGCCGCCCACTGAGCTGACGCGCGTTGGGAAGTCCACGCCCAGGCCCCAGCGTGCCACATCCACTTCATGAGTGCCGTTGTTGAGCGCTTCGCCGGTCCCCCAATGCCAGAACCAGTGCCAGTCGTAATGGATCAGGCCCTCCTTGTAGGGCATGCGTGGCGCGGGACCCTGCCAAAGCTCATAGTCGAGCCAGGAGGGGACGGTGCCGGGTTTCAGGTAAGTGGCCTTCCTTTTATTGGTATACCATGTTTTGGCCAGATAGACACGCCCGATAATGCCCTGATGCAGCTGTTTGATGCCTTCCGTGAGCACAGGCGCAGACCTGCGCTGCGCGCCCATCTGTACCACGCGCTTGTATTTACGCGCAGCCTCGATCGCGAGTTCGCCTTCGCGCGGATTGTGGCTCAATGGCTTCTCTACATACACGTGTTTGCCGGCCTGGCAGCCCATAATCGTCAGTGGCGCGTGCCAGTGATCCGGCGTGGCGATATATATGGCGTCAATGGATTTGTCTTCGAGAACCTTGCGGCAGTCTTTTTCGGATTTGGGTTTGGCGGTTTGTCTGGCCTCCATCACAGCCTGGATGGCTTTCGGGATGGCCCGCTCGTCTACATCGCAAACGGTACCTACTTCGGTATTTTTCTGCCCCGCAAAGGTGCTGCTCATGCCTTTGCCCCGGCTATTGACTCCGATCGTCGCCACGCGGATGAGATCGTTGGCGCCCATAATGCGGTTGTAGCTTTTCGCACTGAAACCCATAGCGGTTCCGCCGATGGCGATCCCCAGCGAGCCTGCTGCGGTAGTTTTCAAAAATTCACGTCTGTTAGCCATGACTTGTAGTGTATTGATTCGGTTTACTAAGCAATACATGGCCGGTATATACCTTTCTGTCGGGGCGAATCCGCACATTTTTGTGTCGTTCGAAGACTTAGAAAAAAAGCAGTAGCAATCTTTCGTCTGCTACTGCTAAAATCCCCCTTCAGTTACAATCCTCTATCGGTTGTCGGCGGTACCATTAAAGAACGTATACTTTTTGAGGCGGGTGGCCATTAAAGCCTGCCATCAATCCGAATGCTTGAAGTGCTTTCATGATCGTGGGTGGCGCGATCGGAATGCTGAATAATAAAAAAAATAGGCAACAGGGAAATCCGGTAGTAATAAATCCGGAAAATGATGTTTAGTTTGAAGAATGGACGAAAGAGGTACAGGTAACCGCAGGACGACGTCCATGTTGCAGATATTCTTTTAAGAGAAGCGGCAGGATGCCCATTAAGTAAGTCATGTTTCTGAACAAGATCAAATCCCGAGAATCAGGAGTGGTGCTTTACGGCATCACGCCACCCAAAGCCGACACCACTGTTGAACGCGTGGCCGAAATCGCTCAAAAGACCATCGAGCGATTGGCTACCCTGGATATTGATGCATTGGTGGTATATGATGTGCAGGATGAATCGGCCCGTACGAAGGAAGAAAGGCCGTTCCCGTTCCTGAATTCGCTCGACCCACTGCATTTCGCCTCGGAATACCTCGGTAGTCTGGACGTTCCCAAAATCATCTATCGTCCCGCCGGCAAATTTTCGGCGGAGGAGCTGTCGGAATGGCTGGAAGAATTGAAGGAGCAGCATTTCTATCCTGTGTTTGTAGGAGTGCCCGCGCCGGACTTTCCTGTGAAAACGAGCCTGCCCGAAGCGTATAAAATCTGGCGCAAGAATGAGGAAACCTCGGTAATCGGTGCTGTGACGATTCCCGAACGTCATAAGATCCTGCAAGACGAGGATACGCGGATTCTGGATAAGATGGAATGCGGGGTATCGTATTTCATTTCCCAATGTGTATTTAACCTCGAATACGCCAGGCAGGTAATTGAAGACCTCGCCCTGCGTTGCGACCGCGAGCAAATAACCCCGCCGACGATCATTTTCACGATCACAGCCTGCGGCTCTGAAAAAACGTTACAGTTTATGGATTGGCTGGGAATCAACGTGCCGGAGGAGTTAAAGGAGGACCTCAGGAGTTCGGAAGATATTCTGGAACGATCGGTCAATATCTGCCTCGACATAGCTTCCGAGCTCACGGCATTCTGCATGGAACGTTCCATACCGTTTGGCTTCAATATCGAAAGCGTCGCCATTCGCAAAGCGGAAATCGAAGCATCGATTTACATGGCAGGTCAGATCAGCCAAATGCTGAAAGACAAGGGTGTGCGGAAATCGGAGCGGGCACAATCGGTTCTCAGGCCTACGGCCTGATCCTCGGGGCCACGTTAGACAAAACCTTTTTAGCCAAACCCATAACCATTTCGAAATGGAATGCAAAGAAGGTTATGCCCAGAATGGCCAACTTGATCAGAAACAGATAGATGAAGCCCGCATCGTCCGCCTTGAAATCGCCGAAAACCTGCACCAAGTAAAGTAGTATGACAAGTGCGACACCCAGCGTGCTGTGCTTTGCAATTACTTTCAGAAACCGGGTGAAACTGCTGCCTAAAATCCTGTTGATCAGAACGTAATATACAATGATGAAATTGGTGGCAATGGCCACCGAAATGCACAGGGCGGTCATAGTCAGCGATTCAAAATAAAGAATTCCAAGGAGCGTCGCCGAAATGGTGGTGAAAGTGCTGAGTATGCCCATTTTGAACAGCATATCCGTCCGGCCCATAGATTGGAAAATAGCACCGCCACTTGAATTGACCATTTGAAGCCAGATGGAGGCACCGAATACTTGCAGGACGGGCGCAACGTCTGTCCATTTGGAGCCCAGTACAAGATAGACAATCTCTTTGGATGAAAAGAAAACGAATATTGAAATGGGGATTCCCAGCATCGCCAGGATATTCACTACTTTCAGGTATTCTTCAAAAATGATTTTCGGCTGATCGACAAATCTTGCGAGCACGGGGTGGAGCACGGGGGTGATCACATGCGTAAGGTTCGCGACCGGGTACATCATGAGCTGGTAGGACTGGCTGTAAATTCCGAGGTTCTGGTTGCCCATAAACTTACCGATCAGGATGTTGTCGAGATTGCGGGAAAAGTAGTTAATGATATTGAACGCAAATTGAAAACCCGAATACCTCGCTATCTTTCTGAAACCACCGAAGCTGAAACCTTCCAGGAGCCTCAGTCTTGAAAAATAAAAGTACATTATGCAGATTATCAGATTCGAGAGGATCGAACGCCAGATGATCGAATAATAGCTGTAACCTTTCATGGCAAGGAATACGACCAGGATTCCCGTGGTAACGCTGGTTATGATTTCTATCCCGCCCAACAATTTGAACGATTTCTCCCGCATTAACAGGCTTCTTGGAACGCCCGATAAAGAGCTGAAAAACACGCTGACAGAGAGGAGCTGGCCGATCCTGATGTAGACGTCGCTTTCGTAAAACCAGGCAATGCCGTAAGAAAGCAGGTAGAATGCCAGTCCGAGACAGGCACTTAGTAATATGTTGATTTTGAAAATATCGGAAATGTCCTTTCGCGTAAGATCCCGGTTTTGAACGATCGCCGATCCTACGCCGATGTCGCCGAGGATGCTGAAAAAAGTAATGAATACGGTGACGACACCCACGACACCGTATTCGTCAGGGGATAAAAATCGGGCCAGTATTGAATTGATTACCAGCCCGATGAGTATGCTGCTATATTTAGAAAGAAAAACAAAAAAAGTCCCCCTCTTGATTTCCTGATCAACCCGCATTTTCTGTAAGTTTCATTACACGTCCCCTCAGGACTGAGAAATAAGTCACTAGCCTTTCGGAGCGTTTTTTTTCGCCACAAGAATATAAGTACAGGCATCTTTATCCTTGCCGCCTTGCGAGGGTATCTGATCGAACAGGTAAATAAGAGGTTGAAACAGGATCGCCAGTACGGGTCGTAAGAACGGAGGTAGAGCAAATGTGAAGCCATCCTGGAAGAGTTGAAGGCCCATGGCGGACCGGCCGATGATCCCCCGGAAGTGGATTACTTCAAACCCTGCATCGGTGACAATTTTTTTCAGGCCGGTGGAAGTCCATCGCCAGAAATCGGTAGGGTCGGGGTGGAACATCCAGTAGCCATGCGTGCTCAGGATCAATTGTCCGTCGGTTTTGAGTACCCTCAGGGCTTCTTTTAGATATTCTGCCGGATTGACAACGTGTTCGAGTGCCTGGGTGGACAACACGACATCCAGCGTTTCATCCGGGAGTTCGATTCGCCCCTCAGGAGAAATCAGAATATCAGCCACCTTGTTCCCGGGTAGGTCGATCCCGATGTACTTGTGAACGTAGGGGGCCACCAACGACTCGTAAGGCCGGTTTCCACAGCCATAGTCGGCCAAAGTTAAACTTCGCGAATCGCGCGCCACAAATTCCTGAATGACATCCTCAATAGCCTGACGAAGTTGGCGAAGATAGTAATAGCGGGTTGCCATTCGTCCGAATATCGATGGATACAAGCGTTCGACTCCTGGTTCTCTTTCAGTCATGCCAAAATAAAAGTATAGTGTTTTAGTATATAGGTTGTTAGCTAATGCCCGAATCGTTCGGCCCGGCTAGCGATGTTGCAAGTTATAACTCTTTTCGAGCGAATTGCATGCCAGCCATTGTTTATCTCACCATTGCAAAGCGAACGGCAGGTTTGGGTGATCAAACGGCTCGCTAACATCAATCGGAAGTGTTTAAATTTGTTCGTATTTTGTTTACACACTAGTCGATCGGCATACGGCCGTATTTTTGGAGCTATGAACATTCTGGTATTCAATGAATCATTTTTTCCGCTGAGTGAAACGTTTGTGCATCGCCAGGTAGTCGGCTTGTCGCGGTATCACCATGTAACGCTGCTCGCCTATCGCTACGAGCATGAAGACAAGTTCCCAACCGATGTAGAAAAAAATCTTCTGGCCCGATACCAGGGCCTGTTCGATATGCTGATTACGAAAGTATTACGCGTGTTGACAAGGAAAATGCACAGGCTGAGCTTTCAAAACCGGTTATGGGTTTCGGATTTGCTGCGAAACGGTAGGATCGATGCGATCCATACCCATTTCGGAACTTCCGGGATCGAACTGCTGCCAGTGGCGAAAAAGTTGGGTATCCCGATGGTCGTTAGTTTCCATGGAATCGACGCGGCCCCGGCAATGCTGAACGTCCCGGCATATGCCTGCGGTATTCAGGAGGTGATCGAATATGCAAAGGCAGTCATTATCGTAAGCCCGCATTTTGTGGACACACTCGGCCTGAGTAAGTTCAGCAGCAAGGTACACCTGATTCCTTACGGTACCGACGAGCAGAAATTCATTCCTGCGGAAACGCCGGAGCGTAGCAAGATCGTGATTCAGCATGTAGGCCGCCTCGTCGCCAAAAAGGGGGTGCCGGATTTAATTACAGCATTCAGCACACTTTGCGACCGGCACGACAACCTGGAACTGCGTATCATCGGTGACGGCCCGGAGATGCCGCTGTGCAGGGAGCTCGTCGATCGGTTGAATTTAAGCGACAAAGTATCGCTGCTGGGCTCCAAGCCGCATAATGAAGTCAACGAACATATGAAAGATGCCGACATTTACGTACTCAACAGCCGGACCGATGCCAGGGGAGATATGGAAGGCCTGCCGAATTCCATTCTGGAAGCGATGAGTATGGAAAAGCCGGTCGTGTCCACGTATCATGCGGGTATCCCGCAGGCGATTCAGGATGGGGCAAATGGCTTGCTCGTTAAGGAAAGGGACAACGAGGGCTTGGCGGAGGCGCTTGAAACGCTGATTCGCGATCGCGCTCTCAGGCGCAGGCTGGGCGTTGCGGCAAGGCAGACGATTGTCGCGAATTTCAGTGCCCGTTCGATGGAAGCAAAAATCCAGTCAGTTTTCGCGGGATTGTAACGGGTCTCCAACGCTTGTACCGACCGGATTTTCGCAGGTATTTCAAAGTGATTGCGATTTCACCGCAATTCTGCCCGTGTAGTCGATTCTATTCAACAGAAGCGGTTTGTCCGCAAAATATTCGTCTACGGCTTTTTTGCAGCCGTCCCAATGACCATAATCATCAATGATCAGCACGCCGGAGACGGCCAGCAGGGGATAGAGGTGTAGCAACTCATGCGCGGTGGATTCGTACCAGTCGGTATCGAGACGGAGCAATGCAATGCCATTGGCCGGCAATGTGGAAGGGATTGTATCTTCAACCTTCCCCTTTACATAATGGATGTTTGCGGAAGGGTATTTGGTGATATTCATGTTTTGTTTCACGTCGGTAATGTCTGCAAGGCACCATACCGATGTTTCTTTATGGTTGGCGCCCTTTTTTAGCAGCAGGTCGGCGTCTTCACCGCGGAAAGTCCTGTCATGCTCGGTGGGTTCCGACATCCCTTCAAAGGTATCGTAGAGGAACAGTTGCCTGTCGGTGCTGCGCAGGTGCAGCAGGGTAAGGGCGGTCATCATCGAGCTTCCCCCACGCCAAACGCCGCATTCCACAAAGTCGCCGGGAATATTATTTTTCACCACATATTTCACGGCGTTGAACAAGGCGTACATGCGTTCTATGGACGTCATAGTGTACGGCCTGCATTGTTCGTACAAAGCCAGGAAGATTTCATCATCCGTAAATTTTTCCTCCTTTTTGATTCGGGATACTTGTAATCCAAAAGGTCTCAATAGAAGCGAATTGATCATAAAATAGCAGATATGGTGAAAATGAATTGTTCGCATTTTTGCATCAACGATAGGAAAGATTCTCAGTAATTCCAAACTCGTTATCAGATTCTTAGCCATTTCGAAGGACATAAAAATAGCATATTACTGAGCACTGGATGCAGTCCGGTTATCGTAGGGTCGGTATCAACTCTTGTTCGCTACTTTTGGCCGCATGGAGGGCTGCCACCGGTAGTGGCGCGGGCGAAGGGCTTTATATATTTGTTTTATAGAATTTATTCTATTTTATAGATTAATATCTACTACAAAATATGAGGCATTTGGCAAACTAATTCTAATTTAATGGTTACTTTTGAGACATCGCCGCAACATCAGACAGACAGTCATTTCAGATCATTTACTCAACAACTACAACATCATGGGCCTTGAAGCGCGCGAATCGGCGTCCTGTATCATTGAACCGGACGAACAGTATAATCCGGACAGCTATCAGATCATTATTACAACATTAAGCAACTGGGGCATTCGATTGTATGCCGGAGTGAACGGTGGAGGAGTGATCCATCTGCTCAAACACCTGGAACCGCTCGATCAGGCCGATACCGGAGCGCCCTCCTTCCTGACCATCGGCGAGTATACTGCGGGCTTTGTTCCATTGGGACATTATTTGGGTAGCGGCAGGATCGCGGCATCGGTTGCGACAACCGGGGCTGCTACGAAGCTTATATGCTGCGGATTGAGTGACGCCAAACTTCATGATATTCCCGCCGTATATATTATACCGGTATCGAACGGAAGTACCGCCGGATTTTCTCCATTGCAGGACACGACGGAATATGGCAGCAATATGGTTTTGCAACTCCGGGCCGAACTGCCTGAATCCGTCTTTGTACTGGACGACAGGACGACTTTACATCGACAGCTGTTGCTCGCGAAAGAACAGCTCGACCGCTCCAAGCCGGTCGTGCTGGTACTGGACAATGAAGGGCTCAATATTTCTCAAATGGATTCGGGACTCCTTCCCGCCATCCCCGATATCCGTGCCAGGGAGAATGATTCCACAGAGGCTTTTCTGACGGCATTCCGGAGGGAGACGGAGGGGAAACGTGTGGTTCTGTTGGTTGGCGAGGAAATGGCGCGTTACCAGTACGCTGCCGATCTCACGACCCGGCTCAGCGAGACGCTCGGGGCAGCTACCATATGGAGTATCAATGGTGCTAATGCCATCAGCCGCGATAACCTTTATGGCTATGGCTATATTTCTTTCGGAGGTAATGACAGGGCTATTTCGCTGTATAATTCGTTGGGCGAGCACGATGTTTTGCTGGTGATCGGGGCGTGTCCTGACGAATACACGGTCAATTTCAAGAAGATTTCTGCTTCCGCTACATTTCATTTCAGCAATATCCCGCAGGCTTACGGATTGGTTGGCAATAGTTTGCAACATGTCGTGGAAGGGCGTTATTATCAGGTGAATGGTCCGTTGGACTGGTGGCTGCAAACTTTGACCGATGCCGCGGCCGAGCTCCCGTTTGCCAACATTCCGATGGAGAAGGCACCCCGGGATTTAAACGATCTGCCCTTTGCGCGCGCGGGTGGTGAGTACGTCGATATGGCCGTCCTCTACCAACGCCTCGACTGCTGGTGGCCCGAAGGTTCCATTGGAATCGATGATACGTGCCTCGCTTATAAGGATCGCCAATATGTGACCCAGCGGCCCAACAATAATATCCGCTTTTTTTCGCTGTACCGTGGCTCAGCCATGGGCGGGGCCTTCGGGGTTGCTATTGGTGCTAAACTGGCAGATCCGGGCCGGCAGGTGTTTTTATTCACCGGGGACGGTTGTTTCCGGCTGTTTTCGGGCTCTATGGGCGAGGTGAGTCATCTCGGGTTGGTAGTGTTTCTGCTCAATAATGAGACGTTCGGCATCGTGGAGCAGGGGCTGAGAAAGGTTCTGCCAGATGTCGGAACGGCGCATTATCATTCGAGGCTTAATGCGGTCGATTATTGTGCGATTGCACGGGCCAACAACTGGGGCGCGATACGGCTCGCGCCCGACCTGGGCAACCTCGACGAAATACTCAGGCACTTAGAGGAGGGGCCGGTGAGGTCCTTGCTTATCGAAGTGCCGGTTGACCCCAACCAGCTATTAGGTAAAAATCCACGGCTGAAAAATTTGTAATACATGAACCGCACACAAAAAGATACACTGATCCGGCAGATAAGCGAAAATTTCCAACAGCTATCCGGCCAGCCCCTCTATGTTTCTCCCGAAGCTGGCGATGTCTGCCAATGGCTCCATGAGGAAGCTCCTTATGGCATTCTGGTACATAATACCGACGCCGACCCGCATTTTATATATGCCAACGGTCACGCGCTGGCCTCATTTAAATACACCGAGGAGGAAATACTTACTATACCGTCCAGATTGAGCGCTTCCGAGCAGGACAGACCCGAGCGGCAGCGAATGCTGACAATCGTCTTGCGCGATGGCATTGTTTACAACTATTCCGGCCCCAGGGTCGATAAATACGGTCGCAGTTTTATGATTTACGACGGAGTGGTGTGGCAACTGCGAAACCCGGACGGACAAGTCTGGGGACAGGCCGCCCTTTTCTGGACAGACGAAGTCAAACGTCCCGAATGGTTCCGGCCGGTGCGAAATTAGGCTAATCAATATAC
Source organism: Dyadobacter sp. BHUBP1 (assembly GCF_050587785.1). Classification (NCBI taxonomy): domain Bacteria; kingdom Pseudomonadati; phylum Bacteroidota; class Cytophagia; order Cytophagales; family Spirosomataceae; genus Dyadobacter; species Dyadobacter sp. BHUBP1. The sequence goes on from NZ_JBOBIH010000004.1 coordinate 458,526, forward strand.
CGGTTGCGATTTGGCGCGGGGTTTGCCCCATTTGTACCGGTGCGTCCAGTAGGCGACTTTCATCGACAAATACCCGATTCCCGCGCCCACGAGGACGTCGCTGATGTAATGCCGGTTGTTAGCCACGCGCAGCAGGCCCACAGACGACGCCACGGTGTACGACGCATAGGGCATCCATGGATAACGGTCTTTGTATTCTTCATTCAGAAACGTGGCCGCTGCGAATGCCTGGGTGGTATGCCCAGACGGGAAGGAGTTGTAGGTGCTCCCGTCCGGGCGGAGGGTATGTGTGGCCGATTTCAGGATAGTCGCGGTAGTGAGCGCCATGGCTTCGCCTTTGACAAGGATCGCTGTGCGGTTGAGCACATCGGTTTTGGATTTGACACCGAATGCATCGAGGCCATAGGCGACTACCAAAGGTGAAAATTGCATGTAATCATCGATATGCGTGTGGAAACGCGGAATGTGACGATTCCTGCTTTCGGCGAGCTCGTTCTTAATGGACTCTTCCGAATGTCCGTTGGCGATGAGACCGCCGATGATTAGCGAGGCGGGTGCGTAAAACTGTTGCAAAGTCAGCGGCTTACGTACGGGCAGGCTGTCGACGGGCGGGAATGACTGTGCGAAAGAAGATGTTGAAAAGAGGAGGAAAATGATGAGGAGGCGCATAGGGTATGCAATTTTAAAATTTGAAACTGTAACCGGCCCGTACTAGCTGGGTCTCGTAATAATCGTGGCTGTTGTAATGGAAGCCGTCACCATACACGGTTTTGCGGATCACCAGCGTGCCGAAAAGGTCGGTAGCGTTGATGAAGATTTCACCTTTGGGTAACTGCCGCTTGGCGCCGGCATCTACCGAGAGACGGTAACCTGTGCGGCCCTGCGGTACGATGTCGGGAGCCTGGTAAATGGTCACTACCTGTACCTCGGTTTTCTTGCCTTTCAGCACGGCGCTCACTTTGGCGCTGCCGGAGGTGAGCGTTTGTTTGGCGGCGCTGTAAATGGATTTTACAGGGTACAGGTTTTCGACCGAGAATGCATTGACCGTATTTTTATAAATATTACTATTCACGTTTACCGAAAACCAGGGCGCAAGGTCTTGCTGGAATACCAGCTCCCCGCCCGCATTATAGCTCTTGCCGGCATTCTGGAAAATGTTGTAGATCAAAGTACTGCCCGGTACGATGGTGCCGATGCGTGTAATGGTTCCGTTGATCTGCTTGCGGTAAAGTGCGGCATATAGCGAGCCGCTGTTCCAGCTGGTTTTGTAGCCGGCCTCCCAGGAGCTGGTAAATTGCGGTTTGAGGGCAGGGTTGCCGATTTTAATGATCTCGGCATCGTCGTATTTCGGGAAAATACGGATATCCACCTCATTGGGCCTGTCCACGCGGCGGTTGTAGAACAGCGATACCTTATTGCGGTCGTCGATTTTATAAGCGAACCGCACGTTGGGGAACGGCTTTGCATAGGTGTAACCATCGGAGTGGTAGGTAGGGTGGGTCGGGTTGACGTCGTAACGGAGGTCGATATACTCGACCCGCAAGCCTGCTTCCACCTCGAAATTCCTGTTTTCAAAAACGTAATTGCCATAGACAGCGGGGATCGTCTCCTTGTAATGGGCCCAGCCGCCGGCGAGGCTGTCGATAGGGGAGTTTAGGCCCGGCGTGGCGACGCCCGGCGTGGCGACGCCCGGGAAAAACTGCATATTCGTTGGGATAAACCGCCTGCGCAGTTTCAAGCCGCCTTCCAGCCTTCCGTACCGCAGCGGACGGATGTAATCGGCATTGAAATCGAACACATTTTCATCCGAAAGCAGCTTGAAAGCGTCTTTACCTGTGAAATCGGGCATGATGTTGGTGAAAAAGTACTGCTCGTTTTCGCGGTGGAAAGTGTAGTTGAGGCTAATATTGAGCAGATGTCCGGGTTGTGCGTATTTGTGCTGGTAGGATGCGCTGGCGGTTACGGTGGTTTTCAATTCGTCTTCCAGAAATTGCCAAAGCCGGTTCCGTTGGGTCAGTTTTGCGTTAAAAAACGGTTCGTCGCCGCGGTCGAGAATCTTTTCGCTGCTGAACAATGCGGAGACCGACAATGCATTGCTTTCATCGAAGGCCCAGTCGGCCCCGGTTTTGGCAGTAACCACGTTGGTGCTGCGGTTCCGCTTGGTTTGCTGCCTGATGGTATCTCCGCTGTCGTAGTACCGGTTCACAAACTCGTTCTTGTTGAGGGTTGGGGTATGCAGGTAATCGCCCTGGAAAAACACATTTACCTTCCTTTTCTTGTAATTCAGGGCGAGCGAAGGGTTCAGTTTGAGGGTATTCCGGTATTGCGGGCGGATATCAGGCAAGTTTTCCTTCCGCACCCACAATGCGCCCAGCCCGGCGGTCATGCCTATTTTCCCGTTGAAACCTTCCTGTTTTTCCTTTTTATAAATAATATTGATGATCCCCGCATTACCATTCGCGTCGTAGCGGGCCGACGGGTTATTAATGATCTCGATCCGCTCGATCGCCGAGGCCGGGATGTTATCGAGGCTGGTCTGGCTGCCGAAGCCGGTGAGGGCAGTCTGGCGACCGTCCACCAGGATGGCTACCTTGTCGCTGCCGCGCAGAAGGACCTTCCCGTCTTCTCCGGCCGTCACGCCCGGCAGGTTTTTCAGCGCCTGCAATACCGATCCGCCGCTTTGGCTCACATTGCGGCCGATGTTGAAGGTCTTCCGGTCGAGCTTGTCGTCGACACCCTCGGCCTGCTGACCGGTGACGGTTACTTCCTGCAAGTTCTGAGAGTCTTCGGCCATCCGGAATTCACCGAGGTCGAGGTAGGGGCTCAGAGTACCCGCGGTAACGGGCTTATGCAATGCCTTGTACCCCAGCAATACACATTCAATTCGGTAATGGCCGTTCCTCACGTCGGGCAGACTGAACCGCCCGAGCTCGTTGGTGATGGTACCTGCTACAAATGCGCTGTCTTTTTCAGTTTTAAGAACAATATTGACAAATGGGAGAGCCTGTCCGCTTGTCACGGAAGTCACCTGGCCGGAGAGCGTTACTTTGCTTACCTGTGCTTTAAGTTCGAACAGGATTAGAAAGAGGCAGAGGCTGGTGAGGATTCTTTTGAAGGCCATTCAGACGTTGCTTTTGATGATCTGATGGCAAAAATGAGAACCGATTTGGAAGAAATTTCGAATTCAGAATCGGACGAAAAAGCAGTGCATACCCTGTGTGAAATCATAGCCGATCAGCCAGCCATAACGATCGCATATCTCGCGGGCGATCGCGAGCCCGAGCCCGCTGCCCGCATGCTCGCCCGACGCCTGTGCGAACCGCCTGAAAAGGTTCTCCATTTGCAACGCCCCCGCGCCGGTGTTCGAAATTGTAAGCACGTTGCCGCTCAAATGTACTTGCACTTCCCCGCCCGCGGGTGTGTAGCGCACCGCATTCACAAGCAGGTTGGTGAGCAGGATTTCGGTCAGTACCGGGTTCGCTTCAATGGTAAAGGGACTGATGTTTTCGGTGTAATGCAATGCATTGTTTTCGAAACGGTCGGTAAACTGTTCCGCAACGGCTACGAGCACTTCATCGAGCTGGATCTGTTCCCTTTCTTCAAACTGCGCATGTTCAATACGCGCCAGCAGAAGCAGGTTCTTGTTGATGCGGGAAACGCGGTTGATCGCCTGGTAAACTTGCTCGACGATACGCATTTGGCCGGCGTCCAGCGATTGGCTCTGCAAGAGCATGTCCAGGCGGGATTTGACAATGGCCAGTGGCGTCTGTAATTCGTGAGAGGCATTTTCAGTGAATTCCTTTTGCTGGCGGTACGATGCCAGGCTGCTTTGCATCAGGGTATCCAGGCTGGCATTCAGGTCGGCAAATTCCGTCACGTCCGATACGGGTAGCGGCACGGCCTTGCCGGTCTCCAGGCGAAAGGTGCGAAGGCCTGCCAGCGTATCGTAAAACGGCTGCCAGATGCGCAGGGCCGTTTTTCGGTTGAGATAAATAAATCCCGCCAGCAGCAGCATAATGAAAAAGACCGTGACTCCGCCAATGGCCATGATGGTCTCGTCGACCTCCTCCATATTGGTTTCGATCAGTACACGGTACAGTTTATGGTTGACGCGGATGTCGGTCGTCAGGCACCGGAATTGCTCGCGGTCGTTCATGAAGCTGTCGAACCGGATAATGGTATAAAGGCTGTCGGGCCGGGGAGCGGCCGTTTCGTTGAAAGAGAAGCCGGGCTGTACTTTATCGAGAACGGTGATCATATTATCCACCGCGGTATCGGGTAGATTAAGATGGGTGAGGCGTTTTTCTAGCTTTTCGCGGATGGCGTAATGATGCTTGTCCAGCTCGTTTTCCCAAATCAAATCGATGATCAGGAAATAGACTGGAATGCTGATTACCAGCACCGTAAATGCGTAGATCACCAGCGGGCGCAGGCTCTGATCGAGCAGCTTTTTCATCCTTCCCATTTGTAGCCGGTTCCGTAAATCGTTTTGAGATAATTGCCATACCCGGCCTCACTGAGCTTCTTTTTCAGGTTCTTCACATGCGCGTACACGAAGTCGTGGTTATCGAACATGTCGGCAATGTCACCCGACAAATGCTCGGCTAATGCGCTTTTGGCGATCACCCGGTTTTTGTTTCCGATAAAGAACAGCAAAAGATCGAGCTCTTTTTTCGTGAGTACCACCGCCTGACCATGTACGGTGATCGTTTTGCTCAGCAAATCGACTTTCAATTCATTCTGAACGACCTGGTTATGGTTGGCAAAGTTTCGCCGGCGGATCACCGAGTAAATACGGGCGGCGAGTTCAGGCAAGTGAAAGGGTTTAGCGAGGTAGTCGTCGGCACCTGCGTGCAGGCCCCTGATCTTGGTCTCATAATCGCCTTTGGCCGAAATCATGATCACGCCATCTTGCTGGCCCTGCTTTTTGAGCGTTTCCAGGATGTCCATTCCGTCGCCACCCGGCAGCATGAGGTCCAGCAGGATGCAGTCGTACCGGTACAGCTCCACTTTCTCGCGTGCCTGCGCCCACGTGCCCGCATACTCGCACAGGTAGTCCTGCGCCGTGAGGTAGGCGCCGATGCTCTCGGCCAGGCCGGGTTCGTCTTCGATGATCAGGATCTTCATGCGGGCAATTTAATGCAACAATTTGGAATTCTTTTTGAAGAAAAAAGACCTGCGCTCACTGGAACGGACCGGCGGATATCCTGGGATGAGCTATAAAAAATCCGTTATCTGCTCAGTGTCACATCGCAGGTAACGGATTCGTTCTGTCTGTTCTCCGGCCGATTGGCCGGCCGCATTATTTCTTACCTATTTTATACAATCTTCCCTGATCGGTAACGGCGTAAAGTGCTCCGTCATGACCTTCGGTAATGTCGCGGAAACGTTGGTTTTCGCCGGAAAGAAGTCGTTCTTCGCCTACTACTTTGTTGTCTTTGAGTACAATACGGCAAACGTGCATACCGCTGAGCGATGAAATGAACAAGTTGTTTTTCCATTCAGGGATCTGTTTGCCGTCATAGAAAGTGATACCGCTCGGGGAAATAACAGGATCATAGTAATATACCGGTTGTTCCATTCCCTCTTTTTGCTGAATCACATCGCCGATTTGCTTGCCGCTGTATTCGATACCGTAGGTGATCGTTGGCCAGCCGTAGTTTTTGCCGGGCAATATGCGGTTGATCTCATCACCACCTCTCGGGCCGAACTCGGTTTCCCACAAGTCTCCGGTAACCGGGTTGATCGCGAGTCCCTGAACGTTGCGATGACCGTAAGAATACAATTCAGGACGTGCGCCTTCCTTACCAATAAACGGGTTTCCTTTGGCAGGTTTTCCCTCGGTGGTAATGCGGATTACCTTGCCCAAACCGGAGTTGAGATCCTGCGCTTGCGGGCGGGTAACGAGGTCGGAACGTTCGCCGGTGGATACGAACAGGTTGCCATCTTTCGCAAATTTCACACGGCCGCCATAATGGAGCGTACCTTTATAGGCAGGTGTTGCCTGATAAATGACTTTTACATTTTCCAGCTTTGTGCCGTCCGCAGAAAGCTTGCCTTTGGCTACGGCCGTGAGATTGCCGTCTTCGAGAGGTTGCGAAAAAGCCCAGTATACCATTCTGTTTTGGGCAAAAGCAGGGTCGAGGGTAATCCCGAGCAAGCCGCCCTGGCCGTCGCTATTCACTTTGGGGACGCCGTCGATGGGCTTTCCGACTTCACCGGTTGCAGACACAATGCGCATGGTGCCGCCTTTTTCCGTCACCAGGAACCTGCCATCGGGCAATACTGCGATCCCCCACGGTCTTTCCAGGGAAGAAGTCAGTACTTTTCCTTCATACGGGGTTTTGGTCACGACTGATCCGATGCGGGTTTGGCCTGCAAATGCAGACTTGTATTCCGAATTGGGTTTCTTGGTTTCGACGGGAGCACCAGTAGCAGCTTGCTGGGCGATCGAAAGGGATGGCGCAAGGACCAGGGATGCGCCGGCGACGAACGCGTGGATTACAAATTTCATTTTTAAGGAAGTTTAGTCTTAAAGCCCGGGATTTGTCAGGGCGGACAGTTGCGAATTTACTATTTTCATTCCAGAACGAACGCCAAAGCCCGGAGAAAACGTTTCCGGCTTTGTTAAAAGTGAGTGAATGGGCCGTGTAATGACGTAATTTTATCCCCATACTAACGGACGAGTATTGATGCAGCAACTGATTACCCATATTACCGGATACACTTCCATAAAGCCTGAGAAACTGGCCCCGATAGTTGATTTTTTCGAAGTACGGGCTTTTAAAAAGAGGGAACTGTTGCTGCAAGAAGGGCAGCGGTGCCATGAGAAGTTCTTTATCGCGAAAGGTTGCGTGCATTTGTTTTACCTGCGCCGGAACGGCGTGGAGCAAACCATCGATTTCGCGTTGGAAAATTGGTGGACGAGCGATTTCATGGCCTTTCAGCAGGGCGGTATGGCGCAATTTTCCATTCGCGCCGTCGAAGCAACCGAAGCATTCGTCATCTCTGCCGCCAGACAGCACGAAATGTTATCGGCGCTTCCTGAATTGAATGAGTACTTCCACCTGATGTTCCAGCGGGCCTACGCCGCTTCCCAAATGCGGATACGGAAGACGTACGAACTGTCGAAGGAGGAACTCTACCAGGATTTCAGGAGGAGTTATCCCGCTTTTATGCAGCGGGTGCCGCAGTACCTGCTGGCCTCGTTTCTGGGCTTTACACCGGAATATCTGAGTGAAATCCGCAAGAAATTCGTTTCTTAAACTGGTTTAAGAAGATCCTCTGCGCGACTGGCGAATTTTGTCATATCAAAACAAAATTATGTCAATCATGTCAAAAGTTGTTAAACATCGGCTGGACGTCTGGAAAGAGGAGCCATCCTATTGGACCCATATGGCGGCCATTGAAAAAAGAATCTATGCTTCATCCATTCCCCGCACGCTGATCGAGCTGATCAAGATCCGCGCTTCGCAGATCAACAAATGTGCTTACTGTATCGATTACCACACCGCAGAAGCCGTGCAAATCGGCGAATCGGCGCGACGGATATTCGCGCTTTCAGCATGGAAGGAAAGCCCGCTGTTCACGGAAAGTGAACGAGCGGCCCTTCAACTGACAGAGGAAATCACGCACATTTCCATTGACGGCGTGGCCGATGCGACCTATGAAACTGTGAAAACGCATTTCACAACCAGCGAAATTGGTGATATGATGGTCTGTATCAGCCACATCAATTTCCTGAACCGGATCGGGATTTCTACGAAGACGGTGGCACTTTAAAAGCCGGAATTTCGGCGGATAATCGGCCGGAAGCACGCCTCCGGCCGATTATTTTGCCGTAAACGAGATTGGTAGTGCGTATCTTACCTTCGCAATTTGGCTTAACTTTCTGCCCGGTTTCCATCGGGGCATTAACTGCACCAGGCGAACTGCTTCTTCGTCGCAGCCAAATCCCAGGCCTTTTATCACAGAAACGTTTGTAATCTCGCCCGTTATTTCAATTGTAAACATCGTAAAAACACGGCCGGAAATTCCTGCGCTTTGCGCTTCAGAGGGCAAGCGAAGATTGGCTTCAATAAATTTGTACATTGCTTTGGTTCCACCTGGGAATTCAGGTGGTTGTTCAACTCCGCCGAATACTTTTTCTGTTTCCGGTCGGGAGATCTTGGACGGAATGTCATATAATACAATCGGTTGATCGGCGTAGAGAACACCGGTGTCAACTGGCAACGAAGACTTGCGTACCTGCGCCTGAGTGCTCGTAAGAGTGCAGGTGGTTAGCAGGAGGAATGATAGGAAAAAATAAGGGTGATTCATGATTATATATAATTTAATTGAATATAATATTAAGGTTATTATACTCCATATTCAAGTGCTGCTGAACTAAAAAATCCATGACCGCTATGATTGTCCCATTATTCAAAGTCTCAAACATGGCCGAAGCCATCAAGCATTATACCGAGGTCCTGGACTTCGTGATGACGGATCCGAACGATCATGTTGATTCACCGGTGGTGGATCTGGGTCGCGACGGCTGGAATATGCAGATCACCACATCGGAGAGCGAGCGGCTGTTTGGGTCGGTCGTCTATTTCTGGGTGGAGGATGTGGATGCATTGTTCGCGAAATACCTGGCGCGCGGGCTGGACATTTCGCGTCGTGCCGGGTCGCCGGTGCATCAGGGGCCGGTGAATCAAACCTGGGGCAGGAGGGAGTTTTACGTTACGGACGCGGATGGGAATACGATCCGGTTTTGCAAGCTTATAGAATAGGTTCTTATCATATATCAATACCTGACCAATGCCCCTTAACAAAGACGTTACCCAATTTCTGGACGAACTTCACCATCCGCTCCGGCAGGAGATCGAGGCACTGCGACTAATTATTCTGGACGCCAGTGCATTGTTGGAAGAAAACATCAAATGGAACGGCCCTAACTATTCGGTAGGGACAGAAGACAGAATTACCATGAGAATTCAGCCTCCGAAGCAAATCCAGCTGGTTTTTCACCGTGGGGCGAAGGTGAAGGACCAGCCGAAAGAAAGGATCGTGCAGGATATTTCCGGTTTGCTGGCATGGCGGGAACACGACCGGGCGATCGCAACTTTCAAGAATATGGAGGCTGTGGAGGCGGCGACGCAGATATTGCCCGGCATTGTGCGGGAGTGGATCGCGGCGACAGTCGAAGCAAGGCTCGGGAAGTAATTTTTGATGTAGAAGTAATTGTGTATTAAAGTCTGGCTTCTGTCAGGCTATTCTGGGTGTTTTATGCCCCTTTTCATTCCTTTTCATTCCAACCAGGTGTAAACACGTGTTTTTGAAAACACGTGTTTGTAGTCGTTTTTGAAGAATTATTTCTACGAACCTTTGTCAGGCAAAAGCTTTTGTACGGTGGAGCTCAGCAACCACTTGAAAAAACGGGCTTACCTGTAAGGGGATTGATTACAGGGACGGATCCTGCCGTCTTACAACAGGGGATTATTCATACGTCACAATGAGCAATTTTCTTGATTTACAAAACGGCTGGTATAATGGTTTGATCCAGGGATTGGGCCAGAGCCAGGACTCTTTTCAGATCATTCAGCCAGCACCTCCGATCGCCAGCGGCACGGCCGCAAATCCGACTTTCTGGGCGTACTACAACAATATCCCTCCCAAAACATTGACTGCCCAGTTTGTTGCCAGCGGTGGTAATCAGTTTTATAATAATTACAGAGGCTTGCTTTCTGCGCTGGTACCTTCGCGGCAGATCGACGTGAGAGCAGACATCGGAGCAGAAAACTTTGCCGCGTGGCATGCGTATGTGCAAACACAACCTGCGCCAAGCATGAATCAAATCCCGACCATGTTCAGAAACTGGGCGATGTTCAACGCGCCGGAAGTGGCCAATATCGGTTCTTCGGATTATGCGGCCATTCTGCTCGACCCGATTGCTACGGCCCAGAATGAGCTCACGTTGGTGTATACCAATGAAAAAGGCCTGCCGGTTAACTTCGACTGGCAGCTGAACTACGCCGATATGGTCAACCAACTGGCCAGCGCGCCTTCCCGCTCTTTCAATTTCAATAGCGGTACGATGAACAAAGATGTAAGCACGTCCTGGGCAGGCGGCTCGAAGTCCGGTTTCTTCGGCCTATGGGGCGGTAGCAGCTCTACTTCGACGCTTAGTGAGCAATTTGCTTCCAGCACTATCACGGTAGACGCCAGTTTTGAACACATTCTGGTGTTTTCCAACACGCCGGGCGCATGGTACTATTCTTCGGCAATGGGCTTGGCATATGCCAACCAAACCGGTAATCCATGGAGCGACAAGTCGTCGATCAACTGGAACAACACATTCGGGCCGAACGGTAACATGCAATACTTCTCCGCGAACGTGATTGTAGCGTCGGGTATGTCCGTTACCGTTACGTCCAATGCCAAGTATTCTTCTGTCGATCAGCAGACGATTACTTCCAGCGGCTCGTCGGGTTTCTGGCCATTCTATTCCGGCGACAGCGGCAGTACTTCTACCAACCGCGTTGAATTCAACCAGGCGGGCAATATGACCATCACCACCAGCAGCATTCCGGGTGTACCTGTGGTGCTGGGTGTGAACGTATTGCCGGCTGGCGAGTTTGTAGGCCACTCTTCGAGCCTGGGCATTTCGCTCTTCGAATCGGCCAAAGCATTTGCCGCCGAGAGCCTCGCTGCTGTATAATGTTTTCTATGGAAGGCTGGGTGAAACCAGCCTTCTCCCTTTTGACTTTACCGTGTGCCCGGAAACCATCATTCAGGAAGCAATATGATAACTACCTACGATACGCCCGCCGAAGCGATGACAACCATTACCGACGGATGGTATAACCGGTTGGCCGCCAGTCTCAACTTATCCGTCCAACATTTCCAGTTGCTGCAACCACCGGGTGTGCCTGTGAGCGACCAGACTTTCTGGGCCTGTTTCAACGTAGTACCGCCCGCAACGCTCAAATACAATCGCTGGTACTATCAGCAGCCGACGTTTTTTAGCCAGTATGCCGCCGTAGTGAACGCGCTGTCGTTCCCGGAAGGCGCCTTTGTGAAAGACATCGGGGCTGAAACTTATGCGCAATGGCAGGCTTATCTGAAAACGCTTTCGCCTCCGCCGCCCGCCAATACCTTGCCGACTGTGTGGTTTCAATGGGCAGTGGTGAATGCCCCCTCGGTAGCCAATATCGGGCGTTCCGATCTGGCCACCCAGCTGCTGATCAGCGGCGCGCAGGCTGTATTGGAGCCCTATGAAGGCCCCGACGCGAAGCCCGCCGACTTTTCGCCTTCTTTTTCAGACCTTCAAAATACATTACGCGCTTCATCGGGGACGAATTTCTTCTTCGACTCAGCCGATGAAGACCCGGATGTTTCCAATTCCTGGGTGCCGGGCGACGATCCGAACTATTTCGGTATATGGACGGGCAGTTCAGCCGCGTTTCACATCAGTCGGAAGTTTGCATCGAGCAGGATCACTGTTTCCATACAATTCGACCATTTCACGACGATGGCCGTCACGCCGGGACAATGGTATAATTCCGCGTTACTGCACCAGGCATGGGCGTCGCAATCGACCCCGCCGTGGATCGATAGTTCCGACTGGCAAACCTATTTCGGAGCTGGGGGAAGCCTTACCTACGCGGTAGGGTCCATACTGGCCGCCGACGGAATTGCACTTACACTCACGTCGGATGCCGAGTTCACTCAGACGGAACAAACCCTCATCAAAAGCCTGGTAGCAATGGGAGACTGGCCGGTTTACTGCCCAATAACTTCAACGGCTGTATCGAATACCATCACGACCGGCCCCGGATCCACGACAATCCAGTTCAAATCCGAACCGGGTAATCCCGTGGTATTGGGCTTTAATGTTTTTGATGTCCGGAGTTATGTCGGGGCGGGTTGATAAATAGTACATTTTAAAGATTTAAAAAGTCTGCATCCCGCCGGAATGCAGACTTTTTGCATTGCGCTCCACTCGTATTTTTGTGGACAGGCACAAGTGGACTATACGAATTATTCTTAATGAATTGTAGTATAAATTCTAATTTGTAGGGCTTAGTCTACGATAACTATTTCTCATGTCGACACATTGAAATAATCCGGGGGTAGTAGGTTTGTTCTGTTTCAAACTCAACCAAAGTTTCACAAACAAATCACTACATGAAAGCAATTCGACTCTTTTCAGCCCTGGCGATCACCATGACCCTGGCAACAAGTGCTGCCACTTTTGGGCAGGTAAAGATCGGTTCCAATCCGACGACGATCGATCCGAACAACAACCTCGAAGTTGAGAGTGCGGATCCTGCCAAGAAAATCAGTATTCACAAAACTACTGGTAAACTGACCATCGCCGACGGTTCGCAAGGCGATAAAAAGGTGTTGACCTCGGATGCGAACGGTGTAGCAACCTGGCAAAGCCAGTCGGAACTTGCGATTCCGGTAACAGCATTCAGCGGTGCTATCACGGGCCTGGCCACGATTCCGACCTTCACTACCCACGACCAGATAGACCAGCGGCTTCCGCTTGTTCCTACACTGGGAGCTGCTGACTGGGATGCTGGTAGCAAGCGGTTTATCGTTCCTGTGGCCGGGACCTACTCGGTGCAGGTCGGTTTGTCGTGTATCAGCACAACGGGAGCGGGCGTGACACTTTGGACGAGGATTTGGGTTGTTTCAGAAAACGGCGGCCCGATCTTCAAAGGTACCAGCCCAATGGGCCTCACCGCCGGAGACTGGCAATCTGTGGTTTACACCGGAAAATTAAATGCCGGCGACGGTATTTCGCTGGAAGGATACACCATGCAGACCGACGGCAATCCGCCGGTGAACCCGATCTGGACCGGTACCTGCGGGCGTGCATACATGACCGTTACGAAGATTGATTAAGAGCTTACATAACAGCTACCTTACCCTGGTTTATGCGCAGTCGTTCCTGTGATTGCCATTTCAAAAACAAACAGATTATGAAAACAAAACAATTACTATCTGCCATTTCTTTTGCTGCCGTTACAGCTTTGACGACGACGGCAATGGCCCAGGTAAAAATCGGATCGAATCCGACCACCATTACGCCAGGAGCTAACCTGGACGTGGAAGGTCAAAACAGCACGCACACAGTTGTGCTACAATCGGGCCATGTGGGCATTAACCATTCGAACCCGCCGACTACATTACATGTGCAGGCGGTTTCGAACCTGGACCTTCCATCGGCAGCCAACGTAGTGGCGCGGTTCGATCCGCTGGGTGGTTCAAATATCGATTCTGCGGCCTCCATTGCAATTAATGCAGGACGCGCTGTCGTAGGGTTTGACATCGATCCGGAACAGAGCAAGTATGCCTTTTTGCGGTCGAATTCGGCGACCGATCTTCGATTGCAGGTAATAGATGACGGCCTGGTTCTTCAGGAGAACGCATTTTTTATGCAAAGTTCGGGTACTAGAACGGGCTACATCGGGCTCAATACAGAAGCGCCGCAATCGCGCCTGGATATCAGAGGAGATATGAAAGTGATTGCAAATCCCGGTACTCAAACCGGTAACATTTGGAACGGTACTTCCAATGTCAACGGCTTTGAAGTGCGCAGTACGCCGGGAGGTGACGTTTGGGTGGGAATCCAGCGTGCGGGGACCGTCGCACCGCTACATGTTTCGAAGCCGGCAGGTACCACAACTGGTGAGATGATCAATTTCGGTGTTGGAGGTGTTGGAATGGGTAGTATCACGCACTCTGCGGCAGGTATCCAATACAATACTACTTCCGACGCTCGTCTGAAAGAAAACATCCGTACCTCGAAATTCGGCTTGGAAACGCTGAAATCTATCAAGGTATATGACTATAATTTCAAAGCAGACGCTCAAAAGACGCTTTCTACGGGTGTACTCGCTCAGGAGCTGTATAAGCTATATCCGCAAGCCGTCCGCGTAGGCGGGGCCGACGCGAAAATGAACCCTTGGGTGGTGGATTACAGCAAGCTGATTCCTATGCTGGTTAAATCGGTACAAGAGCTCAGCGACGAAGTAGAATTGCTGAGAAAAGAAAAAGCCCAGCTAAGCGCGGAGTTGAAACTGAAAGAAGCAGCTTACTCAGAACTCGACAGCCGGGTAACCCAGGTGGAAAAAATGCTTAACGCAGGCGGCGAAAGCGCGAAATCCGTGAGCCGATAGGGACATCATTCATTTTCGGGCATAGCGCAACGCTGCAAGCATTGCCATAATGCCTGTCATTTAACCAACGCGAAACAATGAAAGAACTTTATACCAGCTCATCCGGAAGCGGATGGCGCAGCATGGCGGTTTCGGCTGCACTGCTCTTAGTCGGGCACCTGTCGCATGCGCAGGAGGGCAGCCAGGGAAATACGACAATTTTCGGCGGAGCCGAGATGACATTTTTCAGTAACCACAACTTCGTGACCGGCGGTGGTGGAGCCCAGCCGGGCGTCATCCTGACCGAGCGGGCAGCGGGGAACTTCGGCGTGCTCAACTTCGCCGGGGATAATCTGGCCTCCACCGGCGCTTCGGACGCAGGCTATGTGGATGGGTACGTACGCAAGTATGGAGCAGGCGCATTTATCTTTCCGGTCGGTGACAATGGCTTTTTAGGGCAGTTCGGCGCTGCGGCCGACGGGGTTATGGGCGCTTATTTCCACGCCGATGCCAATACGGCCGTTACGAGCAACCTTTTTACAGGTTCCAACTATGCGCCGCTGCCGACTGGCGGGCCTTTCCCAACCAGCAGCATGGGAACAAATGTGGACGTGGTGAGCACCATCGAGTACTGGGATATCGACGGAGCGAATGCTACACCGCTGACTTTGACCTGGGATGCCGGCAGTGCGATCGGCACGTTGACGGGCAGCGAGCTCAACAAATTGACGATCGTGGGATGGGACGGAACGCAATGGGTGGCTATTCCTTCCAAAGTGGATGTTACTTCTATACTGGGCGGTACCAGCGACCTGACGACCGGTTCCATCACCACCATTTCACCGCTCGCACCGAACACTTATACGGCGTACACGTTCGCGGCACTTACGCTGCCGTTGCCGGTGACACTCACGCGCTTTACGGCTGTTACCGAAGGTAAAACGGCGCTGCTCGCCTGGGCAACAACCGAGGAAACCAACAGCGACCGGTTCGAAATCGAGCGCAGCGCGGATGGCAAAAAGTGGGCCATGATCGGCTCGGTAGCGTCCACAGGGGAAAGTAAGGTCCTTGTGAACTACACATTTACGGATAATACCCCGTTATCGGGAGAGAACCTCTATCGTCTGAAAATGGTAGACAAGGACGATACATATGCGTATAGCGCAATCCGTAACGTGGAGATGAAGGGTGAAGCAATCCGGCCTTATCCTAACCCGGTGTCGGACAAATTACTGATCGACCGTTTTGCGGAAGTGAAGGAAGTGTCGGTGAAAAATACTGCCGGGCAGAATTTCATCCGGGTTCAAAAAGTGTCCAGCGACGGCATCGATGTCAGCAGACTGGCGCCTGGCGTTTACCTCGTAACCCTGACCCTGTTTGACGGCACTATCAGCACACACAAAGTAGCCGTTTCCAGGTAGCGCAAAGTTGGCCTGGGATATAGCTTATAGCCCAGGCCTCTGTTTTCCATCATTCCTGTTAAACTACCTATATCAAAAACAAAATCTACTATGCAAAGAACTACATTATTTTCAGCATTCATATTTGCTTTGGGTCTTACTGCGTCATCGGTTTCCTTCGCACAAGTCAAAATTGGAAGCAATCCTACAACAATCGATCCTAATAATAACCTGGAAGTAGAAGCCTCCACGCCCGGAAGAAAAACTTCAATCAACAAAACGACGGGACAGGTGACCATTACGGATGGTACCCAGGGAGCAGGGAAAGTTCTTACTTCCGATGCCAATGGCGGTGCCAGTTGGCAAACAAGCGCGGTGGGCTGCGCGAGCTTCGACGCGAGTGGGGCTAATACAACCACGCCTGTGAATGATGTCGGTGTATTTTCGCCTACCAAATTGATCGCCGGCAATGTTGCTTATTCCGCGTCAGGTGCTTATAACAGCACAACCGGTGAGTACACCATCCCTGAGAGTGGGTTCTACATTTTTCACGGATCGGCTGGAACTTATAATGTCGCT
The DNA here is from genome assembly GCF_050587785.1 of Dyadobacter sp. BHUBP1. Taxonomy (NCBI): domain Bacteria; kingdom Pseudomonadati; phylum Bacteroidota; class Cytophagia; order Cytophagales; family Spirosomataceae; genus Dyadobacter; species Dyadobacter sp. BHUBP1. The sequence goes on from NZ_JBOBIH010000004.1 coordinate 474,658, forward strand.
GCCGGGACTACCGGTGACAGAAATACTACCCTGCAATTGCTTTCCACTTCCAAGGGACTTTTAAGTTATAGTGTTTCTTCGGAACTGAGTTACGGGGTTGGCGCCTGGCAGGAAGTGACATCTGCCAATTATTTTACTGCGGGTGATATCGTCACGTTTCAAATAGATTCTGGTCATGTTAGCGGAGTGAAGCCTGATTCGGTAGATGTACGTTCCATTTTTTTCTCGGGTACGCGCGTCGATTGTAATAAAAACTAGGATTGATTCAATAGAGATTATTGCAATTTCCATTGAAACGCAACAGGTCATTAGGCTCTTCTAATACCACTAAACAGACGGACCAGTGAAACAACAATATACCAATCCACCCGGAAGCGGATGGCGCAGCATGGCGGTTTCGGCTGCACTGCTCTTAGTCGGGCACCTGGGGCATGCGCAGGAGGGCAGCCAGGGAAATACGACAATTTTTGGCGGAGCCGAGATGACATTTTTCAGTAACCACAACTTCGTGACCGGCGGTGGTGGAGCCCAGCCGGGCGTCATCCTGACCGAGCGGGCAGCGGGGAACTTCGGCGTGCTCAACTTCGCCGGGGATAATCTGGCCTCCACGGGCGCTTCGGACGCAGGCTATGTGGATGGGTACGTACGCAAGTATGGAGCAGGCGCATTTATCTTTCCGGTCGGTGACAATGGCTTTTTAGGGCAGTTCGGCGCTGCGGCCGACGGGGTTATGGGCGCTTATTTCCACGCCGATGCCAATACGGCCGTTACGAGCAACCTTTTTACAGGTTCCAACTATGCGCCGCTGCCGACTGGCGGGCCTTTCCCAACCAGCAGCATGGGAACAAATGTGGACGTGGTGAGCACCATCGAGTACTGGGATATCGACGGAGCGAATGCTACACCGCTGACTTTGACCTGGGATGCCGGCAGTGCGATCGGCACGTTGACGGGCAGCGAGCTCAACAAATTGACGATCGTGGGATGGGACGGAACGCAATGGGTGGCTATTCCTTCCAAAGTGGATGTTACTTCTATACTGGGCGGTACCAGCGACCTGACGGCCGGTTCCATCACCACCATTTCACCGCTCGCACCGAACACTTATACGGCGTACACGTTCGCGGCACTTACGCTGCCGTTGCCGGTGACGCTCACGCGCTTTACGGCTGTTGCGGAAGGCAAAACGGCGCTGCTCGCCTGGGCAACGACGGAAGAAACCAACAGCGACCGGTTCGAAATCGAGCGCAGCGCGGATGGCAAAAAGTGGGCCATGATCGGCTCGGTAGCGTCTACGGGCGAAAGTAAGGTTCTTGTGAACTACACATTTACGGATAATGCCCCGTTGTCGGGAGCGAACCTCTATCGTCTGAAAATGGTAGACAAGGACGATACATATGCGTATAGCGTAATCCGTAATGTGGAGATGAAGGGTGAAGCAATCCGGACCTATCCTAACCCGGTGTCGGACAAGTTACTGATCGACCGTTTTGCGGAAGTGAAGGAAGTGTCGGTGAAAAATACCGCCGGGCAGAGTTTCATCCGGGTTCAAAAAGTGTCGAACGACGGCATCGATGTCAGCAGACTGGCGCCTGGCGTTTACCTCGTAACCCTGACCCTGTTTGACGGCACTATCAGCACACACAAAGTAGCCGTTACAAGGTAGCGCAATCACGATCCGGTTTCTCCCGGGCTTTTTACCAAAGCTCGGGAGAATACCCGCCCCATAAAAAGAATAACCTCGCGTTTATAATATGGCGATTTTAATCGTTACGGATAACCCCACTCTGAACATCGGTTTGCGCACCATTATCATCGGTGAATTTCCTGATATTACCATCTTCGAAGCGGAAACGCTTCACAATACGCTTGCATTAACTTTCGGGCAGCCTGTGAACACCCTGGTGCTCGACGCTGGCGTTGCCGACGGAAAGAACATGGCTTTGCTCGATACATTTAAAAAGGCCAATCCGCAGGCAGCGGTGGTCGTGTATCTGGGTGACGAATTTGAATATATTTATGCGTTCGCGAGAGCGGGTATCACTGCGTTAATTTCCAGAAAATCCGATGCGGTAGAGGTTGCAGAAGCATTGCACCGCGCCTCGAAACGGTTGCGATTTGTCAGTTTCGACATTCAGCAAATACTCCTTTCGGATATTGCAGCGGGTCCTGAAAACCGTCGGAAAGTCTGAAAACTGATTTTAATCAATTTTGAAATGATGATTTGCGAATTATTACTACAATTGCATATTATTTGAAAAACCTCTATTATACGCTTAACTCATGAACATCCTTGTCGTTGAAGATCATTTTCTGGTTCGGATGAGTATGAAGATTGTGCTGCAAGAGCTTTACAGCCACGCCGGCATCGATGAATCGGACAGCTTCGATCATGCCATCGCCCGCATGCGGGCTAATCCGTACGACCTCATCCTGCTCGATATCGAACTTCCCGGTGGACAAGGGACCGCAATGGTAGGCAAGATCCGGCAGTTTCAGCCGGAGACGCCAATTTTGGTGTGTTCCGCGGCCGATGAGCAGCAGAACGCACTCGCATTCATTGCCGCCGGTGCGAACGGATTTCTTTCCAAGACCGCCGAAAAGAGCGAGACGATTAAAGCTATTCTAACAGTGGTCAAAAAGAGCCGCTATGTAAGCCAGGCCGTACAGGAGAGGTTATTGGACGTGGCGACGTATGGCAAGCAAAAACGGACGCGACCATTCGGGATTAAAAGCCTCTCAGGGCGCGAAAGGGAGATTACCGAACTGCTGATTGCCGGAAAATGGGTAAAGGAAATAGCCGCCCATCTCGACATTCAATCCAACACGGTCAGCACTTATAAGGCAAGAATATTTGAAAAACTGGGCGTCGATAATGTGATCGATCTCGCTGCCAAGATCAGAGAGCCCGAAATTTCCGAACGGCCCTGACATTTTTGGTCAGGTACTCTTCGAAAATGTCCGGAACGTCAGCGTAACTCTCGTCCCGGGATCGAGCCGTTCCATTTCAATGCGGTCGGTCACCGAGGGCGCCAGTTCCTTGATCATCGCCAGTCCGATCCCGGTCTGCGGAGATGATGGCGGCAATGCTTTGTCTTCCATAAACCACTCAAGCAGTTCTTTGGATATCCCTCGCCCGGTATCTTCGATGATCAGCTGTAACCGGCTGTCATGATGGGCAATGTACGCCCTGATCTCCCCACTGTCGGTGTATTTGTTGGCATTGTCGATGATGTTATGGATCACGATTTTGAGCAGTTGCTGATGGGTTTCGATGAAAGTATCGGTGGGTATCAGGTTCAGGAATGTATTGGAATTGATTTTTGTGTTCTTGCCGTAGAGCTGCATATTTTCTTCCAGCAGTTCGTGCAGCGACACTGTTTCGCTTTTGGGCTCGTGTTTATAGACCTGGATTTTTACGTAAGCAAGGAGGTCTTCCAGCGAACCCTTCACCATGCGCAATGCATCTTCAATGTTTTTGCCAAAAAGCGACACCATATCGAACTGCTGCCGCTCAATCATTTTCTGCATTTCGCCCGCAACAATGATGGCGGCCCCGAGTGGAGAGCGGACGTCGTGGGCAATGGAGGCCATCAGGCGCGATTGCAGGTGCATCTGGTCCAGAAGCTCGTTTTGAGAACTTTCCAGGTCACGCAGCGTGCCCTGCAACTGGCTGGTACGCTCACTGATCTGAAGTTCCAGAAGCCGGCTTCTCCGCTGTACCGACCGGATCCTGTATTTCAGGTAGAAAAATGCAGCCAGAAAGGCAGCCAGCAAAACCGACAGATAAAACCACCACGTTTGGTACCAGAATGGTGGGACGTCAATGTCGAGGGTTTCGTAGCCGTAATTATTGATCCCGAAACCATTCTTTTTCCGGACATACAAAGTATAGTGCCCTTTACCCAGCGTTGAAATGTTAATGGTCGCTTTGTTAGCGACAGGTGCGTCGATAGCGAGCCAGTCAGCGGCGGTAGGCATGCTGCCACGTTCCGAGAGGGCATAGGAAAATTCGACATTATAATCATTTCCGAAAAACGGCGTATTTACTTCCAGTTTCAGCTGCTTTTGACTTTGCAGGAAGGAAATATGCTTCTGAGGGGTAGGCACGATTGTCTGGTCTATCTCGATCCGGTCAATGATAATTTTCTTGTCGGGCATTTCCGCTGGTATTCGTTCAGGCTTGAACCACACCAGGCCATTGATAGAAGGCAGGGACACAATTCCGGAAGGTAACCTGACAGCGCAGGGTTCACACCCCCCATTGAATTCATTGCTGTTGAACCCTTCGGTTTTTGAGTAGTGGTGATAATAGAGTTCTGCCGGTTTATCGGCATAATCCTGCAGGTCTTTTTTCAATACCTGAAATAATCCCCGGTTGGTAGGAATCCAGAAAAAACCGTTCCGGTCTTCGACCATGCAGTGCGCATTGGCCAGATACCCTTTGCGGTCGAGCGGAAAGTGGGTCAGTTTCCCATTTCTCAACAGAAAAAAACCGTCTTTGTAGGTCGTAATCCATAGTTCAGCATTGTTTGGTGAGATATACAGGCTTCGTATGTAAATCCCTGCCAATCCCTTGACCTCCGAGACTTGCTTCGTTTTTCGCGTAACCTTGAACAGGCCTTGTCCTGTACCAACCCAGAGCGTCCCGACGGGTCGCTCCACCACCCACGATACATTGGTGAGGGGCCCTTTGAGGAACTGTGAAGGCCGGCTATTAGCGGTGAAAGGCGCATTGATAGTAAACAGTCCTTCAGTGCGTGTTGCGATCCAGATGGTTCGGTCGGGCCCTTCGTAGAGCTGGGTGATTTCCGAAGGTAGTGTCCAGGTGAGTTTGATGGCCGCTCCGTCAGGCGAGAGCATCATCAGCCTGGTTGCTCGTTTACACCAAATGAAGCCGTTGTGATCTTTCAGAATGCTGGATTTGTCCCAGAAGACGCTGCTGGTAATGAGCGGAAGCTGCCTGCTTGTGACTTTTCCAAAGTTATCGCTGGTGTAGGCGATGCCCTGGTTGGATAACACAGTGTTTTTATCGATGAGTGTTTGGCCGTAATAAACCTGGTCGGTGTTGGGGTAGGAGGAGGCCAACGTAGTGAACTTTTTCCGGGTAAGGACAAAAAGGCCACTGAGTTGGGTGCCTAAGAAAATGCGTTGGGTCTTGGCGTCATAATAGATAGCATTGATCCGCTCTTTTCCGAAATCATAGCCGGTCATGATCAATTCGGAGCTTAAATCGCCGTTCCGTTCCGGCACGAGTCGGTATACAGACGGACCTGCTTGTATAAACGTCTGTTGTGTAGCATTGCTCCAATACAATATGTACTTGCCTTCCCGGTATAAAGGATCATCGGCCAATGCTCCTTTTAAAATGGCGCGACGAGGATTCAGTGGTCCCGACTCGATGGAGAACCGGTTAAGCTTGCCGTCTTTAAGGTGATAGAGATTGTCCGCCATCCGAAAAAAATACCACGGGCCTTCGTCCGTCCAACCGATGCTCCCCGCGCGCTTCCTTTGCTTGTAATATGCAAGCGTGCTGCCATTGAAAACAAAAAAGCGGTGGTTGCCAGCAGGAAATACCGCATAGTTTGGATAAGGGTTTCCATAATACAACCTCGGTTGGCGTTCCACGATTTGTCCTTCGTGTTTCCTGGGGAAAAGGGACGGGTGCTGTTTGATATATGGGTGCAGCCCGGAGTCGAGCGCTGCCTTGCCCTGATGCACATGAATGAATTCCCAGTCGTCGTTCAGTGCAAAAAAGCCGACGGGTGCCGGGCGCGGGTCAATATGGAAAGAGCCAATGATTGCCGAGGAATACGTTTTGCCGAAATCGTCGAAGATCTTGAAATTTTTGCCGTCAAACCGCGCGAGACCGCGCTGAGTCGAGAACCACATGTAACCCAGTTCATCCTGCGCGATGGTGTAAATACTGTTTTGCGGCAGACCGTCTTCGTCTGTATAGTGTTCGATAAGAAACTTCTCTAATACTGGCAACCGCGTGTTCTGGGACCAGGTACAGGGCGGATTGCAGAACAGGAAAGACAGTAAAAGATAAAAAGGACGGGTGCTTTTATTCACTGGTAAGGCTAATGCGTACTGAATGATCGACAAGTTAGAAATTATTCTACATATTTCGATGAAACAGGCAAGGTTGCGGCTTACTTGTAGTGTGTGAAGTCCCTAAACGAAAAATCCTCCGGGAAGGAGGATTTTTCGTGTGCCGAGTCAAGCAGTTGCTCAGGCTAACGTAACGTTTACAGCATTCAGTCCTTTCCGGCCGTTCTCTACTTCGTAAGTTACAAGGTCATTTTCACGAACATTGTCTTTCAGGCCTGATGTGTGTACAAAAATGTCATTTCCCCCATCTTCCGGAGTAATGAAACCGAAACCTTTCGTTTCATTAAAAAACTTAACCCTACCCTTGTTCATACTTTTACTTTTTTGTGAAGCTTCAAAGGTAGGATAAAATTTCGACGTTGTAACGGAAATATGGTATTTGTAAAATTAATGACGGATAATGGCCAGTTCTTCGTATCGGCTATCGTGTAAATTTCCTGAAAGCCAATCCCTTATAATGTATTTGAAGAACAGCATCGGCGGCTCGTGTTTGTCGATGGCCGCGTGGAAATGCGCAAGGGCAGTCTCAGTTTCGCCAATCGACGCGTTAACTATGCCCATGTCGTAATTGGCCACGACGCTGGTTCGATGCAGCGAGTTCATTTGCGTGAGAATATCCCTCGCGCTTTCCATTTCGCCCGATAATCCGAAAAGCACACCGCATGCGCTGAGTGTAATGCCGTTGTAATTGATCTCCAATGCCGCTTCAAGGGCCTCCTGGGCGGCCGGATATTGTTTCAGGGTGATCAGGTTGAGGCCCGTGATCAGATGGCCGCCCCAGAAAGAAGGGTCCAGTGCCATCAGTTTACGCCCCTGTTCCACGGCAAGGTCGAACCGGGCTGAAATCCAGTAGACATAGGCGGCATAAAAATTGTTGATCAGCGAGAATGGTTCAAGGGTTAGCGCCAGGGCTGCCTCTTCTTCGGCTTCGGTGGGGCGGTCGGTGAGCGCGAGGTACAATGCATACTGGCCATGCAGGTCGGCCGTATTCCAGTTGAGCTCCAATGCCTTTTGGAATGAGGCCGAAGCAGCGGTAAAATCCCACTCGTACAGCATTTGCATGCGTGCGAGCGCAAGGTAGCTTTCCGCAATGGCGTCGTCGAGTGCGAGCGCCTGCCGGGTCGCCTCCTCCATGAGCGGTAAAGCCTTCGCGGCAGGCATATGCCGGTAAAACCACATGTTCAGATAGCAGGAAGCAATGCCGGAATAGGCGATCGCATAAGCGGGGTCGATTTCCAGCGCTGCCCGGAAATACCCGATGGCTTTGTGGTAGTCGTCGCTTCCGCCGAACTTATTGTGGTAAAACCGTGCCCGGAGATACAGCTGGTAAGCCTCTTTATTGTTGGTATAGCGCTTGAATGCCAATGCTGGCTCTTCACCCAACAGCTCGATCTTCACCGCACGCAATATGGCCTGCGCGATCTCCTCTTGTACATCGAATATGTCCTCCAACTGCCGATCGTATTTTTCTGACCATATCTCGGTCCCGTCAACAACATTCAGCAGTCTTGCGGTAATGTGCAGCTGACTGGCCGAAGTTTGCAGGCTGCCTTCCAGAATGTGCCCGACCTGTAAACGCTCTCCGATCCGCTGAGGATCATATGTTTTGCCCTTGAAACTGAAAGACGACGTCCGACCGGCAACGCGCAAGCCGGGCACGCGGCTCAATACATTGATAATCTCCTCGGTGACGCCGTCGCTGAAATACGCTTCTTCGGGGTCGTTGCTCAGGTTGGTGAACGGGAGAACTGCGATGGATATGGGTGCGGACATCAGGTTTTCAGGCAACATAGTGAATTATTTAAAGATAGGTACCGTCACGCCCAGGACCGCCGAGGCGCCACGATTGTGAATTTTGACCGCATCGCTGCGGTTATCATCGGTATTGGACGCGAGGTTATACAGGCCCAGGTGATAGCGCCCTTCCAGAAAGATTTTGATACGGCCAATCGGATACGCTACACCTGCGCCGGCTGTCAAGCCCGCATCGAACGTGCTTACGGCATCGTTGCCCGAGTAGGATTTGGTCGTTGTAACCACCGATTTTTGCTCTCCGCTTACGTAAGTGGCCGTGGTCGTCTCCAATTTTTGCGGGCCGGTACGGAAGCGGATTTCGGGGCCGGCCGAAATGATGGCTTCCAGTTTTTCGGTAAGGTGAGGCCGGTATTGTGCTACAATCGGCAATTCGAAATAGTTGACTTTGACCACGCCTTTCATTGTCCTTTGATAGAGAGAACCGGGTGTTATAATGATGCCTGGTTCCGGTTGATTCGGGCGGACAGTGGCGCCGCGGGATGAAAACCCCGGCTCGGCCTGGATGCTGAATGCCGGCCCAAGCCGGTAGTTGAAAACCACGGCGAAATTGGGCGCGATGCGGTCTTCGAAATTGCTGATATTACTGTTTTGGGCATTCATGGTGCTGAAATTGACGCCGCCCTTCAATCCCAGGCTTAACTGGGCCTGGGCTGTGTGGCTTATCAGACAGCAGGCAGCAGCAGATAGCGCTACTTTGAGAATTTGTCGGAATGATCGCATGGCTAAGTAAATTTGACACAATGAATGGATGGCAATTAACAAAAAAACTTTAAGTAACCGAACGTCTATTTCGGTTTGTCATGCCACCACGCCCTTGCGGTAGAGCATCCCCCAGCCGGCGATTTCGTTGATGATCGGCTCCACGGACCGGCCGTATTCGGTGAGCTCGTATTCGACGGTGACGGGCTTTGTGTCGAGCACCCGGCGGATGATCAGCTGGTTCATTTCCATATCGTGCAATTCCTTGGAAAGCATTTTGGCCGCGATACCGTCTACTTCGCGCAGCAGGTCCATGAAGCGCATTTTATCGTTGAGCAGCAGAGTCCCCAAAATATGGAACTTCCATTTTCCCGAAAGGATCTCCATCGCATCCTTGATGGCGAGGATCTTTTTCTTGCATTGCGCTGAGGTGTTGCAAGTTGCTTGTTTCTTCATTTTCTGCCTGGGCTGGTCGGGCGCAAAGGTAAAATGGGGCCGGGTAGTTTCCAAGAGGTAACCGGTTACCAAAGGGAAATGCATAACAATCGGAAACTATACGAAGGCTAATTTCGGGTATGAAAAACAATCCACTACTCTGCGACACCGAAAGCGGCATTTGTGAACTGCCGTCAGCGCCTGTTGAAAATATCGAAGGCATTGTCGAACCGGGAACCAAACCGGTCAAAATCATTTACTTCACAGACCCGATCTGCTCTACGTGCTGGGGGATCGAGCCGCAGTTACGGAAACTGAAACTGGAATATGGCCAGCTCGTGGATCTCGAATACCGGATGGGCGGTCTGTTGCCCGACTGGTCCTATAACAGCGGGGGAATCAGCAAACCGTCCGACGTCGCCCCGCATTGGGATGAGGTGAGCCATTATTACAAAATGCCTATCGTAGGGGATGTGTGGCTGGAAGACCCCTTGCATTCGTCTTACCCGCCTTCCGTAGCCTTCAAAGCGGCGCAAATACAGGACGATGACAAGGCCATCGTGTTTTTGCGGAGGATCCGCGAAATGGTGTTCCTGGAAAAGAAGAACATCACCCGGTGGGAGCATTTGTCGGATGCCGCCGGGTATGCCGGACTGGACGTCGCATTGTTTGAGCAGGATTACCAAACCCGTGCCGTCACGCTCTTCCAGGAGGACCTGCAACTGGCCGCTCAATGGGCCGTCCGGGGATTTCCTACGATCCTGGTTTTCAACCGGGAGGGTCAGCATGAGAAAGTGTACGGATTTAAACCTTATGAGGTGTTCGAAACCGCGATAGCCAAAATGCATCCGGGCGCCGCAAAGGCCGGGTACAGCAAAAAATGGCAGGATTTGTTCAGCAAATACCCGACCCTCACTGCTCAGGAATTTGCCGTACTTACAGGCCAGAGCTTCGGCGACGTTGAAAATCAACTTCGCACGCTCGCTAAGGAAAACCTCTTGCAAACCTACGCAACTCCGAACGGTACCCTCTGGAAAGCTCCGGTTGCCTGATCAGAGCGCGAAGAGGAAGCCGATACTCAATGCCTGGGCAAACTGGATTTTGGTGCTCTGGTCCTTATCGTAAACCACGATGGCGCCCAGGTTTACATTCACATACTTGTTGATCTTGGCCGTCAGCTGGGCGTCCAGGCGGTTGTCAATCTCCAGCGGGTCCTGAAAGGTTGAAAACATCAGGTACCGGAATTTCAGGTTGACATCCTTGGCGACGTCTTTATCAAAGTTGGCTACAAGCTGGATGAGCGCGGCTTCCGTACGCACGCGCTTGCCTATGGGGACACCGTAGTTTTTCTGGTCAGGCGTATTGACGTACAGGCCGCGGTCGGCGACGATTGTTTGCCGCAATGCGCCCGGCGCGAGATCTACGAAGAAATAGGGGGCAGGGCGGTACTCGATACCGACCGCTTCGGTGAGGTAAGCAGGCGAAAACAAGCCGGAGACCTTTTTCTTGAAAGCGACCGTATCGGTGGCGGCGCTGTATTCATAACCTGCCGCGAACTGGGAAAGGAAGTTGATGTTGGCGAAGAAGCTCCATTTCGGGGAGAGTTCGCGGTTGTATTTGGTGTCGAAGAAAATCCGGTCGACGTTCTTCCGGCTTTCCTGGCCTTTGTTACGCACAATACCATATTGCGACTGAAAGTCATTGCGCCACGAGTTCTTGCCTTTCTTCTTTTCGTTCAATGCATTGAAAAACACACCGAGCGCTACGGAGTTGACGCCACCGCCTGTCCAATTGGAGCTAAAAGACCCCTGGTTGAGATTTGCGCCGAATTCGATCTTATGCCAGGCCGTGTCTTTCGCGGTTTTCAAGCGGCCGGCGTTGATGGTGTTGGAGAAATCGGCTTTGTTTTGTGCAAATGCTGCTGATAGTGAGAAAATAAAGGAAAAAACTACAACCGGAATTACCGTCCTTGTACGCATACCCGAAAAAATACTATTTAATAATCGGGCGAATATATTTGAGCCAGGGCTTTTCAAGCAAGTTTTTGCACATTAAAATTTGCCTGAAAAGGGCCTTCAAGTGTTATTTGGGGCGGACTTATACTTTTTTATTGCTTTTTTCTTCTTCGACGCTTTCGCTTGCGGGTTATAGGCCATACAAAGATTGATCCAATACTGGAAATCCTCGCGCGTACGCATGCCCTCGTCGCTCACATACACGTATCCCTTCATAGGCCTGCTGGCAAAATCCATTTCGCGGCACCCCGGGCGTTCGATGGCCGAGTCGAAGGCTTCTTCGCCCACACGGCACATCATATCTTCGCCGATCACCCCCACGCACATTTTGTCGTTGACCATGAAACAAACGCCCCCAAACATTCGCTTCTCAATTACGTTTTCCTGCTCCGACAATGCTTCACGGATACGATCGCTTAATGTTTCGTTGAATGCCATAGATGAATGATAAAATAGTCCGATATAAGGTAGCTATATTTCTGCAAATCCAAAAGCTGGAAAGTTTGTGTTAATATAAATATCGAATAACTATATCTTTCCGTTTTGGGATAAATCAACTCATAAACCTCTATTAGTTCATGAAAAAAATGATACGGTTTTCCATTCTTTCGGCGGCATTGTTTTTGTTTCTTTACAGCAACGCATTTTCTCAAATTAGTGTAGGGCTCCGGGGCGGTGTCAATCTCTCCAATTTCAGAGCGCCGCGCCCGGTTAAGTTTGATTCGAAAGCCGGGTTGAATGCAGCATTGTTAATCAATATTCCTTTCAGCAGAAATTTTAGCCTGCAAATAGAACCTGGGTTTTCACAACGCGGCTCAAAGTTTGATATTGATGGGCAATGGAACCTGGATAGTGCCCGGCAAAGAACCCACGTTTTTGGAAAAATCTTACTGGGCTATGTGGAGGTTCCTTTGCTGTTTCAATATAAACCACGGTTGGGTAAATTTGAAGGTATTATTTCGCTGGGACCCGAATTTCGATTCGGCTTAGGGCCACAGGAAATAAAATCAACTTCCCGTAGTTACAAGGATGGGGTATTAATAGAAGATAGTTATACCGAATACGATATGAGGCAACCCAACGGTTACCGCACATTTGATTTTGGTTTGGCAGGTGGCGCCGGGGTGGCTTATCCATTACAATTTGGACGGATATTTACAGAAGCGAGATATCATTTTGGATTGAGAAGAATGACAGCGGGTTCAGATTTGTATAATAAAGGCATTTCAATGCACCTGGGAATTCTCATACCTATTAAGAAATAGCTCCCTAAATTTCGTACGTTTAATTTTTTTTTTTGTAATATCTTAAATAAGGAAATGAATTTCCGTATAACTGCTTCTGTATAATGCCCGTCGGCCAGGTGTTGCGGATAATGTCGTGCAATTTTGCCTGCAAGCCATTATGGATTCCCAGTTCACCGGCAACACGCCAAAGCAGTTTCAACTCCTCCAACCGGGCAAGGTTCAGCCGTGCTTCTATGCTTCGGAACAGGTCTTCGCGCCGGATACTCTGGCCAGCCTGCTTTGACGCCCAGGTAGCAAACGTGCACCAGTTGGCAACCGGGCCTGTGCAGTTGATAAATGCCGTGGAAAGTTCGCAATAGCACTGAGTAATGCGCAAATTGCGGATCGTGGGGGCGGAGATCGCCGCGATGGCCCGGACTTCGTCCGGGGAAGGGATATGTATAACGGATTGTTTTCCTTATTGGCTTAAAAATAGCAAAACGGCAAAGGCGAAGTGAAATAACCTATTGAAAGGTACGGACGTTTGGGGCATTACGATCAAATTGCGAAGGTTTCGCACAACTAAATGATAAAATTCCGATATGACTAATCCGAAAGGCCATTTTCTGGCAAATGTCTTCCCGCTGGTTGCCGGCCAGGCACTTTTTCAAACGGCAGGAATATTGGTCGCGGCATTGTCGGGGCTCGTAGGGTACAATCTGGCGGCCGATAAATCCCTGACCACACTACCTGTCGCGATAGTGAGCATCGGCACGGCATCCGCACTGGTGCCCGCCTCGCTGTTGATGAAAAAATACGGTCGGAAAAGGGGTTTTATGGTCGGGATCGGGCTGGGGTTTCTGGCCGGAGCGCTGACGTCACTCGGGATCTATCTCGTCAACTTCTGGCTTTTCGTGGTCGGTAATATGTTTGTAGGCGCGTACCAGGGCTTTTCGCAGTATTACCGGTTCGCAGCCGCAGAGTCGGTGCCGGAGGCCGACAGGAGCAAGGCCATTTCGTGGGTTGTTTCCGGGGGCGTTTTTGCCGCCGTGGCCGGGCCGTCCATTGCGAGGCTTACCAAAGACATCGGTGAGATCCCCTTCCTGTATTCCTATTTGTCGATTATGGGTTTGTCGCTTCTGGCCGTAGCGGCGGTTTCGCGCATCCGCTACGACACGCGTCAGGCTGCGGTTCCGGAGCCCGCTCATAGTGCGCGTCCGTTTTCGGAGATTCTGAAACGTCCCGCATTCATTGCCGCAATTACTTCTTCGGCTGTCGGCTCGGCTGTGATGGTAATGGTCATGACCGCCACCCCAATCACGATGAAGCTCTGCGGCTACAATGCGGATGATTCGTCGATCGTCATTCAGTGGCATGTGCTGGGTATGTTTGTGCCCTCCTTTTTTACGGGTGACCTCATTCAGCGTTTCGGGGCGGTCAGGGTTATCACATGCGGGATCCTGATATTCGTCCTGCATTTGTCGCTCGCGCTGTCGGGCACGGAACTGTTCCATTTCACCACCGGGCTGATCTTCCTGGGCGTGGGCTGGAACTTCATGTTCATTGGCGGCACCGCATTGCTTACAAAGTCCTACGCAATGGGCGACAGGGCTAAGAGCCAGGCTTTCCATGACTTCATGGTATATGCCGTCGCTACATTATCGTCCTTCACGGCTGGCGCGGCGCTCGACCATTGGGGATGGAACGTAGTGAACCTGATCGCCGCTCCGCTGCTCATCGCTGCGTTTGTGATCCTGCAATGGTATGCCGTAATTGAACGAAAGTCGCAAGTTGCTCAATAGGAGGGCGATCGGCTCCCGTTACGGTAGCGTGTAAACGTGCTATTTCTCTTCTGCGAGCCTGTCGCCGAGCAGTTTCTTTTCCGTGTCCGTCAGGTAATCGACCAAAGCATAGCGCCGCGACTTCGTGATCGCCATTTCATCCATTACATCCACCATATTTTTGTAAGTGGAAACCGCGGTAGGTTTGATGACGATCACGAGTGCATTGTGGTCGTCGCTGCGCTTGCCTTCGAGTGCACTTACCCGCCTGTGGGCGGCGAATATGACGTTCCGCAATCCCATTCCCGCATCGGTGGTCTTGAGCGAGGCCGAGGCCTTTTCATCGTCCGGAGAGATACCGTCCAGGTAATAGATCTGATCATGGCTGCCCAGGAAAATAGTCAGGGCCCCGGAGCCCCGGATGGGGAGGCCGTCGGTGGTCCCTTTGTCGGGAAAGAATGCTGACATCGACGTCGGTTTGCTCATGGTGGTAGTGAGCATAAAGAACGTGATCAGTAAAAAGCCGAGGTCTACTATGGGGGTCATGTCGACACGCGTGGATATTCGGTTTCTCATTCTGCCGGTGCCCGTGCTATGGGCGTTGCCGGCTACTTCTATCGCTGCCATTGGTCAGATTGGTTAGTGGTTGAAAGTTCCTGTTAACCTTACCGACTAAATGTATAATTTAATTTAATATAAAAACAAATTTAAGTTACCGTTTTTTAACCTGGTTTTAAAACGCCACTCTGGGCTGGCGGAGCAGTTTAAGATATTCGATTTACCGGGGCGATTTTCCTTTCCCGGCCGCGTTTTCATATTCCTTCAAGCACACATCCAGCGGCTTGCCCTGGGTGTAAATGCAGTCGCAAAATTGTTGGCAGGCCTCGGGATCATCGTTGCCTGGGCAGCCATTTGTGCATTCCTCGGCGGAGTTGCCGGGGCGGATGTCGTACAGGTAAGCATTGCCGATAATAACCGTCGCAACGATGGTAATCACCAGGCCGAAGAATGCGAACGGAAATTTGTTGTTGCCCGCATTGTATACCGGCAAGTCCAGGTCGGCTGTTTTGAACGGCAAAATATACCGGATCCTGTCGAAATACCAGCAAAGCAGGTAGCTGTTCGCGAGCAAGATCAGCGTGACAATGCGTGTGCCTTCGAAACGGGTGGCATACACCAGTACGAAGATGTTGAACATAATAGGGAAGGCCATCAGCGCGCCCAGTACCGCCGTACGGGGAATGAGCAGCAAGGCTGCCGTGATCAACTGCCCCGCGCCGATGAATGTATAATAGTAGCCGGTCAAATGCAGCGCATCAAAGTAATGGCCGAGCGGATGATTGGAAGGCAGCGCCGTAAACCGTTCTCCCATCACCTTCACCATACCCGACGGGATAAATGCCATGGCCACACCAATGCGGCAAAAGATGGCGAAGTAACGAAACCATTTGTTCCCTTTTGCTTCCAGGTAAAAAGCTGCCAGACGGTTTATAAGAGCCATAGCGGTTGAATTTTTCTTTAAATATTTAAAAAGTACTTTGTAATACAAAGTTTAATTGAAGATTTTTTTAGTTCGTGAAAATGGCACCGCATTTTCTATTTGTGAAAGCCGGTCCTGGCCAGGTAAAACAGGACCGGCTTTCATGGTCATTGCTAAGCATATCCGGATGGATGTTACTCGCTTTTCAGGACTTTTGCCGGGTTGCTGCGGGCGGCCCGGGTAGTTTGCGCGCCGATCATGACCAGGGCCAGCAGCATCACAATCAATGCGCCGCCCAGCATTTCGGGGACGCCGATGGGCTGATGATAGGCAAAGCGGGTAAGTAGTACTTTGTCGAATAGCAGGTAAGTCGCTGGCAGGGCTATAAACGCCGCAACGGCCAGCAGCACGATAAACCCGCGGCAAAGCAGGTATACCAATCCCGGCTCGCTGGCGCCCAGTACTTTGCGGATACTGATTTCCTTCAATTTGGTTTCGGTGGTGAATACGACCATGCCGAAAAGGCCTAATGAAGCAATACAAATAGCCAGGAATGCCAGAAAGCCTATCACTTTTATCATCATGGAAAACTGGCTGTATGCCTCTTCAATCTGGTCATCGTAAAAATTCGCTTTCAGCGGGTGTATCTTGTCGAATCGTTTCCAGGCCGATTCAATTTTCGACATCGTGCTTTCCAGGTCGGTGGATGCCAGTTTGAGGTTCAGATAGCCCCATGGTTCGCTTTTAGAATAGCGGAACATCACCGGCTCTATCTTGTTTTCGACGGTTCCGTAATGAAAGTCTTTCATAACCCCTATAATCGTCAGGTCCTGGCCGTCGACCGACAAGACATGTCCTAATGCCTTCCGAGGGTCGCGTTCACCTATATTGAACCGCTTCAAAACCTGCTGGTTGACGATCAGTTCGCTTTCTTTTCCTTTTTCCGGCCGCAGTGTGAAGTTATTGCCGCTAATCAGTTTGTGTTGATGAATGGGGAGGTAGTTTTCATCCACCGTATTGACCCAAATCAATGCAGAATCTCCGGGCGACGTACTGCTCGGACGATATTTTACATCAAAACCATACATGCTTCCCACGCTGGTGACCATGCTGGAGTGAGAGATCTGCGTCACCCCGGGGATTTCAGAAAGATCTTTTTTCAATGTCGCTGCGTCGGTACCGTTAAGCTTGATATTCAGGATGTTTTCGGTCGTGAAGCCGAGGTTGAAATTCAGAAAGCCTTTGTACTGACTGTATCCCACGAGCGTGGTGGCAATGAATACCAGCGAGAGGGTGTACTGCGCCACAATCAGCACGCGGCGTAGCCCGATGTGTCTGAAAATCCGGAGCCCGGAAGCATCTTTCATGGCAGACAATGCATTGATTTTCGAAAAGAAAACCGCCGGAAGAAATCCTGCGACCAGGCCGGTAATGATTGCCAGCGCGATAAATGAAAGTACGGACCGAATTGAAAGGCCGAGTTTGAATATTTCGGGAATATGCGGGTCGAGCGCCAGGAATTCACGTCGTAAAAGCAGGTACAAACCGAAAGAAAAGACTAGGGCGAGGAAGGAGATCAGCACTGCTTCGGTCATGAATTGTCCCAAAACGTGGCTCCTGCGTGCGCCTATGATCTTACGTACACCCACCTCGCGCGAGCGCCTGAGCGACCGTGCGACCGACAAATTGGTATAGTTGAAGCAAGCCGACAAAATGATCACAAAAGCCAGTCCGCCCAATATCCAGAGCGTAAGGGGCTCCATGCGCGGCCCCATATTGTTGGACAGCTTCCGGCCAAGGGCGATATCCTTCAACGGTTGGAGCGACAATGTCACTTTTTTGTGTAGCAAGGCCTTGTTTTCTTCCTTACTGATTTGATTGAGTACCCGCTGCACGCCTGCCGCGCTGCCGTTTCGGGAGAGGGTTATGTAGGTATAGTTGGACCATACATTACCCCAATCATAAAATTCATTCTGCTTTTTGCCTATCGTTGCGTCCCAGCTGGCGAACGACAGAAGGGCATCGAAATGGATGTGGGAAAGGTGCGGAACATCTTTGGCGACGCCCGTAATCTGGTAGTCGAGCGTATCGAAGCGTACAGTTTTGCCTAAAACCTGGGTACTGCCGAACAGCCGCTTTGCCGTTTTTTCTGTCAAAACCAGCGAGTAGGGCTCTTGGAGGGCCGTTGCCGGATCGCCTGCGACGAGTGGAAAGGTAAATATCTTGAAAAATGACGGATCGGCCCAGGTGCCCTCGAGGGGGAAAGTGTTTTGCCCCACCCTGGCATCCCCGGAGAAGCCATTCCGCAACATTGTAAAATTTTCTACGCCCGGAACGTCGCCGGCAAGCCTTTGGGCCGTCCTGATGGAGGTCGACGCCAGGTCCATCGGCGGCTTGCTGTCGTTTTGATGCTGGGTAATAACCCGGTAAATGCGGTCCTTCTTGTCATGAAAATCATCATAAGAGCGCAGGTCATTCACTATGGCAATCACCAGCAACCCGACGGACATGCTCACGGCAAGGCCGACGACGTTGATGAATGAAAAGAGTTTGTTGCGGACGAGGTTACGTCTCGAAGTTTTAAAATAGCTGCCGATCATCATGAAATGCGTTAGAAAAGTGAGAGGTTCTATTTTGCGGATGGTATAAGGCCTTAGGAACTTGATTACATCGAGCCAATAGACCAGTCGTGCATAACGAAGGCCTTTCCGGCGCACATTCCGGATAAAATACTCGTAGAGATCGCCTTCCAGATCTTCGAGCAGCCGGGGCCGGCAATACCACCTCAGGAAAGCCATGGCCCATTGCGGAGGTTGCGGATCCTTGTTCATATCGAGCCTTCCAGGTTAAAACCGGGGATATTCCGCCAGATGGCCTCGCGCAGCTCCTTCGCGCGCGTAAGCGCTACCTTACCCGCATGCGTCACTTCATAGAAGCGTTTCCGTTTGCCTCCCCGTGTGGCACTGGCATCGCCCAGGTGGCTTTTAGCCAGTCCTTTTTCTTCCAGCCTGTTGAGCACGGCATGTACCACACCGAGCTTGGCGGAACGGCCGGTATACCTTTCCAGTTCATCACAAATCGCCACACTGTACGCCTCGGCAGCGAGCGCCGCAATAGTAAGCAATACAAGTTCTTCAAACTCGCCAAGGTTGGTTCCTTTCATCTGGTTGACAGTCTTTTAGTCTATTAATTCATTAAATGTATGTATTATTAAAACATAAAATCATGTTTTGTATGTAAAATATTTTTAGAATTAACAATCTTATTTTTTATCCCCCCGGGCTAAAGACCGGGGCAATGGGACTGGCGGGGAACAAAAAAGAGGTTGCCGTGGCGGCAACCTCGCTTTCAGCAGTCACTATATGACTAGTCATGACCAGATCTGACAATGACTGGCAATTCATGACTACATCTGACAATACATGACAACATATGACTACTTCTGACAATTCCTAACAACACGGCACCCTACCACCCCGGATTCTGGCCCAGGGCAGGGTTTCTGATGCGATCAGGTTCCGGAATGGGATAGAGGTATTTTTTATCCGCCCATTCGCGTTGCCCGGGATTCCACATTACTTCGCCGGAGGTGCCTTTCGATAGCTGGATGCGGCCTACGGCAGTCGAGGGGCTCACGTCCACAAATGCGATACCTGGCGTGGTGGAAGTGGGTTTGGTACCCTGGTAGAAATACACGTCGTTCTTCCCGTCGCCATTCAGATCGTATTCGCCGAGGGCGGGGACGTACATGCCGTTCATCGGTGCGCTCTGAAACAGGTTTCCCAGTTTCCATCTTCTCAGATCGTCGGGGCGGAGGCCTTCGAAGACCATTTCCGTACCTCTTTCACGCAGTACTTCGAGCAGCACCGCATTGGTAAACTTCCCGTCAAAGAACGCTACCATATAAGGATCGGCTGTCGTAGGAAGGCTCGTCAATGTTGCGCCGGTGATCCCTGCGCGCTTCCGCAATGCGCCAATAGTGTTGGTCCATTCCGCGTCGGTCATTTTGTCGAGCTCGGTCAAAGCCTCCGCTTTGTTCAGGAGCACTTCGGCCCACCGCATGATAATATGTGCGTTGTCATTGCGGCTCTCGTCGTCGAAAGGAAAACGCTCGTCATAGCACCATTTAATCGGCTGGTAGCCAGTGTAGGTCTGAGTGAAATTCGGCGGGGCAATGACAGGCGCGCCGTTTTCGGTACGGGTGTAGTCGCCCGTGCGGATGGTTTGTTTCAACCGCAAATCACGGTTTTTAACCTCTTCCACGAAGGGAGTGGTTTCATAACCTTTTTTGCTGGTGAAAGGAGTTCCGTCCAGGTTAAGGTAGGTATTTACAAAACGGCGCGTCAGGCTGGGACGGTTGCCGTAAGTAGGGCTGATGAACCGGCGATTGGCCGAACTGTATACCTGCAAGCTGGCGCTCAATGCCACGGAAAGAATGGTTTCGTCGGCGAATGCACTTTTCGCGATAAACAATTCGCGGTAAGCTCTGTCCGGTGAGGTCGAGTGCAGCGTGAAACCGGTGATCGCATTGGCTTCCTTCACCACTTCTTCATACCAGGTATTGGCAGTTGCCTGCTTGTTGTCCTCGGTATGGTATTTCCGCCACGATGCTTCGAACAATGCAATGCGTGTTTTGTATGCACGGGCCACATTTTTGGTAATGCGCGTCACCGACGGGTCGGAAGTCAGCGTAATGTTCTCGATCGCGAAGTTGAGGTCCGCAAGCACTTTGTCCATTACTTCGTAACGGTTCATGCGCGGGCCGTACAAAGTGGCGTCGTCCTTTACGTCGATCGTCTTGTCGATCCAGGGTACATCACCGAACCTTTTTACCTTATCAAAATAAAACAGAGCCCGGAAGAAGCGCGCCAAACCGAGGTAATGGTTTTTGGTAGCGACGGTGCTTTTTTCCGTGTTTTCAATAAAATAGTTGATGTTTCGCAGTTGCGACCAGCTCCATCCGCTGCTGGTGATCGGGCTCAACGCATTTACAGCCAGGTAATCGTCTACGCCATTGCGGGCTACCAGGTCGGAGTTGTCGTCGATCTGGAAAACGCCTACATCCGTACCGGGAAGCAGGTCATAAAAGGAGGCGGCGTAAAGTTCCAAACCAGCTTCCGAGCTAAAAACAGCTTCGTTGGTAGCGGTATCCACCGGCACTTCATTCAAGTCGCAGGAACTTGCCGTGGCGAGCAGCATCACAGCAAGGGTATAGCTAAGTATTTTTTTCGTTTTCATAATTGCATTAGAAATTGAGTGACAGGCCGATCGATACGGATTTCAGCATCGGATAGTTGTATCCATCACCCGAGCTTCCGCCGCCCAGGTCTCGGTCAGATCCGTAAATGCTGGTCACGTCGGTGTCGCGCGTCCACTTGTATAGCGGCGACCACGTCCAAATGTTCTCACCTGAAACATAAACTTTCAGGTCGCGGGCGTGGATTTTCGAGGTGATGCGTTCGGGAATGGTATATCCGATTTGCAGGTTTCTCAAACGGATATAGCCGACATTCTGCATGTAGCGGTCGTTGGCCACCTGCAACGCGCGGCCCGAGCCTTGCGCCACATATCCTACGAGGCGTGGCAGGTAAGCATCGAAGTTACCGAGCTCTTCGCGGTACATATTATCCTTTTGCCAGCGCGGATAGGCGTTGTAAGGACGGTTGTACTGTCCCCAGAAACGCGCTTCCGACGAGGGATACCAGTTTTGCTTCAATACCCCCTGGAAGAATGCGCCGAGGAAGAAGCCGTTCCAGTCACCCGACAGGTTTACGCCGTAGCTGTAACGCGGCTCGGAGTTACCGATAATGGTTTTGTCACCCGAATTGCCCACGCGGTTCAAGCCCTGGTAAATCACGTTATCGCCGTCCAGGTTCTGGAATTTCAGGTCACCCACGTAGTTTTTGCGGGTATTGGTGTTCGGGATGTTTGCCTGCGAAGGGGATTCGGTGATTTCAGCTTCCGAGCGGAACAGGCCTGCCACTTTGTACCCCCAGATCTCGCCCACACGCTGGCCTTCGTAGTAGTCGGTCAGGTTTTTGTCGGGGTTGTTGTATTTGGTGATGGTCGCTTTGTAGTCGGCTAATGTGAAACGCACATTGTAGTGGAAGGGCTTCGAAGCTACATTGAACTGATCGTCCCAATTAATGGATAGCTCCCATCCGTTGGTTTTCAAATCGGCATAGTTGCCTTTTGGAACAGTCGTTCCAAAAACCGCAGGCAATGTCGGTCCGACGGTGAACATGTCCGTCGTTTTACGCTGGTACATATCTCCGGAGAATTGGAGACGGCCATTCAGCGCATAGAAATCCAGACCAACGTTGGCGGTAGTAGCTGTTTCCCAGGTCAGCCCGTTCGGTACAACGCCCGGCATGCTCGTAGTCTGCGGACGAATTCCGTTGATCACACGTCCCGATTGCGAAATATTGAATTTCTCATTGAATGTGTATGGGTCGATGTTACCGTTGCCCAGCGATCCATAAGAAGCGCGGACTTTCACGTTGGAAAGGATTTTCGGGTCCACTTTCCAGAATGGCTCCTCGGAAACCCGCCATCCGGCCGATACCGATGGGAAGAACGCCCATTGCTGATCTGTCGGGAACTTGGAAGAGCCGTCGTAACGACCGTTCACCTCAAGCAGGTAGCGTTCGCGGAAGTTGTAGTTCAAACGGAAAAAACCGCCGGCAATGGCCCATTTCCGGTAACCACCTTGAGTGGTTATGCTTTGTCCTAATGCGAGGTTAATATCGTCCGCGCCGCTGTATACAATGCCGTTTCGTTGTGCGGCCAGATTGGTCGTGAGCGACCGCTCGTAGTTGAAACCACCCAGCAGTGTGAAGTTGTGCACATTGTTGAACGACTTCACGTAGTCTGCGTAGAAGTTGGTAGCAAGGTAATTGATCGTGTTACGTCCTTCCGTAATGTCGTTGGTGTTGGTACCGGTGTAGCCGATCACGCCCTTCGTACGGCTGTATGGCACCTGCACGCGGATCTGACTGGTGGCAAGGTCGGTGCTTTGGAACGTCATGTTGGCTTTGAGTGTCAGTGCTTTCTGGAAGAATTGTGCTTTCAGGGCTGTCTGGTTTTTGAGGAACCGGCGGGTCTGATCCTGGGCGTTGCGACCGTAGTAGTAGTCGCCCACTGTGTAAGCTGCCGAGAATGAAAGCGTTCCGTCCGGGTTGGTCAACGGCGCGAGCGGGTGGCCTTCATCGGCGATGTTGCGGTAAATACCGCTCCCTTCGCCGACGTTCAGCGGCTGGTGGTATTTCATCGACGAGAACTCGGTATTGTTGTCCACACGCAACCACGGGGTCAGCTGCACACCGCCTTTACCGCGGAAGTTGTACATGCTGTATTTATCCGTATTGTAGCGGAACAAACCGTCCTGATTGTTAAAGCGTCCGCTCAGCAGGTACGTCGCTTTGTCGGTGCCGCCGGCAATAGACAATGCGTGGTCTTGTGCGCTAAGGTTTTTCTTGTAAAGCTCTTTGTACCAGTCAGTACTGTAATAGTATTGATACTCTCCCGTTGTAGGGTTCACTTCCACGCGGGGCAGCGACGGATCTTCGTATCTCCGCTTGATCTCCGCCAGGTAGGCAGGGGAGAATGCGATAGTTTTGTTGATGGCCGTCGGCGTGTTGCCGTTGTCATTCCAGCGTGACCATGCATCGCTGAAACCCTGAGCCCATGGATAGGAATCCACGATATTGTCGGGTACTTCCGTTGGCGCTTTAATAGAGTAGTTGGCCGAATAGGAAACCCGCATTTTACCTTCAGGCGCTGGCCTTGTAGTAATCAATACCACCCCGAATACCGCACGGGCACCGTAAATGGAGGCCGAAGCCGCATCTTTGAGTACCGAAATGCTCTCGATATCCTGCGGGTTCAGCATACGCGGGTCACCTTCCACCCCGTCGATCAGTACCAGTGCGCTTCCTTGCTGGCCAATGGAGGTCGTACCACGGACGTTGAACTGGGGCGACTGCGTAGGCTTGCCGTCGAACATCCGGATGTTCAGGTTAGGTACGACGCCCACCAGGCCTTGCGCGAGATTGGGAACGGGCCGGTTTTGCAGCACTTCTTGTCCCACCTGATCAACGGCGCCGGTCAGGTTTACCTTCTTTTGCGTACCATATCCAACCACTACTACCTCGTTCAGCGATTTACTGTCGGCTTTCAATGCAATGTCAATGGTCGACCGTGTGCCGGTCGCAACTTCCTGGCTTGTGTAACCTACATAGGAGAACACCAGCACGGCGCCACCTTCCGGAATTTCGAGAGTATAGTTGCCATTTGCGTCGGTGACCGTACCTGCCTGGGTGCCTTTGATAACCACGTTCACGCCAGGGATACCGTTGGGGGTATCGCCGTCGGTTACGCGACCTTTGATCTGGCGGTCGGCCTTCACAATGCTCTTGTGTACGTTACCGGATAGAATGCCGGTTTTAGGATCGGGAGTCGGGTTTGCCCAGCTCGTGCCGCCGATGATCGCGAGCAGCGCCGCATGGGCAATCGATTTTTGTAAGGTTCCCGCACCGAGCGGCCACCTTTCGTTACATCGATACATATGGGTGTAGATTTTGGGTATGGTGAATGAATTGAGTTAGTTCCGGTTTTGAGGCGACAAAATTGGTCAATCCGCATTATTTACGGCGGCCATGCATTGCTATTTAACAATATCATAATCTGGATTGCGAGACGGGTTAAGGGGAGTTTATGACATGAAAAGTCAAGAATGACTGAACAAATACTGTATTTGTTTAATTATGTGATGAAAAAATAGTATAAATAAAATAGAAGAGTGTTTTGGCGCTGGCGATAGCTCATGCCGCGAAGGGTTGTTGCAGAGGCACGGCGGTTACGAATGAAGGCCTGCGATTGCGGGTTCTCTGGGAATGATTGTTAATTTTAGCCGCATTTAATTATTAAACTAAACCTTATGCAATTTAAATCAACCTCGCTGGCAGCCATGCTGCTCCTGTTACTGACCGTTAGTTTCCATTCACTGGCGCAAAACGGCCGCCCCGATCCCGAGAAAAAACTCGCCGAGCTGGGTATAACACTGCCGAAACTGAACCCCGGGAAGGGAAACCTCCTGCGTGCGGTGCGCGTGGGTAATCTCATTTACCTTTCTGGCCATGGACCCGACAAACCCGGCGGCGGCCAGATTCTGGGTAAAGTGGGGGACGACCTCACCGTAGAGCAGGGAAAAGAAGCAGCCAAACTTTGCGGTATCGCATTGCTGGCTTCATTGAAATATGAGATCGGCGATCTGAAAAAAGTGAAAAGGGTCATTAAAGTATTGGGCCTAGTGAACTCCACGCCGACGCTGACACAGCAACCCCAGGTTATCAATGGTTTTACTGATTTTATGGTAGAAGTTTTCGGCGAGAGCGGCAAGCACGCCCGTTCCGCAATTGGCGTGGCATCGCTGCCTTCGGGTATCGCCGTGGAGATCGAAATGATCGTCGAAATAGAGCCATAAGTGTCTTTTTTGTTGGAAAAACCTTATTATTGAGTGTATTAATCCAAAATAACCACCACCATGGCTACCGTAAACATTTACCTCACTTTTAACGGCAACTGCGAAGAGGCCTTTAATTTTTACCAATCCGTTTTTGGCGGAGCGTTTCCGTATGTAGGCCGGTTCGGGGAAATGCCGCCGGGGGAGGATGGCAAGACTATAAGCGAAGAGGATTCGAACAAGATCATGCACATCAGCTTGCCGATCAGCAAGGAGACGATCCTGATGGGCAGCGATACCGGCGGTGAATGGGCGGCAGGTTACAAGCCTGGAAACAATTTTTCGATCTCCGTCAATGCGGAAAGCCGTGGTGAAGCCGATACTCTTTTTGCCGGACTTTCGACGGGCGGGCAGGTGACGATGCCGCTGGCGGACACGTTCTGGGGGGCGTATTTTGGAATGCTGACCGATAAATTTGGGATCAACTGGATGGTCAACTATGATGATCCGGAAAAAATGCAGGGTAAATGACCGTCGAACAAGTATTAGCACAGCTTGAATCGCTCGGATCTGAAAAAGTGCGCGCCATGAATAAGAAAAATGGCGCGCACGAAAATCAGTTCGGGGTGAAAATGGGCGATATCAGGGCCATAGCGAATAAAATCAAGTCTGACCATGAACTGGGTCTGGCTTTGTGGGACACCGGCAATATCGAAGCGCAGCTTTTGGGAATGCTGATCATGAAGCCCAAATTGCTGTCAGTCGGCGAGCTCGACCGGCTGGTACATGGTGTAAACTACGGTTGGGTGGCCGATTGGTTTTCGTCCTATATTGCCAAGGAGCACCCGCAAAGAGAGGAGCTTCGGGAGGCGTGGATGGAATCGGATTATCCGTGGGCCGCCCGTGCGGGATGGAGCCTCACAGCCGGGCGTGTGACGCGCGATCCCGCGGGGATAGACGTTCCGGGCCTGCTCGATCGGATTGAGTCGGAAATGGCCACAGCTCCGTCCGAGGTACAATGGACCATGAACACTACCCTGGCGCAGATCGGGATCCATTTTCCTGAGCTTCGCGCACGTGCGCTGGCGATCGGTGAAAAGCTGGGTATTTACCGTGATTATCCGGTTTCAAAAGGCTGTACCTCACCTTTTGCGCCGATCTGGATCAATGAAATGGTGAGCAGGCAGAGCAAGTAATGGCTTAGCGTCTGATCAGAAAAAATCCTTTGTCGTAACCCGCCTTCACATGGTCGATCTCCATTTCCTGCTCACCCGCCACGAACGATTCGAATTCCATTTTGATTTCGTAGCCTTCGAAATGTTCGAGAAAGCGTTTTTCGTTGAAAAACCAGGCGGGGTAATGCGCCTCGTAAATCTCAGGCGGCACTACCTGCAGCGTTAGCCGGTCGGGACGATCGGCGTTGATGAATGCTGTCCGGTCGATGAGGATATATTTGAAATCATACTGTTTGATTTCTTCCAGAAAATCATGCGGTTTTTGGAGATACTGCACTACACTCGAAAGCAGCAGCACATCGGCCTTTCGCGCCTTCGTACTTTCTTCGATCGTAAAATGGAATTTCAGGATTTCATCTTCGAAGAACTCCCGTCCGCACCGGACGTAATTTTCCTGCTCCACCACGCTCCAGTGCAGTTGTACGGCGGCGGGGATCACGTCCCTCACCTGATAATAGGTGCTGCCTAACGACCCCCCGAAATCCAGAACATTCAAATGGTTACCACATTCAACGGCTGTATAAAGAAGCGCCGAAATGACCGAGTAGGGGTAAACTTTTTTATCAAACAACACCGAATCACGTTCGTAAACCGCCTGGCCATTCTTTACCTTCAGAAGGGCGTTCTTTGTTTTGTCCAAAATTGCTTCGGCTTCATAGCCTCCCGACAGGGCGGTGAGTGCTTCCCACTTTTTATAGTCGCCAAACCAGCCGTAAGGATTTTTTTTCTTTGGTTTAAAGAAGCCCATAGTATTCTTTTAGATCACACGCAATTTATGACATTATTCAGTAACTCGGTTATAATACGATATTAGCACTGTCAACTCTGTGATAATGAGCGAGGTTGTGTTTTATGTGTCTGAATGTCAATTAATTCTGGGATTTATTTTTAACCTCGTTTTGAGAAAAATGATCGGTTATATATTATTTTATCTACCGGAAGGATAACTACATTCCGCAATTTAACATTGATATTTGTAGTAGAAGTTACCCTCTTCTACCCCTAACATACTTTAATGCAGAATTTTTGTACCCTTTTTAACTCGGGCTACCTCTCGCGGGGATTGGCGATGTACAATTCGCTGCTCCGGCAAGGGGGTGATTTTCATTTGTACATTTTCGCGTTCGACGACGCCTGCGACGCCTTGCTGCGACGCCTTAATCTGGCGAATGCGACGATTATTTCCCTGCATGCATTTGAAACGCCGGAACTGCTCGCCGTAAAAAGCAGCCGCACGGCGGGCGAGTATTGCTGGACTTGTACCTCTTTCACGATCTGGCACTGCATTCGTACGTTTTCGCTCGATCATTGCACCTATCTCGACGCCGATCTCCTGTTCTTTGCCGATCCGAAGGCCCTGACGGACGAAATGGGCGAAAAGTCCGTGCTGATCACCGCGCATCGGTACGCTGCACCATATGATCAGTCGGAAAACAGCGGCATCTATTGTGTGCAGTTTGTCACTTTCAGGAATACAAAGGAAGGGCTTGCGGTGCTGGACTGGTGGATGAACGCCTGCCTGGAATGGTGCTATGCACGGTTTGAAGAAGGCAAATTCGGGGACCAGAAATACCTCGATGACTGGATGGAGCGCTTCACGGGCGTACACGTGCTCGAACATCCCGGCGGGGGTGTGGCGCCCTGGAACGCCATCGACTATACTTGTGAAAGCGTGAATGGACGGCTGTTTGTGCGAAAGGCAGATGCTTACAAGGTCCCCCTCGTATTCTACCATTTCCACGATTTCCGGTACTGCATCGGCAAGAGCTTCCGCCTCACCGCTGAACAATATCGGCTCCCGGAAAGTATCATACGACTTGTTTACAGTACCTATATCAAAGCGCTCTCCTCTGCGGAAGGCCAGATCCTGCTGATCGATCCTGCGGCAGTTGTCCATGAGCAACCGATGGTTCTCAAATGGATCAAAGTCAGCTTGTCGCGACGTATACAGTTTGGGTTGCGGGGGCGCTATAAGAATTATACAAAAAAGAATGCATTAACCTAACCTAAATCGTAAACACCCCTTGGCTCATTTAATCAATCTGAAAACCTTTACGGACACCCGCGGGAGTCTGACCGTGATCGAGCGGGTAATTCCGTTCGAGATCAAACGCATTTTTTACGTCAATGGACCTGACCATTTCAAAATCGGCGGAAAGCGCCAGCATATGAAGCAGGCGGTGATTTGTCTGAAAGGAAGTTGCCTGATCTCCAACCATACGGGCAGCGAAGAGCAGCATTTTATCCTTAATTCAGCGGACCAATGCCTGCTGCTGACGCCGGACGACCGGTACGAAATGCTTGAAATTACTGACGAATCCATTCTGATGGTACTCGCTTCCGAGCCGTTCGAGCACGAGGAACGCGTGCAGCAGCCCCGGCAGTATGAATTTTCACTTACCTAATGGGCTTCTAGCGCGTTTACTGCATTGAATATGCTGCCGAAAATTACCGTTGTGACGCCCTCGTTCAACCAGGCGAAATACCTGGAAAGTACCATTCTTTCGGTGCTGGGGCAGGAATATCCCAATCTGGAGTACATCATCGTCGACGGCGGCAGTACCGATGGTTCGGTGGAAATCATCCGGAAGTATGAAGGGCAGCTGGCCTGGTGGGTGAGCGAACCCGACAATGGCTTGTATAACGCCCTGCAAAAGGGTTTCGGGCGGTCTTCGGGTGACATCATGGCCTGGCTCAATGCCGACGATATGTACCATTCCCAAGCCCTTTTCACAGTCGCCGACATTTTCAACCGGTTTGCGGACGTGAAATGGATCATGGGCGCCAATACGTTTTTCGACGAACCGGGGCGGCCCTTTCTTTACGACGACCTCCCGTATGGCCAGCGCTGGTCGCGGTTGCGGATGCAATTATCCGACGGCGCGTTTATTCAACAGGAGTCGGTCTTCTGGCGGCGTAGCCTGTGGGACCAGGCGGGCGGTTTTATCGATCAAAATCATGCATTAGCGGCAGATTTCGAACTCTGGCTCCGTTTTTTCAGACATGCACGCTTGTATACGACGTCGTTTATGCTGGGCGGCTTTCGGTTTCGGAGCGAAAACCAGAAAAGCTATAACCAGCGCGGGCAATATCTTGCTGAAATGAAGCAATTATTGGCAAGGGAAAAAAACAGTGCATGGGAGCTGGCACTGTGCCGTTTTGCACTCGCATTAATTAAGGTTATTCCAAAAAGAAAATGGCGTAACCGATTGATAACGGAGGTGCTGGATCTGCCTCCCAGGATTATTGCCGACCGGAACGCGGGAATGGTAATGCAGGAGCGTTTTTAGTGGTTGAAAAGCCGCTCTTTAAGCCTCTTGAATAAGAATCTCAGATAAATAGCCAGACCGAAATGCTTTAAGATCAGTCCCGCTTTCTCATTTTCAAAAACAAGGTCGTTTTGCAGTGACGATATGCCGGTGTCATTAAAGATGGCAATATTGAAATCCTTGAAAGTGAAGTGATAGCGTTTGTCGCTGTGGCATTGCATGTTAAACACATGGTCGGCTGAAATGCGGTAGCGCGTATCGTACCTGCGTGTGGCGAATACGCCTGCCGGGTAAATGATCGCCTGATGATTGATCCCTGTTTTCGCCTGCTTGTAGGGCGCCATTTCGCCCAGGTACTTTCGCCCCGCTTTGAGCACACTGCCGTAGTAGATTGTGTGAGGGTCGCTCAGCTTTTCGGCCATTCGAGAGAATTCGGGGGTCAGGATGTCGTCGGCACCGACGAAATAGATCCACTGCCCGTTTGCATGGTCGAGGGCTTTGTTCATGGCTTCGTAAATGCCGCCGTCCTTCTCACTTTTCCAGAATGCAAGTTTGTCGTCATTTCGTTGAAGTACCGCGGGTGTGCCGTCGGTGCTGCCGCCATCCATGACGATGATCTCGATATGGGGATAATGCTGGTCGTAAATGCTGTCAAGGCATCTCTGCAAAAACTTTTGCGCATTGTAAGTCACCAGGATGACGGAGATCAATGAGGTATTACTCATGCATTAAAGCGCAAATTCTCCCTCGGCCAGCCCAACCGATTCTACATGGTCAAGATATTGGTGGAGCCCTTGGCAGCAATACACGGTTTTGTTCAGTAATGCTTCGGTCAGGTAAGCTTCGTTTTTAGGGCAGCGGGCACGGTCCACCTCTGGGTGGTAAATATGAAACACAACTCCGCCGAATTTGGCGGCGCGTTTCCTGACGCCCGAGTTGAGCAGCCTTACGGCAATTTCATTGTCTTCGCGGCCCCAGCCACGAAAAACCTCGTTGTAGCCGTTCACACGGATCAGGTCTTCGCGCCAGAAAGCCATGTTGCACCCACGCAGCGCGAAAATATCGTGCGTTTTATAGCGATCCGCCATATACCTGCTCAGCCAGGCGACACTGAACCGGTTAGTGAAATTGCCTAGTCCCGACTGGAACGGGGTTACCCTTGCCTGCCGCTTGCCGAGCATTTTTTCGGATAGCTCTTTGGTCATCAATACCCTGCTGCCTGCCACAAACGAGCCGCGTTTGCTTAACGCGAGATGGTCTTTGATAAAATGCCTGTGTAGTATGAGGTCGCCGTCGATCTGGATAATATAATCGCAAGAGCTCGTGGCAATGGCCTTGTTCCGGATTTTGGATAGCTGAAAACCGTTGTCTTCCTGCCAGACGTGGATCAGTTTCACCGGAAACAGAGGCCTCATGGCTTCGATTACGTCCGCGGTTTGTCCGGTGGATCCATCGTCGGCGATAATCACCTCGTCGGGCAGTACCGACTGTCCCAATACACTGAGCAAACAAAGCCGCAGTGCTTCCGGCCAGTTGTAAGTGGAAATAATCAGCGAGCTTTTAGAGAAGGTTTTCATATCCATTAAGGCATTTTTTGACTTTTGTAAGCAGGGTATGTTGGATGATCTGGCGATGAAAAGGCTCGTTCGACCGGGGCAACTCGTCATGATGCAGGTGGTACTGTACCGCGCCCAGTTTCACGATTTTCTTGACAATGTTGTTGTTGATAAAGCGCGCGGCCAGTTCCTCGTCTTCATGGCCCCATCCGCTGAGGTCATTGTTATATCCGTTCACGCGCAGGAAATCGTCTTTCCAATAGGCGAAGTTGCTGCCGCGGACGCTTCTGCAATTCATTTCCCTGCGCTGCCCGAGCGATTGCAGTATCGGTAACCGCAAGGCATTGAACCGGTTGTAAACTCCTTTTGAAAAAAAGCTGACGTTCGTACTGGCGCCCCGGAGCAGCTCTTCGCTCTTCGCGGGAGTGAGGCGCGCGCGGGTGCCGCGTATGAAAGCCCCGCGCTCGGCCGCTGCCAAATGGTCGTGTATAAATGAAGAATGCAGCAGCACATCGCCGTCCACCTGGATCACGTACGAGCCCGAGCATTGTCCGATCGCCTTATTGAGTATCTGACTTTTGCGGAAACCCCGGTCATCGTGCCACACGTGGATGATCGGCACAGGAAATCCATCCTGCATCTTGCGGATCACCTCTTTCGTCCGGTCGTCGGAACCGTCGTCGGCGATGACCACCTCCGTAGGTAAAGTTTTTTGCCTGATAACACTCAAAAGGCTGCAATGCAGCGCTTCCGCCCAGTTATAAGTGGCGATGATGAGCGATGTTGCCGGAGCGGAATCCATCAATAATCTGAGTTATTGTTCCCTGATATACCTGGTATCGGATATTGTATATGCGGCCTGATTTCCGACTGCGTTCTTCCTTCCGACAGGATATAGCAAACACGAGACACACATGGAATATCCATGGTTGTAACCGATTGGTAGTTTTCGGTTAAAGAGGTTGCCGTTCCAAAAAAGGGAAGAATAGGTAGTCCTGGCCGGGGAGTTTGAAGATTATTCTGGAAACCGCCAGTTACCTGTACTGCTGTATGTATGCCTGTATTTAGGCCGGAATGGCGGTAACAGGCTAGGAAGTAAATGGTTGATAGGGGACATGCTTTACGTTTGTTAGGGATTGATCCGTCTTCTCTTATTGAGACGTCATAAAGATCAAAAAAATATAAGAATTACAGCAAGGTGCTTCGCCATTTTTCTAATTTATTTTTAATCTTTTCGGGCGATGGTGGTAGCGTGCAGACAGGAAGATCCCTGGCGCAAGCGGCTCGGCTGACACGCCTGCGTTGTAGTACTTTTTCGAGGGTTATCTCTGAGGAGTAAAGAGGATAGTTTGATAGCCTCTTTTAGCAATTGCGAAGCTTTGAGGGGCATTTCTGGGCCGTACACACTCGGGGAATGTACTTCCGGTGACGTATGTTTAGCCAGCAGGGATTGCTTAATTTCGACTTTGTGTTTCTCTGTATCCGAAGGCAGAACAGTCAATAAACGGATGGCTGGATTGCTGTGTAACCCAACTCGCAGAGTCTTGAATGGAGCCGTTTTGAATGATAGGATTTGCAAAAATTGTATAATAATGATGAGATCCGAAAGATCGCCGTGCGCCCCTCGTCCCGGAGCATTGGGAGTCGATCGCGATCAGGCGAAAATAGTTAATACCCTGAAAGGACGCTTCGTGCATATACGTGTGTCTGTGCGCGCTTTCTTTGCGCTCGTCACGTGAGATGCAGGCTGTCATGCTAATATCCTTCAACTACCTTCGGAGCCTGTCGGAATTGCCTTTGGGAGGATTGCCTCAGATGTGACTCGGTTTGCGTATAGTTGCTTAAAACCGGATAGCTATGAAACAACTTCTTTACCCGCTGATCATTTGCGTGGCATTTTCCTGTTACAAACGGACGGAAAAGGCGGAGGTGCCGGTCAGGTACGGCTCGAATAATGGTAAGTATCTGAATGTCCGAAATATAAAAATATACTATGAGGAATATGGAAAAGGTATTCCACTGCTGTTGTTGCACCAGGGTTTGGGATCCATTGAAAATCTGGCCGGCATTATTCCAGCGTTATCAAAGCATTTCCGGGTTATTGCGTACGACGCACCCGGCCACGGGCGTTCGGAGCAAGCCGATAGTCTAAGTGGTGCATTGTTGGCCGATTATGGCTCCGCGTTCATCGACCAGCTCAAACTGGACAGCGTTTACATAATGGGTTGGAGCATGGGCGGCAATACAGCGCTCTTGCTTGCTGCGGACAGGCCTGATAAAGTGAAAAAGGTAATAAGCGGCGCTTCCAATTCGAAGGCAGCCGGGTTGACGCAGGAAGGGCGTGATTTATTAAAAGAATATACGGTCGAAGCGGTAAAGGAAGATAAAGACTGGCTGGCGAACTACCAGAAACTGAACCCTCAGCCCGATAAATGGGTCAAATTTTGGAAGGATAACCAGAAAATGTGGGCAAGGGAAATTAAAGTGCCGGACGAAAAGCTTTCTCGCATTGCCATTCCGGTACTCGTGATCCGCGGCGACCGCGATATGATCCGGTTAGAGCACAGCATTGAAATTTACCGGTCACTTAAAAAAGGCCAGCTGTGTGTTTACCCCAATGTGGGCCACGGCATGCCGGAATCGAAAGGTGATATGCTTTGCCGGATTGCGATCGACTTTTTAAATGAAAATGCGGATAGGGAAACAGACAACTGACCGCATTCCAGACTGCCCATGCAAGATTCCCTATCCTGATTTTACTCCATAACCAATGTGACATCCCGCTCTTCCAAAACCTCGTTTTTTGCTCCGCGTTCAATCCATTTCGTGCGGATAATGAGGGTTAATACGGCTAGAATTAATATTGCATAACCCGCCCCGAGCCATACCTGGCTGTCGATCCGAATGGTTTTAACGACGATGTAACTGAATGCCGAAGTCGAAAGAATGTACCCCCCGCCGGTGAGGCCGCTGGCCATGCCGCCGAACTTCGAAAAGCGGGTGAGGCAATAGGCGAGCATGCCGTTGAAAATGAATCCGGATGCCGAATGCAGCAAAATCACATATATCATCAGCGTGTATAGGTTGTGAAGTTGCAAAGTGAGCAGAATGAGCGCGCCTGATACGGCTAGTTGAACGACGGCCGCCGTGAATAGTCTTTTATAGAATGGTTTGGCAATGAGTGCTTTGGAGAGTAAACTCCCGCCCAGCATGGCCAGCCCCGAAATCATGGAACAGTTGCCGGTGACCGTCGCGGGGTAACGCATCACTTCCTCGATCAGGAACGGGCTCGACATGTTGTAGATCATCAGAACTGCATACGATAGCCCCAGAATAAGCAGGCCGGACGTAAAATCCCACGTCCCGAGCATGGAGCGGTAGGCGGTGCCAATGGTTGTCAGGCGTAGCGGCGCTTTGGAAGCGATGGTTTCACCACTGAAAACGAGTTCCAGCACCAGGAATACCAGTCCGAAAAAGCCCAGAAAGTAAAAGTTGGACTGCCAGCCGAAATGGGTTTGCAGGTAACCGCCCAGGAACGGGGCGATGATAGGCGCCGCCGACCAGATCACGGAAAAAAGGCTGGTATAATGTTTCAGTTTATCGCCTTCAAAAAGATCGAAGAAAAAGGACCGTTTGCTTACCACGATTACCGCTGACATTACACCCTGAACTGCCCGCATCGCGTAAATCACTTGCAGGCTTTCGGTATTTGCAATGATAAAACTGGCGGCGCTGAAACCCGCCAACGCGAAAATGTTAGGCCAGAAGCGGCCGTAGCTGTCCAGTAACCCGCCAATCAACAACTGGCTGATGCCATAAGTCGCAAGAAAAATAGATATACATAATTGAACGGCCTCAGGTGTAGCGTGCAGCCGGGCGCTCATGGCAGGGAGCGAGGGGATAAACACGTCGAGCGCAAAACCGGTGATCGGGATCAGCGCGAGGGCCAGGGCCGTGCTGACCGCTTTATTGGATTCTTTAAGTGTTTTCATATGCTTGCTATTAATGCTCCAAAGGTAGGGCTGCAAGCAAATCCGCAGGTAATATGAATCAAAGCAATACTTATACAAATCAAATGTCAGTGGCTTTGCCGAAGCTGCTCGCGGAAAAGCAGAGGGGTGGTCCGGGTGTTTTGTTTGAAATACTTGTTGAAATGGGAAGGGTACTCGAAGCCGAGGGTGTAAGCGATTTGGGCGGCGTCCCAGTCGGTGTTCAGCAACAGTGTTTTAGCTTCTTCCACAATGCGCTCGTGGATAATCTCCCGCGTGGTTTTTCCGGTCGATTTTTTGAGCACGTTGTTCAAATAGTTGACATGAATGCTCAACTGGTCGGCGTAGGCTGCCGGGGTGAGCATTCTCAACGGGTTTTCAGGCGAATCGACGGGGAATTGCTGATTGAGCAATCCGAAGAAGCGGGAGATCAGGCGTTCGTTTGGGCTTTCGCTGACGACAGGGCCCTGTAACCGGATACCTTCCAGGATAAGCATTTGCAGCAGGCTCCTGATCATATCGAACCGGTAGGTGTATGTGCTTGATAACAAGCTCTCCATCTCACTGAAAAGGGAACGGAACCGCTCCTGGCCAGCAGTATCCAGCGGAATCACCGCCTGAATGGCAGGATTGAACAACGCGCTCCGGTAACGGATTTCCTGCCGGATGCTGTTCAGTAGAAATGTGTCGTTGAAAAGACAGTAAAATCCGGTCTGCGACTCTGAGATCGCGTGGTAGGACGAGGGGACGCTGGGGTTGGAGAAAATAATGCCAGCGCCTTCAATCGGTGTTTCCTTATCGGCTGCAAGGTGTACGCCGTCCCCGATGATCATGCATATTTTATAATAGTCGCGTCGGTTGTAGGGCGTCATCCTGTTCAGGCAGGTACGCTGTTTTACATTGAAATGACTCACATTCGTCTGCGAGACCAGCTCCGCGGGCATCGGCTGTTTCGTGCGTTCGTAAAACTGTTGCAGCGTTTCGGTATGCATGGGGATTTGAAGTATTATACAAATCAAATGCAAAGGGCGTCGGTTAAGTTCCCGGTGATTCGCTATAAACAGGAGGCTTCTCCGGAGCCGGATCGGCGGCTAATTCCAACATGATTCGCAGTCGGCCGCCGGCGGTCACATTTGTGCGATAATGGACATTGTAGTCTATATATTGATTTATAATTACCTGAAAATCAATGTATATGTATTTTGGCATTTGTTTTTTGACAGCCGGTTGCGGTACACTCATTGTTTCCGGTAAAACGTCCGTCCAACCATGCTCAGAAACTACATCAAAATCGCCTGGCGCAATCTCTGGAAAAGCAAGACTTTTTCTATTGTCAACATTACAGGGCTGGCCGTCGGTATTGCCGGCGTGTTGCTGATCACGTTCCATATTCGTCATGAACTGAGTTACGAGGAAGGTTTTGATAAGGCCGACCGCATTTACCGGGTAACATATGAAACTACCGGGGAGGACAGCCGGCATTGGGCTGCCACACCGCCTCCGCTGGTTCCGGCATTGCAGCAGGCATTACCGCAGATCGAGGCGGGTGTGAGATTGCACCGGTTATTCCCTTACCAGCTTTTCAGCTACACAAGTCCCGCGGGCGATGTGAAGCGGTTCGAAGAGAAAGGGGGCTTTTTTGCCAACGAAGAAGTAGTCAGCACGTTTGATCTGCCATTTGTTGCCGGCGACCCGGCGTCGGCGTTGAAAGGTGCGAATACCATTGTCCTGAGTGAGGCTATGGCCAAAAAATACTTTGGAAATGCGGACCCGATAGGAAAGACGATCACCGACGACCGGGCAAGGCTTTCGTTGCTGGTCACAGGCATCGTGAAGGAGTTCGGCTTCCCGAGCCATTTCCAGTTCGATTACCTTGTTTCCATGCCTACCATCGAGCGTTACATCGATAAGCAATCGATGGAAAACATCGGTTGGGCGGGATTTTACAATTATATATTGCTTCGCGAGGGCGCCACGCCCGCGCAGGTGGAAGCCGCATTGCCTGCATTCGCAACCAAATTCTATGCGCCTTCCGGCGATTCCGAGGAGAAGATTCTTACTACGAAACACCTGCATTTACAGCCCATCCGCGACATTCACCTGCATTCGAAGCTCGAAAA
This sequence comes from Dyadobacter sp. BHUBP1, assembly GCF_050587785.1. NCBI lineage: Bacteria > Pseudomonadati > Bacteroidota > Cytophagia > Cytophagales > Spirosomataceae > Dyadobacter > Dyadobacter sp. BHUBP1. The sequence goes on from NZ_JBOBIH010000004.1 coordinate 511,855, forward strand.
GGAAATGTATCCCAATAGTGATATTACTTACATTTACATATTTGCGGTGGCGGCGATTTTTATCTTGCTGGTGGCGACTGTTAATTTTATTAATATTTCTACCGCACTCGCGTTCAACCGCATGAAGGAGATCGGCCTGCGGAAAGTGGTAGGCGGCACACGAGGCCAGCTGCTGCGGCAGTTCCTGGGCGAATCGCTGATGGTTACGCTGCTTTCAACGGTCGTGGCGGTACTGCTGTTCAGGCTCGTTATTCCATATTATACCCATGTAGCGGCCGGCGGTTTTGTCTTCGATAGCATGCTGACAATTCCTAACATGGTCATCGTAGCATTGCTTATAATTGGGATTGCGTTGCTGGCCGGCCTCTATCCGGCCTGGTTTGTAGCGCGTTTCAACCCGGTGGTATCGTTGAAAGGGAAGCGGTTGTCTGGCTCGTCGGTCAATGTGGTCCGGAAAGGGTTGATCGTCTTCCAGTTCACGGTCTCGGTGTTTATGATATTCGGTACGATGATTGTCTACCGTCAAATGCAACTGTTTCACCACCAGGATCTTGGGTTTGATAAGGATCAGGTAGTGGCCGTGACGATGTACGATCAGATGCGCGAGAAATATGGTGTGCTCGCCGATGAAATGTCGAAAAACGCCAATATTGCCAGTTTTTCGATTACCTCTACACTTCCGGGAGAGCGGTTCGGAAATTACGCGGCGTTCCCGCTGCACCGTACCGAGCAGGACCAACTGCCTGAAAATTCGAGAATGCTTTGGTCGGACGAAAGACTGCTCACTACATTGGGCATTCAACTCAAAGAAGGACGGGCTTTCCGTAGTCAGTTTCCAGAAATTAAAAATCATGAATTTATCCTGAATGAGGCCGCTGTAAAAGCATACCGGCTGCAAAGTCCGGTCGGACAGGCATTCATCGCCGAGGGCGATACGGGTACTGTAGTGGGCGTCGTAAAGGATTTCAATTTCGCGTCCCTGCATGCGGGCGTGGAGCCGCTGGTGATCCAGTATAATCCCTACCGCATCAACTACGTGCTGGTAAAAGTGAAAGGCGGTTCGTTGCCGGCCGTGATAGCGTTCCTCGAAAGCCGTGTGCGCACACTGGCGCCTTCCAGTAAATTCACTTATTCTTTCCTGGACGAAAACCTGGACAAGCTTTATGTCACCGAGAACCGCATGAGTCAGGTTTTTACGGGTTTTGCCGCATTGTCGATCTTCATTTCCTGTCTTGGCCTCTTCGGGCTTTCGGCCTATTCCGCCAAACTCCGGGTGAAAGAGGTAGGTGTTCGCAAAGTGCTTGGTGCGTCGGTCGGAAACGTGGCATTCCTGCTGTCTCGGGACTTCCTGCTGCTCGTGCTCATAGCCATCGGGATATCGTTGCCGCTGGCATGGTGGGCAATGGATCGCTGGCTGGGTGCATTTGCCTACCGCATTTCCATCGGCTGGGAAGTGCCGGTGATGGCAGCGCTTGCGGCGTTGCTGCTGGCCATTATCACAATCAGTTTCCAGGCTGTGAAAACTGCCCTGCTGAATCCTGTGAAGAACTTGCGGGCGGATTAAAATTCCGGTTATGACCAGCATCATACTTATTCATGCCGGGTGAATGGTAAATTTCCGTTCCCGCCTGCCTTATATGGGTGGGTTTGAGTTCGGATATTTAAATTTGGAATGGCAGGAGTATCGATTAAAGCGTTCAGGAATTGTATTTTAACCGCAGGTGCCGCCGCTATGCTTTGGGCTTGTGGCCGGGAGGAGGAGACCGCATCGGACAAGGAAGCAGCCCGAGTGGAAACGATCGCGGACCTCGGAGCGTTGCCGGCGACGGCCGCTGACCCTGCGGATAATCCTTCGACACCCGAAAAGGTTGCGCTGGGCAGATTACTGTTCTTCGACCCGGTACTTTCTGGGAACAAGGATGTAGCTTGTGCCACTTGCCATCAGCCCGAATTCAATTACGCCGAGTTTCTCGAAACTTCCATTGGTGTGAACGGCGTCGGTCGCGGACAGAGTCGGCGGTTCGCAGACCCGAACGACATTCCATTTGTCAAAAGAAACTCCCAGAGCGTGCTGAATACGGCATTCAACGGCCTTAAAAATAATGAAGCATATGACCCCGCATCCGCGCCGATGTTTTGGGATATGCGGGCCAAAGGGCTCGAACAGCAGGCATTGGAGCCCATCAAAACATTGGAAGAAATGCGTGGTAACGCCTTCCATGAAAACGGTATCCTCGATGAAGTAGTAACCAGGCTGTCGCGCATTCCCGAATACCGGAGGCTGTTTTCAATGGCGTTTCCAAAGGAGCAGTCGCCCGTCAGTCAGTTGAACCTCGCCCGTGCTATCGCCGCCTACGAGCGCACGCTCGTGGCGACAAACACCCGTTTTGACCAGTACATGCGCGGTGATAGTAATGCATTGTCTACCGGTGAAAAGGAGGGGCTCAATGCATTTCTGGTTACGGGTTGTGCCAAGTGTCATTCCGGACCGATGTTCTCAGATTTTAAATTGCACACCCTGGGCGTGCCCGATACCGACAACCGGAAGGAGAGTGATTCGGGTGCTGATAAAAAATACGCGTTCAGAACTCCGACGCTGCGTAACCTTCGCTTCACCGGGCCGTATATGCACAGCGGGAAGTTCGCGACTCTCGACCAGGTGTTGATGTTTTACGAAGATATCGCCGGCGGCAAGCTGCTCAACCCGAATGTCAAAGAAGGGCAGGTCGATCCGCTGGCAACCCATATGGACGTTAATTTCAAGGATATTTCGAGGATTGTGGAATTTTTGAATACACTCAATGACGACTCTTTCGATAAATCCGTTCCCGAACGTGTTCCGAGCGGTCTGCCGGTAATGGGCCGGTAGGCTGCTTGGTTTGAAACGCGTATTCATTTAACTTGGCTGGTCGCATTATCCCATAACCCGTCTGTTTATGACATTCAATAACAAATTCCTGATTTTTCTGCTTGCATTACTGGGTGCCGGCGCTGCATCGGCTTCGGCATTGGCACAGAAATCGCCGCTGAAAGTGCTCATCGTGGATGGGCAGAACAACCACGAACAGTGGCCGAAGATCACCGCCATGATGAAGTACTATCTCGAAGACAGTAAAAAATTTGCTGTAGATGTCCAGCGCACACGCTATACCTGGCAGGGTGATAAACTCGCGCAGGAGTATCCGGTAAAAAACGGCCCACAGACCGAGGCGTTGAAGCAGCCTAAAATGGATTCCGCTTTTCACCCCAAATTTTCCGATTACGATGTCGTGATCTGCAACTTTGGCTGGAATGCTGCGCCCTGGACAGCGGAGGTACAGAAGGATTTTGAAAAATTCATGAAAAATGGGGGCGGACTGGTGGTCATTCACGCGGCCAATAACTCGTTCCCGCAATGGCCTGCCTACAACCAGATGATCGGCCTCGGCGGCTGGGGCGACCGGACCGAAAAGGACGGCCCGTACGTATACTTTGATCAGAACGGCAAAGAGGTGCGGGATATGCAGCCGGGTAAAGCCGGTTCGCACGGCGCGCAGATGGAATTTAAAATCACTGTTCGTGAGCCTAATCACCCTATTACGAAGGGTATGCCAGCCAACTGGCTGCACAGTCGTGACGAGTTGTACGATCGCCTGCGTGGCCCGGCCGAAAACATGCAGATCCTGGCCACGGCATTTTCCCCTAAAACCAACAACGGTACCGACCGCAATGAGCCCATGCTGATCGCCCTCCGCTACGGTAAGGGCCGCATTTTTCATATGGCACTGGGTCACGCCGACTATTCCGTGGAGTGCGTTGGCTTTATCACCTGCCTGCAACGCGGCAGCCAATGGGCGGCGACCGGTAAAGTCGACATTCCCATTCCATCCGATTTTCCGACTGAGACAGAAACGAAGCAGCGCAAGTTTGTGCAGTGACTCAACAGGATAAATAATGCCGAAGCGCCGAGGAACGTCGTTCCGCGGCGCTTTTTGTGTAAATAATTATTAAACGGTCGCGGGAGATTCTGTTGGTAGCGTTTCTGTCGGAAAATCAACGAGTTACAAACTCTAAGTGTTTCTTCGGCAAACGGCTGATTCGAGGCGTCAGATAATGCTGTCGGGTTGTAGATGTATTCTACAAGTAGATTGCGATATTATTTAGAAGTATTTCATATTCATAGTTGTATTTTTGGAATTAGTTGTATTTTTTATAACAACACCTAATCCATCTTTAACTATGAATGCAAATTTTACATTAAAGTCATTTGAAAAAACACCGGCGAGGTCGTTCCTGCGGCGGCCGGTCCTGAATGCATTGCTCTGCTCTGTACTTGCACCTGTGGGTGTGTATGCGCAAAAGACGGACACACTCCTGGTGGGGCGGGATGCTGCACAAAACAAAAACATGGTCGTCTTTCAGGACGGGACGTTTCTGCTGGGTGGTATCTATGACGGGGACGTGTCAGGCACTGCAATCCCTGCCGAAGGGGCTGGTACGCGCATGATGTGGTATCCGGCCAAGGGCGCTTTCCGCGCTGGATCGGTGACCGGCACGCAGTGGGATGCCGCCAATGTCGGAGACTTTTCCGTCGCAATCGGCAGCAATGTACGGGCATCAGCGAGCAATGCAACTGCTTTTGGCATCGGAACGACAGCCGCACAACAATCGTCTTTCGCGGTAGGCGAGAACAATGTTGCGAGCGGAGCTGCTTCTGTTGCGATGGGTTATCACGCACATACCAATGCAAGGCAGGGAAGTTTTGTTTTCGGGGACAGATCTTCAGTAGATACGATCCGGGCCGGGGTGAATCACTCTGCCAGCTGGCGGGTGAGCGGCGGCTTCCGGATATTTACCTCGTCCAACCTCACCACAGGTATGACATTTCAGAGCGGAGCTTCGGTGAGTAACTGGGGACAATCCAACGCAGTCATTTCTACATCGACGGGTGCCTATTTGTCAACCTCCGGCGTATGGACGAACGTATCGGACGTGAACAAAAAACATCGCTTCGAAGAGATTTCGTACGACGACGTTTTGGAAAAACTGCGGAAGCTTCCTATAACCAGATGGAGCTACAAAGCAGATGCGGCAAACACCAAACACATAGGCCCGATGGCGCAGGATTTTTACGCGGCTTTCGGACTGGGTAATGACAATCGCAGCATTGGTACCGTGGACGCCGACGGTGTAGCATTGGCAGGTATCAAAGCATTGGAAGAGCGTACCCGCAACCTCGCAGCTGAACTGGAAAGCCTTAAGGCAGATAACGCAGCGCTTCGCCAGCAGATGAAAGACAACGGCGGCAATTCGTGGATGGGTCTTGCAGGTCTCGGCTTGCTGGCCGTAGGGCTGGCAGGCGGCTTATTAATGGCACGCCGGCGCATAATTGCGGGCTGAAAGCAGTTTCCGCATATTTTGTCCTATTCAATTCCCTGTTTTTAATCAAATCTATTTCAAATGAAAGCTATATATATTCTGGCGGCCCTTGCCGGGCTCGGTGGTAGTGCCGTCGCGCAGGGCTTGTCCAGTGCCGGCGGGACGGTTACCGTCAAAGGCGGTATTTTGCAGGTCAAAGGCGATTTGCAAGTGACCGGAGGTTCTTTTTCCAATAATGGCAACCTTTTTGTTTCCGGTAACCTGGTCAATAACCAGGCAATGACCGAGGCGGATACCGGCTCATTGACGCTGGATGGTGCCGCTTTGCAAACCCTGAGCGGTACCCAGCCCTATTTCACACGCCTGTTGAATATCGACAATTCGGCGGGTATTGTATTGGAGAATAATATCAAAGTAGGCGGCAGGGTTACGCTCTCCAACGGGGCCGTGGATGCTACCAGCGACCTGGGTGCGCTCGTTGTCGGGGATACCGCATCGGTGGTGGGCGTATCCGATACGAGGCACGTGAATGGCTACGTGGTAAAAAACGGGACAGGCAGTTTCGTGTACCCGGTTGGGGACGGTGTCAGATACCAGCCGATTACGGTAGAGCTTACCGATAACAGCGCAGGGATGAGCGTCCGTTACTTCGCTGCCGACGCAGGCACCGGCACATTCACTACCACCGGTGCGTCTTCCATAGCCCTCGAAGCTTACAACAACGAAGAATACTGGGACCTTGCGCCAAGAGGCACCGCAACGGGCAAGGTCATTGTTACTTATGACGACTATAAAAATCCGTCCATTACGGTTTCCGAAAACCCGAATGTTTTCAGTGTTGCCCACCTTACGGGAGGTAACTGGCTCAACGAAGGGCATAATGTAACCGGGACGCTGACAGCGGGCTTTGTAACGAGCGAGGTGATATCGTCATGGAGCCCGTTCACGCTCGGCGCCGTGCCGGAAGCAGGGCTTCCCGTTACGTTGATCAGTTTCAATGCAAAGGCGGTTGAAGGCAATGCATTGGTGGAATGGCAAACGACCAGCGAAGAGAATGCCTCCCATTTTGAAGTAGAACGAAGCCTCGATGCCAGAACCTTTCAGAAGATCGGCACGGTGGCAGCGGCGGGTAACAGCAATGCCTTGCAGCGGTACAGTTTTACGGACCGCTCGTTCGGCAGCCAGCTGCAAACAGTGTACTACCGTCTCCGTTCGGTTGATCTGGATGGCACTTTCAGCTTGTCGAGGGCTGTGTCACTGCAACCGCGCGGCGTGGGCCAGTACGCGGGCGTATACCCGAACCCGGCGCGCAAGGCGAGCGTAGTGACGGTTTCATCCGGCGTTCCGGTCAATGAGATCAGCCTTTGGGATATGCTGGGACGGCAGGTGCCCGTGCGTAAATCATCCCTCTCCGACGGCAGCGTACAGGTGAACCTGAATGGCGTCGCTTCGGGAATGTACCTTTTTAAACTCACTACCAGTCAGGGTGTTGTAAATCACAAACTGGTCGTCGAATAAACTTTCTTCCTCCCTTATTATCCATCAGATATGAAACGTATTCTTATAACTTCTCTTTTTGTTGCAGCTTCTCTTTACGCCAATGCCCAGGTCGGCATTGGTACCACAACGCCCCGGGCCGGATTGGACGTGGCCGATAGTAGCGTTGTTTTCGCCGCTTCCGGCGATGTTTCAGGAGTCAAACCCACACCCGTTGAGGGCGAAGGGCGCCGGATGATGTGGTATGTTGATAAGGCTGCGTTTCGCGTAGGTCACGTAGGCTCTTTCGGGAGTACCTATTGGAACAGGACCAACATTGGGAATTACTCGTTTGCGGCCGGCCAGAATACCCGTGCTTCCGGTGACCATTCTTTCTCCGTAGGTCTGGCGACGACTGCATCCGGCGACGAGTCAGTGGCTCTGGGTAACAATGGAACCGCCGCGGCCGACAGATCCCTGGCATTCAATGGCACAACAACCGGTGTTGGGGCCGTCGCGATCGGAAGCGGCGCGCAGGCAACTGCTGACGACGCCCTGGCTATGGGACCTTCGTCGATCGCCGGCGGGCTGGCTTCGATTGTAATCGGGCCGTCTATTGCCAGAGGTGCGTTCGGAGTCGCGATCGGGTTGCAGAACAGTGCCAGCGCTAACTTTGCAATGGCGCTGGGTAAAAACGCGCGAGCGAAAAATCAGGGGGCTGTCGTGATCAGCGATGCAAGCGCAGGGTTTTCCTCCGACAGTGCTTACAGCACGGCCAATAACCAATTGACAATGCGTTTTGCAGGCGGGGCACGTGTATTCACTAATCAGGGTATGACGAGCGGAGTCGAAATTTCAGCAGGCGGAGGAGCTTGGAGTGCCGTCAGCGACAGGCGCAAAAAAGAGAATTTCGAAGTGTTGAATACCGAAAATATCCTCAGTAAAGTGGCGCAGCTGCCGCTTACCAGCTGGAACTACAAAAGTCAGCCCGCCACTACCCGGCATATCGGGCCGATGGCCCAGGACTTCTATGCCGCGTTCGGCCTGGACGGTATTGGAAATGACACCACGATCAACTCCTCCGACATCGATGGCGTGAATATGGCTGCCATCCAGGCGCTGGAAAAACGTACCCGGCAATTGCAGGAAGAAAATGACCGGCTGAAAGCAAAACTGGAAGCCATGGACGCCAAAATGGCTTCCATTGAAAAGCTCATTATGGGCACGCCGCGGAAAGAGGAAGTATCGGCTTCCAGATAATCCCGGCCTTTCAAAACAGCTCTCTAATGTACCGGCCGGCCCTTTGGTTGGCCGGATAACTTCTTAATTCATTGCTAAGCTGCCGTGCCCGAAGCCATTGAGCCGGACACGCGCCGCAATATCGTCTTTGCCTTCGTATACACCCGCTACCACAATCGGTAGCTGGTGTTGCGGGGCGGACATCACGCCTTCGGAGCCCTCGTTCGCGACATATACAATCGCGTAGGGCATGACTACATGGAACATGAAATTCCGGCTCTTGCAGTGGGTACAGCCAGAGCGGTAAGCGGACTGAAATGCTGGTCTGGGGAAACGGTCGTAAAAGTATACATCGCCGGAAAACCGATTGGATTATCGCCCTAGCGCGAGGTTGCCGCGCAGTGAAGTGTTGTGTCGCGCAGCGTATCGAAATCCTCGTCTATGGACACAAAATGGGCACATTTGCAGCCAACTTGCACCAATACATGCAGAAAGTCTGTTTCCGTTCCAGCATGGCTGCTATGGCACAGGATCAGCACATCGCCTTCGTTCAATCCTTTGATTGCTTCCAACAGGCCGGATCGGGTGCCGGCTTTTGTTTCTTTGATGATTTGATGGCACCCCGCCATCTGAAGTTTTTCTAAAAAAGTATCTTCCGCTCCGTGCGGCAAATAGCCTATAAACATTCCCTGGTCTAATGATGAGGTGCTAAAAGTAGGGGATAGCGGAGGTGGAGCCGACTGTTACTGATTAGAAAAAAATTAAAACCTTTGATCCTATTAAAATATTGCTAATATTTCTGAGAGCGTTTATGCGCTCTGGAATACTCCTCTAACAGCACCCATAATATGAATTTGAATGAAATCCGGGCCGAACTGGTCGCGAAAACCCAGCGTAAAATCCAGGAAATGAAGGCCAGAAACATTATCCTGCCTCAACGGAGAGCAGATATGTGCGAGCTTTGTGACCAACTTTCGCAGGAAATTTATGACTTCGCCGTCAAAACCACTTTACAAATCGCGGACCGGCACCATTTCCGCGGACGGGCGGCCAACCTGCTTGACGAACTTCACGAAGATATTTACCTGCTCACTAACGGGGCGCTGGACATTCTGGTAGCGGCCTCGGCGACGCAGGGTCCAGGCACAGGGAATTCCCAAAGTCCGCAAAATATGGTCCGAAAGCAGCGGACAGTCCGTATTACCCCCAGATTTTTCCAGGTATTTTACGCCTGGATCAAAGCATTACGCGGGTATAAACAACCCGCGGCTTTCTGCTAATCGCTTTGTCCCGGGACAGGTACGCCCTGTCCGACAAAAAGAGGGCAATCTTGTTGTCCGGTAAAATGCGACACCATCGTCCGATTTCGGACAGGGTGTTTTAGGTAAGTGTTTGATTTATAATGCGGTATTGAAATGGCATGCATTTGTTGGTATCTAACAAAACCGACATCCTTCCCCGTTTTACCCGGGCCTAAATACCGACAACATGTTCAAAAATTACCTGAAAATCGCCTTCCGGAACCTGACGAAGCACAAGGCTTTCAGTTTCATCAATATTTCCGGCGTTTCACTGGGACTGACCTGCTTTTTGCTGCTCGCTTTGTATGTGAAAGATGAGCTGAGCTACGATCGCTTCCATGAACATGCAGATCGTATTTACCGGCTGAACCGCACTTTTCTGGCCAATGATGGTACGGAATCGCTGCGGCTCGGGCATGCGGCGCCGCCTTTCGGCCCCCTTGTGAAGCAGGATTTCCCGCAGGTAGAGCAGGTCGTCCGGCTGCTGGAAACCGGGGCACTGGTGAAATACGGCGACAAACGGTTTTCGGAGGACCAGATGTTTGCCGCAGAGGCGAATATCTTCAAGGTATTTACTTTTAAAATAGACCGTGGAAATCCGGATAAAGCGCTCGAAAACCCTTTTTCGATCATGTTTTCCAAACCCATGGCCGAAAAATACTTCGGGAACGAAGATCCTCTCGGAAAGGTAGTGCGGCTGGACAACCAGTTCGATTACACGGTAACGGGTGTTTTTGAGCCACTTCCCTCACAATCGCATTTTCATCCTAATTTCCTGGTCTCGTTCTCGACTCTGAACGACAATCGTGTTTACGGTGCCGAGGGGCTTCGTACCAATTGGGCCAACAATTCTTTCTCGACATTCCTGCTTCTGCCGAAGTATTACGACGCGCAGAAGCTGACAGCCGCATTTCCCGCATTTCAGAATAAGCACATCGATCGCAAGGCTTCGAAATACTCGGTGCTGACGCTGACGAAGCTCACCGACATTCACCTGCGTTCTCACCTGGATTCCGAAATCGAGGCGAATGGGGATATTCAATATGTGTACCTGTTCTCGGCGATCGCGATTTTTATTTTGCTGATCGCCTGCATCAATTATATGAACCTGGCAACTGCCAAATCGGCGACGCGTGCGAAAGAAGTGGGCATGCGCAAGGTAATTGGCGCGGTACGCACGCAGTTGATGAACCAGTTTTTGAGCGAATCGGTGATTCTGGTTGTAATTTCGGTAGTGATTGCCTTTGTGGCCATGGTATTGTGCCTGCCCTTGTTTAATAATTTTACCCAGAAACAGCTTTCCGTTTATGCCTTGCTGGACCCGACTTTCCTGGCAATCCTGCTGGGCATCACGATCTTCACCGGACTGGTAGCAGGCAGTTATCCGGCATTTTTCATGACCGGTTTTCAGCCTATCGCGGTATTGAAAGGCAAGATTGCGTCGGCTCTTAAAAACGGAAAACTGCGGCAGACGCTCGTGGTGGCTCAATTTGCGATCGCCGCCACGCTGATCATCAGCACGACAGTTGTATACAACCAAATGCAGTTTATTCAGAATTACAAACTGGGTTATGCCAAAGACCAGGTGATCACGTTCAGCATGCCCGATGACTCGACCATCGATGTCGAGGCGATCCGCCAGCGGTTTAAGGAACATGCGGGAGTTCGGGAGGTGGGGCGTTCGTCACGGATTCCATCGGGCCGGCTGCTCGATTCGTGGGATGCATATGTGATGAAAGGCGATTCGATGGCGCCTACGCAAATCAGTATTAAGTCGCTTTCGGTCGACGAGGACTTCATTCCCGCTTACCAGATCCAAATGGCCGCAGGCAGGAATTTCTCCCGTCTATATCCGACCGACCGGACGAACGGCTTTATACTCAATGCTACCGCAGCCCGTTTGCTGGGCTGGAAAAACCCGGAGGAAGCCATTGGTAACCGCTTTGGTTATGGTGAAATGCGGGGACAGATCATCGGTGTCACGACCGATTACCATTTTGAATCACTGCATCAAAAAGTAGCGCCCATCGTGATGTTCTACCAACCGGACCATCTAGGACGCGTATCCGTGCAGGTGGCAGGCAAGGATATTCAGGGTGCGCTTGCACACCTCGGTTCGGTTTGGAAGAACCGTTTCCCGGACGTTCCGTTTCAATACGAATTCCTCGATCAGCGCTTCGGCAAACTTTACGCACGTGAGCAAACCCAGCAGCTGCTGTTTGGTATATTTGCAGGTATTGCCATTCTCATTTCCTGCATGGGCTTGCTGGGGCTTTCGATGTTTATGGCTGAGCTTCGGACGAAGGAAATCGGCGTCAGAAAAGTGCTGGGCGCTTCGGTACCAAGTATTGTGGGACTGCTTTCGAAGGATTTTCTCAAACCGGTTGTTGTTGCCATTCTCATTGCGTCGCCCATTGCCTGGTATGGCATGAAAAACTGGTTGCAGGATTTTGCCTACCATACCGATATCAGGTGGTGGGTATTCCTTCTTGCAGGGGCGTTGTCCATTGCTATTGCATTGTTTACTGTCAGCTTCCAAAGCATCCGTGCTGCGTTGATGAACCCGGTCAGGAGTTTGAGGAGCGAGTAAGATCTTGAATTCGATCTGTCCTAATTCTATGGATTTGGTATATTAGCAAACTTTGATTCCCCCGGAATGGTTTTGCAGGTAGTTCGGGGGAGTTTAGCAGCCATATGCCATCTTATGAGACGAACCGGACTAGTCAGATCAATAGTTTATATTGTATTGATATTCAGTTTGCTGCCGGCAAATGCCCAGCAAAAGAGAGCACAATCCCCGCCGAACATCATCGTGATCCTGACCGACGACATGGGTTATGGCGATATCGGTGTTTATGGCGGGCGTTTTATTCCCACGCCTCATCTTGACCGGCTCGCAGCCAGCGGCCTTAAACTTACCCAGTATTACAGCGGCGCGCCGATCTGTTCGCCTTCCCGGGCGAGTATTCTCACTGGCATGCATCCTGCGAAATGGAACTTTACAACTTTTCTGGATACCAAAAAGCATAATAAAGACGCCGAACAGATCGACTACCTGACCCCGGAAGCGCCTTCGATGGCGCGTTTTTTCAAGGACGCAGGCTATGCCACCGGACATTTCGGCAAGTGGCATATGGGGGGCGGAAGAGACGTGACCAATGCGCCCCGCTTCGCACAATATGGTTTCGACGAGCATGCGAGCACTTATGAAAGCCCCGAACCCGACCTTGCACTTACCGCGACGAACTGGATATGGTCTGACAAGGACAGTATAAAAAGGTGGGACCGGACCCAATACTTCGTGGACAAAACGTTGGATTTTATGAGGCGGCACAAAGGCCAGCCGTGCTTCATCAATCTCTGGCCAGACGACGTGCATACGCCCTGGGTCCCAAAGGTAGAAACCGAATATACCGGCAAATTTCCAATGAACCCGCAGGAGGAAGCTGCATTTAAAGGGGTACTTCAAGAATATGATGTGCAAATCGGGCGGCTGCTCGATGGCCTGAAAGATCTGGGACTCGCTGAGAATACGATCATTATCTTCACCAGCGACAATGGTGCATTGCCCACTTTCGGTGGCACCCGAAGCGGAGGCTTCCGGGGATCAAAGCTATCGCTGTACGAAGGCGGCATTCGAATGCCTTTCATTGTCAGCTGGCCAGGTCATGTTCCCGCCAACAAGACCGACAACCGCTCGGAACTGCATGCTACGGACCTTTTGCCTACATTATCTAAACTCGCAGGCATAAAAATTCCCGAAAATTATCACGGCGACGGAATCGACCGGTCGGGGGTCTTGCTGGGCAAACCTTCGCTCAGAAAACGGGAAATGTTCTGGGAATACGGGCGAAATGACATTGCCTATAATTACCCCAAAGGCAACGACCGCAGTCCTCGCCTCGCGGTGCGGTCGGGCGAATGGAAGCTACTTATGGATGCCGATGGTAGCAAAACGGAACTTTACAACATTGTGAGGGACCCTGCCGAAACGACCAATCTTCAGGCAACGGAAATGAAAATCACGAAACAACTAAGCGGGAAGCTGGTTGCCTGGTGGCAATCGCTTCCGAAGCTCAAATAACTTCTTCCGGCCGCCAATTGCTTGATTTGTTCATGCAACCGGCGGCCGACCGTCACTAAGAATTCCCCAACGTCAACCGCTTAAAGTCGCGCGTAAGGTCGGTAAGCGACTGCTCTACGCCCATGCGTTCGAGCGAGGATGCGCCTACGAACCCGTGGATGTCACTTTTGGAGAGTACTTCCCGGACATCGGCAGGGGTATTGACCGGCCCGCCATGGGCGAGTACGAATACATTGGGATTAACCTCCCGTGCGGCATCGCCGATAAGCTGGGTGCGTTCAATGGCCTCGTCCATGCTGCAAGTGGCATCTACTACGCCAATAGAACCTCCCACGGTGGTGCCGACATGGGCAATAATGGCATCCGCGCCTACTTCGGCCATCTGGCGTGCCTCTTCAGGCGTGGCCACGTACACGATCGAGAAAAGATCCATCATCGTTGCCAGCCTGATCATCTCGACCTCTTTGGCAAAACCCATCCCGGTTTCTTCCAGTACCTGCCTGAAATGCCCGTCCACAATGCTATGGGTAGGGAAGTTGTTGACGCCCGAAAAGCCCATTTCCTTCACTTTCAACAAATGATGCCACATCCGGCGACGGGGGTCGGAGCCATGAACGCCGCAGATCACTGGTATTTCCTCCACCACAGGCAATACCTCAAACTCACCGATTTCCATCGCTACCGCATTGGCATCGCCGTAGGCCATCAGGCCGGCCGTAGAGCCGTGCCCGGCCATCCGGAAACGTCCTGAGTTATATATGATAATGAGGTCTGCTCCGCCTTTTTCGATGAATTTGGCACTTATACCCGTGCCGGCACCGGCCGCAATGATGGCTTTGCCCTGATCTATCGTCGCTTGCAGGCGATCTCTTACTTCCTGTTTCGTATAAGGGTTTCCCTTACCTGTCCATGGGTTAGGCATATTGTTTCGGTTTGATTATTAGATGATTAGACTGATTAATGTTTTACTGTTTCTTTTGCATTAAACCCAGCAACGTTTCCACCAGCAAATGTGCAAATGCCGGGTCATTGATGTGCATATCCGCATCTTTTACGGATACATTACCGGATATATTGGCCCTGATTGCGGTAAACAGGGCCTCGTCCGCTGCCGGGTTATGAAAAATTCCTCCTTCGGCGGCAATCTGCGAGATGCCTTTCAGCGGAAGCACAATCGCTGCCGGAGCCGACGACCGGCTTACCTTGCGCGCGAGGCGCTCGCCCAGGATCGCGTTCTCGCGCTCGTCTGTACGCATGAGCGTTACGTCGGGCGCCCAGCTGTACAGGTGCCTGTCCGCGAATGCGTGCGGGATGGTATCGAGGTGCGCAAAATTGACCATATCCATACAGCCGGGGACTACCACTTGCGGAATGCTCATTTCTGCCGCGGCGGTCAGCCTTTCCGGGCCGGCGCTGCAAATGCCGCCGCAAAGTTCGTCGGCCAGTTCGGTGGTGGTAATGTCGAGCACGGCGTCGAAACAGCCTTCGCGGATAAGCGATTCCATGGTTTTACCACCTACACCGGTTGCGTGGAAGGCCAGTACTTCATATCCGGCCCCGGTAAGGAGCTCGGTGCATTTGTCGACGCACGCCGTCGTATTCCCGAACATGCTGATGGCGATGCTCCGCGCTTTTGTATGCTGCCCCGCGGTATCGACATTGGCCATAGCGGAAACGGCCGCAGCGGCCTGTGCTACCAACTGTCTTAAAATATGGTTCATACCGGCCACGTCCACCACGGAGGGGATCAGCATAATGTCCTTGTCGCCGATCTGTCGGGAGAGGTCTTTCGTCGCCAATGTGGTAAGGCAAACCTTCGGTATACCGAAAGGAATGCCCTGCATGGCAGAAAGTGCGATGTAGGTGCCGCCCCCGCCGCCCATTCCGACGACGGCTTTGATTTTTCCTTCATGATAAAGCTGAGAAACCAGCCTGGAAGCGCCCCGCCCCATGATGTCGATCGCTTTACCCCTGTCGCGGTCACGGCGAAGGTCGGTGATATCGTGACCTGCCGCAGCGGCAACGGCATCGGCTTCGAAATCGACAGGGAATGCACTGGTAGTGCCAAAAACGCCCGTGTTTATGGTTATCACCGTTTCACCCTGTGCGGCAATGCATTCCCGCAGGTAGGAAAACACATCGCCCTTGGTGTCGAAACAGCCGAGTATTAAGATGCTTCTATCTGAAATTGACATAATGCAAGTATAACCAGATATCGGTATCCGAAGCAAACACTGACCGGAAAGAGATTGAAGTGGTCGGGGGCAGCGGCGTGAGGCGGATCACCGGCAGTGCGCCGGCATTTGTTCAGGAAAACCGGCTTCGGGCATCGTAGGCAAGCCCCAATCCTACGCTGGAAAGCTTGTTTTCTTCCGACCATTCGGCGGCAGGAAACAGCTCGCGGAAGCGCTCCTGGATCAGCGGGATCTCGGTAGAACCGCCGGTCATGATTACCAGACTGATCGCGTCAGGCGCTATCGCCGCACTTTGCAGGCATTGTTTGGCCGCGTCGACGATGCGCTGCGTCTTGGTGCCTATCGCTTCGTTAAACACTTCGCGTTCGACATTGATGTGCAGATTTTCGTCGATAAAGGGAAGAGAGGCCACGTACGTGCTACTTTGCGTAAGGCCAATCTTGATATTTTCGGTTTCAGCAAGTACCGCATGACCGCTTTCCTGTTCCAGGACGTTAATCAGCCGTCCGTATTTTTCAGGCGAATGGGTCTCACGGAGCAGCTGCTTCGCCTGGAAGATCGTACGGTTGGTATAAAGGAAGTTGACCTTACTCCATTCCGAAAGATCGAAATAGTGATAGGAGGGCACTTCGAGGTTTTTGGCACCGTAAGTCGTGCGGAAACCTAGCTCGGGCATCATGCGGGCAAGACTGAGATCCTTGTCGAAGTCGTTCCCGCCGAGGCGCACGCCGGTATTCGCAAGAATATCGCCGCTGCGGTCGTGTTTCCGGGCATTGTCTTTTGAAAGGCGGATAATGGTAAAATCGGAAGTGCCGCCGCCGAGATCGACCACCATGGCCAGTTTCTCACCTGTCACCTGCGCCTCGTGCGCAAAGGCGGCGGCAATGGGTTCAAACTGAAAGCCGACGTGTTCGAAGCCCAGGCTTTTGGCGATCGCTTTCAACTCGCTTTCTGCCCGTTCGTCGGCGGCGGGGTCATTGTCGACGAAATGCACCGGGCGGCCCATTACTACGTGTTTCAGTTTGGTACCGCAATCGGCCTCCGCCTTTTTCTTCATCTGGTCGAGGAAGGCTGCGACGATCTGGTCGAACTTCATCAGTTCGCCATTGACCATCGTGCCCTGGCGCATAGCCGGTGTTCCGAGCACGCGTTTCAGACTTCGCATTAACCTGCCCGGATGACGCCCCAGGAAGCGTTCCATCGCCGTCCGTCCGAAGAATGCCTCATTATCTTTCCGCGCAAAAAACATCGCGCTGGGGATTGTTTTATGGTCGTTTTCTACCGGAATCAGGAAAACGTCGTTTGGGTTTGCTATTGCGAGACTGGAATTGGAAGTGCCGAAATCGATGCCGCAGAAAACAGGAGTTGCCATTGTTTTGGAAAATTGGGGGCGCAATTTCTCATTAATTGCCCGGCTATGCAAATCGCGAAAGGAATACTTGTGATGTATGTCACGTAATGGTCTGCCGTGAACAGGGTTCCTTTGTATTGTCAAAACACAGTAATGGGTTGACGTCGAATACATTAATAATCCTTTTAAATGCAGTAATCATGCCATATGTAAAAATTGAGGTAACCCGCGAAGGCGTTACCCGGCAACAAAAGCAGGAGCTCATCGCCGGCGTAACACAAGTAATTACCGATGTGCTCGACAAGGATCCCCATCTCACTCATGTAGTGATCCAGGAAGTGGAACCGGATGATTGGGGGTATGCCGGGGAGCAGGTTTCCGTGCTCCGCGAAAAAGGGATCACCGCTCAAAGAAAACAGTAACAGACCTTACATCATGAAAACACAAACCATCATCGTAACCGGTGCTTCCACCGGCATCGGCAGGGCAATAGCCAGCCTGTTTCTCGAACAAGGGCATAACGTGGTTATCAATTCGGCCAACGGGGATAATCTCACAGCGACGTATAAAGAGCTGGGTAATCACGACCGCCTGGTTATGGTGGCAGGCGACATCAGTCAGCGTGCAACAGGCCAATTGCTGGTTGATACGGCCGTAAGCAAGTTCGGCAGTGTGGATGTGCTCGTCAATAATGCCGGCGTATTCGAGCCGCGCAGCTTCCTCGAAGTCGACGAAGTCCATCTCGACTATTTCCTGGGCATCAACCTGAAAGGTACCTATTTTACCAGCCAGGCAGCCATCCGGCAAATGCTGCAGCAGGGCGAAGGTTCGATCATTAACATCGGTACCGTGCTGGTAGACCACGCGATCGGTGGCTTCCCTGCGACGGCGCCTATTTCTAGCAAGGGAGGCATTCACGCATTGACGCGGCAGCTCGCAGCCGAGTTTGGCAGAAATAACATACGTGTCAATGCGATCGCCCCGGGTATTATCCGCAGCCCGCTTCAAGCGAAAACCGGCGTCAGCGATGCCGACAGTCTTGCGGGCCTGCACCTTGTGGACCGCATCGGTGAAACGGAAGACGTTGCGCAGCTTGCATTGTACCTGGCGGGCAGCAACTTTATCACCGGTGAGGTGATCAACCTCGACGGCGGCCACGTGGCCGGTCACCATATTGGTTAAAACCATGGATGTGAATGTCATTCAGGCGTGCTGGCTCAGCTCCGGCACGCCTGATTTTTTTGGCACGGAATTTGCTGCATTCGTTCCCGACTTGATTTATACCTTACCCATCCATGCATTTGAGCAGTAACCTGATTTTTCGCAACATCGCAGAAGGTTTTTTTTTGCTGGACGAAACAGGCAGGATAACGACTTGCAATGCGGCTGCGAGCGCTATTACAGGCTATGACGAAGCTGAAATAGAAGGAAAACCGTTCAACGTTATCGGCGACAACCAGAGTGATCCAATCCAGTACCGCTCCGAACTGGACGAGGCGTTGGAAAGGAAAAAATGTGTAACCGAAGGCTGGAAGTTGAGAAAAGATGGCACCAGGTATTGGGCAGAAATTTCTTATTCCCCGGTTTTCGATGATTCGGAGGTTCTTCTGGGTTTCTGTGTACTACTTCGTGACATCACGGAGCAAAAGAAAAAGCAATTCGATCTGCTCGAAAGCGAGGAACGCTACCGGTTGATGGTGGAGCAAGTGGCCGATTACGGGATATTTATGCTCGATACGGATGGCCGCATTGTCAGCTGGAACGAAGGCGCCAGGCGTATTAAAGGTTACAGCGCGGAAGATATAATCGGGAAGTATTTCGCTATTTTTTATCCCGAAGAGGACATTCTCAATGGAAAGCCTGGTTGGGAATTGAAAGTTGCCGTCGCGACCGGTAAATATGAAGAGGAAGGGTGGCGTTTACGGAAAGACGGCTCTCGTTTCTGGGCGAATGTGGTTATTACGGCAGTGTATGATGCCGAAGGCCGGCTGAGTGGCTTTTCAAAGGTGACGCGCGACCTTACCGAACGCAAAATGAGTGAGCAGGCACTACAGGAGAGTTCAGACAGGTACAGGCAGCTCGCACAGGAGCTTTCGGTGGCCAACAGCGAATTGTCTTCTGCAAACCGCGAGCTGGAGCAGTTCACAGCTATTGTTTCGCACGATTTGAAGGAGCCCGTACGAACTGTGAGAAGTTTTTTATACCTGATGAACCAGCATGTCGACCAGCAAAAGTTCGATCTTCTGAAATCGAGTATTGGAAAGGGGATTCTGGCCGCGCAACGTATGCACGAGCTCATTGACAATCTGCTGCATTACTCCCAGATCAGTAAAATAGGGCTTCAACGCCAAAAGCTGAACGTGGAAGAGGTGATCGGCGAAGCGATCCAGAACTTGAACGACGCCGTCGAGCAGTCGGGTGCGCATATACGTGTGCAGAGCGAGGTGCCGTCTATTTACGGGGATCGTTTGCAACTGGTGCAGCTTTTTCAGAATCTGCTGGCTAATGCGCTCAAATTCACGAATGGCAAGAAGCCGGAGGTGGAAGTGAAATCCTGGATGGAAGATGGCAGCGTACGATTCGTTGTGGAAGACAATGGCATTGGCATTTCACCCGAAAACCTGGAAAAAATCTTCGAAATTTTCAGAAGACTGCATTTTGCCAGTCAGTACCCGGGAAACGGCGTGGGCCTGGCGGTTTGTAAGAAGGTGGTCGAACGGCACCGTGGTAGAATATGGGCAGAATCGACACAGGGAAAAGGTGCCAGTTTTCATATTATGTTACCCAAGATCTAAGCCCGCGCATGAGAACATTCAAACTGGCCATTGTTGAAAATGATGAAGATGAGCGTTTCTTTATGTCCGAGGCATTCAGGGCTTCCGGAGAATTCGAAATCCTCGGGGAGTTCGGGAATGGCGATCAACTTACGGAGTGGCTTCATAGTTCACCGCGGGAGTTGCCGGAGCTGATATTGTCGGACTTGAATATGCCGGGCAAAAACGGTTACGACATTATAGATGAGCTGAAAACGACCTACCCGGACATCGCTGTATTTGCGACCTCCACGTCATCGGTCGTGTCCACACGTGAAAAGTGTATCCGGGCGGGAGCGAGGGATTTCATTGCCAAACCTGAGATTTTCATCGCCTACGACTCTTTTGTCGCCGAACTTTACCAGCTCGCCTGCCGGTACCTGGGCGGCTGAGGAGGGAATTTTACATCATCGACCCACGAAATCATTTGAATATGTTTCAAACTGTGATCGGGATCATCGCCGGCGTGCTCACTTCCGCATCCATGCTACCACAGTTTATCAAAGTGCTCCGGAAAAAGGACGTAGAAAATCTCTCGCCGCTGATGCTGGTAGTCCTGATCTCCGGCGTGGCATTGTGGACCTATTATGGTATCCTGAAAGAGGAATTGCCCATTATATTGTCGAACGGCTTTTCAGTGCTGCTGAATTCAGGCTTGCTGATCTGCTATTTTGTATTTAGAAAAAAGGGGAAGTCTCAAAAATGATGCTATTGGATCATTTTGTCGTTCACTTTGACGTTCGTGAGCGTAAAACCCTTGACGACAGACTTATCATAAGCGGCGTTTTTCGCCGTAATGTTCAGGTTTTCGAAATTAAATTCCGATAGTTTATCATACTCGCCCGGACTTACGTCGAAGAATATCTCGCATTTGAGTTTGATATCTTTCAGGCTGATATGGTCCGAGTAGGAGAGCGGCACGTCCTTTCTGCCTTTTAGATCGAAGAATTGTTTCCAGGGTTTCACGTAAATGAGGCTGTATGCATTGCCATCGACGTTTTCTACACTGATGAATTCATATTTCTGAGGAGTGTCCGGTCGCATTTTCAGCCAGAGCACCCGCATGGCGTTCTCGATACGGCAGTTGCGCATCACTACATTTTTGTTGTGAATGGCCTCGCTGCCGCAGGTAAGCGCCGCGTGGCAAAATCCGAAATGGGTATCCTCGACGAGGATATTCGTATTGGCGCCGTTGCCCGGATCGGTATCCGCATAAGGTCCTTTTCCACCCTTCAAAGCAATGGCGTCGTCATTCACAGCGAGGTAGCAACCTTTGACAAGCACATTATTACATACATCCAGGTCGATCGCGTCGGTACTCGGCGCCTTAACCGGCTCATGCGGTGCGGTGATCCTGACATTCAGTATTTTAATATTGTTGCATTGGTAATAATGGCTCGTCCAGAAACCCGAATTTTGAAGTGTCACGTCCTGGACCTGCACGTTGTTGCTTTTCCAGATGAAGACCAGCCGCGGTCGCGATACTTCCAGGTTGGTGCAGTTGGGGTTCTCCTGCCGCCGCTGCCAGAATGCCTTCCAGTAATTCAGCCCGTTGCCGTCGATAATGCCGCTGCCCGAAATCGTAAAGCCGTTCACGCCGTAGGCATTGACCAATGCAGGGAAATAGTCGAGATTTTGTCCCTCCATGCGTGAGGGCATCAGCGGGTAGTCAGCGATCTTGTCGGAGCCCTTCAATACAGCGCCTTTGGCTACATAGAGATGTGTTTTAGGTTTAAAAAACAGCGCCCCGCTCAAAAAGGTACCCTTGGGGATCACGATCACACCGCCGCCCTGCTCACTCGCCCGGTCGATGACGCGCTGGATCGCGGTGGTTTGCACCGTGTTGCTGTCGCCGGAAACGCCGTGTTCTGTTATGACAAACTGCCTGCCAAGACGCTTTGAATCGATTTTGGATGTGTCTGAAAACCAGGAGGGTATTTTTGTGCCGTCCGGGAAATGAGACGACTTGCCCGATTGCGCAACTGCAACCGTTCCAAGGAGCAATAGCCGAAAGAAAAGGAAACAGAACTTCTTCATATGCCCTTTGAAGGCGCGCCCTGGTTTCTTTTACTCTACTTTGAATGGGGAAAACGATGGATGCCGGCTGGCGCTACGGAGAAATGTGCCCGGGGGATTACTTATTTTTTTCGATCCAGCTGTACAGGTAATCGAGTGTCTTGCCCATGCTTGCCAGATTTGTTTTGAGGTGGAATGGCAATGTTCAAGTGGTATGAATAAATGTACCAACTACTGGCTCCGCTGCATCTCGCCCTTGTGCAATCATGCAAATCGTCTGTCCGCTGATTCATTTGGCGTCAATCGCAAATTTCTCAGATCCCTGTAAAATCGAAAAAGCAAACGGTACCCCCGGCTGCTTTTTCGGTCAATTTGAAGTAAAACATAATACCGGTTGGATTTCCGGTAATAAATTATTTGAACCCGAAAATAAACGGGAAAACGAAGATCACCACCGCACTCCATATGCTATACAGCGGAAGGAATATTGCCAGCGATGCGCCTACTGCC
Source organism: Dyadobacter sp. BHUBP1 (assembly GCF_050587785.1). NCBI lineage: Bacteria > Pseudomonadati > Bacteroidota > Cytophagia > Cytophagales > Spirosomataceae > Dyadobacter > Dyadobacter sp. BHUBP1. Next base: position 534,198 of record NZ_JBOBIH010000004.1, read on the forward strand.
GAAAGGCCGGTTTTTTTGCTGAGTACGGCGAAAAGTTTAAGGCCTACATAAAACAAATGAGCGAGCATCAGCACATTGGCACCCAGCACGGCAGCGCGGTTCGGCGTAAGCCCCCATTCCGCGATGCGAAACAAGACCGCAGATAATGCAATGCTGTTAACCAGCAGTGTCACGGCGGATAGTAGAAAGAGCACCACGATTTGCCCGCGATTGCCGCCAGAGTGATCGGTTTCGGCCAGCGAAAAGAAGATCAGCGCCATCACGGCAACGAGCAATCCATTGAAAAGCACGAGGAATTCGCGGTCGTGATAAGGACTTTTGCCGGCGATGAGCGTAGCCGCCAGGTATACTACCAACATCACCAACGCTACCGGACTGAAAAGTTTCGCGATTACGGGCGGTATCCTGTTCACCAATGTGGGCTGCACGCGGGTAATAAATGTGGCAACAACAGGTACGGCGGCCAGCCCGCAGATAACAATGTATTTGGAGAAAAGTGGCTGAATGTCCCATCCAATCAGTCCGAAAAGGTTGATGGTAAGTGCCGTTGTGAGCCCACCGGCGAGAACGAGGAGTCCCGACATCACAATCAGCTCACCCGTGTAACGCAGGAATTCGAGCCAGTTGGCGCCGTTTTTCCATTTGCCGCCGCTATATGCCGCTCCCAGCAGCGACCACAGCCAGAGCGGCATGTGCAGGCACGAGAGGATCAGCGTATCGCTCGTTTCATGCTTCGGCAGCCAGTTGATAAACACCACCGAAGCTATCAGGAGCAGGGCCGCCAGGCCCCGGGTTTTCCACGAAACGCCGTTTTTCCAGGCAAAATAGGCCATCAGTGTCGGAGCGACGATAAATCCTACATTACGGGGATAATAAAATTCCTCGCTGACGGAAAGCAGCTCGGGCAGCTTGGCCAGCAACGCCGCGAGCACGGAAGCCACCACTACAAAAGCCCGCTCGCCAGGTGTACCCCAAAAAAACTCATTCGAACCGTAATTCAGTCGCTGGTACCATCCTTCGGCTAGGGGATTACTGTTCAGCTCAGGGTACAATGCATTAAAAGCGGCCTTAAAGCCCGGCTTGTTGCCCCGGTACAGCTTTTCCAGTTGCAGGGCATTGGTTTGGTTCAACAGGATTTCTTCACGCATAAAACAAGGATTGAGAATGGTGGTCAGCTTCTTCTGTGTGAGAATGATAGTTTAAAAAGTACTTTGTAATTCAAAGTTAAATATGAATTGAAAATTTGCAATAGGGACACGGTAATTTTTTTGTGAACGCTCATTTTTTACCGTTTAGTAAATTTGATAACCGGTTAATTGATAACACTTTAATGCCACATTTGGTCGTTTTTATTTTGTGCTGAAACATAAATCGATACAATAATGGAATGGACGATTAGCATGTGGGCAGGACTGGTCCAGCTCGGGATTGCGGTGGCAATTGCCGGGATAGGCATCCGCATCGTACTCGAACTGCGGAAAGCCGAATTGACCGACGAGGCTGTGAAATAGGGAAGGATGCGGCGAAATTTGCCAATCTACGCAATAGCCGATATATTTCAGGACATTTTCCTGAACCTTATGAATCCATCATCTTTCCTGACCCGCAGGGATTTCCTCGCGGCTGCTTCCGCCAGCCTGGCATTACCATTAATCAACTCCCTGCCTGCGCTGGCGAAGGCCAAACCGCGGTTTTCATTCTCCACACTCGCCTGCCCGAAATGGGACTGGGCCACGATTGTTAAATATGCTGCCGATAGCGGATACCACGGGATAGAGGTCCGCGGTGTGCTGGACTGTATGGATTTGCCCCGATGCAGCGAGTTCAGCAGCCCGGAGCGCATTGCCCAATCGAGGAAAATGGCCGAGGATAAAGGCTTGCGAATTGTAGATTTGGGATCGTCTGCCGCATTGCATATGGCCGATCCGGCGATGCGGGCGAAGAATCTGGATGAAGCAAAGCGATTTATCGATCTCGCGCAGCAGCTGAATTGCCCGTACGTCCGTGTGTTTCCCAATGATTTACCCAAAGACCAGGAAGTAGCTCAAACGGTGGAGCTCATCAGTACCGGACTGCTCGAACTGGGCGATTATGCCAAAAACACTTCCGTAACAGTGCTGCTGGAATCTCATGGCGATGTGACGGGTAAGGACATTCTGGCAACGGTAATGGGTAAATCGGAGCATAAGCACATCGGCCTGATTTGGGACATATTCAATATGTGGTCGGTGACGAAGGAGCCACCGAAGGAGGTTTATGGCAGACTGAAAAAATACATCCGCCACACGCACATCAAGGATGGCATTCTGAAAGACGGCAAAATCCAGTATGTGCAGGTCGGCAAGGGCGAGGGGCCTTTGAAAGAGGCGATAAGTGTGCTCGTGGAAGCCAATTATAAAGGTTATTACAGTTTCGAATGGGAGAAAAAATGGCACCCCGAAATCGAGGAGCCAGAGGTGGTGATACCTGCGTACCCGAAGCTGATGCAGCAGTACTTTTAATCGTATTTCATTTCAATCGCTTTAATTTCACTTTTCTGATCAGGGGCGCCGGTTACGCTGACGCCTACCCTTGGAGCCCTGTCCCAGCGAGGCAACCAGGGGGCTTCTATTTGTACGGAGCTGGTGAGTGAGTCGATTTTCTGGCCTTTTACCCCCCAGTTGAACGTGTAGTAGCGTCCGTAACGGCTTTGCAATTCCAGTCTGATATTCTTGTATTTATCAGGAATTTCCTGCGTTTGGAGCGTTTCATAATGGCCGTCTCTCACCTGCCACAGCTCGACGCGGTTCTGGCCGGCGCCATAGCCGATCGCGTTTTGAGCATCGCCGTAAAGGACAATATTCTGAAAAAGATTGTCCTTGATCACGAACTCGGCTGCATAGGTATAACTGCCTTTTTTAATGGTGTGCCCCAGGAAATTGCCTGTCCGGGCGGGATTTTCGCATTCGATTTCCAGCGCAGCGGCCCTGACACCGAATTTTGGCTTCGGAAGGCTGGCATCGAATACCCAGGGTAGCCTGAGCGTATCGCGCTCATAGTTAACCGAAAAGTTGAGGTTTTGCTGCGGTACCAGCCCCGCACCGGCGGGCGATTCCGCTTGCGCGGGCGTTGTTTTGCCATACCTGAATGCAGGCCAGCGGGTCGTTTCGTCCCATATCAGCTCGCTGAGAACACCCTGGCGTCCCGCAAAGGTAAAATCAATACCATTGTAGGCGTGGTGCAGGTAAAAATACCGGCGATCAGGCGTGACAACGACGGTGCCGTGCCCCGGGCATTTCCAGGCATCATCCCCGAAAAGGACCGGGTTACCTGCATATTTGACCCATGGCCCCTGCAATTTTTCGGCCCTCGCGAGCCCTACCTGGTAATCGCAGCGGTCGCCGCAGCAGGCATTGCCCGAATAGAGCATATACCAGTAATTTCCTCTTTTAAATATAGCCTGCCCTTCTGCGCCGCCCGCTTCCCAGCCTGCCGGATCGGCTTTGATGAGGCTGAACTCCTTGCCGGTTACTTTCAGGCCGTCGGGTGACAATTCTGCGCCGAGCAGCTCGATGGCCCGGTCTTTATCGAGGCCATAGGCTTTCCAGGTGATAAAAAGCTTCCCTTTGTCTTCCACTACGTAGGCATCGATGGCCTCGCTGGTCCATTCGATGATCAGGCCATGGTCCTTGAACCCTTTTGTAATATCCCTGGTAGTCGCCACGCCGATCACCGACCGTTTGTCGGATTTCCGCCGGGCGGTATAATAAACATAGAATGTTCCATTTCGGAAAAACAGCTCCGGAGCCCAGTAGCTTCCCATCGTCCATTTGGGCAATTCCGCGAAAACCGGTCCGACGTATTCCCAATTCACAAGATCTTTGGAACTGTAAATAGGGTAGGCAGGCCCCCATTCCGAGGAGGTGCCGACTGCGTAATAGGTATCGCCCACACGTATTACCGAAGGGTCGGCAAAATCGCCGGCTATCACCGGGTTACGGTAGGTAATGACCCTCGTTGGCGCAGGTTTCTGAGCGGAAATTTTGACGGAACAAAGTGGCGTGAGCAGTAATATGGCGGCTAGGAATTTCATGATATGTCTCCATTGATGGCGTTACGAAGAAAGGCATTTATTTCCGGATAAGAAACCCGTCTGAATTACTGACATTAAAGCCTTGAAACCGCGATTAGCCGATCCGATTGTCGCCCCTGGCCCCGGAAAACACCTGTTTTGGCATTCGCGTGTTTACACGCTTACGCCCGGGAGAGGGTTTGTGTAATTTTGAAATGTCAATCAGGACGGGGTGCTGAAAAGAACCTGATTGGCGCTTGCGTCTGACTCATCAAACTAAAAACCAGGGCAAAACGAATGGTTCGGGGAACTCAAAACGGGTTCTTCGAATCGTGGCCCGAAGGCGCGTAGCCCGCGACGCGTAGCCCAGGACGCGTAGTTCGGGACGCGTAGTCCGGGACGCGTAGTCCGGGACGCCTGATAACAATCAACCGATAACCAGTAACCTAACCGATAAATCGAATTAATTCTATATTTCCAACGAATTAGTTACAATGCCTCCTTGCCCTTAGGTATATTGCTTTCCATTGTGCGGATGCGGGTTGCGCTGCATGATCGGAAAGCAAATATCTTTTTAAACCATTAATCTCAGCAAGCATGCCGAAGTTTATCAGTGATGAAGTTTTTGCAAAATGGGCTGCCCAGTGGCAGGCGCTGGAACACAGCCGCGAGCCCTTTGGCTTTTTTAATCAAGGGAGTAAACTCCTTTTGGGGGATTATTTTGATGGGGATGATTTCGAAACCCTCGTATCCACACCGGGTATAACCTTTGTCAAAGTGCGGTTTGGCTTTGAAACCGAGGAAAGGGCATTCAAACTGGTGCTTTTTGGCGTCGATAGCGCCGGACAGATTATAACACCTTACTATGCGCATACGCCGGCCGATTTCCGTGAAGCAGGGGATGGTCCGGGAGGAAACGTGCCGGATGTGCTGGCCAGGCAATGGATCAAGTATTGGGAGCAAAAAGGCCATGCCGGCGAGATTGCCAGCCCGCTGTTCCGCACACAGTACGGCTTTCTGAATGGGTACAATTATCCGGTGAAGGAACTGCTGGCGGCGCTTTTCAGATTTGAGAAAATGCCGAAGATCTACATTCGCTTTGTGCTCCACCGCTATTTCCCGGCTGCCAATGAAGCAGTGCAGAGGGATCTGACGGGTTCATATGCTTTCGGGCTAATGTTCCAGGCGATCTCCAATAAGGGCGACCGAAGCGGAGCGCTGGGTATTGACGACGATAGTGGTTATTACGATTTGAGTGCTCCTTGTCCGAGGACTTGTTGACGGTCAGACGTAGGCAAGAGTTGTCAGGTGTGGTCAGGTGTAGTCAGGTGTGGTCAGGTATAGTCATGTGTTGGACAATACCTGACAATACTTGGCTACACTTGACAATACATGACTACACATGACCATTCCTGACTACACCAACGCTCATTTCACGGGCGTTGCCGCCACCAGTTTCACCGGTCCAAGCAAGCCGCTGGGCAATAGGGGAGCATCGGCTTTGTAAAAGGGCATAGTGGTATAGGTGATCTTGGTCGTAACGCCGGGTTGCGTGTCGCCGATCAGGCGATTCACCCATGTATTTGTTACCTTCACCTGAATGCTGTTGGAGCCTTGTTTCAATGCATCCGTAATGTCAATGCGGAATGGCTTTTTCCAGATAATGCCCATGTTCTTGCCATTGACAATCACTTCCGCCAGGTTTTTAACATCCCCGAGATCGAGCCAGTACCGCACATTTTTCTGAATGGAGGGCGCATTCAAGGTGTTTTCATAGGTAGCCGTTCCGGAGAAATACTTGATACCGGGGTCGGTATTCTCTGAAAGCGACGCCAGTGCAGTGAGTTGCGCCTGTGCGGGAGCGCCCAGGCCCGGCTGGAAGCGTACCGTCCACGCATCGGTAACGTCCGCGATTTCCGATTCGGAGAAAGTGGGTGCCGTATAGGAGCTGCTGGCTGCTTTCCCGTTGAAAACGATAAAATATGCCTGCCAGGAATCGAACTTCAATGGAATGGTGGTGCGTCCACCGGAGATATTATAGGAGACTTTACTGGTTTTGCCGGTTTCGGGGTCCCACAGCAAAGGGATCTTACCAATGACCCGGAAACTGATCTGTGCTTCGTTGGCATCGTTGCTGCGGTTGTCGAGCCAGTAAATATCGGTATCGGCGGTTTGGCGATGCACGTACAGGATTTTCGCTTTTTCACCCGTAATGATCACATCCTTGGGGGTGATACTACTCAAAACCGTCTCCAGTGACTGCGTAGAAACATTCGGGTTATTCCAAATTTTGTTCACAAGCATTGTAAACGCCGCCGGATCGTCGGCCAGGCTGGGGGAGCGCTCAGGCTTTACGCCAGCCACTTTCATGCCGGCAGCCACCAGGTCCCCGATCTTTTGAAGTACCGGCAAAGTCATATTCCGCGCGGTAGAATCCAGCACAAGCAACCGGTATTGCTGGCCCGAGGGCGTCACGATCATTTCCTTTTCCACTTTAAGCGCATTCCTGATTACGCTCGAATTGGCAAAGTCGAATGCGTAGCCTGCCGGGATCGAGGGCAGTTTTTGGGTCGAAATCTGCGTGATATTGGAGTTTTCTCCATAATAATAAAGCACGTCCACCACCGGCTTGCCCTGTTGGAGCATGAAGCAGCTTCTGCCCAGGTAACCTGTCCAGGCCGTCGCCTGCTCGGCCCAGGTTTCCTGACGGGTGAAATACTGACCGAACGGACCCAGCGAAAAGCCCGGCTTTTTGTCGTCGAGCGGCTGGTGCACCGAGGTATGGACCACAAAACGGTTCAAGCCCGAGGCCATTTCAAGGTCGGCGGTGCGTTTCAACTTTTCGGGGTGCCAGGTAAATGCGTTACCGACGGAAGTCATCGACTCCGCCGCGACGATGTTTTGCCCGTAAATATGTGCCACCGACGCCGATTCGCGGATATCTGCCTCGCTGCGGATCTCCTCGTCAGCGCCACCGGCCAGGCTGCCGGGCGTCCACATCGCCGCCATCGGGACATCCGCTTTGCGCTTCACATCCATGCCATCTGCCAGGTATATGCGCCCGCCCTCGTGCGACTCCGTGTAACGTTTCATGCCGCGGGCCTTCAACGCGTCACCGATCACTTCATAGTGGTTTTCGACGATTAGCTCACCGATCGTTTTGCGGAAATCCCATAGAAACTTGTCGCTTTCCGCTGCGCTTTTCACGATCACGCCGGTGAGCACGGGGATCCAGGAGATAAGGTCGTAGCCGCGGCGCTTTTTAAATTCCGCCGGCATTGCTTTCGTCCACGTCATGTGCCCCGCCTCGTAGCTGTCCAGCACCATGTATTGCAGCCCCTTGGCGCCCATTTGACCGCCGGTGGCGTCTTTGTACATGTCGAGGTAGGTGTTAATGTATTTGGTGACTGCCTCTTTATCGAGTTTATCCACTTCCAGGCCGGTAGCTTCCGGTGATGCAGGGTGGTTTTTGCGACCGGTAAGGGAATAACCCAGCCGTACAATCACCCAGTTACCAGCTGGCGGCGTCCAGTTCAGGCTGCCGTCGGCAGTCATTTTGGAAGTCAGATCGACCACGTCGGTGAGGGGAATCGCGTCCGCATTGGGTTGAATGAAAGAGTCCGTATTTTCCCGCCACGGACTGAATCCTGCCTTTTCTTCGAACTGGTCTATCCGGTCGGTATTATGAAGCACGATTTCGGCAACCTGCACGCCCTCCGGCTTGGCGGGCTGCGCATTACCACCGCCAAACATTGCAGCGAAAGGATTGGAGGGCGGCGGCAATGTCTTGAATGCAATGCGGTAACATTTGGCGGTTACCGGGGCAAATGCCAGCGTGTTTTGGGGAACGGTACTGCCTTTAATCGGCGCCACGTCCCGGAAATTTATTCCATCATCGCTAACCTTCAATGTCCGGTTATCAGGCGCGCCGTTGAACTCGGCCAGCGCCCCGCCCGAGCTCGCGCCCACGATGGTCAATGCCTTGAATGTCTGCGGGCTATCGAATTCGTATTGGATCCACATATCCTGACCCACTTCCATTGGCGGCAGCAGGCTGGTTTTACCCAGGTCGCCATCAGTCAGTTCCGCCACGGAAAAGGTACCTCCGCTGGAAGTCACTTTGGGATTCAGTGAAGTCATGAGCTTGTCGGCTGTGGGCAAGCGGTAGGCGATCACCGCTGCATCGGCATAGTAATCCGGCACTTCGCCGGTGGGGCCGGTTATGCCACCCTCGGCGGGGAGCGGGACGTTCTGAAATTTACCTGCTACGGGCTTGGCCTGGGGTAGTTTGCCGGTAAATGCCTGTCCCCCGGCGACGCGGGTTTCGGTCCAAACGTATTTCTTCATCGCATCGGCCGCCGGTACCCACGGGCCACCGGTCACGCTCCACCCGGGCGAGCCTGCGATAGCCATTTCGAGGCCCAATTTTTCAGCTAGATCGGTGGTATGTTTGAATGCGTCCTTCCATTCCGGCGTCATAAACACGAGCTTTTTAGGCGTGACGTTGGGTGTAAAGAGGCTTGCGTCGAAATTCTGGAAACCGCCTATGCCTACACGCTTCATCCATTCCAGGTCCTTGGTAATGCCTTCTTTTGTGATATTTCCGTTCATCCAATGCCACCATACCCGCGGTTTGGCGGCATCGGGCGGGGTTTGGAAGCCTTGTTGGAGAGTAGTGGATTGTCCGAATGCGAGCGCGGGAAGCGCCCACGCGAGTAGTGCGAGTTTTTTCATAGTAATATGCTGATTTACTGCCGGAAAACTGGTCCTGTTCGGATGGTGAAGCGGCGCGGGACTAATATCTACTCATTAGACAATAAGAGGAAATTTTTAGATATTGCCCATAGAAACGATCTCACTCAACATTCCTTTTTGTCAGGAAATGTTTTATCTTTGAACTTAACTTAAAAGTGAATCGTATCTATTTCGAGTGGTATTCCAGATCGGAGGAGGTAACTATTTATACCATCAGATTTGAAGGTAGTCCGGTCACGAAAACCGACCAGTTTGTGGATGAATTTTTTGAAAAAGGATTTTTCGAAGACATTCGGTTGATTAAGCGCTGGCTGCACAACATCCAAACCCGCGGAGCACAGCCAAGGTTCTTCCGGGCTGAAAACAATGTCAATGCCGGGCCTGTAACGTTTTCCAGACTAAGGATCTACTGCATAAGGTGTAGTCATAGCATTATCATTTTGGATGGTGGAGGAGAAAAGAAAGGCCAGAAAACGCAGGATGGCTCGGAAACGTGGAGCGCTATGAAGCTGATGATGGCTATCGACAATAAACTGATTGAAAAGATCCGGGAAAAAGCCATTTATTATTCCGACGACCTGATGACATTGGAAGGTGAACTTTTTGTAGACATATAGTTATGAACGCATTAGACAAAATTATTCCAGATCCAGCCATTGATAAATTCGTTGATACCAGTTTCGATCTTTCAGACCGGATCCATGCAATACTCGAATCAAAAGGATTGACGCAACGAGACCTGGCTGAAATGCTGGGTAAAAAGGAATCGCAGGTGAGTAAATGGATGACCGGGACACATAATTTTACGATCAAAACACTGGCGTTGCTTGAAGTGAAACTGGGCGCTTCGATTTTTCAAATCACGAGTGGTCCCATTGAGCCCTTGAAAACGAAAAGAGCCGAGCCTGATGATGTAATGGTTTAACGGCGCCGCGTCTTTTGGGGCTAAGACAAAAAAATCGGGACGTTCCAAATGGAAAGCCCCGATCAGCAGTGTTATAATATTCGTATTCCTCGAAACCTTAGAACGAGTAGCGCAATGTCACGCCGTAGGTGCGTTGGTCGCCTACTACCCCGGCATATTGTCCATAGCTGCCTGGTGCCGCCAGAAGCAGTTCGTAGTAATCCTTGTTAAATATGTTTCTGGCCCAAACGAAGAACGAAATGCCGTTCGAAGCGCGGAAGCCTAGTCGGCTGTTAGTCAGCGAGTAGCCTTCGATGTTCAGGTATTTGGATGGCGACGGGTTGGATGAGAACTCTGAGCGCGCAAACACATCGATACCCAGGAAGTAGTTGCCTTTCAAGCCCAGGAATGTGCCTTTCACGGTTCCTTCGCCGCCCACAGAACCCGACCATTTGGAGATACCCGGCAATCTGCCGCCCGAAATGTCTTTGAACGCCTGCTCACCGCCTACTTCTTCCAAAGGTACCGGCGCGTTTTTGAAAGTCACATATTTACCATCGGTATAGGCTACCGCCGCATTGAACGACAGGTTGCTGAAACGGATATTACCATCTACTTCCACACCTTGTACGCGCACTTTCTCTGCATTGGCAAGGTAGCCGCGGTTTACGCCGGGCTCGGGAGTCTGAACCTGCGTTTGATAATCGTTGATGTCGGAACGGAAAAGTGTCAGGTTCAATACCGAGTTAGCGGTCGGTCTGGTTTTGATACCCAGTTCTTTGTGATCCACGTGTTCTGGCTTCACATTGGCCAGGTCGAGGAGAACCGCGCCGTTAGCCGTCGGCAAACCGCCCACGTTCACACCGATAGGCTTATAACCGATCGAATAGGTAGCATAGGCGTTGAATTTGCTGCTTGCTTTGTATTGGACCGACAACTGCCCCGAGAAGTTCCCCTGATCGTAGTTGGTATTGAATGCCTGATCGGTATAAACCAGTTTTTTCAATGCCAGCAGCGCCGGGTCGGTGGTTTGGAGGCCGCCGTAAGTTTCTCTCTTATAGTCAACCACTTTTTTGTCGTAGTTGTAACGGACACCTGGCAATACGTGCAGCTTATCGGTGATCGCCCAGTCGGCCTGAGCGAAGATGGCCAGACTGGTACTTTTAATGCGGTTGGTGGTGCGGATACCGAAGTTATCGAACAAACCGGGTGTTTTCCAAAGCTCGCTGGTTGTGCTTTGCGCGAAACGCCATTGGGCCGAGCCCGCTTCTTCTGTTTGTACAGGGTCCGATTTTAAGTCTTGCCAAAGGCCGAACAAGCCAACCACACCGCTGAGTTTCGGAGAGATTTTACCAGAATAACGGATTTCCTGTGACCATTGGTCATGTGCCGAGTTGCCGGAAGAAATGGTAAATACCGGTAGTCCAAGGTAATCGCGGTCGTTGAGTGGTACCCATTTCCAGAAGCGCCATGCCGAAGTAGCCGTAAGCGTTCCATTGCCGATTTTGATATCTGCATTAGCCGACACACCGCCTAGTCTGTTATCCGCTTTGGAAGGCGTATCCAGGTCCACTTTGCGTTCGAAAGCGCTAGAATAGGGGAGTTTGTAACCCAGATCAGCGATAATCGCGTCGAACTGGCGGTAAGCTGCGCGTTTGGTAGGCACCACACCGGCCACGGGCCAGCCGTATCCATTGGGTTTCTGGTCTGAAACGTCACCGATCACGGTAATGTTAACCTTGCTGCTGGGTTGGTAGAGAATTTGGCCGCGTACACCGATGTTGTTGATGTCGTTGATCCGCTGCTGGGTATGTTCGTTGAAAAACAGGCCGTTACGCTGAGTTCCGGTGAAAGAGACGCGGGCCGCGAGTTTCTCGTTGATCGGGCCGGTGAATGATCCTTTGGCCTGAATGTAGCCGAAGTTACCGTAGCTGAGTTCGAAGCTGCCGCCCGGGTCGAAGCTTGCGCCGCGGGTAGTGATGTTGAATGCGCCCGCGGTGGTATTCTTTCCGAAAAGCGTTCCCTGAGGTCCGCGCAGTACTTCAATGCGTTCGATGTCGATGAAATCCAGCGCAGTGGCAGCCGGACGTGCATAGTAAACGCCGTCCACATAAAAACCTACACCCGGGTCGATACCGTCGTTGGTGAGGCCGTAAGTCGAGCCAAGGCCCCGGATGTTCAATGTAGTGTTACGCGCATTGGAAACATAGAGCTGAACGGTCGGTACCAGTTCTTTCAAACGGTTCACATTGAACGCGCCCGCATCTTCCGCGGCCGAACCCCGGATTACCGAGATAGGAATAGGCACTTCCTGCGCTGATTCCTGACGCCGGCGTGAAGAAATGATGACATCTTCGAGGTTACCGGCCGAAGGATCGAGCTTGATCGTCACCCCGCTGCCTTCGATCACGGTTTCTTTTTTGATATATCCTAAAAATGAAACTACCAGTGTGAATGGAAGCTTCTGACCCGTTACAAGCTGAAATTCACCATTGGCATCTGTGGCTGCTCCGTTAGTTGTTCCTTTGATCGTCACGGTTGCTCCGATAAGCGGGGAGTCGTTGGAAGCATCCAGAACTTTTCCTGAGACCGTCGCATTCACGATCGGTGCGTTCTGGGCTTGTGCGACAAATGAGATGAGTAGAATTGCTGAACTGAATAGGGTCGTTAAAAATGTCTTCATAAATGAGGAATTGCTTTACTGTTTTCGATGGTGTTATGCGTGGTGGTTACTGCTAAACAGCCGTTCCTAATGCTGATTACGGAGCTTCGGTCGACAACAGTAAGGTATAATCGGTGGTTTCATGTATAGGGATCGTAAGTTTCTCCGGCAAAGCTATGGATATTATTTAGTATATAGAAATAGTAGAGTAATATTTTTTTAAATAAAAAGCAAAACAGCCCGGGACATTCCTCCCGGGCTGCTCACAACGCATTGTAAATCAATATTTAAGATCTGGGATCGACGCGCCGAAATTAATGTGCAGCACGTTGCCGTTCGGCGTGAGCAATGCCGGTACCGACTGTACACCAGCCCGTTCGGCGTCGGCAATTTTGCCTTTGTCCACACCGAGATGCACTACTTCTATCTGGTCGGCGGGGATGAGGTTTAATATGTCCTGCTCTGCGCTGAGGCAAACCGGGCAGCCGGCATGAAAGAAAATGGCCTTTTTCATTGTCTTCGATTTAAAATGGTTCAGTGCGAAATCGCAGTACGAAGGTAGGTCGGTGTTGGACTGTTGTTCTGGTGCAGTTTTGACAGAAACAGCTAGACCAGATGGGCTCGGTATCAAATCCATTTTACCTATTGCACTAACACCTGACCCTGGCCGAATGCATTTCCGGAGTATTTTTCAAGCCTGCGGAACATCGTGTAAGTGACGGATACCATCACAAATGCGACGATCGCGTCGATGGTTGCCGGAAAGCCGATCACAGCGAGTTTGGACACGAATGCAAAAATGATGTCGAAGAATATCCCCGCAAATACCCATTCTTTCAACCGGTGCAATCTGTTGGGGGTAAGGAGCACCGCCACGCCCGAAAGCTTGAAAACGCCCAGCAGGTAAATGAAATGCGCCGGATAACCGAGCTGCACGGTTATATCCCACACGACAGGATTCTTGGTAAGTTCAAAAAAGCCGCTTGCGCCGAACCAGAGTGATGTTAATGTGGTACCTATCCAGTAGATCGTGGTTGTTGTTTTTTGTGTCATGACCTTGATTGTTTTTGAGTGATTGATGACACAAAACTGGCCTGAAATTGTCAGCGGCACATTCGTAATCCTATTGAAATGGACACATCCGCAGCCAGACTGGACGCTCCGGACGGCGACATTGGCAAGGCGAAGACGTCTTTGGGAATGGTTTTTGAATCCAGATGCCTCCATCAACATTATTCCGGGCATATGATAAAAGAAGGTAATCCTATTATCCGAAACTACTACACTGCCGATCCAACGGTGGTTGTCCACGAAGGAACGATTTACTTGTACACCGGCCACGACGATCCGCCACCTGGCGTCGACGATTACCGAATGCACGACTGGCTTTGTTTTTCATCCAGCGACCTTCTCCGTTGGGTCGAACATCCTTCACTCTTGAAGGCCACTGATTTCCAATGGGCCAGCGGCGATGCTTATGCGTCAAAGGTGGTTAGATACCGGGATAAGTTCTATTGGTTCGTGTCGGTAACGCACAAGGGCGGGCCCTTCAAGGCGATTGGTGTGGCCGTTTCCGACAATCCCACCGGCCCGTTTGTGGATGCCAAAGGCTCGGCGTTGGTGACCCATGATATGCTGCCTACAACCCAAAACGACAAAGCAAATCTCGATCCGACGGTCCTGATAGATGACGACGGTCGTGCCTACCTGTTCTGGGGCAACGGGCAATGCTATTTCGCCGAATTGAAAGGTAATTTGACTGAACTCGCCAGTGAAATTACTGTGGTAAGCCTCCCGGATTTTTCCGAAGGTGCGCACATTCATAAAAAGAAAGGCATTTACTACCTGGCCTACGGCTATGGTTATCCTGAAAAAGTGGCCTATGCCACAAGCCGGCACATCAAAGGCCCATGGGAGTTCAAAGGCATATTGAACGAAATCGCCGGAAACTGTGCAACAAACCGCCCGGCGATCATCGAATTCAACGACGCAGATTACTTTTTCTATCACAATGGTGCATTACCTGAAGGCGGTAGCCACCGCAGGTCTGTTTGCGTCGATCGGCTGTTTTACGAAAACGACGGTTCGATGCGGAGGGTCGTGATGACTACGGAAGGTATTCAATGAAATGCCGTTGGGGTATGCGTTGTTGTTACATGCCTGACGGCATTGCCCCACAGCTGTTCAGAGCCTGGTTTCTACCAATGTTACATCGCTAACGCGATTTAATATCGAAATACCCCGGGGCGCATACCGGGCATCTGGCCAAGTACCGTAGGCACGTAATATGGGCAGCAACAAATTCAGCAATCGGTTCGAAATGCCACAAGCATGTAACAACAGGTCGTCATACCACAGCAACCACTTAGTGTAAGTTATTTTAAATATAGTATATAGGATATATAGAATAAATATATTTTTGTAGCAAACATCTCTTGTTACATCATTTTCCAAAATTCATGAAGACCTCTACATTGTTAGCCCTGGCACTGATGACCTTCTCCGGCGTCACGGCGCAAAAGAAACCTGCTCCGAAGGGCCCGGACACCCGCCCGAATATCATCCTGATTATGGTCGACGACCTGGGCTACTCGGACATCGGCGCTTATGGTTCTGAAATCAAAACTCCCAATATCGACCAGCTTGCCAGCGAGGGGATCCGCTTTCGCGAGTTTTATAACAATTCCATTTGTGCGCCTACGCGGGCGTCGCTCATTACGGGCCAGTACCCGCATAAGGCAGGAGTGGGGTATTTCAATGTGAACCTGGGCTTGCCGGCTTACCAGGGCTATCTCAACAAGGAGTCGCTCACATTTGGCGAGGTGCTGCGCAATGCGGGTTACAGCACCTTGCTGAGCGGCAAATGGCATGTTGGCAATGATAGCATCGCGTGGCCTAACCAACGTGGTTTCGATCGTTTTTATGGCTTTATCAATGGTGCCAGCAACTATTATGACATTGGTAAATACGGCAAAGGCCCGGCGGTGGAGCTGGTGGAGAACAACAAGCGTATCAACCTTCCGCCGGACAAATACCTCACCGACGAGATCACCGACCATGCGCTCGGCTTCCTGGAAGAGCAAAGCAAGACGGCCAAACCATTCTTTTTGTACCTGGCTTACAACGCGCCGCACTGGCCGCTGCAAGCACCCGAATCGGACATTGCCAAATACAAAGGCCGGTACAGCATTGGCTGGGATTCACTGCGTAGCGAGCGGATCCAGCGCCAGAAAGCACTGGGAATCGCCGATCCGAAACAAGCCATAGCGGCCCGCGACAAGGACGTAACGCCTTGGGACAATGTGCCTTATGATGAAAAACTGCTTTGGGAACGTAAGATGGAGATTTATGCTGCCATGGTCGACCGGGTGGATCAGAACATAGGCAAGCTCCGTGAGAAGCTGAAAGCGTTGAAGAAGGACGATAACACGCTGATTATCTTCATTTCCGACAACGGCGCGCAGGGCGGCTATGCGGGCGCGTCGCCCCGCAGACCACAACGCAACACCGGCCCGGCCGGAACGGCAGGTTCGTATGTGTACCAGGACCAGCCCTGGGCGTACGTTTCCAACACGCCGCATTCGGCATACAAAAACAATATGCACGAGGGGGGGATCAGCGCACCTTTCATTGCCTGGTTCCCGAAGCAGATCAAAGGCGGACAGATCGTAAAAGGTACCGGTCACCTGATCGACCTTGCACCGACTTTCTATGATCTGGCCAAAGCGGCGTATCCGGCTACGGAGAAGGGCATTAATATCAACCCGCTTCCAGGAAAAAGTCTCGTACCTGTGCTTACGGGCAATGCTGGTGAGGTAGACCGCGGCGGCGAACCGATTTTCTGGGAACGAGCAGGTAACCGCGCCGTAAGGAAAGGCAAATGGAAAATCGTTTCAACTTACCCGGCTTATAAATGGGAGCTGTACGACCTGGAAACAGATCGCGGAGAAACCACCGACGTAGCTTCGGCGAACCCGAATGTAGTGGATCAGCTCTCGGCCGATTATTTCCGCTGGGCCGAAAAAACCGGGGTTGTGGATTATGAGAAAATCAAACCCGCAAATCCGATCGGCGCGCCGGCTGAGCGGCCTAACCGCAGACCACCTACTTTCTGATGCCGGTGCAAATCCGCGCTGGTGCAAAGCTCCTGCTTTGCACACATTATTTGCAGGCCTCCGGCCGGTCATTACAGCAACTTCTACTGTATTGACCGGCCGGAGGCCTGCGAATGCCAGGCCACGAAGGAAGACCTTCGCGCCATTTGGCCATTTGGATGCTCACTCCGTTGGCGCATATCCGAAATGTTTCTTGAATGCAAACCCGAAATGCGAAAGGTTTTCGAACCCTGCTTCGAGGTAGACTTCCGACGGCCGCCGTTTCTTTTCCCTGATGAGGTAATGCGCCAGGTCGAGCCGTTTTTCGGTGAGCCATTTCTGCGGCGTGGTCTGGAAAGTCCTTTTAAAATCACGCTTGAACGTGGTAAGACTGCGGCCGGTAAGGTAGCCGAATTTGCTCATGGGCAGATTGTACATGTAGTGCTGTTCCATGAAATCGGCGAGGTTGATCTTGCCCGGCTGCCCGAAATCTGCCAGTAAATGATCGATATCGGGTGCGAGCGTTCTCAGAATGGTAATGGCCTCTTCTATTTTAATGGCGGCCAGCGCTTCTGGCAGCGGGTCACGCAGGTCGAAATAGGGAACTAACGACGCCAGGCAGCTTTGCAGCAACGGGTGTTTGTCAAATGTCCGGAAGCCGGGTCTGGCTACCGGTTTCACTTCCACTTTATTCTTGGCATAATAGGCTTCCAGTCGCTGAGAGGTTAAATGCATTACGACCGATTGGTGGCGCATACCATCCTTAGGATAATTGATCACTGTCACCAGTTCGTGTCTCGGGAAAAAAAGTGTATCCCCCGCACCGAATAAATGTGTTTGCCCACCCTGGATGATCTTCGTCTCTCCTGAAATAAACCAGACCAGCAAATGCTCCTCAAAAAGCACGTCGCTTTTGTGAAAATGTTCCGTAAAACCGGAGATTTTCAGTTCGGGATGAATGTAATGCGCCTCGTGTGCCACGGTTGATCAATTGGTTTCAAAACTAGTGCCTGTCATTTGCTCGCTCAAAGTCCAAAGCCTGCGGGCATTTTCCGGGTCGATGGAGTAGGGTTTTACACCGCGCAATGTCCACGGCTGATCGTAGCGGTGCTCGATGTTACCATTATCGATCTCGGAAACATCGGCATTTTCACAATACAATCCGCCCAGGTTTTCCAGCTGCGGACTGGTGGCGCACCAAATGGTGGTGGCAGCGCCCTGCGGGATGGTTTTCAGCTTCTGGGCCACTTCCGGGTACATATTGCCATCGGCATCGTGGGTACCCATTTGCTGAAAAAGTTCCATCGGCGCTACGCGGCCAAGATCTGTACCGTTGACCGAACCCGGATGCAGTGCGAACGCCCGGACGCCGAACGCCTTTCCGCGGCGGTCGAGTTCCACAGCAAAGAGGTTATTGGCCGTTTTGGATTGCCCGTAGCCGGCCAGCGTTTCGTACTCCCGGTTTTCAAAATTAGGATCTTCGAAATCAAACGGCGCAATATGGTGGCCAAACGACGACACGCTGATCACCCGCGCATGACCGGCCTGTTTCAATGCAGGCCAGAGCCGAGCCGTTAATTGAAAATGCCCGAGGTGGTTGGTCGACAGCTGCGATTCAAACCCGCGGGCGTCGCGTTGGAGCGGTACCCACATAATACCTGCATTATTGACCAATATATCCAGCGAACGGCCGGTTTGCAAGAATTTTCGGGCAAAACTGTCAATCGAATCCGGGTCCATCAGGTCCAGCGACTCGACAATTGTATTAGGAATGCCGCTTACATTACGGGTAGCCTTGGCGAGGTCGCGGGCGGGTACGATTACGTGCGCGCCTGCTTCGGCCAGCACTCTCACGGTTTCAAGGCCGATGCCCGCATAGCCGCCCGTAACGATAATCGTTTTTCCCGTGAGGTCGATGCCGCTGATCACATCTTCGGCGGTCGAAAGGGCGCCGAAGCCCGAGTTTAGCGGCTGTTGGTAATGGGTTGACTGAATGGTGGTTGATGCTGAGTGTTCCATAAAAATCTACTGGTTTGTGATGGAACAAAATTAGCCGGGTAGGCTTCGGAGGGTTTTGTTTTAAGGGCCGATTTTATTTGTTTTAAAGACCACCGGAATAAAAAGATTGGTGGCTAAAAGCAGCTCACCAACGGAAGATAATTTCCTGTTTCCGTCTGGTAATCGGATTAATGTTCGGGTTTTGGGATAGTTAAATTGGGTTTCAACCAAAATCTACCTCCTATGCTCGATGTTGTTATAGTGCTGGTTATCATTGCCTTGGTGCTACTTTTTTTGCGCGCCGGCAGGCAGAATACGATTGTTTACAGAAAAAAAGTAGTCCCGCCTGATAGGGGGTATTCTATCGGGGAGAATCCGGGTGTTTTCCGCGAGTCCACTACTTCGGACTACGATGCAGACCATACATCTCCATCAGGTCACACATTTCAGGGAACATTAGCATTCAGAGGAGGTGAATTCGGCGGTGCCGGCGCCGGCGATTCCTATGGCAACGGTCCGGTCGATCCAACAGACAGTGATTTTGTGAATTTTGACACCTGCGCCGGTGATTTCTCCGATTCATGTGCCGAGGGCAGCGATTTTACTTGCGATGATTTCGGAACGAATGATTCTGGCAGTGGCGATTCCTGTTCCGATTCTTCGGGCGACAACTCGGCATTTTCCACTGATTAAATATGGAATCCAGTGGGACTGCCCCAGTAGGACTGCCCCAGTGGAACCGCAAAACGTGGCTAAGGCGTTTCAGTAGCGGTTTGCGATTGATCGCTGAATGCCAGCAGCACGGAGATTAACCCAAATGCGAAAAAGCAAACTACCAGCGGAAATACCCCATGGGCCATCATATGGCTTGTTACGGAGCCGAGCGTAGCGCCTACAAAGAAAAAGCAGGTACCATAAATAGCCGAAGCCATTCCCGCCATATTACCCATTGGTTCCAGGGCTAATGCACTGCTATTGGGCTCCACGGCCAAATTGATCGCGAGCATCAGGGTCACGGCGATGAAAAACAGGGGCATGCGCGGTGGGTCGCCAAATGCCCAGGTGAATGCAAGTAATGCAGCGCCTATAACGGTATAAATTACCAGAAGCCATTTGATTGTCCGCCGGGCACCGAACAGGGACGACAGCCGGGAGTTCAGCAATGCACACATGGACATCATTGCACCCATCCCTGCGAAAATCCAGGCGAAAAGCTCGGGTTTGCCATAAATCTCTCCCACAATGTGCTCGGAGCTGGATACGTAGGAGCTTAATGCTGTGAAAAGCAGCGTAGTAACCGTCGTATAGCGCAGGAAAGTGCGGTTGCCGATCACCTGTACGATGGAGCGCCATATGCGCGCGCGGTTCAGCGGCGTGCGTTGTGCAGGCGGAAGCGATTCTTCGAGGCGTAGCGACCATAGGAACACAGCTACGGCGAACAATGGTGGGGTGAGAAATACCATTTTCCAGGATCCCACAGACATAATAGCCAGTCCCAAAAACGGGGCGATCACCGGTGTGAACAGAAAAATTGTAAATATCAGAGACAGGATACGTGCCATTTCATCCCCCACAAAACGGTCGCGCACGCCGGCTATGGTCGTCATAAATACAGCGGAAGCACCCATACCGGCAAAAAAGCGTGCAGCGAGCATGGTGGGCAGGTCGGGGGCCAGTGCGGCTATGACACCTCCGGCGATGTATAACGGGAACCCGATTCGCAGGATGGCCAGGCGCCCGAAACGGTCGGAGAGCGCGCCGAAGAAAATCTGGGCTACCTGTCCCATAAAGAAGAAGGAGATGATCTGCGCTGTATCGGTAGCGTCGGCGTTCAGGCCAAAATGCCTTCGTACCTCACCGAATGCGGGCAGCATAATATCGATGCCAAGGGCAGTGAGCGTCATCGTGCAGGCCGAAAGGGCGATAAACTCGCCGGGTCTCATTTTCATGGTGCGATGTTTCTCGTAAAGTTAACCAGTTTGAGGCGTGGCACAGGTGTGTAAAACAGACTTTTACAAGGGGTAATCCAGACAAATTTGCTGTCCGGCACCTTTGAAGCTTGTTTGTATTAAATAAATAAGTAATTGGAAAAATATTATTGTCTTAAATATAGACAATAAATAAACTTCTTCTTTACATTTGCTGTACGACGGTCGCGGGAGGTCGACATCCCCTTGCCGGATGGTTTCATTTCTTCACTAAAAACGTATCGATTATGAGAAGGCTTAACTCTATGATGATGATCCTGTGCCTGCTGGGCGCAGTTTGCACGAGCATTGCGCAAACGGCACCCGCCGACTTTTTTGCCGGTAAATGGGAGATCACCGTTTTCGGAACACCCAATGGCGATGCTAAACTCGTTGCAGACCTGGCCCGGACCGACGGCAAACTCACTGGCCAAATCACCAACGCAACAGACCCCAGCGCCGAAAAAATAGCCATTACCAGCGTCGACGAGGCGGCCGACAAGATTACAATCGGTTTTTCGGCCCAGGGCTACGACGTGACTGTTGATCTTTCGAAGGTGGATGATGACAATCTGAAAGGAAGTATGATGAGCATGTTCGATGCTACTGCGAAACGGATGAAATAGGGCAGTGTGGTCAGCGACTGGTTGCCGGCGGCCCTTCCATTATCGCCCGAACGGCCTCAAAGTCGGCCAGCGCCTGCTCGTTTTCGGGGTAAAAACTATCGCCCTGCTCGATAAAAGTTTGTATGGAGGTGCCGTCCGGCGTGGTATAACGCGGGTCGGCACCTTTTTCGATGAGCATCTTGCATACGCCCCAGTATTGCCGTTCGGCGGCGTAGAGCAGTACTGACATTTTTTCATGGTCGCCGTCCCACGGTTTGACGGCATTGGGGTCGGCACCGTGGTCCAGCAGTGCTTTTACGCAATCATATGCCCCGTAGGAAGTTGACAGTGCTTCGAAGATGATAGGGACTACGTCGGGTTTGCCGCTGCCGTAATCGGTCACCCTAGCATTGGCATCGGCGCCGTGTTCCAGTAGTAGGCGAAGTACAGGTGCGTTTCCGGACGTCGCGGGCGAGAAATGGATTTTTTCGACGTCGGGATCGTCACTTTTAATGCTCACGCCCGCCTGCAAGAGCGCTCGAATGCATTCCAGGCGCCGTTCGCCGTCGTGGTCGACAGAGCCCGCGTTTGCAACGGCCATTTCAAGTAACGGATAACCGTAAGCGTTATCCCGGAGCCGCGGCTGTACGTCCGTGATGTATTTTTTCAATTTATCCGGCTTTGCATTAAAAATCGCAATGGCCATTCTGTCCCTTTCTTTGTCTTCAAAAAACGGTTTCGCCTCAATCATGTTGGTGATACCTCTTTTGAAATTGCTAATGGAAGACCCGAACGCCACCCAGAAAAGCGGCACTGCAACGAGGATGAATGCGGTGTATTTGCTCCAATTAAATGGAAGAAGATTGAGCGAGACCAACACAACCAGGGCGATGATTGCCAGGTAGTAGATAGCTCTTCCCATCCCGGAAGCCGCATCCCCGCCGCCTTTGGTAGGGAACAGCGTTTCGGCCATTACGAGCAGGAACAGCAGGGCGATCACCACCCAATTGAAGATGGTAACGATTTTCAGATAGTTCATATCTTTACCCAAAAGCGGGCTGGAATTGCATCATTGCCCGGAATACAGGTTGCCCGGAATTGCTTTGAAAGCCGTCTCCGTTGAATTTGTATACCTGGTAACGATCGGTAAAAATGCCATTTCCCGCATAATCGAAAGTGTCGATGTCGGCGACGCGGTAGCCCTTGCCATTGACAAAGACCTTGCTGTGATCTTTGTAAAATGAGGTCCTTTGCCATTTACCGATGTACCTGAAATGGCTGGCAGCTTCGGAGATCACCTGGTCGTCGAAATAAACACGCTGGCTGTCCTTGCTCAATCGCTCGTCCAGGCGTTTGAAGTTCCTGGCGTCGGAGGACATCAGGTCGTTTGCTTTAAACACATGCCGATCGTCCCGCCCAAGATCGGTGCCCAGGATCTGAAAGTATACGGGGTTAGCACCCGGAATGCATTTGCCCTGAAAATAGACATTTTCAAAATCGCGTGCGTAAAGCGAAGGCCCCGATTGTCCCACCGGACCGGCCGTCAGGATCTGGAAGGTCCTGGCGTGTGCGTCGGGGATCAATGATTTGCTGCCGTCTTTTCCCTTGTAAAAAACCAGTTTGTTGTCGATTTCGTAAACGTCAAAGGATGGCGAAGGGGTGAAAGACTCGGTAGCAGGGCGGAGCAGGAACACGCTTGCGACGACGAGTGTCAGGCATACGCCGGTTATCAGAAGCAGGATCAGCATAACAGTATAGGATGAGGTTGAGTGTGATGAGGATTATTTTTCATGGCGTTGGGAATAGAGCCGCAAAAGTGCATATCGGGACAAGTAACGTCCAGTTTTAATGATGCAACGGTAACTATTGACTATTTACCGGTAAATCACTGATTATCCGGTGTGTTGAAAAATGCCATTTCAACGATTTTGAGGCGGTTAAGGGTTTCTACCGATAAATAAATGAGGTAGTACAGTTGTATAGAATTGACGTATTTGGTCTCGAGATCGCAGATATTGAATGCGAATCATCAATGAAAATCCTGTCGGCAGTGATGCTCTTCCTTAAAAAGCTGGTTAGTGTATTACCCCTTGTAGGTCTTGTCTTTTTGGGCGGACAACTTGGGGCGCAGACGCTGTTTCAGAACATCAGATGGCAGGATGGGCTCAGTGCCAAGCAAATCAGATGTTTATATAAAGATTCTTCAGGCTTTCTGTGGATTGGTACTTCTGCGGGGCTCGATCGTTACGACGGTGCGGTCGTGCAGCGGTTCCATGATGTGAATGGCGGACAAAAGCACTTCGTAAACGCCATTCTGCCTTTTAACGGGGAAGATACCCTTATGATTGGGCTGCGGAGAGGCATCCTGCTGTTCGACAAAAAAACGGGCAGGTTCTCGAGGGATCCCCGGTTTGAATCGCTGGCGCAAAAATATATTGTGCGCATCCGCGCTGACGGACAGGGCCGCATATGGATCGGCGCATCCGACGGACTTTATTTGTATGACCATCAAAAATTGAAACCCCTGACAGAGGTATTCCCCGAAGCCCGAAAGTTCGATTTTTCGCATTTCCAACTCACTTTTATGGTGTATGACACGCTGCGGAGCGGACTGTGGGTGGGCGGGAACAGACCCTTTTTTGTCGATTGTAAATCCAGACTGGTTTATTTCAAAGGCAATAATCCCCTGAAAAGCCCCCTGCTTGAATCGGAGCATGTGAATGCCATTGCACTCGACCGGAGCGGTAATGTATGGTATGGCTGTGATACGGAGCCAACGCTGAACTACTGGGACTACCGGACTGGTAAACTGGACAAGCATTATGAGCTGGACGGTAAGCAGATCGGTGAAGGCTGCAACTTTATTTTTATTGATCGTCAGGACAGAGTGTGGGTTTCTACCTGGCTGTTTGCGGCGTTCCTGAAAGAACCGGGTCAACCGTTTCGTAAGTTGGAGTACAGTCAGGACCAGGCTTATACGATCGCCTACGGGCATTTTAGGGATGCTATTTCCGATTCGCAGGGCAACGTGTGGCTGGGTACGATTAATGGTGTGAGCAAAACACTGCCCAAGAATCCCATTGAGGCCATTTACAAACTGCCCAGTTTTCATTTCTTCCTGGAAACGAGTTTCGCCCATGCCAACTCCATTACCGTCGAGGGTAAGACGATCATCGCGTGCAAGGAAGACGGTGTCGTGTTTTATAATACGGTTGATCGTACCTATCAGAAATACCTCACGCCGAGCAAAAGGTTGCGAAATAATCGTTCTGTAATGGCAGCAAAAGTGGGTGAGACCTGGTGGTTTGCCGGATTCGACGGCATTTATTCGCTTGCGCCGGGGCAAACGGTTTTGCAGCGTTTCGATCAGATGAAGAAAGGACTGTCGTCGTATCAGGCGCCTTTCGTCTTTTTGGATAAACAAGGTAATATCTGGTTCGAAATCGATGGCGACGCATTCTATCGGTACAATCCGGTCACGAAAGTTTGCGTCCGTTTCGACGGTACCGACCCGAAATACGGGTTGTTCGAATTTGCCAATTCGCAGGCCTTTGTCCTGCTCTCCAACGGCGACATCCTTTTTGCTGTTGAGGGTAAAGGCCTATTGCGTTATAACCAGGCGACCGGGCGTTTCACACAATTGAATACGCCCGCCATTGCCGATGAATTTATATACGCCATGCGCCAGAGCAAGACAGGCGACATTTGGGCTGCGTCGACATCCGCCGGGCTGATGAAACTCGATGTCAACGGTCAGGTTATCACCAGTATTAGTACCAAAAACGGCCTGCCATATGATCAGGTTTCTTCACTGGATATCGACGACAACGGCGTAGTGTGGGCAGCTACGCGGGAGGGACTGGCTGCGTACGACCCTGTCAGCAACAACGTCAGTAAGGTGGAATTGGATCTGGGTAAGACGTTACAGGACTATTGGAACTACGTAACAGTGGCGGGCGGCAAAATCTACGCAGTAATGCTCGATCATGTTGTGGTGATCAATCCACGGCATTTTGCTTCGGTACCCGTGCAAAAGCCGCCTGGTATTACTTCCGTTAAAATTTTCGGACAAGAGCGTATCCGGGACCTCAAGGGTGATTTGCTGGAATTGAAACCGGACGAATCATTTGTTACCTTTCAATATGCATCGCTCAGTCACCGAGACATTCCTTCGCTGCAATACAGCTACCAGCTCGTGGGGCTGGACGATGATTGGGTACTGGCCGGGCGCAATATCACGGCATCTTACACGAGCCTGCTACCCGGCGACTACGTTTTTAAAGTAAGGAGTACCGATGAGAATGGCCGGTGGATGAAGGCTGCCGAGACGCTCAAAATACGGGTGCTACCGCATTGGTGGCAGACCTGGTGGTTCCTGATCGCCTGTACAGCGGCCATTATGGGTATTTTGTACTGGATTTATACGGTTTACATTAAAAGACAACGGAAAAAGGATCTCGACGACACGATTGAGTATTTTGCCAACAGCGTTTACGGCGATAACTCCGTGAATGAAATATGCTGGGATATTGCCCGCAACTGTATTTCCAAGCTGCATTTTGAAGATTGCGTGGTTTACCTGCTCGATAAAGAGAGCGGCAAGCTGATCCAGAAAGCGGCTTACGGGCCGAAAAGTCCGAAGGAATACGAAATCCTCAATCCGATCGAAATACCCGTCGGCGAGGGGATTGTAGGTGCCGCGGCGGCTACGGGTATGCCGCAGATCATCGGTGATACTTCCAAAGACCCGCGTTACATTGTCGACGATCAGGCGAGGGCGTCGGAGCTGGCGGTGCCGATCCTGCATGAAGGGCAGGTAATCGGGGTGATCGACTCGGAACATCCGCGCAGGAATTTCTATAACCAAAACCATGTGCGGGTGATCTCGACGATCGCCGCCATCAGCGCCAACAAGATTACCGAAGCGATGGCCCGTGCGCAGGCCGAACGGCAGGAAATTATGTTGCTCCGGATCAATAAAATGCTTGCCGAAAGCCAGTTGATGGCCCTGCGGGCACAGATGAACCCGCATTTTATTTTCAATTGTCTCAATAGTATCCAGGAATGCATTGTCACTAAGAAATACGCCGAGGCCAGCAAGTACCTCAACAAATTCGCCAAGCTGTTCAGGCTGGTGTTGAATAATTCGGGCCGGAACCTGGTGACGATCGCCGAAGAGCGGGACGTGCTGGAACTCTATCTCGAACTGGAACTGATGCGTTTTGGACAGGGATTTACTTATTCGATTGAATTGGATCCCGAGCTGGAAGATGACTATGTGCGGTTACCGTCGATGCTGCTGCAGCCTTTTGTGGAGAATGGTTTGTGGCACGGGTTAATGCATAAAGAAGGGGAAAGGCATATGAGTATCCGGTTTTTCCTGATCGGACCCGAACAGTTTGCCTGCGAAATAGAGGACAATGGCATCGGCCGGAAAAAGTCCGCAGAACTCAGGGCAAATTCCTCCCGCACACGGGAACACGAATCGCGTGGAATACGTATCTGTGAAGACCGGATCGACGTCCTTGCCCGTCAGGGCAACCATGCCTCCCTGCAAGTGATCGACCGGTACGATGCCGCCGGCAACCCGACCGGGACGCTTGTCAGAATTGAATTATCTACCTACTTATATCAGACTTAGACAATGATCAAAGCACTTATTGTTGACGACGAGCCGAAATCAAGAAACGTGCTGGCGCATTACATTGAAACTTATGTGGAAGAGATACGAGAGGTGAAACAGGCTGAATCAGTGGATATTGCGCTTGAAATACTCAAAACGTTCCGGCCGAATATTGTTTTTCTCGATGTGGAAATGCCTGGTAAAAACGGCTTCGATTTTCTGAGGGCTTTGAAGGAGCCTGCTTTCGAGGTCATATTTACGACGGCTTATAATCAATATGCGGTACAGGCGATCCGGTTCAGCGCGCTGGATTATCTGCTCAAACCGGTCGACCCCGATGAATTGCGCTCCGCGGTGGACCGCTTCCTGAAAAAGCAGAACGTACATCAGAACCCGGTGCTGTTCGACAACCTCGTGCGTAACATCGCGCACAAGCGTGCGAGCGAGTTCCGGCTCGCCGTACCTTACCAGGATGGCGTGTCTTTCTTCACACTCGATCAGATCGTCCGTTTGCAGGGGGAAGGGAATTATACCAATATCTTCATTAAAAGCCGCAAGCCGGTACTGGCCAGCAAGACTTTGAAATACTATGAGGAAATGCTGACGGAATTCGGTTTTATACGGACGCACAAGTCACATTTGGTAAACCCGAAATTTATTGCAAAACTCATGGCTGACCACGATTTGGTAGAACTACTGGACGGAAGCCGCGTAGAAATATCAAGGCGAAAGAAAGAGGAAGTGCTTTTACAATTGCCTCTCGGAAACCAGCCACTCGATAAGTGAAACTGTCCGTTAAATCACAATTGTCGTACTTTGGAACATTGCGTCTTTTCTTTGAAGCCATCGAATTCTATTGGCTATGGAGATATTGGCGATACATGCAGGGCAATTGTTGCTCATTTTATTACTGGCATTTCTGATCGTTGGAGGAGTGTGGTTCGTGCTGCGGTTCCGACGCACGATGCTCCTACTGGGAGGTAAGGAAATCCGCGACGGGCAGGTCGCGGACGCGGTGGTGCTGCTTTCGGAAGAGCATCGCGGATCCTACCTTCAGGGTGAAACCTACTATACCTTCCAGATCCATGTGAAGCCGGCGCGGGGGCGCAATTTTGTGACCGAGGTCCATGTATTGCGGGAGCAGCTTATTCGCATTCCCCAGGCCGGCGACCGTGTTTCGGTCAAATACAATTATTCGGGCCGCAAACGCTCCGTGGTTTTAAACCTGGACAGCATTCGGCCAGCGTAGAATTTTCTTTTATTGTCGGCGATTCGAAAATTATTATTCACCCCCATGAATGACCAGGCCCTTGTCCTGGGCTTCTCTTTGAAAATTCCTTTAACTTTTTTGGCCTTCGAAGTATCGATATGTGCGATGCTGATGTTCTGGCTGCGTTCACCGGTGTCCGAAATGAGCGTCTCGGCGTGGTCGTTGTATTGCAGGCCATCGAAGGAAATATTGGTAGTATTGTCGGTGAAAATGACGGGTTCCGATTGCTTCGTGATCAGTTTCACATTCTTGAAGCTGATTCTGTCGGCGTCGGTGAGTTTTACCCCGGTTCGGCCAAGAGCAGATCAAAGAAGATCACTTCCGGCGGGATTTGTCAGATTGACATTTGAAATATTGCAAGGATACTTTGTCTAAAAACAGCGGTAAAAATGCGGGAAGACCCGCTTTGTTTTGTGCTCATCGTCCAAAGGAGTTGTCATGACCATTTCGAGAAGAAAATTCATCCATACTGCCACGGCCATAGCCGGAGGTACTGCTGTCTCGCCCGTTATCACCAACTTTACGTACGCAGGTGCGCGCGGATCGACGTCCATCGGATCGCCGGGTGACAGGATACGGGTAGCGGCGATCGGGATCAACAGCATGGGATGGGCGGACGTTAACGCGGTGATGAAAAACCCGGGCGTGGAATGTGTGGCGCTATGCGATGTTGATCGCAATGTGCTCGACAAGCGAGCGGCGGAACTGGCAGGGAGGGGAATGCAGGTCCAGACTTACAGCGACTACCGGAAGGTTCTGGATAGCAAGGACATCGATGCAGTGGTAATCGGTACGCCCGATCATTGGCATTGCCTCATGATGGCCGAGGCCTGCGATGCAGGTAAGGATGTATACGTTGAAAAGCCGATCGGGAATTCCATCGCCGAATGCAGGGCGATGGTAGCTGCGCAACAAAAGACCAACCGGGTTGTGCAGGTAGGGCAATGGCAGCGCAGCCAGAAGCATTTTCGGGACGCAGTTGATTTTGTGCATTCGGGAAAGCTCGGTAAAGTGGGACTGGTGAAAGTGTGGGGGTATTTTAATTATGGCAATCCCATTTTACAACAGCCGGATGGCGCAGCTCCGGTGGGCGTCGACTATGGCCAATGGCTCGGTCCGGCAAGGAAAAGACCTTTCAATCCCAATCGTTTTCATGGCTCATTTCGCTGGTTCTGGGATTACGCAGGAGGCATCATGACCGACTGGGGTGTGCATTTGCTCGACTACGCATTGCTGGGTATGAAGGCCGGTGCCACGCCGAAACGCGTCAGCGCAAGCGGGGCCATGCTGCGTAACCCCGGCGCCGAAACGCCCGACACGTTGACTGCCCTCTTCGAATACGACGATTTTAACATCCAATGGGAGCATGTGATCGGCTACGGCGCGGGTATCTACAACCGCCAGCACGGCATCGCATTCCTGGGTGAGAACGGCACACTCATCGTCGACCGGCAGGGTTGGGAAGTGGTACCCTACGAAAAACGTATGGAGGCGGTTCAGCTTACGAAGTCGTCCGACAATGGCTTGGATGAGCACGCCAAAAACTTCGTGGAGGTGATCCGCTCGAGGCGCATGGATGATCTGCGTGCGCCCATACAGGCGGGTGCAGAAGTGGCGATACTTTCACAAATGGGTAATATCGCTTACCGCATGGGTACTACACTCCATTGGAATGCTCAAAAAGGTGAGTTTGATGACTCTATGGCTAATAAATTGATTACCAGTGAATACCACAATGGCTATAAAATGCCGCGCGCGTAACTTTTTCCGAAAGCGGGCTCAGGAAAGCCGGGGGAAGGCTTTGCTTACCAGCCACCCGAAAATCACACATCCGAAAATGCCGACACCGGGATACAGGAAGAAATGTACCCAGCCATTGGCCTGAACGAAATAGAGTAGCACTGCGCTAAGGAAAAAACCGGCGAGGACTCCCGTGCTGTTGATGGAAGGGACGAATATACCGGCTACAAACATTCCCGCCAGGCAGCCGCCGAATATGCCGATCAGTTTCAGGTACTGGTCCCAAATGCTGTTGTTCTCCATAAAAACCAGCCAGACGGCAATGCCGATCCCCGCGGCGCCCAATGCGAGGGTGGTGTAGCGGGCAAAGCGGAAGCGCCGCAGATCGTTGGAGTGGGGAACGAAGTGCTGAAAAAAATCGGTGGTGACGACCGTAGCAATGGAATTCATAGACGAACTGATCGTCGACATGGTGGCCGCGAAAAGACCGGCTATCACCAACCCCCGCAGGCCGGCAGGCAATTGCGTAGAGATGAACCATGGGAAAATATCGTCGGTACGCGCTATCGGGTTGAGGAGTTGGGGATTTTGTTTGAAATACACCCACAAGGCGGTCCCGACGAGGAAGAAAATCAATGTGGCGGGAATGACGAGCAACGCATTGGTCCAGATCGACCGCCGGGCTTCCGCTTCGGTGGGCGTAGTGAGGTAGCGCTGTACCACCACCTGGTCGGACGTATAGGTAACAATCTGCGTCATGAAATTACCTGCCAGAACCACCCATAGCACCGGTTCGGTTATGGCCCAGCCGTTGTTGACCATATGAAACTTGCCGGCGTCGCCCGCCTGTCCGAACAGCGCATCGAAACCCCCGGATGCATAGGCAATGAAGAATAAGCTGACGAACGCCCCGCCCAGTAGCACACCCACCTGCATTACCTCCGTCCAAACCACGGCTTCAATGCCGCCGGAGATGGTATAGGCAGTGGTAATGAGGCTGGTAAGGATAATGCAAAGCATGAGGTTCATACCGGTAACGGTGCTCAGAACTAACGCAGGAAGGTAAATCACGATGCCTAGCCTTCCTACCTGAAAAACTACAAATGTAAGGCTGCCGACCAGCTTTACCGTTTTACTGAACCGGAATGCGAGGTACTCGTACACGCTGGTGATTTTTAGTTTGCGGAAATAAGGCAGGAAAAACCAGATCACAATCGGCGCAACGACGACGATCATTGCATTGGCAAAAATGTATGTCCAGTCAGTAGCATAAGTTTTGGCCGGAATGGCGATGAAAGTGAGGGCGCTCAGTTTGCTCCCGAAAATGCTTAGTCCGGCCGCCCACCAGGGGATATTCTGGCCGCCAAGGAAGAAATCGTCGGTGCTGGCGCTCATTTTGCGGGAAACATAAATGCTGATGCCCAGTACCAGCAGAAAATAAACCGCCACCACACCCCAGTCTATGCCGTTGAACGTACCCGTATTTACCACCGGGCTGCCCGCGATTACCCGGGGCGTGCGGATACCCGGCTGAACTTCGCCGGAAGGGATCACCAGTTGCCCATTCCAGGTCACGAGCGGCGTCGTAACAGACGTTTTCCCTCCCTGAAATGTCCCGAGCGAGGCCCAGGTATCGGTAATGCTGTGGTAGGCCATGATTTCATTGCGGAAACCGGGATGCTTTTCGCGCAGCTCCGTCACCCGTTGCACATGTGCGCCATCGTCCCCGCCCACCACGAGCAGGTGCGACTGCCCGGCCGCGTATGCCGGCGAGGGTGCAGCCGCCACCGCATTGGGCAAGTCTGCGATGCGTTTCCAGGTTTTGCTTACCGGGTTATAGGCAAGGCATTCATTCAAATAATTACGTTTTACCGCGCCTGTGGCTGCATTATAGTGCAGTTCTGCTCCGCTAAAAAGGTAGAATCGGCCGTCCTGCGCGCCGGCGACGGCCAGCATACGTCCGTTGCCGGGTATAGCCGGCAGTTCGCTCCATTGTTTTTTGTATAAATCAAATTCCCAGAAACGGTTGAGCGCATTGGTATCGGACGGCGCGCTGGTACCGCCTGCAACAAGTATTTTATCGCCCAGCAATGCGCCGGAAGCGTATGCAAGCGCGACAGGCAATGCAGGGAGCGGCGTGGTGGCAATGCGGCCGTCCTTCCAATTGAGATAAAACGCCTGATTGTAATGCCGGGTACCGTCGGCGCCTCCGAGGCAGAAAATGCCTTCCGGCGTGGTCAGCGAAATACCGTAACCCATTGCGTGCGGCAGTCTACCCACTTTCTTCCAGCTCCCCGAAGGATTTTCCAATACAAAAATGCCGTCGTACCAGGTTTTAGGCGCGGTACCCCATGGCCCGGCATTGCCCGGGAAGTTGACACCCCCCGCGACAACCAGCGCATCGTTACTCACGCCTGCATAAGCACCGGCAAATCCCACATCGTCGGGAAGGGATGGCAGGTCTTTCCATTGCAGAGGCGAAGGCCCCGGCTGCTGGGCATTCGAAATCACAGCTTGCAGGAAAATGGTCAGAAAGAAAAGGAAGCGGCTCATCGGGTCTTTAATTATTCACTCATGTATTCAATCATTCAGTCATTCAGTCAGGTATAGTCATGGGTGGTCAGGGGTGGCTTCTCCGTTGGGCAGGAATTTGAAAAAACCGATGTCGGTCAGTTGCCGGTGCAGCGCCTGGTATTGGCCATCGGACAGCACTTCGAGCGGTAGCCGGCATGGACCCATATCGAAGCCGAGCATTTTCATCACCGCTTTTTGGGCGGGGATCGGTGCGTATTGCACTACCGTACGGACCATTTCTACGCAAAACAGCATTTGTTTCCGTGCCTTTTCCATCTCGCCAGCTTCGAAATACTGCCTTACTTTTAAATAGAATGGGGCAGCGAAATTGAAAGTGCTTCCGATGCAGCCTTTGGCGCCCATCGACAATGCGGGCAAGTGGTTTTCATCAAAACCATATAACACATCATATTTGCCGTTATCGAAATTCAGGCATTCCTGGTACTCCCAAAGCGTAGCCGCGGTGTACTTTACACCGGCGAAGTTGGGGATTTGCTTTTCGGCAATGCGCATGAAGTCGAGCACGTCCACGGAAAAGCCGGTGAGTGAAGGAATATGATAGTAATAGAATGGCAATTTCGGTGCGCCGGCCGCGATGTCGGACATACAATCGGCGAGGTTTTGTACCGAGGTGGGTTTGAAATAGAATGCTGCGACCGACGAGATAGCGTCCGCACCCGCTTCCTGCGCGTGACCTGCCAACTTGCGCGCCTCCGCGATGCTCGCGTGCCCTACGTGTACGATCATACTCAGGCGACCTTTACCGGCATTGATCACGGTTTCAGCTATCCGCATGCGTTCTTCGAGCGTGAGGTTGGGGCCTTCGCCATTACTGCCGCATATGAATATGCCCGAAACGCCGGTGGCGATCAAATGCTCGACCAATGTGGGAAGCAGTTCGTAATGCACAGAGCCGTCCGGATGTAAAGGTGTGAAAAGCGCGGCAATGAGGCCGTCGGTGTGTTGGATGGTAAGCATATGGAATGGAAGTGTTGAAATTCAGCTATTTGTAAGGTCCGAACAGCCATTTTGGGGTAATTGTTTGCAGTACGATCTGCTCGTAAGCACCGGTTTTACCAGCTTCATAAAGGCACAGGATATTGCCGTCCCGTAACACGGCCATAGATGAATAGGCCGACGGACCAGGGAAAATGGTTCGTATGACCGGCCACGTTTTTCCCTCATTGAAACTGGCCCGTAACGTCAGGTTATGGCGTTTGGTGGTGCTCGCGGGATTGAGAAAGAGCATTGCACCGAGGCCTTTTGCATTCGGGCGCCGGTAGCGGATGATCGACCCCTGGCATACCGGTTCGACGAGCTCCGGAATGTCTTCCGGCGCGGTCCAGCTCACACCGCCATCATAACTCAGCGATTGGGCCCGCCTTCCGCGGCCAAAGTAGGAGCGCATGTTCATCAGTAGTGTGCCATTGCCGTCGTCGACTTCAACGACCTGGCATTCATTCATATTGGGCGTAATTGTGCCGCCGAGCTGCCATGTTTTGCCATGGTCGTCACTGTAAATGGCGTGCGCCCCATATTCGAACGGGCCGTTGCGAACTTTGCCGTTGGGATCGTCGTAGCTGAAATCACAGGGGATCACAAGGCGGCCTTTTCGCGGTCCCTTACGGATTTGAATACCAATGCCAGGGCCGGTTGCATACCATCCCCACTCGGGTTTCTTGGTGGTTTGGGTTATTTCAACCGGTTTCGCCCAGGTGGCACCGTTGTCGGAACTGCGGGAGAGCCACACCGTCCGGGTCGACTCGGATTTTTTAGTAATAATGTCTTTTTCAGACGCATCGCCGCGATTATGGGTCATCAGCAGGAGAATTTCCCCAGTTTGTTCGTCGAGCACCGGGCATGGATTGCCGCAGGTATTGGCGCCATCGTCCCATACAACCACTTGCCGGCTCCATGTTTTGCCGTTATCCGTCGAGCGTTTCATGAGCAGATCAATGTCGCCTGCGTCGCCGACTCCCTCTTTACGGCCTTCGCAAAAGGCGATGAGTGCGCCATTTTTAGCCTGGATGAGCGAAGGAATGCGGTAACTATTATAGCCATCCTCACCTCCCCGGAACAATGTGTGCGTTTCGGGAATGTCTTGTGAAAATGTACGGGTGGCGGCCAGGACGAACAGGACCAGCCATGTTTTTTTGATCATAATTAGTAGTTATGTTCTACATATTAGTAAATGTAAAAGCATTGTGACTGAACATCCAAATATTTATTCAGAAAATAATGCAAATTGTTGGGCTGGATATGCACGTTGAGCCTGTCGTTGCATCCCTGACGGGGATTTCTGAGCCGTGCATGTGCTCTTTTCTACGAATGTTGCATGCCTGACGGCATTTAGGCTTCAATCGAAGACCGCGACGGCCTCGATCTGCGGAAAATCGCGTGGCGATATAATATTGGTAGCAACAATGTGGGTACGGGTTGGCATTAAATGCCCTGGGCATGCAACAACAATGGGCGGCCCGGCAAAACAATCTCTCCTTGGCGGGATTCAGGGAATGCTGTTATTAGGCCGTCAACCGATCGAAATGGGGCTTTAAATGCGCTTTCATTCCTCGGCGGAAATCTTCTGAATCACCTGTTTTCAGGATTTCAACCAAGTCACGGTGCGTGACTTCGCCGACGTGGGCCTGGCCATTGGTCCGGATTTCATAATCGAGCACATATTCAAAAACCGGTAGCAACATTTTCTGGAAACGCATGTAAGTATCATTGCCCGTCATCTGATAGAGCTTGCCGTGGAAAGCGATTTCGTGTTCTACCTGGAAGGCTTTCTGATGCTTGTTGATCTCCTGTGCTACAATGCTTTCCAGGGCGGTAATGTCGTCGGGGGTTTTGCGGAGATAGATGAGGTCGGCCAGGCCCATTTCCAGCACCAGCCGCAGCTCGAAAATATCCTTCAATGTGTTTTTGCCCAAAATCAACGGATCGAGCACCCGCTCGAGCGAGCCGAGAATGTCGGGCTGCGCGAGCACCATACCCCGTTTTTTGCGCGTATCGATCATTCCCAGCATCCGCAGTCGACTAAGTGCCTCACGCACCACGTTCCGGCTCACCCCAAGGGCGTCAGCCAATTCCTGCTCTTTAGGCAAGGCATCGCCGGGTACGAATGACTTCCGTTTCAAATACTCCCGCAGCCTGGATTCGACCAGGTCGGTCATCGTGGAAGCCTCCAAAGGCCGGATATCTTTTTTCAGATCACTCATACATGCATTGGCCAGGCGGCGAAAAATGGGTTCTGGGTGTAAAACTAATAATTCCTTTTGTAGGACATAATGTGGGGCGTGGAATTTTAACGGCCGGCCGGGTGGCGCGAGGCTGCGATAATGGTCAGGTGTTGTCAGGTGTAGTCAGGCGTTGTCATGGTGGTCAGGGGAGGTCATGCGTAGTCAGGGGATGTCATGTGTAGTCAGGAGTTGTCAAGTATGGTCGAATGTTGTCATTCGTTGTCAGGTGTAGTCAAGTATTGTCACGCGATTGGTTTACAACCCCTGACAACACTTGACTATACCTGACAACACCGGCAACACTGGACTCTACTTGGCCGCACCTGATTACCCTTGACTATATCTGACCACACCTGACTATCCTTGACCACACCTGACCACGAATTGCGGGCTGCCAAACTGCCGTACCGCAAAAGCCTTCGACCGTTAAATAAGTTCGAAAGTAGTATTAGTTTGATTGATTATTATTTCAACTAGTTTGTCAAATATTATAAAACTAGTTCTATAATATAACGTGGTGAAATCCGGAGCGGATGAGTTATGGCAGGTTGGTAATGATCGGATTGACAGGCCATGAGTGCCCGGTACGCATTCTCTTTTTCACTAAACCATCATACACCATGTTAAAAGTTACTAGCAATGCCCTTCAAACCATTCGTTTAGGCGGCGCCCCCGATGAAACCGTTTCGATGTTCGGGCCGCTGACCGACCTGATCGGTACCTGGGTGGGCCGTAAAGGCTGGAACCTGGTTGCTGTTCCCAATCAGAAAGGCGGTTTCCTGCTCCTTGTGCAGCCCTATACCGAAACACTTACTGTGACGCCGTTAAGCACGCCCACACCCAACCGTGGAACGCATATTGTGCAACAGGTACCGACGTTGCTATACAGCCTCTCCATTCACAGTAATGTCGACGGTAGTTTGCTCCACGCCGAAAATGGTACCTGGCTCCTGTTGCAGGATTGCCCGGATGAGTTCAGCATTGCACGGCAGGCATCGGTACCTCACGGAGACTCGTTGCTGGCATTGGGCGGTTCGTCGGTGACGCCGGGTGCGCCTGATATCCCGGATATCAGTACTTTGCCCATTACCGGTCCGGGCTCCAAGCCGCTGGGCTACACCGATCCTTATCTCACGCCCCTGGAAGGCTTTAATAAGGTGAACCCGAATGCCACCCTGCGCGACGCGATTGCCGGTCAGACGATTACTTCTACGACCACCATTTCGGTCAGCACAGCCAACAAAGGAGGGATTACCAACATTCCATTCATCGTTCAAAATGCCAACACGACGAGCTTCGAGGCTACTTTCTGGATCGAAACCGTGAAGAACCCGAATACGGGCGGCTCGTTTCTGCAACTGCAATATTCGCAGAATTCCATTATCGAATTTATCCCGCAGTTTCATGATCCGTCCAAGCTGATCCAGTGGCCACACGTGAACATCAATACGCTCGTGAAACAATAAGCATTTCTTAAAACCTTCACAATAAATTGAATATTCATGAGGCAACCAACAGATCATCACTTTGATGTGATCGTGGTCGGGGGAGGGGCTATTGGCCTTTCCACCGGTTACCATTTGGGAAAACGAAAAGCGAAAACACTGGTTCTGGAACAATTCAACTTCAAAAACCAGCTGGGCAGCTCGGCGGGTGTTTCGCGGCAATACCGCATTCCATACCCGGAGGAATATATGGTGCAAATGGCGCTGGACGCACAGCCCTATTGGGATGAGCTCCAAACCCTGACACCCAGAACTTTGCTCGACAAGGTCGGCACGCTCTGGTTTGGTGATCCGTCGGTGCATTCCACTGAGGGGAATATTGCCGAAGCGGAGCAGGCACTCAAAGCGCTGAATGTGCCTTATACAAGTCTTACCGCAAAGGAAATCGAAGCGCAATACCATTTCCGGAACTTGCCCGAAACTTACACGGGCCTTTTCCAGGCCGACGGCGCCAGCATTGATTTCCGCGCTACGATCGAAACGCTGTACCAGGCTTGCGAGCGGGATCCTTACACGGTCCTGCAAGATGAGTCGCCGGTGACAGGCATCGGGCAGGACGGAAAGTTGTTTACCGTGACGACACCGAAAGGCGTTTTTACGAGTGAAAAACTGGTGTTGGTACCTGGCCCGTATATCGACAGCGTTATCAATTTGCTCGGCTTTACGATCGAGGCGACTTACTGGAATATGTCCTCGTGCTATTTCAAAAAGACCGATCCGAAGATCCAGTACCCGACCTGGTTTGTATTCCAGAATGCGATCGGCTCAAATGGCAACCAGTTTTATGGTTTCCCTGGTGTGGACTGGGACCATCCGGAGTACATCCGCGTAGCGCCCGATTTTGTGATCGACCCGCTCACGAGCCCCGAGCAGCGCACGCTCGTGCCCAACCCGCAGGAGCTCGCGTACACGTCGGCGTGGGTCCGCGACCACATGACGGGCCTCGATCCGACGCCGTATTTCACTTCCACCTGTCTCATTGCGTTGAGCAAGATCCCGAACAAGGAACTGCTCATTGATTTTGCACCGCCTTACGTGCCTAATAACCAGAACATTGTGGTGTATGCCACAGGCTGGGCGGCGAAGTTTACGCCGTTTCTAGGCAAAATACTGACCGAGCTGGCTCTGGACGGCCATTCCACGTTTGATATTTCGCCGTTCAAGCTGGGTTACAATTATTTCAAAGCCATTTAAAAACCATCAACATGAATAAAAACACGCCGCTAAATAATGGGATGAAGCCCGGCTTGCAGATGGAAGTCGCGATCATCGGCGCGGGAACATCGGGTTTGTACAGTGCCTTCCGTCTTACCGACGTCGGTAAGTACGCCGGCGACCAGGTGCAAATTTTCGATATGAGCGAGCGGCTCGGCGGGCGGCTCGAATCGGTGATCCTGCCGGGAATGAACTTCTGGGGCGAATTGGGGGGCATGCGTTACCTCACTTCGCAGGAAATCGTGACGACGCTCATTGAAGGTTACCCGCTGACCGAAAAAGACCTGAGCAAACGTACCCCCGTGCTCAAAGACCATATGACGCCCGTTCCGTTCCCGATGGGTAACCCTGCCGACCTGCTTTTTTACCTCCGCAAGCAGCATTTCAAACAGAATGCCTGGAATGTGGCGCAAGACAAGGGTGAGAAGCTGGTAACCCGCTATTATCTCAACGACGACGACATTGGTTTCAGCTCCGACCAGCTTTTCAACAAGATTATCTACGACGTGCTCATGGCCGATCCGTGGTTTGTGAGCAACTATTCAAGCCTGGTGACGAAAGGGCCGACGCAATATGATTACGGATTCAAACTGACCAGCCGGGATTGGGACCAGGTGAAGCCTAACCTCACTTACCATTTCCCCGGATCGCCTTACGACGGGCGCAAAGTGAACGACCTCGGCTTCTGGAATCTGATCAAGGACCAGGTTTCGGAGGAAGGGTACAGTTTTGTGGCCAATGCGGGCGGGTATTATTCCAACACGATCAACTGGAATGCGGCGGAAGCATTTCCTTATATGGTAGGCGATTTTTCGGCTGATGTTACCTACAAAACCATCGAGGAAGGCTACGACAGCATTGCGTATGCGCTGGCGAACCAATACATGGGCATTCCGGGGGCGTGTATCTGGTCGGAAAACAAGCTGCTGACCTTCTCGAAAGGCCACGATCAGCGGGAGCACTATCGCTATGAGCTGACGTTCCTGAATATACCGGCTAACCAGATCTGGCATGCCTACGCCAATCACATCATATTGGGTATGCCGCGGAAGTCGCTGGAATTGCTCGATCAGCAGAACTTCTTTTTCAATTCCAATGAAAACACGGCCCTCGATCACAACATCCGCTCGGTGATCATGGAGCCTGCATTCAAAATACTAATGGGCTTCCGGGAGCCGTGGTGGAAAAAGCTGGGTATCGACTCGGGGCATTCGATCACCGACCTTCCGATGCGCCAGTGCTACTATTTCGGTACCGATCCGCAGAACAACAACTCGATGCTGCTGGGCAGCTACGGGGATATGGAAACGGAGACATTCTGGAAGGCACTTTCGGATGATACCGTGCTTTTCAAAGTCAGTGCGGCAGAATCGGCCTCGCTCGCGGAGCTGAAAGCGCTCGAAAGAGAGCAGGCTACCCAACTGATGGTGAACGAAATTATGAACCAGCTGCGTGAGCTGCACGGCGCGGATGTTGAAATCCCTGAACCATACGTGACCTATTTCAGGGACTGGTCCGACGACCCATTTGGTGCCGGGTACCATGCCTGGAAAGCCGGTGTTGCGGTCTGGAACGTCATGCCCTACATGCGCAAGCCTGATACCGATGAAAATATTTATGTCGTAGGCGAAGCCTATTCCGATCAGCAGGGATGGGTGGAAGGAGCATTCTGCGAGGCGGAGAAAATGCTGGAATCGCATTTTCACCTGACCCGTCCGACGTGGTTGAGCGATACCTATTATATGGGCTGGTAGGAGTTGAGCAATCCCGGCGGCTACCGGGAGGGTCAGCTAGACATTGGAATGACAAAGGGCGCCTCGTATCAGGCGCCCTTTGCGTTTTCAGTTTAATCTTGTCCCCGGAAGGGCTTAGATCACAATAATGTCTAGTTTCATAGCAGATTGAGTTTTAACCTTGTTGGCTTAAAAGTAATGTAATGATACGGCTTTCAATTCACAATTTCAAATGTGTTGCCCGATTTGAAAGTGCCTTCCTTGATATCATGTTTTGAATATGTTCTTACAAATACGCTTCCCAAGCCGGTAAGTTCATGTTTGCAGATTACTCTCAGTTCGACGATGTGGTGTTCATTTTCATTAAGTATCGTCAAAATGTCGTCGGTGGTCAGAAACCACAGTGCATATTCGGATTTCTCGCCAACACGGAACGGTGCCACGTAGTTGTACTGATCTTTTACCAGCGCCAATGGGACAGTCCGGTGGTTCGTTTTGCCCTCCGGGCCGGTCATGGGGATCTTTTGAGTAACTTCCACACGAAGGTCAAATGCCCTGAAAAGCGATCTGTTGATGATTTTGAAGCAATACCATTTGTTCGATCGACCGCCGTAGGATTTGACATGCGTTGCGATCTGACCGGCTATTTTAATGCGCGGACGAAATAAGAGCAGAAGCGTAAAAAGAAAGGAAAAGGATGTAATAAAGCCCGAAAGAACGTCGGCGATAACTGACAGAAGATTCTCTGCTCTAAAAAGATAAGTGCTTCATTCATAATTCAGGTTGATGAAAGTTCTGCAAATTGACAAATAGCCCTGGGCAACAAGGTTTAGATATAAGGCTGATGATGGAATTTCTTATTCAGCTATTTACCCATCGGCAGGTATTAATGAGTTTTCGTGTTAGGTAGATATCAGTCGATCGATTGCTTTGTTACGTGTGATTTGTACAGAATAGCAGAACATTTTCCCGCTCTTTATGACCTTTTTTAGAACCAGGTTTCTTATTGTCAGCCTGATAACCGTCGTGTTTTGTACGGTATTTACGAGCTCATTATTCGCCGCGGACATTTACGTGGCGCCGGATGGTAACGATCGAAACCCCGGGTCGCGGGAGAAGCCGCTGGCAACGCTTGAAGCTGCGCGCAACAAAGCACGTGGCATGCGCGGGACGGTTACCGTATTTCTACGGAAAGGTACGTACCTGCTTTCCAGACCCCTGGTTTTCGGGCCGGAGGACTCCCGGAGCGAGGGACAGACGCTTACCTTCAAGTCCTACCCGGGAGAGAAAGTAACCATTAGCGGTGCAGCAGCAGTTGCCGTTAAATGGTTGGAATACAAAGGGAATGTCAAGAAGGCGACGATTAATGGCAACTACATTTTCGACCAGCTTTTTATCGGTAAGAAAAAGCTGCACATGGCGCGTTACCCGAATTTCGACCCGGCGGCGAGCCATTTTGGCGGGTATTCGGCGGATGTACTGTCTGCGGCCAAAATCAAGTCCTGGAAGAAACCGGAAGGCGCATTCGTTCATGCAATGCACAAGCACGAATGGGGCGACTACCATTACCGGGTAACCGGCAAAAGCAGCGACACCACCCTGGCGCTCGAAGGAGGTTATCAGAACAACCGCCAGATGGGTATGCACGATAAATACCGGTTCATCGAAAACCTGCTGGAAGAGCTCGACGCACCCGGCGAATGGTATTATGACGCCGCGTCGCACACGCTTTACGCATACGCGCCGGACGTGCCCGTGGTGCTTACACCGCAGATCAGACATTTGTTCGAATTCCGAGGATCGGTGGGGAAGCCCGTACGGAATATACATATCGAGGGGCTCGAACTCACGCATACCCTCCGCACTTTCATGGAAACCAGGGAACCGCTGCTCCGCAGCGACTGGGCTATTTACCGCGGCGGAGCGGTGTTGCTGGAAGGCACTGAAAACTGCGCCATCCGGAAATGCCATTTCAATGCGACAGGCGGCAACGGGGTGTTTTTCAGCAATTATAACCGGGGAGGCGAAGTGTCGGGCTGCCATTTCGAGGAAACCGGCGCCAGCGCGGTTTGCTTCGTAGGCGACCCCGCCGCGGTGCGTTCGCCGGCTTTTGAATACAACCAATCGGTGCCTTACGACCAGATGGATAAGACGCCCGGCCCGAAAACCAACAATTACCCGGCCCAATGCAGGGTTTACGATAACCTGATGCACGGTCTGGGGCGTGTGGAGAAGCAGATTGCCGGCGTGGAGATTTCGATGAGTATGGAGATCACCGTGAGCCATAACACGATTTACAACATCCCGCGTGCGGGCATTAACGTGAGCGAGGGCACGTGGGGCGGGCATGTGATCGAATTCAACGATGTATTTGATACTGTGCTTGAAACGGGCGATCATGGGTCGTTCAATTCCTGGGGCCGCGACCGGTTCTGGCATCCGGTGCGCGAAAGGATGGATAGCCTCGCAGCTGCGCATTCCGAGCTGATCCTGCTCGATGCCGGCAAGACGATCGTCATCCGCAACAACCGTTTCCGCTGCGATCATGGCTGGGATATCGATCTCGATGATGGAAGTTCCAATTATCACATTTACAATAATTTATGCCTGAACGGCGGTTTGAAGCTGCGCGAAGGGTTTCAGCGGGTGGTGGAGAACAATATTATGGTCAACAACTCTTTTCATCCCCATGTATGGTTTGCCCGAAGCGGGGATGTGTTCCGGAAAAACATCGTGACCAAGCCGTACGCGCCTATCCGGGTGAATGAATGGGGCAAGGAGGTCGATTATAACCTCTTTCCCGACCAACAGGCGCTGGAAAAGGCCCGTCTGAATGGTACCGATGCCCATAGCGTGGCTGGCGACCCGATGTTTGAAGATGCTACCCGAGGCGATTACCGGGTGAAACCGGGCAGTCCGGCATTGAAAATCGGGTTTGTGAATTTTCCAATGGACCAGTTTGGTGTCGTTTCGCCCGAGCTGAAAAGCCAGGCGGCGCATGTTCCGTTGCCGGCGATCAAAAATGTAGCCGATGGCAAAACCACATCGGAAACGGCATGGCTGGGCGGCAAGTTACGGAATGTCAACGGGCTGGGGGACCGCTCGGCATATGGGTTACCGGATGAGAAGGGTGTAGTAGTGGAAGCGGTATCGGAAAACAGCATTCTCGCGCGCGCAGGCATGAAGCCGGGCGATGTGATCCGCGTCCTGAATCATCGCGACATCGCCAACGTGACGGAGCTGATGGACGTTTTTCAGGAGATCAACTGGATGGGAGAGGGAGAGGTGGCATTTTTCAGGAACCAGTCCATCCAGAAGTTGAAGGTATCCTTTAAATAGTCGGCGCCGATTCTGTTATATTTGAAGTTCCGCCTGTAAAAAACGGGGCGGGTAAGAACCACTTCGTTCGGAAATATGTCAGAAAAGCGGGTTATGCGGGTGATGAAACGCATATTTTCAAATTCAATAGCACTTTGCCTGTGCTGCGCAGCTCTGGCAGGGCATGCTGTGGACAACGCCGCCGGGCGGGTGCTTCGTTACTCGATTCGGGAAGGCTTGTCGTTTGGCGTGGTGAACAGCATTGCGCAGGACAACGACGGCCTGATGTGGTTCGCAACAGGCGACGGCGTGAGCCGGTTTGATGGTACTGCATTCAGAAACTTCAAATACGACCGCAACGACCCGCATAGCTTGCCGGGTAATTATGTCAAATCCATCATTCGGGATAAAAACGGTACGATTTGGGTTTCCTCCCGCGACGGGATCGCCGAGTTTGTGCCCGCCCGCCAGCGTTTCAACCGGTACAAGCCATTTCAAAACAAAAGTGGCGTCGGAAACGATGTGAGCGACATCAGTCAAGGGCATGGCGACCGTCTCTGGCTTGCCTTGA
The DNA here is from genome assembly GCF_050587785.1 of Dyadobacter sp. BHUBP1. Lineage (NCBI taxonomy): Bacteria > Pseudomonadati > Bacteroidota > Cytophagia > Cytophagales > Spirosomataceae > Dyadobacter > Dyadobacter sp. BHUBP1. The sequence goes on from NZ_JBOBIH010000004.1 coordinate 578,025, forward strand.
ATGGCTCCGGGTTTGCTTCATTCAATACTAAAACTCATCAGTTTATACATCATAGCCAGCAAACACTGCCCGGACTTTTCACGAATTCCATCCTGAATGTGTTCGAGGATTCGCAGGGAATGCTCTGGCTCGGCTCGCGCGATAGTGGGATCGAAGTGTGGAAATACAACCCTTCCGGCAAATTGGTGAAGGCCGGGGTGGACACGGATAATGTGCCGGCGTCGCGGATCAATGCCATTTATGAAGACCATTTGCGGAATGTGTGGATCGCGTCTTCCCGGGGGCTGATCTTGTTCAAAAGAGCTGAAAACCGCTTTTATGATTTGCATATCAATACGTTTCATCACAGCGATATCTACCTTTCGCTGATCGAAGATCGCCAGCAGAACCTGTTGATCGGTGTGCAGGATGGCGGGGTCTACCGCCTCGCATTGTCGCAGATGGCGGTGCGAGCGCCGGATGCACTGGTTTTCGAACAAGTGCATGACAAGGATAATAAGGGCATTACGCAGCGCTCGGTGCAATCGCTTTATATTGATAAGGACCGCAACGTGTGGCTCGGCACGTATGGCGAGGGGACGTACCTGATCAGCGCCATACCCGAGAAATTCAGGAAGTTTGAACAAAAAACCATTGATTCCCGAGCCGAAAGCTATTTGCGGTACTATGGAATGTGTGCCGACAAAGACGGTAACCTGTGGATCGGTACGGATGGCGACGGTATTTACAAAACGACTGCATCAGGTGAAGTAATCAAGCATTACGCCGCTTCCGGCCAGCCCGGCCAGTTGCCCGACGGGGCCGTCATCGCCGCGCACCGCGACAGGCAGGACCGGTTGTGGTTTGGTACCTATTCCAAAGGGCTGGTCCGCTACGACCCCGCCACAGACAGCTTCAAGCGTTATGCAGCAGATCCGTCGGACCCGCATTCACTGGGTAAAAACGATGTGCGGGTGATTTACCAGGACCGACGCCGGAATATCTGGGTCGGGACGAACGGGGGAGGGCTGAGCTTGCTCAACGAGCGGACCGGGAAATTTCGCAATTTCATTCCGTCCAACAGTTCGATCAATGCGAACGATGTCCGGGCCATTACGGAGGATCAATACGGGAACCTCTGGATTGGTACTTACGGAGGCGGGCTCAATTACCTCAATACCCGTACGATGGAGTTTGCCGCGTGGTTCAATGCGGCGGGTAAGGAGCCTTATTTGTCGAATCGCATTGTTTTCTCGTTATATATGGATGGTCTCGACCGGCTTTGGATCGGGTCGGAAGGGAATGGGCTGCTATTGTTCGATACGCGGGCGAAAAAAGTCCGTCTTTTCGATGAAAAACGCGGTTTGGCGAGCAATGTGATCAATGCGATCCAGCCGGAGAGCCAGGACAAAGTATGGGTGAGTACCAACAAGGGATTGTCGAGGATCGACTTAAAGGCAGGTTCGATCGAGAATTTCGATACCAGCCACGGCCTGCAAGGCGGTCAATTCAATCCGGGTTCTGCGTTATTGAATACCAAGAGCGGTTTCATGAGCTTCGGCGGTACGGAGGGCTGGAACCTCTTCGATCCGAAACAGGTGCGGGCATCGCGCTACCAGCCGAAGGTAATGATCAGCGGGATCAGGATATTCGGAAAAGACAAGGAAAATGAGGCGATCTCGCTATTTGAATACCTGGGCAAACAGCGTAGGTTTTCGATCAAACCCGACCAACCTGTTTTTTCAATAGACTATACGGCATTGAACTACGCTTATCCGGAGCTCACGCGCTACGCCTACATGCTGGAAGGCCTGGACAAGGACTGGAACTACGTGGAAAACGAGCGCTCGGCAACCTACCGCTACCTGCCTTCGGGGAATTATGAATTTAAGGTGAAGGTGGCCAACCAGGACGGCATCTGGTTTGAAGACTTTGCTTCGCTGCCGATCCGTGTCATGCCGCCCTGGTACCAGAGCTGGTGGGCCTATTTCCTCTACATCCTGGCGATCGGGGTCGTGTTGTACTATTACCAGCAATACAAGCTGGGCCAGGAGAAGATGAAGTATGAAGTGCAGCTCGCGCACATGGAGACGCGCCAGCAAATGGAGCTGAACGAGAAGAAATTGTCGTTTTTTACGAACGTTTCACATGAGTTCCGTACGCCGCTTACATTGATTATCAATCCTATACGGGAGATGATGCAAAGCGCCGTTGGCGCCGACGTCTCGTCGGTGTCGCCATCTGCCGACGTCTCGTCGGCGACCACCGCCAACATGCACATCATTTATCGCAATGCCAAACGCCTGCTCAGCCTCGTCGACCAGCTGCTGCTTTTCCGCAAAGCCGACCAGCAGACCGACCAGCTCAAACCCGCCGCGCATCACTTTCCGCAACTGGTTACCGAGGTATTCCAATGCTTCCTGCACCAGGCCGAGCAAAAACACATTCATTACGAGCTGACACTACCCGAAACCGAACTGGAAGTGCTTTGTGATTGGGAGAAAACTGAAATAGCTATTTTTAACCTCATTTCCAATGCATTGAAATTCACCCCCGAGCGGGGAACGGTCCACGTAAAGGTGTTCGACCTTGGCGATCAGGTTGAAATTACGGTGAGCGATACCGGGCCGGGGATTCCGGCGGATGCAGGCGAGGATATTTTCAAGGTTTTTCACCAATATGCCGACCGCCGTTTTACGGCCAAGGGTGGTTTTGGAATTGGATTGTACCTGGCTAAAACATTCGTGGAGAACCACTTCGGGCAGCTGCGGTATGAATCGGAGCTCGACCGTGGGACTACGTTTCACGTTTTACTTTGGAAGGCTCACCCGGACCTTGTTTCCCATGCCCGCGGAAGCGAAATACCGGGTTCGGTATTGCTTGAAGAGCTTTCGGATGGGGTAATGCCGGTGAAAGCACCTGCGCTGCCCGATTGGCAAAGCGAGTTGCTGGATATGAAGGAGCCTTCGACCGAAAGTCACACAATGCTGATTGTCGACGACGACCCGGAAATCAGGCAGTACCTGGCTTCCATTTTCTCGGGAAAGTACAAAATGTTCGACGCCGGGAGCGGGGAGGAGGGGCTGGAACTCGTACGGAAGCATTTACCCGATATTGTGATCAGCGATGTGATGATGGGAGGTACTTCGGGTATCGAACTGTGCCGGCAAATGAAGCTCGATATGGCATTGAGCCACATTCCGGTGATCCTGTTGACGGCCAGCACCTCGCAGGACGTGCGCCTGAAAGGCATTGAGGGCGGAGCCGACGATTACATCAGCAAGCCGTTCGATAAGGACATTCTGGTGGCAAGAGTGGCGTCGATCCTCCGTAACCGCAACGATCTCCAGAGGTATTTTTACAATGAAATCACCCTGCAGACGAGCGATTTCAAGATTTCAGTCGAGTATAAGGAGTTCCTGACCGAGTGTATCCGCATTGTGGAGAACCACATCACCGACCCAGGTTTCAATGTTAAAGTGCTTGCAGCGGAAATCGGGATGAGCCATTCTACGCTCTATAACCGCATTAAGTCGATTTCAGGGCAGTCGGCGACCAGTTTTGTGAGGTTCATACGCCTCCGTAAGGCCGCCCAGCTGCTCATCACGACTGATATCACGATCAGCGAAACGGCATTCAGCGTCGGCATCAACGACATCCGCTATTTCCGTGAGCATTTCCAGAAACTGTTTGGAATGAAGCCTTCGGATTATGTGAAAAAATTCAGAAAGCCGTTCCACGAGCGCAGCACGATCGATAAGGACCTTTTCCGGAAAAAGGCTGTGTAAGCCGGACGTTTATTGGAGTATCCCCAGCTTTTCATGCCTGATTCCAACAGAATCGGGCATTTTTTGTGAATTCACCCCCTCTTTAATGCGAAAATGTCCCCCTATGGCCGGGTTGAAATAGTCCTACTTTTGATTGATCAATTTATAAAAGCGGCGGGCGGTCGCTCTGGTTTATGACTAAACCAAGATCGCCGGCCTGCTGCTTCAGTGAACTGATCGGCATCAATTATTCAACTTTTACAGCTGTATGAAAAAAACTTTTTACAGAGGTGATGATGTTCGGACAACCCTCCGGGTGGCCCTTTACACCGTCAACTGGCCGATCCGGCCAATTCTCGGAGCAACCCCGCAAAAAGGTACCGGTCTGCCTGCCATTGGCAACGCCCTCCGGGCGAGTTTGTGCACCGCGTGTTTTTTGCTGCTCTTCGCCTTAACCTCCCTTTCAGCGTTTGCACAAGGCACTTTTAACGTGAAAGGAACGGTCACTTCCGAAACAGGCGAAGGCCTGCCCGGCGCAAGTGTGATCCTGAAAGGTACTTCTACCGGTACTACTACCGACGTGGACGGTAAGTATTCGCTGAACCTGCCGGATGGCAACGGTACGCTCGTGTTTACCTACATCGGTTATCTGAACCAGGAAATCGTGGTAGGCAACCGCTCCCAACTGGACGTGAAGCTCGCTCCCAACGATAAAACCCTGGACGAGATCGTGGTCGTAGGTTATGGTACGCAGAAAAAGGCCACATTGACGGGCTCTGTTTCGGAAGTGAAAGGAGCGGACATTGTGAAAAGCCCGCAACCCAACCTTTCGAACTCCCTGGCAGGCCGGTTTTCGGGCTTCGTAGCCAACAACCGCGGCGGTGAGCCGGGTTACGATGGTTCGAGCTACACCGTACGCGGTTTTGCGACAACAGGTAATAACGACGTACTCATTGTCGTGGACGGTATTCCCGGCCAGGTAGGAGGGCTCGATCGCCTCGATCCGAACGATATCGAGAGCATTTCGATCCTGAAAGATGCTTCGGCAGCGGTTTACGGAAGCCGTGCGGCCAACGGGGTAATCCTCGTCACCACCAAACGCGGTACAACGGGCAAGCCGGTCATTTCTTACAGCTTCAACCAGGGTTTTTCGTCGGCTACACGACTTCCCAAGCTCGCGGATGCGCCTACGTATGCGACGATCATGAACGAAATCGATTACTATAACAATCCGTCGGGCGGGATGAACCAGCATTATACGGCGGAGGAAATCGAGAAATTCCGCAACGGTTCCGACCCATTGAACTACCCGAATACCGACTGGCAGAAGGAAGCGCTCAAAAACTTCGCGTTGCAAAACCAGCATAATCTGGCAATCAATGGCGGTACAGACAACGTAAAGTACTACGTGTCGCTGGGCACGATTTACCAGGATGGTTTATACAAAAACGGTGCGACGAAGTACAAACAGTATAATTTCCGCTCGAACATTGACGCCAATGTGACCAAGGATTTCAAAGTTAGCCTCGGGCTCTCCGGTCGTCAGGAAAACCGTGCATTCCCGATTTCGTCGGCAGGAAATACCTTCCGTTCGATTTACCGTGCTTACCCTACGGTGATTGCGCAATATCCGAACGGCTACTATTCGACCGGCGTCGAGAACCAGAACCCTGTGGTACTGGGAACCAACATGGGTGGTACCGTAAGCAACCCCACTTCAATTTTCAACGGTATCCTGCGCGCGAGCTACAACCTGCCATTTGTGGACGGTCTTTCGGTGGATGGTTTTTATTCGGTGGACAAGTCGTTCAACTTTTCGAAGTCGTTCAGCATTCCTTACACGCTTTATAATTACAACAAGGCAACCGGCGCTTACACAGGCGTTGTTACCGGTGGTTCGGCAGGTGCGGCGTCAATCGACCAATCGCAGCTTAACATCACCAACATCACGCAGAACTTGCGCTTGAACTACCTCAAAACGTTTGGCAAACACAATATCAATGCATTTGTGGCCTTCGAGCAGAACAAGCGTAACGAGGCCAAATTCGGTGCAACGCGGATCAACTTCCCGACTTCTTCCACGCCGGAGCTCTCGCAGGGTGGCGCGGCTGCAACCGACAAAAACAACTCAGGTAGCAGCTTCAACTTCACCCGTCGCAGCTACATCGGGCGTTTGGCATACAACTTTAATGAGAAGTACCTCGCCGAAGTGCAGGCGCGTGTGGATGGCTCGTCGGTTTTCCCGAAAGGCAAGCAGTATGGTTTCTTCCCTTCGGTTTCGGCGGGTTACCGCATTTCGGAAGAGGATTGGTTTAAAAACAGCGTCAACTTCATCGACGACCTGAAATTCCGTGCTTCTTACGGAACATTGGGTAACGATAACGTGGGCCAGTTTCAGTTCTACAACAACTATTCGTTCGTGAACCAGTATGTGCTGGGCAACAATGTGATATCGCCAGGTATCGACCTTACGAAGCTTGCCAACCCGAACATCACCTGGGAAACTTCCAAGAAGCTGGATATTGGTTTGAATGCGGTATTCCTGAAAAACTTCAATATCGAGGTGATCTATTTCAATCAGAAAAGATCGGATATTCTTGCGGCGAGAAATGCTTCTATTCCAAATACTTCGGGTATCGTAAATCCTTATAAAACCAAAGACAACACGCCGCTGGTACCGGACGAGAACCTTGGAAAAGTGAATAATACCGGAGTGGAAGCGACATTGGGTTACAACCACAACGGCAAGTTCCGCTACAACATTTCAGGAAACATTACCTACGCCAAAAGCAAGGTGATCTTCATCGACGAAGCACCGGGCGCGTTGGATTACCAGCGGCAGACAGGCGGACCGCTTTATACTGAGTTGCTGTACAATACCCTTGGAATTTTCCGCTCGCAGGCGGATCTCGATGCGTACCCGCACGTACAGGGCGCGCAGCCGGGCGACCTGATCCTCGAAGATTACAACAAGGACGGGAAGATCACGGCCGACGACCAGGTGCGCAGCAAATACGGAAATGTACCTTTGCTGACGTATGGTTTGACTTTCAATGCAGGTTACGATGCATTCGACCTGGCGGTGGTATTCTCCGGTCAGGGCATGGTGAGCCAGTATGTGTTGCCTGAATCGGGGCAGGTAGGAAACTTTTACAGCAGCTGGGCCGACAACCGTTGGAGCCCGAGCAATCCCGATGGTTCATACCCTCGTGTCGACACCCGTGCTTCTTCGTCGATCAATGGCGGTTTGTATGCCAATAATTTCTGGTTGAATAATTCGTCGTTTGTCCGTCTGAAAAACGTGGAACTGGGCTATACACTGCCTAAGGCCGCATTGACGAGGCTGAAAATTTCGTCGCTGCGCGTGTATGCAAGCGCATTCAACCTGTTTACGATCACCGGCGTGAAGGATTACGATCCGGAAGGTAACAATCCAAGCGGCCAGTTCTATCCGCAGCAGCGAATCCTGAACCTGGGCCTCAACATCAAATTTTAATGGAAATCATGCTTAACATGAAAATAAAGAGCTTCACATTACCAGCCCTGGCCGCGGCGATGATGCTTTCGCTGTCTGCGTGCGACCAGAATTTCCTGGACGTCGTGCCCACCGACCGTGTGTCCGACGCCTCCATTCTCTCCGACTCCGTACTTTTTGAAGCGTACGTTACCAACCGCTACATGGGCGTTCGCCTGACCGACAAGGAAGCGGAAGGGACATTGCCAGGCTTCGGCCGCGGTTTTGAATACGCCATGTGGTCGTCGGTTACCGATGAATCTATCTACAACAACGATGATAATACCTGGCTGATCCAGCGGGGCCAGATCGCGCCGGAGAACACCGGCATCGCGGGTACATTCTGGGGCCGCAGCTACCGCAGCATCCGCGAGATTAACTACGCCCTGGCGAATATCGACGCCGTGCCGATGAGCGCCGGTCGCCGCAACCGGTTGAAGGGTGAATTGCAGTTTATCCGCGCATTCCGCTACCATGACCTGATCCGCAACTACGGCAAAGTGGTTCTGCTGGGGGATAAAGTTTATGAAGTGAGCGACAACCTCACAGGCCCCGAGCTCTTCCAGCGGGCGGAGATCAAGGCTGGTCTCGATTACGCCATCTCGCAGCTGGACGAAGCTGCTGCATTGCTGCCTGCATCAAACGACAATAGCACCTGGAAGCTGGGCCGTGCTACCAAAGGCGCTGCATTGGCATTAAAGGCGCGCCTCGCATTATACGCTGCCAGCCCGCTTTACAATGCAGGCACCTGGCAACAGGCGGCCGCGGCAGCGAAAGCAGTGATGGATTTGAACAAATACAGCCTCTATACCGGCGGCTACGGCAATCTTTTCACGACTACCGACAATCAGGAGATCATCTTCGGCCGCTTGTACGCGGTAGGCGCACGCCACGTGTGTCTGGAAATTTCGAATGGCCCGAACGGCTACAACGCATGGGGTGGCAATGTACCGACGCAGAACCTCGTGGACGACTACGAAATGATGGACGGCACGCGCATTACCGACGCCAATACCAGCTATGACGCAAAAAACCCGTATAAAAACCGTGATCCGCGTTTTTATGCTACCATTCTGTACAACGGCGCACCATACCGCGGCAGCACGGTCGAAACATTCACGCCGGGCGGTAAGGATAGCAAAGACGGTCCTTCAAACTGGAATACTTCGAAGACCGGTTATTACCTGAAAAAATTCATGAATGATAACCTGCCTATCGACAATCCGTGGGATGTGGCTGGTACGCAAACCTGGATTTACTTCCGTTATGCGGAGATATTGCTGAACTACGCAGAGGCGCAAAACGAAGCTTCCGGTCCGGATGCGAGCGTATACGCGGCTGTGAACGCGATCCGCCAGCGCACGGGTGTGGGCATGCCTGCATTACCTGCGGGCCTTACGCAAGCGCAGATGCGTGAGCGTATCCGCAACGAACGCCGCATTGAGCTGGCATTCGAGGAGCACCGTTTCTATGATGTACGCCGCTGGAAAATCGCCGGCACTGTCGAAAACAAACCTGCTTACGGAGTGGAAGTGGGTAAGAGCGGCAGCACATTTACCTATACCCGGAAGGAAGCGCTGACAGGTCGCGCCTTTGCCGACAAGCAATACTGGCTCCCGATCCCGCGCAACGAGATCCAGGCGTCGAACAACCAGCTCGAACAAAACCCTGGTTATTAATGCAATCTTCACTCCCGGTGCCTCAGCCGCCGGGAGTTCTTTTTCTATCCATTCCCTGACAGACCATTTCATGCTAAATTCCCAACACCTTGGAACGTTGTTCCTTGGAATCCTTATGGCTGCGTCCATTGGCTGCAATGGCGGCGATCCCGTTGTCGAAAGCGGGGGACCGGCGCCAGCCGTAACGATCCGTATTGATCCGTCGAAAAAGTACCAGACAATCCGAAATTTCGGGGGCTCCGACGCCTGGGCGTGCCAGTTTGCCGGCAACTGGCCGCTGGCGAAGAAAAACGGCATCGCCGACCTGCTTTTCAGTACCGATACCCTCGCTGATGGTCATATGAAGGGCATCGGGCTGTCACTCTGGCGGTTTAATGCAGGCGGAGGTACCACCGAGCAGGGCGAAGCCAGCGGTATCCGTGACGAATGGCGCCGCGCCGAATCTTTTTTCGCCGCAGACGGCGGCTACGATTGGAACAAGCAAGCGGGGCAAATGTGGTTTCTGAATGCAGCCAAAGAGCGCGGCGTCAAGGAATTTCTGCTTTTCCCGAATACGCCGCCGGTGCAGTTCACCACCAATGGGAAGGGCTACGCTACCAACGGCCAGCCGAACCTTGCTTCACAGCAGTTCGATAAGTTCGCGGGATATCTGGCCGACGTGATCGATGGCATCCGCAAGAAAACGGGTATCACTTTCCAATATGTGAGCCCGGCGAACGAGCCGCAGTGGGATTGGAGCGACGGAGGGCAGGAAGGAACGCCCTATTTCAATAACCAGGTAGCAGCCATCACGCGGTCTCTGAGTGCGGCACTTTTGAAGAAAAACCTCCCGACCCAAATCAATATTGCGGAAGCCGGGCAAATCGAGTACCTCTATTCGGAGCATAACCGTCCGGGACGCGCAAGCCAGATTTCCGCCTTTTTTGACAAAAGCAGTGCCGATTACATTGGTAACCTGCCTAATGTAGTCCCGGCGATTTCGGCACATAGCTATTTCACCACTTCCCCATACAGAGCGGCCGTCGAAAAGCGCACGCAGCTTGCAAATGCAGTGGCGACGGTGCCGGGGCTGGAATACTGGCAGTCGGAATACTGCATATTGGGTGATAATGAGGGGGAAATCAAGGGCGAAGGCCGGGATCTGAGCATCACTTCGGGGCTGTACATCGCCAGAGTAATCCATAGCGACCTCGTCAATGCGAATGCAACGGCCTGGCACTGGTGGCTTTCCGTTTCACCTTATGATTACAAGGATGGATTGGTTTACATTGATAAAAGCAAAACCGACGGTCAGTACCAGTCGTCCAAAATGTTGTGGGCACTGGGTAATTTCAGCCGTTTCGTACGTCCCGGCGCAAGGCGCGTGGAGGCTTCCAGTAGCCTGGGCACCGATGGTTTACTGGCTTCTTCCTATTTAAATACCAATAATGAACTGGTAACCGTGATCGTAAACAGCGATAACGAGGAAAAAGAAGTTCAGCTGGCTCTCGGATCAGGACAGCAAGCGGGTGCGGCGAAGGCTTACGAGACTTCCGCTCAAAGCGATCTGGCCCCCGTGAAGGTGAGCGGCTCAGGTGGTAAGTTTTTAGTAAAAGGCCGCAGCATTGTTACGGTAGTTAACAAAATGTAGTCCAGTTATATGACGAAAAAACGGCGGGTTGGTTCATCGAGCCAACCCGCTTTCTGTTGTATAGCCTTTTTGTAATGTAATAGTTACAACCTATTTTTGGCCATACTACTCATCCAACTCTATCCGGTTTTGTTATATGACTGAATTTTTACTTTCTCTGCGCTCAGGCATACTCGCCTACGCGATTTTTTTTGCTGTTCCAACGTTGTCCAGGGCCCAGGATTGGAGCCAGGTCCAGAAACTGCTGGCGAAATATCCTAATGGTAATTCTGCGGCCATCCCGAGCATGGATTACGGTCAAAGTGTTAGTATCTCGGGTAACTACGCGGTCGTAAGCGCTCCCAACGATGCTTACGACGCTTCCGGCGGCGATTATAAGCCGATGGCAGGAAGTGTTTATGTACTCATCAAAGAAGCTGGTGAGTGGAAGCCCGCTGCAAAACTCACAGCCCCGGTGCGTAATGCCTACGCGAGGTTCGGTGCTTCGGCGGCAATCAGCGGTGATTACGTAGTGGTAGGCGAAACAGGTGCGATGGCAGTCGAGGGTCAATACGTGGGTCTTGCGCACATTTTTAAGCGTGCCCAGGGAGGTGCAGGCGCCTGGGGATTGGTGAAGAGCATTCAGACGCGCACCATTAATCCCGGTGACAGTTTCGGAGAAGCGGTGGACATCAGCGGAGATTTCGTGGTAGTTGGAGCTCGTAACGACGATTTCGATGTGAACGACGCAAATTTTGTCGATAATGCAGGTGCCGCATACATCTACGAAAAGAACTCAGGCGGTGCAGATAATTGGGGTTTGGTCAGGAAAATTGCTCCGGCACTCAGGGAATTGGGCGATAGCTTCGGTGTTTCGGTAGCCATCGAAGGTGATTTGTTCGTTGTGGGGGCACCCGGCGAGCGGCAGGATGCATCCGAATTAGTACCATTGTCTTATACAGGGGCCGCATATATTTATCGAAAAGACCAGGGCGGAGTCGGTAACTGGGGACAAGTGAAGAAGATCGCGCCGACTGTGCGTGCGGAACAGGATTGGTTTGGAGCTGATGTGGATATTTCGGGGAATAACATCATCGTCGGCGCGCCGTTTGAAGATGAAGACCAGGACGAATTAAACTACCTAGGCGACGCCGGGGCAGCCTATATCTTTTCGAAAGACGAGGGAGGCACAGATGCCTGGGGTCAGGTACGCAAGCTCACTGCCACGACGAGAACTGCCGATTCATGGTTTGGAAACAGTGTAAAGATTAGCGGCGACTTCGCCGCGGTGGGTAGCAGTTATGAAGATTTAGATGGTCAGGGCCAAAATTTCGTATCTGGGGCCGGAGGGGTGTACCTTTTCAAAAGGGATGTTGCCAATGGCGGCCAGTGGATACCCGTCCAAAGGTTATCGCCTTCTTTACGCGTCGGAGGTGATAACTTCGGGAAATCCGTGGCATTAAGCGGCACCACCCTTTTTGTGGGCGCTTTTGGCCTCGCGCGGGAAGCCGGAGAACTCGATGTATTTAGTCCCGGAACCGTTTACATTTTCCAACAAGGTCCGGCGCTGCCCGTTACTCTGGCCTCATTCAAAGTTTCCAAAGTCGAAAACCAGGCATTCCTGCAATGGACTACTTCCGTGGAAACCAACACTTCCCATTTTGAAATACAAAAAAGCCTGAACGCGAAGGATTGGACGACGATCGGGACGCGAGAGGCGGCGAAGGAAAGCAATGCAGTGCTCCACTACACACATTGGGACAGTCAGCTGGCGGCCGGGAACATTTATTACCGGTTAAAAATGGTCGATCAGGACGGCACTTTTGCGTACAGTAGCATCCGTAACTTGTTGAGGGATAATGGGGCAGGACTTGTGGCATTTCCGAACCCGGTAACTGAGAAAATTTTTATCAAGACAACCGGTTCCAACCAAATTGCGGCTGTGGAAATCCGTACTACTGCCGGCCAGCTTGTGCACGAAACCGCCCAAATCGACGGTGAGGGCATTTCGGTGGGCAAATTGGTGCCGGGAACTTACATTATTCAAATCCGGAATGTGGATGGTACATCGGCTGCCCGGAAGATAACTATTAGCAGATAAGCGACTGGCTGGCACGGAATTTCCGGTAGCGCAGACAATCCCTGAAACATTTTATGTCTACAAGAAACATCCTTGCCTTGCTTGCGACCCTGCTGCTCATCGCGGCAGCGCGTCTGTACCTTGTCGAAACCTACGCCATCCCGCTGCCCTTCTGGGATCAGTGGGATGCGGAAGGGGATCATCTCCTGAGGCCGTGGATCGAAGGCCGCTTGCATATCGACTATCTCTGGGACCCGCACAACGAGCACCGCATTTTGCCGACGCGGTTGCTGTCGCTGTTGATTTTTAATATCACAGGTGTTTGGGACAACCTTATCGAGGCGCGGGTGAATATCCTGGTGGCGGCCTTCATTCCGCTCACTTTCCTGCTGTTTTTAATGCGCCAAAAAGCCTTGTACGGTCCCCGCTGGCTGGTATTGATCGCTATCATCGCTCAATTTGCGCTTCCGTTTGCATTTGAAAACGTGCTGGTAGGCTTCCAGAGCCAGTTTTATTTCCTGATCATTTTCACGCTTTTTGCGATTATTCTGGCCGCGCAATACCCGGACAGCCTCCTGGCGATGGCCGGTGTGCTCGCGCTGTCGTGGCTGAGCGTGCTTACTATGGCATCAGGTATCTTCACGCCCCTCGCCGCTGCGGGCGTGTATGCATTGCAGGCCTTTCAAAAACGGGAAATCAATGGGAAACATGTGGGGCTGGTGGTTGTGCTGGTAGGCCTGGCGGTGTTAGGATATTCCATTATGCCGCAGATCGAGGCAAACCACGTTTACCGCGCCCGCAATCTCTCGGATATGCGAAAAGCATTGCGCTTCATATTAGCCTGGCCTGTGTCCAAGAGCTGGCCTGCTGCGATCGTTTTGTGGATACCCGGCCTGGCGATGGTTCCCTGGCTTTTACGGAACCGGACGCTCTCCCGCGCAGACCTGTTCATGGCCGGGTGCGTAATGTGGTCGCTTGCGCAGACGGTCGCCATCGCGTACGGGCGCGGACAGGAGATGGGGGGCGTATCCTCGCGCCACTCCGAGCTATTCACTCCCGGACTGATCGGGAATGCCTGGTTCGCGGCGCGTTTTATCGAGATTACGTTTAAAAACAAGCGTGTAGCGTGGCTCGGGGCAGTTTTTTTCGTCGTATTTATCATGGGCCACATCACACGCCGCAAGCGCGATATGCTCGCTGTACACCAGACCTATGACCTGTCGATGAAGCAGGAGGCAAACGTGCGCAAGTACCTTAAAACCGGCGACCCGTCGGTGCTGGTCCAGCCGCAGTTCGAAATACCGTATCCGGACTCCATCCGTCTGCGAAGCCTGCTCGACAACCCGACGATACGCCCCATTCTGCCACCGTATTTGAGTAGGGATTAAAGGGAGGATAGGAGGAAGGGGAGGATGGAGGAAAGGGATCGTACGAGCATCACATCTGACAATACCTGATTATACTTGACAAAACTCCCATCCCCCTTTCCTCCATTCTCCCTTTCCTCCTTTCACCCAAAATAAAAATTGTTTAATTATATAAAAAGGTGTAGGATTGCAGTCCCGATAGAACTGACGTACCTTCCCTGAATGCAATCCCATCCCGACAACAATGCTGATGACGCCGACTTGTGGAAGTCGTTTCGCGCGGGGGATGATGAGGCTTTCGGGCGGATTGCCCGGCATTACTACAAAAGCCTTTTTAGCTACGGAGCAAAGTTTTCGCGTGACAGGGAGTTTGTCAAAGACTGTATTCAGGACCTTTTCATGGAGCTCTGGGCCAAACGCGAAACGATCGGGGATACGGCGTTCGTCAAGTTTTACCTGCTCAAATCACTCCGCCGGAAAATTTACCGGGAAAGCCAGCGCCAGCAATGGATCAGCGAGGGTGAGGAACTCGATTTTTCCGCCGAAGTTAGTGGTGACGCCTCCATTGAAGAGCATATCATCGAAATCGAGACCAACGAGGCGATGCTCAAAACCCTCAACCAGCAAATCAACCTCCTTACCCGCCGCCAGCAGGAGGTGATCTACCTTCGCTTCTTCGAAAATATGGATAATGAGGCCATCGCACAAGTGATGGGGATCTCCCGGCCGGCCGTTGCCAATTTGCTTTATCGTACCATCCAGGAATTGAAAGATCGTTTGTAAGCGCACGCTGGTGCAAAGCTCCCGCTTTGCATGCACTATTCGCAGGCCTCCGGCCGGTCCCTAACGCAATGTCGTTTTGGCGATACCGACCGGCCAGAGGCCTGCGAATAGTAAGCACGAAGGTCGGCCTTCGTGCCATTCAACTCTTTTAAAAAATTTTGAAATATTTTGATTATTCCAACACGCCCGCTGCCTATGTATAGTTAGAAAACAATTATAACATGGATCAGTACCAGGAATACACGCTTGAAGATTTCGTCCTCGATGCCCGTTTTCAGGGCTGGGTGCGGCATCGGGGAGCCGCAGATGCGGTATTCTGGCAGCAATATCTCGATGAGAACCCCGCCCAGGCGGATGACATTCAAGGTGCCCGCAAATTGCTCGACAGTGTTTACCGGCACTACCGCACCGATATCGACGAGGTAGAAATCGACCTCGAAATTCAGGGGCTTTTGGAACGCGTTCGGATTGAGAAGCAGCGGCATTCTGTGGAAGGAATTAATGGGTCAGGTATTGTTAGAGGGTCAGGTATTGTCAGGGAGTCCGGTGTTGTTAGTGGGTCAGGTATTGCCAATGAGTCAGGTGTTGTCAATGGGCCGGATGTTGTTGGAGAGTCAGGTATTGTCAATAGGTCAGGTGTCGTGCGGAAGATGCCTTCGGGTAGGCCCTGGTATGCGGATATTTGGGTGAAAGTGGCGGCTTGTGCAGTGGTGGTGATTGGGTTGGGATGGGTCGGATGGCAGTATTATCGTTCCAATAATGGTTATAACGGGCTTGTATCGGGTAAAGAGCTGGTCGAGCGGGTAAATACTTCCGGGAAGCAGCAGGTGATCAAACTGACGGACGGCACGCAGGTGGTGTTGTACCCACAGTCCAGATTGAGCTTCGCTGAAACATTTCCGGCCGATCAGCGTACGGTCTATTTGTCGGGCGACGCGTATTTTCAGGTAGCCAAGGATCCTAAAAGGCCGTTCCTCGTGCATACGACGGACCTGGTGACCAAAGTGCTCGGTACCAGCTTCTTTGTGCGGGCCAGGGATGCTTCGGACAAGACGCTGGTGGAGGTGCGCGAAGGGAAAGTGTCGGTGTTCAAGCAAAAAGAATTTGCGGCACGCAGGAATGTGCAGTCCCAAACGCCCAACGGCATGGTGTTGACGCCCAATCAGAAGCTGATCTTTGAGCATGCCAGCAGCGAAATGCGCCGAACGCTGAGCGATAACCCGGAAATCGTGCCTTCGGACCATCCTAAAACCTTTGAATTTGTAAATGCACCAGCTTCGTCCGTGCTTACCGACATCGAGGAGGCTTACCAGATCGACATCATTTTCGACCGTGACGTCATGAAGGGATGCCCCGTAACGGCATCGCTGGCCGGCCAGCCGATGTTCAGCAAACTGAGCATTCTCTGCGAGGTGATCGAGGCGCGGTATGAAGTGGTCGACGGGAAGATCGTCATTTATAGTAAAGGCTGTAAAAGCTAGAAACCCTTTTTCAACCATTCAAAACCCGGATGCCGATGCGTATATAGAAGAAAGTGAGTACAAAAAAAGAGTCGGACAATGCTACCAACATGCCCGACCCTCATGAATCCCCATATTTGTTTTCGACCGCAAATACTATCCGTCCAAAGAAGGATAACGGGGATTGTTTTATCAAAATCTAACCTCAATAAAACAGTCAAATGTATGAAAGAAGCTTTTAAGTTTCAATTTATTTTCAAAGTCATGCGGATATCGCTGTGCCAGTTTTTACTTGTGGGATTGTGGGCGCTTGGTACGGCCAAAGCGACGGATGGCCAGGCGCAGGCGC
This sequence comes from Dyadobacter sp. BHUBP1, assembly GCF_050587785.1. Classification (NCBI taxonomy): domain Bacteria; kingdom Pseudomonadati; phylum Bacteroidota; class Cytophagia; order Cytophagales; family Spirosomataceae; genus Dyadobacter; species Dyadobacter sp. BHUBP1. The sequence goes on from NZ_JBOBIH010000004.1 coordinate 594,612, forward strand.
TTTTGTCCCAAAAAGTAACCGTGGATATTCAAGAGCAGGGAATCGAAAACGTGTTGGGCAACCTGGAAAAGCAGGTGAACGGGAAATTTGTGTACAGTGCCAAAATGATCGGCAGCGATCGGAAAGTGAGCGTGAAGGCGGCCCAGAAGCCATTATATAAAGTATTGGATGAAACCTTGAAACCCCTCGGGCTGCATTACCGCGTGACCGACAACCTGATCATCATCAGCCGTTCGGATAAATCAGCGGGCGGCCCCACCACGGGCATCCGGAGCCGGGCGACTGGATACACCATTTCGGGGAAGATCACCGACGTCTCGGGCGAGACGCTCAGCGGCGTAACGTTGATACTCAGCTACAACAACCTCGGCGTCGTGACGGACATTAACGGAACTTACAGCTTTACCGACATTCCCGATGGTAGTTATACGTTGAATGTGACGAGCATCGGTTTTACAGCTATCAAAAAGGAAATACAGGTGGCCGGCCAGGATGTCCAGCTGAATATCGAAATGAAGGACGACATTCTGCAATTGCAGGAAATCGTCGTGACGGGCGGTAACCCGAAGAAGAAGATCGAAAGCAGTGTGGCGATCACCACGATCAATAATAAGGACATTCAAACCCGTGCGCCGTTGAACAGTACCGACCTCCTGAAAGCCATTCCAGGCCTGACAGTGGAAAGTACCGGAGGCGACGGGCCCGGTAACGTGTGGGTACGCGGTTTCCCGCAGCAGGGCGGCTACATTTTTCTAGGGATCATGGAAGATGGTCTGCCGGTTTTGCCCACGGGTTTCAATTCCATTCCTTCCGTGGACCAGTATTATAAAACCGATTTGACCATTAAGAACATCGAAGCCGTGCGCGGCGGCAATGCGTCGATCGTGATGGCCAATACGCCGGGCGCGGTGATCAACAACCTGAGCTATACCGGCGCGGATAAGACTTATGGCAAGTTCAAAGCAACGACCGGTCTTTCACAAGGCCTCTACCGCCTCGACGGTAACGTCGGCGGCAAGGTAAACGACCGGATCCGCTACAACATCGGCGGCTTTTTCCGCACCGACAAAGGCATTGTGCCTCCGGGTTATACAGCCAACCAGGGCGGTCAGTTGAAGGGCAATATGACTTTCAATTTCAAAAACCAGAAAGGTTTCGTGCGAGTCTATGGAAAGTACCTGAACGACAAGGTGCAATGGATGCTGACCAGTTTCTATCCGTACGACGGAAGTGGCAAACCTGCCAAAACCGACAATTTTGATATGGTCACCCAGTCGCTGGCGACGGTCGATACCAAATTCAGCTATACCGATGCCAACGGCGTGACGCGTAACTACGATTTCGCCGATGGCATCCACACCAGGCAGGGCTCTGGCGGTTTCCAGTTCAACTACCTGCTTGACAACGGTTGGGAAGTGAACAACAACTTCCGCTACCAGCATACCAACCGGACCGTGACAGCGGGTATTCCGGCCAGCATTATAACCTACAACGGATCGACACCTTACTACTACCTGGATGGCTCAGAGGCCGGTTTGAAAGCGGGGGACCGCATTGTGAATGTGACCGGCATCGGCCAGCAGGGTAAGGATGTGCAGATTGTGGATTATCTGGATTTTAAAAAGTCGATGAGCAACCATAATGTAGGCTTTGGTGTAGGTATCCACCAGTTCAACCGCAACGATGGGCCTAATTACAACTTTTCTTATCAGCAGGAGTTTAAAGAAAAGCCCAAAAGATTGCTGGCCTCGCCCACGGCTGCGAAAATTACGGCTACCAACCTGACTACGGTCATAGGCGATACGCGTACGTTGTCTGCCTACGCATCGGACGAGATCACTTTGAATCCCCAATGGCGCCTCGACCTCGGTGCACGCATCGATAACCAGAATGTGGACGGGAAACGTCCGTTCTACGCATTCAAAGCGGACGGCACACCGGATTATACCAAAGGAGCCGGCCTGACGATCGCCGGTTACACCGATTACTCCGAAACGATCACCAACTGGGCAGCTACGGCGGGCTTGAACTATAAAATCAACAACGAAGCGGCCCTCTTCGCACGTGCTACCCGTGCTTATAATGCGCCTACGATCGCGGATTACAACGCTACCGCGTACGATCCCGCGAAGATCAAGAAACGTCCTGTGTACCTGGGTGAAGTGGGGGTGAAATATGCCAAAAACGACTTTTCACTGTTTGCTTCTGCCAGCTATTCCGCGATCAAGAATGTGTCGTTGTCCATTACCGTGCCGACCATTTCCTCGGGTAACCAGGTACTTGTCGCATTCGGCTCAACCCGTACTTACAGTGCTGAATTCGAAGCGTCATATAAGCTGACGAAGGCGCTGAGCCTCCGCTGGACAGGTACCTTGCAGGATTCGAAATACACCGATTATACCGCGAATACCAACACCAACTCGGCGATTGTGGCCATCCTGGGCGATACCACTTACAGCTTTACAGGCAAGCGCACCGAACGTGTGCCGGTTTTCAATACCGAATTGTCGGCGACTTACGATTACAAGAAGTTCAATATTTATCTGGCTGGAAACTACATCGGATCGCGCTTTACGTCTCCGAGCGACAGCTACAAGCTACCAGCCTATGTGCTCATGAAAGGGGGCGCAGGATACAATTTTACCAAGGCGATCAATGCCCGTTTCTGGGTGGATAACCTGCTCAATGCAAGAGTTTTGACGGAAGGTGACGTGCGCGGAGACCAGTTCCGCAACTTCGCCGCCGTGGAAAAAGGAACAATGATGCCGGGACGCACGATTCTCCCGAGGAGTTTCTGGCTCTCGTTGTCTTACGAGTTTTAATACTGATGGATGAAAGGAGGGTGGGGGAGGAATCCCCTGCTTTCCGCTTTTGATGCGCATTCAATGAAAGTCATATATTAAATGGTTCACTTTGATGTACAATATCTATGCTTAAACCTATCCCGCGCAAAAGCCTCATCTCTACGGTCCGCTGGTCAGCCAAGCTGATCACGGTTGCTGCCCTCGCTGCATTTACGATGCAGGACACTGTTACCAAGCCTGACGAAAGTCGTTTTACACCCGTAGTCCTGGCCGACAACCTCGATGAACCGATGGCATTTGAAGTGTTGCCCGACGGGAGCTCTTACATCATCGAGCGGAAAGGCGCTTTGAAGAAGTATAATCCGTCGACGAAAACCACCGAGCTGATCACGACTATTCCGGTGAACACCAAGTACGTGAGCAAGGAAGGCGTCTCGCGCGAGGCGGAGGAGGGGTTAATGGGCATTACCCTCGACCCGAACTTTGCTAAAAATCACTGGATTTACCTCTACTATGCCCACCCGACCGAGAAAAAGCACATTCTCGCACGCTGGGATCTGGTGGATGACCAACTGGTGGAAAGCTCTAAAAAGGTAGTCCTCGAAGTTACCACCCAGCGGGAGGTATGCTGTCATACGGGCGGCGGTATGACCTGGGATAAAAATGGTAACCTCTTCCTGACCGTCGGCAACAACACCGGTAACGATAAGGCCGCCCAAACCGACGAACGCCCCGGTCGCGAAAGCTGGGATGACCAGGGACATGCGGGTAATACCAATGATTTGAGAGGTAAAATCCTTCGTATTCATCCCGAACCGGATGGTTCCTACACCATTCCGGAAGGTAATCTTTACCCGAAAGGCACCGCCAAAACCCGCCCGGAGATTTATTCGATGGGCCACCGCAATCCATGGCGCATTTCAGTGGATAGCAAGACCGGCTACATTTACTGGGGCGAAGTAGGCCCTGATGCCAATGAAGATTCCGAGATCGGGCCGAGAGGGTACGACGAGCTGAACCAGGCGCGCAAGCCGGGAAATTTCGGCTGGCCGTGGTTTGTGGGTAATGATCAGGCATTTCCGGTTTTTGATTATGCCAATAATAAACCAGGCGAGAAAAAAGACCCGAAAAACCTCGTGAACACTTCGCCGAATAATACCGGCTTGAAAGAGCTGTTCCCAACCGCACCGAGCTTCATTTACTATCCATACGGCGTTTCCGAGAAGTTCCCGCTCGTGGGCTCAGGCTCGCGCAGCGCGACCGGCGGTCCCGTTTACCACCGTTCCGATTTCAAAGCGCCAAAAAGACCCTGGCCGGCCTATTATGAGAACAAATGGATCGCCGCCGATTTCTCCCGGGGCTGGATCATGGCCATCACAATGAATGCACAGGGCGACTATGAATCAATGGAGCGCGTGCTGCCGAGCTATCACCCGGTGCAGCCGATCGATATCAAATTCGGGCCGGACGGTGATTTGTATATCCTCGAATACGGCAGCAACTGGTTCCGCAAAAGCGACAACTCGCGGCTGGTGCGTATCGAATACAACGGCGGCAACCGCAAACCCGTAGTGGCAGCGTCGGTGGAGAAAAAGGGCGGTACTGTGCCGTTTGAAACGGTTTTGTCATCCAAAGGCACCAAAGATTTCGATAACGACGTATTGAAATACAGCTGGAAAGTATCCGGCCCGGGCGTAGCACCGAAGATTTTTAATACTGAAAATCCGAAGGTGAAATTCGATAAGGCGGGTGTGTACACAGCTACCCTCACGGTGACCGACTCCAAAGGTGCCAGCAACAGCCAGTCGGTACGCATTATCGCGGGCAACGAGCCGCCGAAAGTGGCGATCAAGCTGGATGGTAACAGTACCTTTTTCTTCCCGAACAAGCCGGTGGGTTACGCGGTAGGTATTTCGGACAAGGAGGACGGTAGTACCGCCGACGGTAAAATCAAGGCTGATCAGGTGGCTGTAAGCATCGACTACACCGCGGAGGGTTTCGACTATGCCGAAGTAGCACAGAGCCAGCGCAGCGTGGATGCGACTACGCAATTTGCCGTAGCCCAGACATTGATGAGCAAAAGCGATTGCAAAGTCTGCCACCAGCCGAATACCAAGTCGGTCGGGCCTTCATTTGCGGACATTTCCAACAAATACAAAGCCGATCCCGGCGCGCTGGATAAGCTCGCGAAGAAAGTCCGTGAAGGCGGTTCAGGTGTGTGGGGCGAAGTGGCGATGGCGGCACACCCGGCGCTGCCCGTGGCCGATGTAGAGGTGATCGTCAAATACATTTTGAACAGTACGGAAAAGACACTGTCGACATTGCCTTTGGAAGGGAAATATACCCCGCAGATACCGAAAACGGATAATGGCAAAGGTTCGGTAATCATCCGCGCGGCTTATACCGATCGTCCTGTGGGGACTGCCAAATCGGTACCGGCCCAAACGACCGAGGAAATGATTGTCCTTCGCAGTCCTGAGCTCAATGCAGCCGAAGCACCGGTTACCAAAGGGGTAGAGACCAAAGCATTGGGCGTAGCAGGGCAAGGGTTTGCCGTAGTCGCGTTTGAAAACAGCTATATCGCATTCCCGTCCATCGACCTTACCGGTATTGACACCCTCGAACTGAATGCCGCCGCCCAGCAACGCGAAGGCAGTGTGGGAGGCACCATCGAAATTCGTCTCGGCTCACCGACCGGCACGTTGATCGGCCAGCAAAAACTCACTGTTGCCAAGCCCGTGGATATGACCAAAATGATGGCCGAACTGGAAAATGGCGCTAAAAAAGAAGCAACCCCGGCCGCTGGCGGCTCTTCGACGGCAGGTGTTGCCGCCCCAAAAGCGCCTGCCGCAGCGCCGCGTAACCGCTTCGCCCAGCCGCCGGTGCGCATCGGCCTGCAACCTACTACCGGTAAGCAGGATGTCTATTTCGTGTTCAGAAACGCAGAGGCCAAGCCCATCGAGCCGTTGATGTCTTTCTCCAGAATCAAGTTTAAGAATTAATTATAAAACATTGAAACAATGAGCAATAACATAAACAGAAGAAACTTCCTCAGCCGCGCGGGCGCATTGGCCGCCGGTACTTTCATGTTGCCTTCGCTTGTAGAAGCAGCCCGCCAGGCAGGTATCATACTCGCCGAAAAGCCGGCTGGTATCCAGCTTTTCACAGTTTTTGAAAAAATGAATACCGATCCGAAAGGTACTTTGGAGCAAATCGCCAAAATCGGGTATAAGGAGATCGAATCCGCATTCAGCACGCGGGGTAAGTATTATGGCTATGAGCCGAAGGAGTTTAAAGCGTTGGTGGAAGGTCTTGGTATGACCTGGCGTGCGCACCACGCGCTGGGCGCACCGTTCAAAATGCCTCCCGGACGCAAGTTGCCCACTGGCTCCGATGGCAAGCCCATTACCATTCCGCCGATGAAAAATCTTCGGGACAACTACCAGGAGCTGGTGGACGATGCGGCCTCGGCTGGCCTGAGCTACCTCGTATGCGCCAGCACGCCCGTGGGCACGACCGACGAAATTAAGAGTTCCATTGAAGTGTTCCAGAAAACCGGGGAAGCTGCAAAAAAAGCGGGCCTTCAATTCGCCTACCATAACCACGCCACCGAATTCGATCCCGTGGATGGCGGCAAAACGCCTTACGAACTGGTTCTGTCACAAACCGATAAGGACCTTGTGAAAATGGAACTCGACCTCGCCTGGGCTACGAAAGCTAAAAAAGATCCGGTCGCGCTGTTCAAGGAACACCCGGGCCGCTTCCCGCTTTGGCACGTGAAAGATATCAAGGCCGATTTGTCGACCATTACTGTCGTCGGAACCGGCGTAGTCGAGTTCAAGCGCATTTTCGAATCCGCGCAAATTGCCGGGTTGAAACATTTCTTCGTGGAATACGACCTCGCACCGGGCATCGAAACGGTGGAAACTTGTTATAAAAACCTGCAAAAAATCCTGGCCTGACGATTTCAGACCAGGAATCCTGAGCACACGTCGCTTCGTTGGACGTGTGCTTTTTTGCGTCCAGGACCCGATATTTCGATTATGGAGCAGGAGGGAACAACTGAAACTCGTTCACTCCGAAATAGCCGTGGTATTCCTGAATGGCCAGCCTGAATCTCTGCGCTTTTACAGGGGTGATGGTCTTGTCCCAATCACCCATTTTGGTGTCCTGTGCCAGCGGCACCCATTCGTTTCCTTTTAAATACAACACCTCAAACTTCCTGATTTCCGATTGCCCGTATCGGGACTCCCCAAGTTTAATGCGCCCGACCGTTTCCGGCTTTCCCAGATCCACTTCCAGCCAGCCCGCCGGTTCGTACAATGCCATGATTTCGGGCGACTGGTAATGCAGGTTTTTGCCATAATATTTCGAGAAATCGACGTCTTTCCGGCGCCCGATCTTCCAGGCCGTTTTGGGATTGTCGTCAAATGCGGCTGCCGGATCGTGGTAGAACTGGCTTACCGAGCTGGAAGCTGTGGCCTTACGGGCGTAAGCGAGAGAGCCGGTGGCAGGCAACGGCACGGTTGGTGCGATGGTCGAGGCGTCTTTATCGAGCGTCAGCACGGCAATGGTGGCAACCGCGTCGATCTTTCCGGAAGGATAACTGAGGCTAATGCTTTTGTTGTTTTGGGTAAACTGAACCGGTGTGCCGTCCGGCAACTTCGCGCTTAATACTTTGGCTGGAATGGCCGGTAAGGCGAGCGTCGTCTTATCCGCATTCAGCAAGTGCACGAATACCTGTTTGCCGCGATAGGAACTCACGTAATCGGGAGCCGGAGTAAACACACCGCCTTTGGTATTGTAGATGGCTGTCTGGTTTTTAGCAATCCAGTCGCCCATTTCGCGCGCTCTTGCCGCAAAATCGGGAGGGAACACGCCCGTGCTGTCGGGGCCGATATTGAAGAGCAGGTTGCCGTTTCCGCCCACGCATCGCAGCAATGTATGCACCGATTCTTTCAAACTGCGCGGTGTGTCACCGAACCGCCATGCCCATTGATGGCCCATGTTGGTGCAGGTTTCCCAGGGCACTTTGCCATAGCCGGCTACAAAACCCTCGGGCGTCGCGTAATCGGCGTACTGGCCCACGTAGGCGTGTGACTCGTCGGGGGTGAATGGTTCGAGGCGGTTGTTGATAATGATCTCCGGTTGGAGCTTACGTGCGAGGTCGTACACTTTTTTGGGTTCCACCGGCGTCGGCCAGCCTTCGTAATCGATCCAGAGCAGGCTGATTTTCCCGTAATTGCTCAGGAGTTCGCGCACCTGTTCGAGCACACGCGCGGCGAAAACGTCGTTGGTTTGCGGGTTGCGACAATCGGGATCTTTCCAGTCGGCCACGGAAAAGTACCAGCCGATGGGCATATTGGCCTCGTGCGCGGCCTGGGCGAGCTCTTTGCACACATCGCGGCCGAATGGCGTGTGCATGATATTGTAGTTATTGGTTTTAGTGTCAAAAAGCGAGAAGCCGTCGTGATGCTTCGCGGTGAGTACCATGTATTTCATGCCCGAAGCTTTCGCGAGAGCCACCCATTCCTTGGCATTGAAACGGGTAGGATTGAAATCGCGGTAAAGCGAGTCGTATTTAGCCTTGCCGTATCCCTCCCGCGACCAGCTGATCTCCTTCCCAATGCGCGAAACCGGTCCCCAGTGTATGAAAAGGCCCATTTTTGCATCCTGCCACCATTTCAGGCGCTGTGCTTTGGGTATTTCGGTTTGAGAGAATCCCGGCAGGGCTAGTGCTGCCGATAGCAGTAATGTCAGTATGTTCTTTTTCATTATCTAAAAATTCAAATCCATGCTTCAAACTTGCGTTGCGCTTGCCTGCGCTGTCACGTGGCCCACGCGTGCGTAATACACGAGGTAGGCGTAACATAGTACGGGCACTACAAAGGCCTTTTGTATTCCAAAACCATCGGACAGCAGTCCCATGACAGGCGGGATCACAGCCCCGCCTACAATGCTCATAATGATCAGCGAGGAGCCTGTTTTGGTATAAATCCCTAAATTTTTAATGCTGAGCGTGAACAGGATAGGGTACATCACGGAGGTGAATAACCCAACCAGCGACAATGCATACACCGAGATATACCCCGTACTCGTCATGGAAATGCCCACCAACGCCAGCGCTGCCACCGAGCAGAACGCCAGGATCGCCGGCGGGTTGGCTTTGCGGAGCAGATAGGCTCCCGCCAGTCGTCCGGCGAGCACCAAAGCCATATACAATGTGATAAACAAGGCGGCGCTTTGCTCGGTAAGTCCCGGAATGCCCGAAACTTTTGCGTAGCGGATCAAAAAGCTCACAATGCCCACTTCGGCTCCGAGGTAGCAGAACACCCCCAGCGCCCCGAGCACGGTGTGGCGGAATTTAAAGATGTCGCGGATGCCGCCTGCGTGCCTTTCTTCGCCTTCTATATGGGGTAGTTTAATAAAATATAACCAAAGGCCTATCGCCAGAAACAGCCCACCAAGGCTCAGATAGGGCGTTTTGACGAGTTGGGCTTCGGCGTTCAGATAGCTGCTCAACTGCCCTGCATCGAACCCGGCGACGGTCTCCGGAGCTATTTCCGTCGCGTGCAGCAAAAAGCGGCTGCCGATGAAGGGCCCCAACGTAGCACCCACCGAGCCGACTGCCGAAGCAAGGCTCAGGCGGCTGGAAGCACGGTCCGGATCACCAAGGACGGAGATGTACGGCGTTGCGGTCACTTCCAGGAAGGTGAATCCGGCCGCCATGATGAACAATGCGGCCAGGAACAGCGGGTAATAACGGGTGTCGGCGGCGGGAAAGAACAGGAATGCACCGGCGGCCGCGGTGAGCAGCCCGGTAACCATGCCTGCCTTGTAGCCAAACCGTCCGATAAACTGCCCCACCGGCAATGCCAGCAGGAAATAGCCGCCGAAAAACGCCGATTGCACAAGCGACGACTGGAAGTCGGTGAGCTGGCAGGCGCGTTTTAAATGCGGGATCAGTACATCGTTGATATTCCGGCTGAGGTTCCAGATAAACATCAGGCTCATCACGACCAGGAGCGGGACCACTACGGCTTTGCTGTTTTTCATGGCAAATGGTCGTTGAGTAAAAACACCGGTTTCATCGTGGCCCAATGCTCGCCGTTTGCGGCTTCGGGCAGTTTTTGCTGGAAGGTACCCATCCACGCGGCCCATTCGTCCTGCCGTGGGAGGGTAGCCATTTTGTTGAATGCGGTGGGAAGGTCGGTACTGTCGTCGTGCTCGACGATCATAAACAAATGCCGCCCGATGCGATAAATCTGCATATCGGTAATGCCCGCGTCGCGGATACCGGCCGGGATTTCCGGCCAGATGTTCCCGGGCGCGTGATGGTGCTCGTACAGCGCGATGAGATCGGCGTCGTCGACCAGGTCCAGGGCCATACAGGTTCTTTTTGTTGCCATGCTATCTTCTATAACCTAATTCTGCCCCGCCACTTACGGGCATAATGCATCCGGTAATGAACCGCGCCGCGTCCGAAACGAGGAATACCGCCACATCGGCGATCACGTCGCCTTCGGGGCAATGGCCCAGCGGATGGATGTCGTCGAGGTACTGTTCTATTTCGCCCGCATTCGGCTGCTCGCCCGCCCATTGCCGCAGCATGGGCGTCCACACGCCCGCAGGGCACACCGCATTCACGCGAATGCCGAAGCGGGCATAATCCAGCGCCATAGCCTTAGTCAGCGCGTTCATTCCGCCTTTACTTGCCACATATGCGGCATGGTTATTCTGGCCGATTTCGCCCACCATGCTGCTGGTATTTAGGATGTTGCCCCGGGTTTGTCGGAGGTATTGCAAGCCGTATTTGGTCGTGTAGTAAACACTTTTCAGGTTAATATCGAAAAGGCTGTCCCATTCGTCCTCCGACGTCTCATGCAGCGGCTTCGATGGGCTTGCAACGCCGGCATTGTTGTGGATCACGTGGAGGCTACCGAATGCGGCTATCGTTTTTTCAATCGCAGATTTAATGTCCTCCCTTTGCCGCACATCGCCCGGCAGTGCAAGCAGGACGTCGCTGCTAAACTCCGCTTTCAGCTTGTTTAAGGCGTTTTCATCGCGGTCGAGCACGCTCACGCGGGCGCCGGCACGCAGGTAGGCAATTACGCACTCGCGCCCGATGCCCGAAGCACCGCCCGTGATGAATATCGTTTTATGGGTCAGATTCATAATGCTGTCGGTTGTGTCAGTTTTTCAAATCGCTGCTGCTGCCCGGTACCTGAGGCACCTGGTAATAGCCGCCGGCGATTGCTGCCGGGTTTACAAAATACGGTCGCAAATGGGGAATATGCTCTAAAAACAAATGCTCGTGCCCCATGCCGATGTGATTGAACAGTACCAGGTGCTGGTGGATCTGCCCCATATCGCCTACATGCGGCACCACGGGTACACCCATTTGACGTGCTAACAGGCTGACCGTAAGGAATTCCGACACGCCGCCGACACGCACCGCGTCTACCTGGCAGAAGTCCATCGCCCTGGCCTGTAAAAAGTTTTTGAATATTACTTTGTTAGGAATATGCTCGCCCGCAGCCACCTTGAAGGGCGCAATGGCGAGTGCAATGGCCTGATGGCCTATCACGTCGTCGGGGTGGGTGGGCTCTTCGATCCAGAAAGGGTTAATATCGCCGAGTTTTTCGCAGACATGCAATGCCTGCGGCAGGTTCCATTTCTGGTTGGCATCGACCATAATGGTCGCAGCGTCGCCTGCGGTCCGGCGGATCAGCGTCGCGCGGCGGATATCGCGCCCCGGATCGTCGGAACCTACTTTGAGCTTCATGGCATTGAAACCGTTATCCATCGCCTTACGGGTATTCGCGACGATCTTTTCATCCGGATAGTTGAACCAGCCCACCGATGTATCGTAACCCTTATAACCGGTCGAAAGTACGTTGGTGCGCTCGTTTCGTGTCGGCAAATGCTTTTCGAGCAATGCAATGGCCTGGTCGCGGGTGAGGACTTCTTCCAGATAGCTAAGGTCGAGCGTGTTCACGAGCTGCGCGGGCGTGAGGTCGAGCAGTAACTGCCATAAAGGTACTTGCCGCGATTTGGCCCACAGGTCGTAACACGCATTTACGACGGCCGCCAACGCAAGGTGTATCACGCCTTTGTGAGGCCCTAGCCAGCGAAGGGAAGGCGAATCGACCATACGGCGGTATTCGGTGCCGAAGTCGGCCATCAGTTCCTCGATTTCCCGGCCTTTTAATGCCACAGAAATATACTCAATGGCTTTGCAAACCAGATCGGTACCTGCGCCGAGGGTGAATGCCAGGCCAATGCCCGTAACTGGGGAGTCGGTACGCAGGCAGCAAACGGCGTAGGCGTATTGCGGGGTAGTGTGTGTCGCATCCGAACCGACCCCGTCGGGAAGGTCGAACCGCTTGTCTTTTACTTCAATGGAGGTAATGTACATGTTTTTTCGAAATGTCAATATGATACCAGTATTGATTAGGAGTGGCCGGTCTGATAGAGTGAAATGGTAAATCCTTGTAATAGTGCTTAAAAAGAGCGTTTATCGGTGTTATATTTTAATTTGACGTTAAAAAGGGTTCAGGAAATTTGGATGCCAACATTTTGCGTACTTGGTTTGTTGCTGAATTTGTACAAAATTATGAGTGATAAGTCCTGTAAGTTAATGGCGGGTTGATAACTTGTAATACTATGTTTGCGTAACTTTTCAAACTTCCCAACCGATGAAAGCGACTTACACGCTGCTGCCGGAATTTGCGCCCTCGCAGAAGCCTTTTGTGGTCAAGAAGATCGTCAGGCCGTATTTTTCGACCGATTTTCACTTCCATAAGGAATGCCAGCTGGTGTACGTGCTTTCCGGCTCGGGTACCCGCATCATCGGTCATTCGATCGAACGGTTTGAGGAAGGTGATCTCACATTCGTCGGTCCAAATGTGCCCCACGTTTGGTATAGCGAATCGAAACCGGACCAACCGGCTTCCGAGGCCATTTCACTGGCACTTTATATTAACCCGGAGATGATCTGCGAGCATTTGAGCGCATTGACCGATACCCAGGAGTTACGCCAGTTTTTCAGGGAATCGGAGCGGGGAATCCGCATTTGCGGAGAAAAAAAGGGGCTCATCATCCACATTTTAAAGCAAATGCTGGCCCAGCAAAATCGCCAGGTAGGCATGCTGGCGTCGTTCCTGCAAATCCTCGATCAGCTGCTCGACCCGGAAGAGCTCGTCTGGCTCAATCTCCCGGACCCTATTGCCAGCTACACCAGCCAGACGTCCGGTCGCGTGCCGAAACTGATGCACTTTATCCAGCAGAATTTCAAGGAAGATATTACCCTTCAACAGGCCGCGTCGGTAGCAGGTTTACAGCTGCACTCTTTTTGCCGGTTTTTCAAAGCGCTGACTAACCGTACCTTCTCCGATTTTCTCAATGAGGTGCGTATCGGATTTGCCTGCAAGCTGTTGCAGCAGTCGGACCTGCCGGTAACGCAAATTGCGCTGGAATGCGGTTACACCAATATTTCCTATTTCAACCGGTGTTTTAAGAAAATCAACAAAATGTCGCCGAAGGAATACCGGAGCGGGAGTATGGCTAAAAACTAAGCTACCCGCCAGGGATTGACGGGTAGCGATAAACGTTATCAGGAACATTACGAGACTACTTGGCCCCAGGCTTGCATGAAGCAAGCGTCGAAATTACAGCGCGGAACTGACGAGGCTTACAATGCTGCCCAACTGCTTCGACGATGCCGCAGCCGCCAACTTGGCCGCAGGGCCTTTTTTGTCAAGACCGGAAACAGTTTTGGTAGCTTCGCCAAGTAACCCGTTCAGTTTGGTTTGGTTGGAGCCACCCAAAATCGAGCTTCCCGCTTTGATCAGCCCAAGGCTGCTGGTGAGCCCCGCCGCATTGCCTAACAGGCCGGATTCGCCTTTTCCGAGCAATCCGCTGATCCTATTGGCGCCGATCAGCATTTTTACGGCGTTAACCACCTTGCCCAGCGCACCGCCAGACAGTTTGCCCGACGAAGCCAGCGGGATCATACTTTTAAGGTCGCCAGCCTTGCCCAGTAGCTTGTCTTTCAGGCTGCCGTCGGAGGATTTGGCCTCTTTTTCCAAAGCGGAAACTCCCTGGGTAAGCGCGTCAGCCGTTCCGGCTTTGTCTCCTTTTTGTGTTAGTGATACTGCCTTGTCGAGCAGGCTTTCAACTGAAAGGCCTTGCGCAAAGGCGTTGGATGCTCCTGCAAACAGAAATAACGTGGCTGCGAGAGAAAAGAGGAAACGTTTCATAGTGGTTTAATAACAGATGTGTTTAAATGGGCGGCAAAATAGTATTTATCTGCGATACCACCATGTACGTTTCAACTCTTCACCAATCGCCAATCCTTCGGTGACACCCCGAAGCGGGTTTTGAAGACCGTGGAGAAATAGCTCTGCGAGGTAAATCCGGTCTGGTCGGCGATCTCAGCGACGGTCAGATCGGGGTTGCGAAGCAAGGCGCAGGCCTTTTCGAGGCGGAGATTAAGAATGAGGTCGTTGGTGCCGCCGCCGAGCAATGCCTTGGTTTTGCGGAAGAGCTGCACCCGCGACAGGCCCATTTCCTTGCCGATGGATTCCACGGTGAGAGTGGGGTCGTCGAGGCGCGAGACGATGAGCGCACGGAGCTCGTTGACGAACTTCTTGTCCAGGCGGGATAATCCGGTTTCGGTGTCGCCGATGTTCCGGCCAACTTGTGTGGATTGCAGCAATTGTCTGTTAGCCAGCAGGCTCCGCATGCTTTCCTGCAAGAATTGGGGGCTGAATGGCTTGGTCATGTACATATCCGCACGGGCTTGCATACCCTCGACCTGCTGCTCGGGCGTATTTTTGGCGGTAAGCAGGATCACGGGAATGTGTGAGGTGCGCATATCGGCTTTGAGGGCGGAGGTGATCTGCAAGCCGTCCATGCCGGGCAGCATTACGTCGCAGATGACGAGGTCGGGGACGGTGTCGAAGCATTGATCCAACCCAACCTTACCGTCGGTGGCGGTGATGATTTCGTATTGGTTTTGTAAAAGGCCTGTCATGAAACCGAGCAGATCTTCATTATCCTCGATCACCACCAGGGTAGGGAGGTCCTTATGTTCTGTGAGGTCGGTTTGAATGGCCGTTTCCATGCCGGTGTCCGTCCAGGCGACCGATTTTTCGATGGTTCCGACCGTAGGATCGGCGATATCTTCTGGTTGGAAATGAGCGTTCCCAAGCGGTAATGTAACGGTGAAAGTGGCACCCTCGCCTTTTTTGCCGTCGGCGGTGATGGTGCCCTGGTGTAATTCCACAAATTCGCGCGAAAGCGGCAAACCGAGCCCCGTACCTTTGATGGAATTTTTGCCCTGGTAAAACATTTCAAATGCACCAGCCATATCGGCCTCGCTGAGTCCCGAGCCGTTATCCTCTACTTTGAATGTCACTTCATCGGCCGAATGGCTGATATGAATGTAAATATGCCCCCAGTCGGCGGTAAATTTAAATGCATTCGAAAGCAGGTTGAACAACACTTTATCCATCATATCGCGGTCGAACCAGACGTTCAGCCGGTTCAGCGTGGTGATCAGCCGGAAATCGATCCTTCGCTTTTTGGCCACCTGTTCAAAGGGCAGCATCAGTTCGCTGATGAATGCGACGATGTCGTTTTCCGTAACCTGCAAGCGGATCTTGCCGCTTTCGATCTTGCGGAAATCCATGAGCTGGTTTACGAGCCATAGCAGCCGCTTCGCATTCTTCTGAACCAGGGAAAGGTTCTTTTTAACCGCCGGGCTCTCGTTTTTCTGCCTGAGAAGTTCTTCCACCGGCGCCAGAATGAGCGTCAGCGGTGTCCTGAATTCATGCGAAATATTGGTAAAAAACCTGAATTTGGATTCGGTCGCTTCCTGCGCTTTTTCGGCGATGTCCTGAATGCGGTTGCGCTGGATGAGGATTTCGGTGTTTTTGGAATTCAGCTCTTTATTGATCTTCTTGTTTTCGATTAACGAATACAATGCGACCGAGCCGAGGATGATCGAAACGATAAACAGGCCAGTCATAACGTACAGTAACCCGCGCTGGGTCTGGTAAATTTCCAGCTGTTCGTCGATCCGCGCTTGCTGGCGTTCGATGTCGTTCTGCTGGGAGATCATCTTGTCGGTCTGCATTTTGATCATCCGCACATTCGACGAATCGATAATGGCCGTTTGAAGCAGGTTTTCTTTCTGATACGGCTGTTTTTGCAGGATGTTCATCGCTACCCGCGCTGCTTCCTCGCCTCCGGTGGGATATAAGGCGGTGGCGGTAATATGGCCGTCATACACCATCTGAATATCCCCGAATTGCCCCGGCAGCCCGTCGACGCCGATCACGCGGATCTTCCGTTCTGGGAAAATTTCATTGCAAACCTCCCGGGCACCCATGGCCATTACTTCGTTCTGAGCGAAAATGAGGTCGAGATCGGGGAAGTTTGGAAGGGCTTTACGCAGTTCTTTTTTGGCAATATCCTTTTCCCATTGCCCATTCAAGGTAGCCACACGCTGAATGCCGGGCCGGGTCGCGAGCGCGTCCACGAGGCCGCGGTGGCGGTCGGAGGCGGGCGAGGAGCGGGGCAGGCCGGTAATTTCGATCATTTTGCCCTTGCCGCCCAGCAATGTACTGGCATATTCACCCACGGTTTTGCCGACCTGGTAATTGTCGCCGCCGACGTACGCGGTATAGTAAGGCGATGAAGTGCGCCTGTCAACCACCACCACGGGGATACCTCTTTTGTAGGCCTTTTCGATCACCGGGGTAAGCGGGTCTGATTCGTTGGGTGAAACGATCAGTAGCTGAATGCCGCTCCGGAGCAATTCTTCGATCTGCTTTACCTGCACTGCGCTGTTGGCATGCGCATCCTTGAAAATCAGCTTTGCATTGTTGTGAAATGCGAGCTCGCGCTGCATCCCGTCGAGCATGGCACGCCGCCATTCGTCGTCGCCGGTGCATTGGGAGAACCCGATGACATACGCATCTCCCTGTTTTTCGGCACAGCCGGTAAACAGCGTCAGCAACAGGAAAGCGATCAGCGCGAGTCTCATAGAATAAATTGTATTTCAAATATAATACAAAATAGAGCTGCCGGGGATTGCCACCCGACAGCTCTATTTTACTGCCCGGGGCTACTCGATCGAGGGTTTCAATGTGTTGTATTGTACTTCCTCTATCTGAATGCCTTTTACAGATTTGATACTCAGCCCCGAAAGCGGGGTGTCGGCAAAGAAAATGTCGGTCATCACAGTCAGTCCTCCGTCCGCGAAAAGTTCGACGGAGGCTACGTCGGCAACGAGCGTCAATGCAATCTTGCCATCTTTCGACATTCTCGGGGCGATGTGTTTTTGCCCGAAACCTGCCTCAAAATCAATCTTACCCGATTTGGTACGGTCGATGTAATAGTGATTGCTTGCCTTGTCGTAACCGATCAGGAGCTCATTCCCTTCCTTATTGGAAAGTATGAGTTGGAAATCGCTGGCCGTTGCGGTTTTCAGATCCAGCCAGAACAGACCCGACGCATTTCCGCTCTTAGGCGCGAGGTCGACCGGCGCTTTCACGGCCAGGTTCTTTTTGGAATAACCCTCGCCTTTGATGCCTTCCAGTTCCTTGGCGGGTATGGAAGTCAGGTACAGTTCTTTCCCCACGGCTTTAAGGCCCAGTTCGCGGGAAATGGTATTGGCGCTGCGCCAGGGGTCGGTAGGTACCTGGTTGGCATATTGCCAATTGCTCATCCAGCCCATCAGGAGCGTGCGGTTGCCTGTGTTGGAGAAGGTTACAGCGGCGTAGTTGTCGGCACCCCAGTCGAGCCATTTGGTTTCTTTGGAATACGCGGTGAATGTTTTCCCATCGAAATCTCCGAGGAAATACTGCCCTGCCGAGCCCTTATTGGGGCCGCCGGGGTTGATATTCACGATGAGCACCCACACTTGTTTGCCCTCGTGTGTGAGCGGGAACAAATCCGGGCACTCCCACACGCCCCCGTGCGCGCCTGCATCCGCGCCAAACTCGCTTTCCTTCGACCAGCTTTTGAGATCGGGAGAGGAGTAGAAGGTAATGCGGTCTTTGGTGGCGAGTGTCATTACCCACTTTTTCTGCGGCTCATACCAGCGCACTTTCGGGTCGCGGAAATCGGTAATGCCGGGGTTGGGTAGTACCGGGTTGCCGCTGTATTTGGTCCAGGTAGCACCATCATCGAGGCTGTATGCAATGCTCTGGTACTCGTGGCGACCGGTTTTCTGCTTTTCCAAAACAGGGTTATGGTGCGTAAAAATCGCTACCAGCGGCGTTTTCCCATCCTTCCCGAAGCCGGAGGTATTGTTCACGTCGGCCACGGCGCTGCCGGAGAAAATGTAGCCGAGACTGTCGGGATAGAGTGCAATGGGCTGCTCTTTCCAATGCACCATATCCTTGCTCGTGGCATGGCCCCAGTGCATCGGGCCCCAGATTTTGGCCTCCGGATAATATTGATAGAACAAATGGTAGGTGCCGTTGTGAAACAGCATCCCGTTGGGGTCGTTCATCCAGTGCGCTTTCGGGGAGAAATGGAACTGGGGACGGTACTTTTCAGGGACGTCCTGAGCTTGTGTTAGCTGCGAAGTTAGCAGGGCGGCGAGTATTAAGAGTTTTTTCATAGTCTGTTTTATGCCACGAAGCCACGAATTAGCACGAAGGCCATTCGTGTATCTTCGTGTCTTCGTGGCATATTTAAATTTAGTAACCAGGATTCTGAACATAAAGCCCCTTCGTAAAGCTGATCTCCCGCTGCGGAATGGGCAGGTATTCATCTCTTCCCGCAGTGAATTTGGCTGTTGCGAGGAATGGCCTTCTTACTTTCTCTTTTTCAAGATAAGCATTCAATGTCTGCTCGGCAATGCCCCAGCGCACGAGGTCGAAGAAACGCGGGCTTTCGGTCGCGAATTCCAGCCTTCTTTCCCAGCGGAGCGCCTTTCTGGCATAATCCTGCGTCCACCCGGAAGCAGAATATTCTTTGATATTGTACTTCGAAGCAAAGCTGCCGTCCGTCTTTTTCAACCGTCCGGTGCTTGCCGCCGCGCGTTTGCGGATCTGGTTGATGAGTGGCAGCGCCAGCGCGTGCTGTCCTAGCTCGATATATGCCTCGGCCTGCATCAATAACACGTCGTCGTAGCGGATAACGTCGATATTTTTGGAGCTGCCGATAAATGGCCCCTCCTTGTGGTACGACTTGCTGGTGGCCAACTGCTGCTCTTTCATGGTGTGAAAGAAGCCATACACGCCCGGGTCACGTACCCAGCTGTTACTGAATGGCTTGGTTGCGTCGTATTTGTAAGGGTGGCCGTCGATACCGATGGTATGGTCCACGCGCGGGTCGACGGTCTCGGTGTTGAAATCCACATTTTTGTCATTGAATGTCTCAAAAAGCGGCAACCCGTTGGCGTCGGTGCGGTAAGCATTGGCAAGGTTCTGGCTCGGCTGATGGAAGCCGCAGCAGCCGTATTGCGGCGCGCCATGCGGGTAATTGAGGCCGGTAACGTAGCTGAGGCGGCCTGCGGCGGTACCGTCGTTGATCGAATACTGGATCGCGAAAATGGATTCGGGTCCGTTTTCGGTTTCGGCAATGAAGTTCTCGGCGAAATCGGGTTGCAGGCTATACTGGCCCGACGCGATTACAGCCTGGGTCAGGGTTACCACCTCCTGCAAACGGTTTTTGTTAATGCCTGTCACTTTGTGGTTGGCATCCTGCTCGTAGGCCTGAAAAAGGCGCAATTTGGCCAGATAAGCGGAGGCTGAGAGCTTGTTGGCCCGACCGATCTGCGCCTGCTTCTGCGGCAGGTTGTCGATGGCAAACTGGAAATCTTCCCCGATTTTGTTCCAGAGCTCGTCGTTGTTGTACCGTACGTTCGACTCTTTCAGAATGTCGTCGCTCGACAGTTTTTCATCGATGTAAGGCACATTTTTGAACAGCATTTTAAGCATAAAATGTGAGTGGCCGCGCAGGAAACGCATTTCGGCGATGCGGGTGGCACGCAGCGGGAATTCCGCGTCGGTCAATGCATTCAGGCTTGTGAGCGCCGCATTGGCGCGGGAAATGGCTTTGTAAAAATTCTCCCAGGTGTAGGGGTGCATCCAGCCGAAGTCGGGACGGGTGAGGTTGTAGTGCTCATAAAAATCGATTTCCGCCACGTCGGACACACCGCCGCCGCCCTTGTAGGCGTCATCCGAGCGCACGCTGCCGTACACCCACATGCTCGTCATGGGACCGATCATTTCGTCGTTGCCGATGCCGGCATAAGCCGCCGTCACGAGCGATTCCGCTGCGGAGGCCGATTTGATATTCTCCGACGACAGCAACCCTTGCGGCTGGTAGTCGAGGAAGTCGTTACAGGAGGTGGTGATCAGCAACGCGCCGCTGGCGATCAGACCGAATAGGTATTTGCTTTTCATAACAATGCGCTTTTTCAGGATTAGAAAGAAATGTTCAAACCGAATGTGAAAGTCCGTGGTATTGGGATGGCGTTGATGTCCGTCCGCTCAGGATCCGGGCCGCTGAACTGCTTTGATTTGATCAGGAACAGGTTTTCGGCCATCAGGTACATCCGCACGCGTTGCAGTTTGATCTTCTGGATCAGCTCCGGATTCAGCGCGTAGCCCAGCTGGATGTTGCGCAGTTTGAAATAGGAAGTATTCACATTGAAATAATCCGACGAACGCGTCTCGTTGTTGGCATCCGAAAGCGACAATGCAGGAATTTTGGAACCGGTATTAGTCGGCGACCAGGCATCGAACACACCCGGCCCTACGTTCTCGCGGCCGCGGATGAAGTTGTTATAGAAGGTATAAATGTCGAAACCCTTCCGGCCCGCGATACCCGACCCGAAGATCGAGAAGTCGAACGACTTGTAAAACGCCTCCACTTTCAAATTGTATTCGAATGCAGGCAGAGTAGTACCGAAGAACACACGGTCGAGGTCGTCGATGCGCTTGTCGCCGTTGGTATCCACGTACCGGATGCGGCCCGGGCCTGCGCCTACCTGCGTGGGAGCGGCGTCCACTTCGGCCTGGTTCTGGAAGAGGCCATTGGTTTTATAACCGAACAAATCGAATTGCGAATGGCCGAGGATCGTCTGGATCGCATTACCCGGGTACGCAGCGCGCACTTCTTCGGGCAGGGCGGTGATCTTGTCGCGGAAGCGGCTCACACCAGCCATCACGTTGTAGGTAAAATCGCCTTTCGGACGGGCATAGTAGCCTGCCGAGAACTCAAAACCTCTGTTAGACTTGGCCGCGCCGTTCAATACGCGCAGCTGGCCTTCGCCCACGGCGGAAGCTACCGGCGGAGTGATCAGGATGTCGCTGGTTTTGCGGGTAAAGTAGTCGAACGAGCCCTGGATCATGCCGTCGAACAGTCCGAAATCGAGCCCGAAGTTCGCTTCATCGGTCGTTTCCCATTTCAAATTAGGATTAGCGCCCTGGATCGACACGAAGCCGGAAGGCAAATTGCCCGTATTGGCGCCGTTCAGGTCGTAGGCGGTGCCGATATTATAGAACTGGTCGAAAAAGCTGTTATGACCGTTCGGGAACTGGGATTGCCGTGCGCCGTAACGTGTATCGTACAATCCAAAGCGGGCGAGGTCACCGATTTCCTGGTTACCAACCCTGCCGACCCCGGCCCGCAGTTTCAGATTGCTTATCTTGGTTACGCCTTTGAAAAACTGCTCTTTATCGATGCGCCAGCCCACCGAAGCCGCCGGGAAAATACCGTACGCGTTGGCGGAACCGAAGCGGGAAGAGCCGTCGCGGCGAATGGTGATCGCGGCCAGGTAGCGGTCCGAAAAGCCATAGTCGATGCGGGCGAACTGCGAAAGCAGCCTGCTGCCCGAGCCGGAGCCGGTCACGTTGGTATTGCCAGTACCCGCATTCAATACAAAATACTCCTTGGTTTGCACGGCAAAGCCTTCTTTCCGGGCTATTTCAAAATCGGAGTCGTTTTTAATGGCTTCGATACCCGCGAGGAACTTGAAATGGTTGTTACCCAGGTCGAGGTTGTAGCGGGCCGTGTTGGACCAGGTAATGCTCAGGTAGCGGTTCTGGTCAATCGTCAGGCTGTTGTTGGCACGGCCGAATGAGCCTTCTTCAAAGGATTGTTCGATGTTTTTGAAGCGGTAGGCCGCATTATCGGCACCGAGGCTCGTTTTGAGGAAGAAGTTTTTGAATGGCTGAATTTCCACAAACACATTACCGAACAGCGTAAGCCGGTGTGCATTGTCCCATTTGTTGATCTCCTGCATGTGGAGTGGGTTGTTGCGGTCGGAGTAACCCGAGCCGATGGCACCGCCCCACGAGCCGTCTTTGGCATATACCGGAATGGTGGGCGCCAGGGTAACCGCCAGGCCGGGCGTGGCAGCCCCGCCAATGTCGGTCGAAGCGAGGGTTTCGTTGGAAGAGGCAAGCTGCATATTCGCCCCGATTTTCAGTTTGCCGTCGAACGCGCTGGTAAGCCCGTTAATGCGCCCGCTGATCTTGTCGTAATCGGTGTAGCGGAGCATGCCGGTGTTTTTGTAATAACCCAGGTTGATTTGCAATGAAGAAGTACCATTGCCGCCCGAGATCGTGAGCTCGTTGTTGGTCACGATTCCGGTCTTGTACATTACTTTCTGCCAGTCGGTATCGCCGGCAGGCATGTTGGCGTTGCCACCCACGAGCGGCTGTACTTTTACACCATTTAATATGGGATTGGTGAAGTCTTTATTCCAGTCGAACTGGTACAATGCGCCGTAACCGTCCTCGGGATTCACTTTATCATTCACCGAAGCCTGCCACAATGCCCGTCCGCGATCTACCGCATTCAGCATTTTGAATCGCGCATATTTCTCCGACTGCGTCGAAATGCTAGTATTGAAGTCGATGTTGATTTTGCCGTTGCTGTTCGCGCCGTTTTTGGTGGTGATGATAATCACCCCGTTGGAAGCCCGTGATCCGTAGATGGATGACGCCGAGGCATCTTTCAGCACCTGGATCGACTCGATCGAGTTCGGGTTCAGCCCCTGAAACACCTCCGGGCGCTTGGTAGGCACACCGTCGATGATGTAGAGCGGGTCGGTATTGCCGAGGGTATTCGCACCGCGGATCAGAATGCGGGAGTTGGTACCATTCGGCGAGCCGGTTTTTTCAATATACAAACCCGGCACGCGGCCCTGCAATGCCTGCATCGGGTTACCGGAGCTGATGTTTTTCAAAGGGGCCATGTCCACCACGGCAATGGCGCCGGTCAGGTCTTCTTTTTTGGAAGAAGTATAACCTACTACCACCACTTCGTTGAGGCTTTTCTGGTCGTAATCGAGGGTAACGTTAATAGTCGTCTGGTTGCCCACGGCTACTTCCTTCGTTTGCATGCCGATGTAGGAGAACACTAATGTGGCATTTGCATTAGGCGAGATGCTGTAAGCTCCTGAAACATCGGTAACGGCACCATTGGAAGTCCCTTTTTCGAGGACGTTCACACCGGGGAGCGGCTCGCCGTCGATACTCTTGACGACGCCCTTGATCTGCGCCCTGTTTTGCGCGTGGGCGGGCAGTTGCATCACGCAGGC
The DNA here is from genome assembly GCF_050587785.1 of Dyadobacter sp. BHUBP1. NCBI lineage: Bacteria > Pseudomonadati > Bacteroidota > Cytophagia > Cytophagales > Spirosomataceae > Dyadobacter > Dyadobacter sp. BHUBP1. The sequence goes on from NZ_JBOBIH010000004.1 coordinate 617,991, forward strand.
GACCGCGAGGGCCACCAGCAGTAAAATTTTTCTCATAATGTTTTCGATTAAAGAGCGTGAATTGGTAATCAGTGGATTATAGGCAGCATCGACTGCTGTTGAGCATGAATGAAATCCTGAATGTCGGTTTCCGAGAATGCGGGCAAGGCGCCAGCCTTACCGGCTACGAACGCACCGGCGGCGCAGGCAAATTCAAGGGAATCGGAGAGTGGATGCCCCGTGGCGGTTTGGTACAGAAAAGCGCCGAGGAATGCGTCGCCGCTGCCGATGGTATCGGCCACTTCCACTGTAAAGCCGCGATGCTGATGGAATTCGCCGCCGCCGGTCAATACCATGGCGCCTTCTGCCCCGCAGGTCAGCACGAACATATCCAGTTTGAAACGGTCGAGAATATAGGCCATGGCCTGCTTTTCATCTTCGAAGGTCGTGAGCCAGCCGGTTACTTCGCGCAGCTCATGCTCGTTCATTTTGACAATGCTGGCAAAGCCCAGCAGTTCCAGTACTTGTTCGCGCGAGTAATGCGGAGGGCGCAGGTTCACGTCGAATACCCGTACAGGGGCGGAGCCCAGGTAGCGCAGTAGTGTCTCGCGCGAAGTGTGGTCACGTGCGGCGAGCGTGCCGTACACGAAGAAATCACTTTCGGAAACCTGCTGTGCAGCGGCGGCGTCGAACTGAATGTAGTCCCAGGCCACCGGGTGCAGGATTTTGTAGGTAACCTCGTTGCTGTCTGACACATTGGCCTTGGCAATGCCGGTCAGATGCGTTTCGCCGGTTTGTACCCACCGGGTATCGAGGCCCTGCTCAGCCATGAATGCGAGCAGCTCCGCGCCCAGCTCGTCGTGCCCGACGCGACTGATGAAGGCCACGTCCATGCCGTAGCGCTGCAGGTGTGCGGCGACGTTCATGGTAGCCCCGCCGGCCAGGCGTGCATCAGGTAGCACGTCCCAGAGCACTTCTCCAAAAACAGTCAGTTTCGGTGTCATATGGTATTGTTTAAAGTGGAGATTTTAGTGAAGGATTAATGTCTTTTCGATCTGTTCGAGGGAAGTCCCCTTGGTTTCGGGCATGAGCTTCCACACGAACAGCAGTTGGAGTACCATCATGCCGCAAAAGATCATGAAAGTGTTGCCGCCGCCGAGCGTTTCGGCGATGTAGGGGAATGTGAATGCGATTACCGCCGCCAGCAGCCAGTGCATGAAGCTCCCCATCGACTGGCCCGCAGCACGTACCTGGTTAGGGAAAATTTCTGAGATAAATACCCATATCACCGCGCCCTGCGACAATGCGAAGAAAGCAATGTAAATGAACAGGTATACCGGTACTGCATAGCCGCCCAAGTTACCGCTATAAAATGCCTGTGCTACCAGCCCCAGTGTGGCGATCAACCCGAACGACCCGATGAACATCAGCGTGCGGCGACCGAAACGATCGATGAGGTTAATGGCGATGAATGTGAAGCAGAAATTGACCAAACCCACACCAGCAGACGACAGTAAGGCAGAGCTTTTACCCAGACCCGCCATTTCAAAAATGCGCGGTGCGTAATAGATGATGGCATTGATCCCCGAAACCTGGTTAAAAAAGGCAAAAAGCAGCGCCAGTACCAGGGGTAACTTGTATTGGGAAGAAAAAATGGAAACGCTGCTGTTAGGCTGGGTGCTCGTGTTAGCTGAATTCTGAATGTCGGACACAATGCCGCTCACGTCGATACCGCCATTGGCGACGGACAATATCTGCCGCGCTTCATCGACTCTGCCGCGCTTCACGATCAGCCAGCGGGGGCTTTCGGGGACGAAAAGAATGGCGATCAGGAAAACCAGCGACGGGAACGCCTGCACGCCCAGCATCCAGCGCCAGTCGTTGTCGCCTATGCCCACGAGCAGGAAGTTGGACAGGTAGGCGATGAGAATGCCCAGAACGACATTGAACTGGAACATGGCCACCAGCCGGCCGCGGGAATTGGCGGGGGATATTTCGGAAATATATAATGGAGCGGTAACCGACGAAATGCCGACACCGATGCCGCCGAGGAAGCGAAAAATGAGAAAGGAAATCCAGTCGGAAGCGAGTGCTGAACCGATCGATGACAACAGGTAAAGGACAGCAATGGCGAAGAGCGTGTACTTGCGCCCGTAACGCTCGGATGGGATGGCGCCGGTGAGCGACCCGAGGACGGTGCCGATCAATGCGATGGAAACTGTGAACCCGTGCTGCACCGTAGTGAGGCCCCACAATTGCTGGATCGACTTCTCCGCGCCCGATATGACCGCGGTATCAAAACCGAATAAAAAACCGCCCAGCGCGACTGTGAATGCCCAGAAGATTACCTTTTTGCTTGTCATGATTGTTGAATTAATTTCTGACGAAGCTACCGGCTCTCCGGGCGATCTATTTTAGAATCCGTACCAAATGTTTTTAAATTTTAAATGAAAACGGATTTGTTTTTAACTATTTGTTTTTGAGGTATTTATATCAATTGAAAAAGGAGCTGTTTTTAAATTTGCTTCAAAGTTTTCAGGAAATGTTTCATCACCTTTCAGTCACATAAAACCGGCAAACCCGGATCGGCGGCAAAGGGGAGTAACTCGGCGATCTGGGTATAGGTAACCCGGTTCAGCGACAGGTCCAGTCCGGGCAGCTCCCCGAACTTCATCCAGCTCACGCCGGAAGTTTCATTGGTTTGTTCGAGAATTTCACCGCCGGTAATCCGGCATAGGATGAAGAATTTGTAAACGTACCAGGGTTCTTCGGGGTGGTCGTGCTTGCTTTTGTCAAATACCGCCAGCAGCCGTACCGCTTCTACGTGCAGGCCTGTTTCCTCGAAAACTTCCTTCACGGCCACTTCAAAAGGCGTGTAGCCTACATCCGCCCAGCCGCCGGGCAATGTCCAGCGGTCGTTATCTATTTTTTCCTGCACCATCAGGATCTCGTCGGTACCCCGGAAAATCACCGCGCGGATATCCACTTTCGGCGTCACATAACCGATTTCGTGGGGTAAGAGGCTGATAATCTGTTCAACGGGTGCGTTGCTGATATGGGCGAGCAGGTCGATGCTGATCTGCCGGATTTCTTCGTAACGTTCGCGGTCGTATTCGCCGGGCTGAAAGGCCAGGCCGGTTTGAGATAATGCGAGAATGCGTTTGACAGCTGCCAGCCAGGGATTTGCGGACATGGTGTTTTGAAAATTACCGGGTTAATAGTCGCCTCTAAGGTACTATCAATATTTGAATACCCTGAAACTGCTTGTCTGTTTGCCATCCCCGATTTTGAGGAAGTAATTGCCAGCCGGCAAAGTGCGGATGTCGATTACTTCCCTTTCGCCGCGGAGGGCTTTTCTCAATACCAACGTACCCGCCGCATTAAACATTTCAACGAATTTCCCGCGTTGGCCTGTGTTGGTGATCATGATCGCGTCGCTCGCGGGGTTTGGAAACACGGTAACCGGTACCGGATCGTTCTTAACGGCTGAAATCACTTCGATCCGTACCGTCGAGGGGGATTGTATGCTACCGTCGCCGCACACATTGCCGACATATTCCAACTTGTATTCGTCACCCGCATTCGCCCCATCAAGCATGATCGTGTCCTGTGGCAGCGCGCCCGACAAACTTACCCGGTTCCCGCCTTTGGCATATCTGTATTGCCATGGCCCGTCACCGGTAAGCAGTATCACCGCTTTGGGGGTGCTTCCTGCCTGGTAATAAATAACATCTGTATTGAATTTTGCGGTAGCCCGGATACGGATACTCACAGGATAAGGAGAGTAGCTACTGGCAGTGCCGGGCTCCGCCGCGACAATGCGGATGCGGCGGTCTTTGCTGCTCGCGAGGTTCGCCGGCAGATATGCCGTAATGGGCGACCGAGTTCCCGAACCAATGTCCGTAAAGGTAGTACCCACCGGATCGGATAGCTGAACGGTAAACCTGTTCTGGGCAGAAAATGCACCAGTAGTCGAGAAATTAACCTGGATCGAATCGCCTGCGCAGCCTGTGGAATAGTAGGAGAGATTGTTGATGCCTGTAACATTGATGGTCCGATCGGCTGGCGCATTGACGGTTACCGTTGCTTGCCCTGAGGCCTTGCCGGTGCCACAGGCGTTGCTGGCGGACACGATGGAATAGGTGGTCGTCTGCTTAGGCGAGACTTTTACGACCGCCTCCCTGCTAATGGCGAAGAACTGGCCGGATGTCCCGTCGGAGAGCTTGTAATTGACCCATTGATGGTCGGCGAAGGCGGCGGTCAAAGAAATGTAGGCGTCCGTTCCCGGATTGATTGTCGTACTTCCGGATAGCACCAGTTCCGGGATGTCTTTTACCAGGAAATCGGACTCACTTATAAGGCCATATTTCGGCGCCGTTACCCGGAACTTGTACCAACCGCCCCGGACACCGGGAAACATCGGGATATTTGTAGTGCCAGACAGGGTTTTCGTCGAGTCGAGTACGTAGCGAACGCCCGTTTCCTGGTTTTTGAGTTCGAAATAAATGTAGCTGTCTGCGAGGTCGGCTTCACCTTTCAGCGCGTACTGGATGGGAAGCGTCGGGCCTTTACAGAAATTGCTGCCGATCACATTGCCAGTAAGCACGGGAGGCACCAGTATACGGACCGAACCGGATATTTTTCCGTCACCGCAACCGTTGCTGAGTGATTTGATCGTATAATCGGTGTTCCGGGTCGGATAATAGGAGGGGGCGAGCTCGGGGTAGTCATATTCGGTGTAATCGAGCCCGTCTGCAATCACACGGACGGGGGTGGAGCCTTTAATGAGAATGCGGAGATCCAGCCGTTCGCCCGCGGTAACGGTTATGGGTTGATTTTCCGGATAACCAGGTGCAGTGATGACCGCGCTGGGAGGCGATTTTACTTGGAACGCACGCCCCAGCGAATGGGCGCCGTCGCTGGATGCGACCCTGATGAAGTAATCGCCTGCGGTTACGGTGTCGGGGATCGTGGCCACAATACCGTCGGAAGCCGGGCGGGATGGAAGACTCAGTACGCTGTATTTGCCGAAAATATTCCCTTTTAGCAGCTGTACTTCGAAAGTGGCATTGGTACGCGCGCCTTCGGTTACGAGGAACGGCACGTAGAAGTCGCTGCCCGTGCACACATAAGGCCTGTCGTAGGAAACCGGATAGTCGATGCGGTAGGGCATAATATGAACGTTTTGAGAAACATTCACCGGCTTCGTGCCGCATACCGATGTGATAGACTTAATGGTATAAACGTTGTCGCCCACCTTTGGCGAAACGTAGACGTCGTAATAGAAAGCACGTTCCGGGAATATAACGGTCGAATCTTTCTTCCCGTCCGAAATCACAAGCGATTTCAGCGATTGGTCGTTCACCTCGACAATACCCCTTACCGGACGCGCCAGCGTGATCAGTGGCTCAGTGTCGATCTGACCCGGGAAGCGGAGTTTTACCTCGTTGATAGGGTAGGCCAGGTCGAGGACAAAGAGCCGGCTGTGTACCACCGGGCTGGTGGATGAAACGCGGAGAGTGATTTCCTCTTCCGGATTACGCAGGGAAAGGCCGGGGATCACAAACCGCAATTTCCCGTTAGCAGGTGCCGCCGACAGGGTTTTAAAATCACAGCAACCGTACACCGAACCTTCCACTACAAATGCATTGGAAGCGCCGAAGTCCCCGCCGGAGCGAATGTCGAGTTCGAGCGTATCCGCTGCGCAATGGTAAGGCTGTTTTACATTGACGGAAATATAAGGCGTTGCAGGCGACTCGTTCGCTACATTCAGCCGGACTTTCGTTGGTGAAGGGTTCGTGAAGCAGGAGTTGCTAATCGATTTGATCCCGTAATCCCCCGTTTTTGGGACAAAAAGCGTGGTGTATCCGGTAGTGACGTAAAGGTAATGCTGCACGCTTCCATCCATAGATTCCACCGAATACGGCGGTCCGCCCAGTATGGAGAACCGGACAGTAGGGTTAGCAGGCATGGGAAAAGAAGTGGTTTCCGCCGACGTCCACAAGACATCCGGTTTCGTTTGAATTGTAACGGAAGTGACAGGAATGGATGTCAATGCGGGTGCACTGCAATGTACCTGAAACGAAAAAGCATCGCCGCGGTAGCTATTTCCCAGGTTGAACGCGGGTATTTTAAATGCTAATTCGCCGCCTGTTCTCTGCGCGGTTACCACTGTCTCGCTTTTCGATCGGTCGGTAAAGATCACTGTAAACACCGCATTTTCAGGGATGGCAACATTGGAAGTATATTTCAGGCGTACGGTTTCTCCTTCACAATATATTTTCTGAGACTTCAATCCGCTCAGTACCAATCCGTCCTTAACGTTCACGCGGGCGGCTTTCTGGTTTTGCATTGTATGTACGCCGCAACCCGATTCGACCGAAACGGCCGTATAGTCGGTGGTTTTGGAGGGCATTCTTTCAATGGTTGAACTGATCGAGTCATCGAACACCGTTGTCTCGTAGATCTGGGTGCCGTCGCTGAGCGTAATGCTCGCCGGGAAGGGGCCGGCGTAGGTGTATTTAATGAAAACGGGCTTTCCCGGTTCAATGGTTGTCGGGTCGGGGACTGCCAGCTTGACCAGCGGTTTGGGTGTAATGGCAAACACCGCGCTTCCGGGTGAGCCGACATTGAACGGGCTTTCGGTAACGACCCTGGCAGTAAAAAACGTGCGCCGACTTACTTTGAAATCGTCCGGTATGCGGGCGGTGAGCTGGTTATTTTCAATGGTGGCTGGCAGATCGTAATACCGGGCGCCAGGGATAGCCTGGCCTTCTGTGCTCGATTCCGTGATCCGGATCTTGTAACGCATCGTCGCCGGCAGCACACCGCCATCGAACGAGGCATTCAATTTGATATCGGTGCCGGGGCAAGTGTAAACCGGTCCTATGAATGTCGTTCTCAATGAGTTCGTGTTGATCCCGATGCTCACCTGACCGTCTGCGGCCATCAGGCCGCACCCGTTTTTGGCGGATTTGATCGTCAGCACTTCCGGCGTTTCGGGCAGGAGCACGGGGGCCAAATCCAGGACAGGATGGGAAAGTTCACCGGAGGACGCATACATTTTTCCATTACTCAATACAATTTCGGAATAGGAATTGCTGCGGCCCTGAAGACGGATCGCAAGATTGTCGTACCGGTTTACCGTGTCTTCTCCCGCGACGGTAAGCGTCACATTGCCTTTGTCGAGCAATCGTGTGCTGTTGTTCCATTCCGAGGCTACGGCGGGGGACGTCGATACTATCCTCAGTTTCGCGGCCGTAGGCTTCTCAATGGCTGTCCCCGGAACGGTGAACCTGATCTTGCCGTCCTGGAAAATTGCCGGTAAGGTGATGGTACTGTTGTTGTAGCCCGGTTGGAGTTCGATATTAAAGGCGTTGTTCGCATTGAATTGCCCGGTAATGTTCACGGGTAGCTCGTACGCCGCATTGAGACAGATAGTCGGAAACGTGGCCGTGATTTCAATTTGTTGGGCATAAGAGCCCGTTCCCAGAAAAAGGAAGAAGAGGCAAGCGTAGAATTTATTCATACAAGGTGATTCAGAGGGCCGGTTTCGGTAAGTAACCGGCAATATCTGAAACTTTTGTATGAAATCAATCCTGCCTGCCCCTGTTATGAACGTTGAGTATAAGCGTTGGTAAAACTAGTGTGTTACTGAGAGTTTGAAGTTCCGGCGGCTGCCATCGGTCATTTGTATCTCAATCGCGTAAATGCCGGAAGGTAGTTTGCCGATTTCGATGCTACCCTGGCGGAATGCCGGATGCAAGAGTAGCCTTCCGCCTGTATCGAACAGCCTGATTGCACCGACTTTTTCAGGTTTTACTCCTTTCAAACTTACCTCGGATACATTTAAGGCCGGGTTAGGATAAATCGCCACTCTTTCCGCATCAAATTCCAGCGCGGCGACGCGCGAATAGGCAATCGAGCCATCCCGATCGATCATTTTGAGCCGGTACATATTGGTACCGGCTAGTGGAAGGGCATCGGTATAGGAATAGTCGGTATGAACTGCTTCTCCACCTTTCGACATCACGTGCCCCAGGTAATGCCAGTGCTTTCCGTCGGTGCTGCGTTCGATCTCGAAGCGGTCACTGTTGATTTCCGAGCTGGTCTGCCATTGCAGATACGCCTCATGCTCCCGTTTTTTAGCCTGAAAGGACACGAGCGTAACGGGCAACGCCGCTTCGGATTGGCCCGAAACAAAGAACCCGCTGAACCCGGTTACCTCGAACGAAACGAGGTACATGGTGTGGTCTTCGCTTTCGGTTACCGTTACGTCCGTGATCAGCTGCGTAGGGCCGGAATAGGTGCCTGGGAAGCCGTACGGGCTGGTACCATGGTATTGTACCACTTTCAGGTTGGCGGGGAGGGAGGCATTGTTGGCGTTGCCGTAAGCCTGGTTGTAGGTGTCAAAGTCTTGTTTGGAAAAGAACAGGGTCACTTTGGCCGGGCCGTCTGTCCCGGAGGGGGTAATGTCGTAATGCCTTTTGACAAACACTTTTTCTCCTTCCGACACGGTATTGCCTGCTGCCAGGAATGCCTTCACCGTTACATTGCCGAGCGTCCCGGGACCACCGGTGGGTTCGATGAGCCCGAAGGTCTTGCAGTCGCTGGTAATGGCGGTCACGCCTGCATATACCGGGAGCGTAGCCTGCTCGCCGCTCGCGGGTAGTGTACCCGGGCCCACGACCGCTTGCAGCTCGTACGCACCCATATCGGTTTGCGAGTTGTAGATGCGCGCATTGCCGGCCAGGTCCGTTGGCGGGCTGAGCAGATCGGGTAAAGCTTCGTTGGTACCCCGGTTAATGGCCGGTGAGCAGGGCAGGAGCGTCCAGTCGGTTTCTCCGGCGAACTGAGGATTGATGGTACCAGCGAGATTATGGTCGGTATCGCTCGCATTCATGCCTTCCACAAGGCTGTAAGTGACCGAAATCGTGCTTTCCTGGCTGGTAATGCCGCTGCCATTGCCGTAAATGATGCTGTTGCGGACGGTTACAGGGCCATTATAGCCGCTAATCGTTCCGCCGTTGCTCTGGCTGTTGCCTGCAACCGTGGCGTTAAGGAGCGTTAACTGGGAACCCTCGTTAAAAATGGCCCCGGCAAACTGACCTGAGTTGTTCGTCACCAGGCAATTGATCAAAACGGTGTTCGAGCCATTGGTATTGGCAATGGCACCGCCGTTGCCGAACGACGCGCCATTGCCTCTGAATAGCGTGTTGGTAATCAGTACGGAAGCACCGTGATTGTAGATAGCTCCGCCATTCGATGCATAATTATCCAGGAACGCGCAGTTTGAAATGGTCAACGAAACACCTACGTTGCGCATCGCGCCGCCGTCGTTGCCAATCACATTGCTGATGGTAAACCCGTCGAAAATGTCGTCATGGGTGAGGCCGTTGTTGAAGTTCATAATCGCCGGGCCAACCGAAGAAGTGAGCACGGTGGCCGTAGCCGGGTCTCCGTGTGCAATCGGCAGGGGACGTTCGCTGAGCGTGGTTTCTGTACCGGTGAAACTGCCGTAAACTTTTACCCCATGAATAAATGCAAGCTGGATGCCGCCTGTTTCGTATTCTCCACGTGCTACCCAGATCTGATCACCGTCCGAAGCGCTATTAAAAGCTGCATGAAGATCGGCAAATGCATTGGCCCAGCTGTCGCCCGATGGGGCAGTAACGGTGCTGGCGGCATTGACATACCAGATCGCGCTCGGGGTCACTTCGTAGGGTCCGAGGTCTATGGCGGTACTGGTAAGCCTTCTCTCACCGTCGATTGCGACCGGTGTATCGTCGGCATTTCTGGGGAAGACCGAAAGATCGGTGGCGGGGTTGCCGGCATCGGTGACGGGACTGCCTTTCAGCTGTCGGAAATTGCCTTCGCCCGCATTTTCAAACTGCGGATCGGTATCGAGAATGCTGGTTCCGCCGGCAAAACCACCCTGGATGAGCGAGTAGGAGACGGCTGGTGTTCCGCTGCCGCCGATGCTGCTGACACCTCCCGGCGAAGCAGCATCGGTATTGTTCCAGATAATGCTGTTTTCAATAACCGGCGATGAACTGCCGATTGCATACAATGCGCCACCGTTGCCCGGCGTGGCGTTGCCGCCTACTTCATTGGCTGAAAATGTGCAGTTTCTTATCGTAGGCGATGAATTGTCGATAAAAATAGCCCCGCCTTTTCCGGAAGCAGCGCCTTGGGCCGAATTGGAAGCAAAAAGGCATTGGACGATTAATGGACTCGAATTGAGCAGGTAAATCGCACCTCCCTTTCCGTCCGCGGCAGAAGGGTCAGTGGCATTATCGCCGAAAAGGCAGTTGGCAATCACCGGGGAAGAGTTGGTCGCGTGCAGACCTCCACCCCGTCGGTCGTCACCGACAGCCACACCGGTGCCGCCGGTAATCACGAAGCCGTCGAGCCGCGTTGTGGCGCCCGCACCGGATACGGTTATGACGGCGCCTCCCTGTCCCGTTAATACCGTCGCGTTCGAAGCAGTCGCTCTCTCCCGGACATCGCTTTCATAGCCCGAAAAGCCACCGTAGTAGGCGACGTCGTTGGTGAGTGTCAAAGGCGTATTTGCTGCTTCGGTTTCGTAGGAACCGCCTGCTACCCACACTTGCTTGATGGTCGGCTTCATTGCGGCTGCCCGCGTGGCGTAGTACATCCGTTTAAGTGCATTGTTCCAGCTGCTGCCGTCGCCCGGCGTACCGATATTGGCATCGACATATAGTATACCGTTGGCATCGGGCGTCGCTTCGGCAGCGGGGTCGTAAGCGGAGACAGTACCGTTGATTGTAAAATCGTCGATGTGCGAGTAATAATTGGGATAACCCCCGTTTGTAACGGCAATCTTGACCACGATTTTATTCCGCAGCTCGGATACCGTTTTGGTACGGGTAATGAGTGTCAGGGAGCTCGTTGCGGTGAATGACGTGCCGTAATTTTCTTCATTAACCTTGATCTGCATCGTGGCATTGTCGCCCGAAAACCGCCGAAACGAAATACTGGTGATTTCCGCCTGAAAGCCTTCCTTCATCGTAATCGTAAGGACATACACGTGGTTATGCGCGTTCAAAGCCATTCCCGGGTCACTGCCGTCGTTGCGGCTGTAAGGAGTATCTCCAATCCCGCTCCACACGGCAGTCATGTTGGCGTTGATCGAGGTAGGTGCCGAGAAGTTCTTATTGTTGAAGTTGTGATTGTAAATCACCGCCGCATGGACGACGGTCGCAATCATCAGTGCGCAAAGCAGTGTGAAAAGGGGTCGTAGTAGTTGTGTATTCATAGCGCGGTCCGGAATGATGAGTAGTCACTTTTTGGCCGCAATATGGAACATGGAAGCGCTCGGCGATTGTCAATTTTTGATCAGAAACTATTCATTTTTCGTCATACAAGGCTGTTTTATTGTAAATTAGCCTCAAAGCGCCGCCATTTGAAGAACTTCTACATGATCCGCTGGTTAATCGTTTGTGTGCTGCATGGGCTAGCTGCCAGCGGGTGTCTGCCGATGGTAGCATTGGCGCAGTCGGCAAGCTTTCCTGTCCCCGAAAGCATTACCGCCAAAGAGGGCCTGCCGCAGGGTTTCGTGCCCGGTATTGTGCAGGACAAGCGTGGGTTTATCTGGCTCGCCACACGCGATGGGTTGTGTCGGTATGACGGCCACCGTGGCAGCGGCAGAATTTTCAAGGTATTTCAACCGTCGGACACGCAGGAGCTATCGCTTTCTTCACTAGGACTGGAAAATTTGCAGATCACCGTCGATGGCAAAATCTGGATCACGACCGACGAGGGGCAGATCGACCTTTTTGATCCCGTGCGCGAGACGTTCGTCAACTTTTCGCGTCAGGTATTTTACCAGAAGCATTTCGGAAAGCGCTTTCTCAGAGATATGTACGTCGATCGTCAACACCGGCTCTGGCTGATGTCGGACGGCGGTGGATTGGATTATATTCATTTAAATACCCAAAAAATTAAAGGCTATCACACCGCAAATGGTGACACCAGTGCCATTGCACGGGCCCATGTACGGTTCGTGAAGGAGGATCGATCGGGGAATATATGGGCGGTTAGCAACCAGGGGATCTTTTTGCAAATACACGGCACGGACCGTTTCATTCCATTCTACTCACCCATACTTGCCGGTGGCGCCGACAAAAAAGTGAATGCGTTGACCGACCTGAAAGACGGCCGTTTACTGGTACTCTACAACACCGGAATGGCGCTGCTCGACCCGATGACTGGCCAGGGGCAAGCCCGCACACTGGTTTTGGACGCCCAGGCCCAGTACCGGCACCCGATTGTGACCGACAGCAAGGGCAATGTTTATTTTTTTCGGATGAACCACTTGTACCGGCTGGGCAAGAACGACAGCCTTGATGAATTTCCCGTCCAGGCGGATGTGGACGAATTCAAGAGCCTCTTTGTCGATCGTTCCGATGTCCTTTGGGCGGGTACCAATGGGCGGGGCATCCGGAAGTACAATCTGATGGCCAGTTATTTTAATACCAAACCCTATTCTTCCGATTTCATTTCCGACCTTTTGCGTGACTTCCTGAAAGTGCCGCCGACTGAAATGGCCAAGCTGCCTGACGATCTTTTTTCCTACAACTTCCGCTACGCATTTGACGGCCCGCAGAAAATGTGGTTCGGTGCCGGGCGGACGCCGCTTTTCGAACTGGATTTGAGCAGCCGCACGATCAGGATCATTCCGTTCCCCGTAACAATCAAGGATATTAAGCGGTCGGAGCTGGCGATCGGCCTGGCGAAGGATCCGGATGGAAGAATGTGGGCTGTGCATGACAGCTTGTTATTTTCTTACAAAAATGGTGTCTGGACGAAATTTCCCTACGCGATTCGCGTAAATGCCGCTCAGCCGGCGGGTGCGGCCCAGCCGGGTGCGGCCCAATTTAACCTCACGGAACCCCGGGAGAGCCGATCAGGAGTCGAATCGGGTATTATCCAAATCGTCGCGGACAGCCAATATCTCTGGGTAGCCACAACTGCGCGGGGGCTGTACCGGATCGACAAGGTCTCCGGCGCGATCAGCCGATACGGACAGGAACCGGGCTCATTGAGCAGTAATAATCTGTATTGTCTCTTCGCCGACCCACTAGACGAGAACCTGCTTTGGATAGGGACATTTGGTAGTGGCCTCTGCCGTTTCGACAAATGCACCGGGCATTGTGAGCGCATTTCAAAGCAAAATGGTCTGCCCAATAACGTAGTATATGCCGCCATTCCCGACCGGCAGGGCAATGTGTGGGTGGCTACCAACCAGGGACTGTCCCAGGTAAACAAAAAGACTTTGCAGACGCGTACCTACACCCGTGAGGATGGCCTGATGGCAGATGAATTCAACCGGTTTCACGCACTTGCATTGCCGGACGACCGCATTTTCCTGGGCGGGATAGAAGGAATCACTGCTTTCGATGCAAAGCAACCGCACGAGGACCACTACCGCCCGCCGGTTTATGTTACGGGTATTTCAATTAATAACGCCCCCTTGGAACCTCGCTTGTCGGCCGGGGAATTACCCGTGACGGCCATGCAGAGCCTTGACCTGGCATATTGGCAGAATTTTCTCACCGTGGAATTTGCGGCGATGCAGTACAACCGCAGCGACAGAATCCGTTACCGGTACCAGCTCGAAGGCGTCGACGAGCATTGGATTGAGACTGAAACGCCTGTCACCAAGTATACCGACCTCCGACCTGGGCATTATGTACTGCGGTTGAATGCTTCCAACACGCTCGGGATGTGGAGCAACGAGGTCAGGGAACTGCATATCCGCATCAAGCCGCCGTGGTGGCAGACATGGTGGGCTTATGTGATTTATTGCGTAGTCTTTCTCGCAGCGGTTTACGGGCTGTTGCAGATGTATGTCAACCGTGTGCGAATGCAGCAGGCTATTTTGTTCAAACAAAAAGAAATAGACCTTAAAGCGCGGGAAACGCAGCAGCTGCGCGAGCTGGATGAAATGAAAACGCAGTTTTTCTCTAACATTACCCACGAATTCAGGACGCCGCTGACGCTGATCCTTGGGCCTGCCGGCCAAATGCTCGAAGAGCAGCGACCGGAAAAAGATAGCAAGCGCCTGTCATTGATTGAACGGAATGCGCGGCAACTGCTCGGGCTGATCAACCAGCTGCTCGACCTTTCCAAACTCGAAGCCGGTACTACGCGTGTCGATGCAGCCTGGGCGGACATGGGGGATTATATAGAAGCACTTACCGGCACCTTCCAAATGGCGGCAAAGGCTAAAAATGTGACACTGGAATTTAGAAACCATCTCGAAAACAGTTATTTCTGGTTTGACCATGAAAAACTGGAAAGGATCGTGACGAACCTGCTTTCCAATGCGGTGAAGTTCGCCAATGAGGGCGGGCGGATACGGGTTACATTGAATGCGACTGAATCGGAAGGCGCGGAAATCGTCGTAGCCAATACGGGTGAAAAAATTCCTGAAGAGCAGCTAAGGCGTATTTTCGACCGGTTTTATCAAGCCGGGCAGACCGGCTACCGCGAGGGTACCGGCATTGGCCTGGCGATCGTGAAGGAGCTCGTCGAATTGCAGGGCGGGACTGTTTCTGCAAAAAGCGGAGCCGACGGGTTCGATACCGTTTTCACAGTGACTATGCCTTACCGCCGCGGCGAGGCGCAGCATTCGACGGAAAGTGTTGTTCCGAAGATGAATGGAAATAGCCAGGCCGTTCACGAGGAGGGGCAGTCAGCCAAAATCCTGCTGGTGGAGGACAATGCAGGCCTTGCAGAGTTTGTCTCCGATAGCCTGGCTGAAAATTACCGGTTCTACCATGCCCGGAATGGCGAGGAAGGGCTCGCTATGGCCACCGAAATTATGCCCGACCTGATTATCAGCGACGTAATGATGCCCGTTATGGACGGTTATGTTTTTTGTAAACACATTAAATCCAATATGGAAACGAGCCACATCCCGGTGGTGTTGTTGACGGCTAAATCGGCCCTGGAAAGCAGGGTGGAGGGGTTGGAACTCGGTGCCGACGATTACATTACCAAACCGTTCCATATGCCCGAGCTGCGCCTGCGCATACGTAACCTGCTCGACAGGCAGGCGCGCCTGTACGAGCGTCTGCGGGCGAGCTTTGCGGAGCCGTTGGCACTGCCGGAGAGCCCGGAGGGAGTCACAGACCCGTTCCTGAACAAGTTATACCAAATTCTTGACTCCCGCCTCGACGACCCCGATTTCGGTGTGACCGAGCTGATCCGCGAAATAGGAATGAGCAACAGCAGTCTGAACCGCAAGCTGAAAACACTGATCGACCTTTCGGCAGTGGAGCTGATCCGTAACTACCGGCTGAAAAAAGCGGCTGCATTGCTTTCCGATGGCATTGCCGTGTCCGAAGCAGCTTACGCGGTGGGGTTTGATAACCTTTCCTATTTCGCCAAATGCTTTCGGGATCTGTACAATATGACGCCACGGGAGTTTGCGGCCAATGGCATTCTTTAAGCTGCCGCTGTGACGAGCCCTTTCCGGAAGGCCGTCGGGCTGGTGCCGTGGTGCTTGCGGAACTGGCGGCTGAGGTGGCTTTCGTCGGTATACCCCAGTTCGCTTGCTATTTCGCTGATTGTCAGGTTGCTCTGTGTGAGGCGCTGTTCCACGAGTTTAATGCGCGACGAAGTGACATAGTTTTGGAGACTTTCCCCCGTGTATTTGCGGAAATATTCACCCACATAGTTCGGCGACAGATTGAATTGGCTGGCCAGGTATTCGATGCGGAGCTTTTCGGGATCGGCGATATGCCTTTGGATATGCAGTAATACGCGGTTGATAAGGGCCCTGGTACCCGCGGTGTCAGCCATACGGCCGTCGTGCACGTTTCGGGTGATTATGTTGAGGATCAGCGTCACTAAATGCCGCAGGTTTTCTTCATGGCCTGCCTGCCGCTGCTCGTATTCGGTAACGAGGTGGGAGATCAGCGACGCGATCATCTGGCAATCGCTTTCATTGCGGATCAGCAGTTCTTCGAAACGGTTATGATGCGCGAAAATCGTTTCAAGCTGTTTCAGCCACGCGGTTACCCGCTCTTTGTCCAGCTCCGTTTTGTATTCGGAAAAAAACGCTTCCGAAAACCGGATGGAACAGAACCGTGTGGGCGTCTCTACGTCGAAACCGCGGCAATCCAGTGGGGTGAAGAGGAAAATGCTGCCCGGACGATATTCGAAGCGGTTGCGGTTGATCTCGCGCGTGCCCGTTCCGTCTATGATCCTCACGATTTCGAAGAAGTGGTAGATCAAGGGCCGCTCGTTCCAGCAATCCATGTCGGCTACGTGCACTTCGAAGGGTTGATGCAGTATCTTTTGTTTCATAACCTGTAAAAATACCGAAAAAACCATGCAATAGCACTGTTCGGGCGCAGGTGGTACAGATAGTTTTGTATTCAAAAAAAGCAATCATGAATACGGAGAAAAAACTATTGACACCACTCATAACCGGTACGCTCGAATTGCGTAACCGTGTCGTAATGGCCCCCATGAACCGCAGGAGGGCATTGGATGGCATTCCGGCCCCCTCAGCCCCAGTGTATTTCGGGCAGCGCGCGGGCGCGGGCCTCATCATTACGGACAATACCGCCGTAGCGCCAAATGGTATCGGTTACATGGGTACCCCCGGAATATACAACGAGGCGCAGATCGAAGGCTGGAAGCGCGTGGCCAATGAAGTGCATGCACGCGGAGGGCGGATTTTTATGCAGCTCGTGCACGCGGGGCGCATCGGACATTACCTCAATAATGAAGGGCAAATGCCATTGATTGCACCGTCCGCCGTGACAGCCGAAGGATTGATACGCACGGCAGGGGATATGCATTTGCCTAATAGTGAGCCGATAGCGGCTACCGGTGCCGACGTCCGAAGGCTCATCGACGAGCATATTCAAGGGGCGGTCAATGCGATCGAGGCAGGCTTCGATGGGGTCGAAATACACGGTGCACACGGGTTCTTACCGGAGCAATTCCTGCACCCGCATACCAACCGGCGTACCGACGCATACGGCGGAAGCATCGCCGCCCGCAGCCGTTTCCTGCTCGAAATTGTCGAGGGTACCGCGGCGGCGATCGGGAAGGAGCGGACCGGAATACGCTTGTCGCCATTTGTAAAGCTCAACGACCTGCCCGACTACGCCGAGGAAGCGGAAACGCAGCGGTATATTGTGGATGCATTGCAGGAAATGGGTATTTTGTATATCCATTTGTCCGATCAGGGACCGGTAGGCCATGGTAAAATCCCGGGAACTTACATCCGGGACCTGCGTCGGCGCTACAATGGGTTGGTCATGCTCGCGGGAGGCTATACCGCGGAAACGGCGGAAGCCGCGTTGCAGGCCGGGCTCGCCGATCTGATCGCATTCGGCAAGCCATATATTGCCAATCCCGACCTGACGGAGCGTTTCCGCTTCGATCTGCCCCTTGCAACGGGTGACCCGGAGACCTATTACCAGGGCGGTGACGAAGGTTATACCGATTATCCCGTGTACGGCCACACATTTGGCGCAAATACCACCGCTGATTGTCGTTAAACCCCGCGAATTTTTACCGGCGATTGGGTTAGGTTTGTAAGATCATCAGCACATCTTAAAACATGAGAGTTAAGGACTATCACCACACCATCGATATCTGGCTCCGATCGCTGGAACCCTACGATATTGCCAGACTGCTGGCCCAGCCGGGGCCGGGCGCGTGGTCGCTGGGCCAGGTTTATATGCACATCCTGGACGAGACGGAGTTTTATTTCAGCCAGATTAAAGTCTGCCTGGCGTCGAACGACCACGCGATGGAAGACTGTACATCGGAAGCGAAGGCCATGCTGCGCAATAATGCCTTTCCCGATGCGATCCTCGAAGGGCCGCCTTCCAATGCATTTGTCAGGCAACCCGCCAGCAAGCAATCGCTGATCGACCGGCTGTTGCAACTGAAAACGATTGTCGCGGAAACCGACCTGTTGATCGCACAAAGCCTGTTTCACGGTAAGGCGAAACATCCGGGCCTGCATTATCTGTGTGCGGAGGAATGGTTTCAATTTTCAGAAATGCATTTCAGGCATCATTTGCGGCAGAAAGCGAGAATAGAATCGTTTTTGGAACGTACATTTGGCAAGTACGAGCCTCAAACCTGATTTGAAATGAAACTGAACTTCCTGATCCTCTGCTGCTGGCTGGCTTGCGCAAATGCGTATGCGCAGACTAGGCCGGACACGGCGCTACTAGGCCACAATCCGCAAGCAGGCCACTTTGCCGACTTGCGGGGTGTGAAACTGTACTATGAAATGTACGGCTCCGGCAAGCCAGTTCTGTTTATCCATGGCAACGGAGGCTCGATGCGCGATTTCAAGCATCAGCTCCATGCATTTGCGAAGTCCTATAAAGTGATTTTGGTCGACAGCCGGGCGCAGGGCAGATCGGAGGATAAGGGCGACTCATTGTCTTACGAAATGATGGCCGACGATCTGCATGCATTGCTACAACATCTCAAAATCGACTCCTGCAATGTAGTAGGGTGGAGCGACGGCGGAATCAATGCATTGTTGCTGGCTTTACGTCATCCGGAGAAAGTGCGGAAACTGGCCGCGACCGGTGCAAATCTCTGGCCGGACTCCACGGCATTGGACCCGTGGCTGTATAAAAAGATCCTGGAATGGGATAGCGATCTGGCTAAACAAATGGTCGACCCTGTCAAACGCAATCAGCGAAAGCTCATGCACCTGATGGCCGTCCAGCCGAATATTACACTTGAACAATTGCACAAAGTACGCTGCCCGTCGCTCATTATCGGAGGCGACCATGATGTGATCATCCCCGAACACACGGTGCAGATCGCAAGGGCCATTCCGAAGTCCTATCTCTGGATCCTGCCTAATTCGGGGCATTCGACACTGGTGCATTACGCCTCAGATTTCAATCGCATTACGATGGCGTTTTTTGAAAAGCCGTTTCGGGCGATACGGGAAGAGCGGATGTTTGAGTAGCGCCTCCATTATACCCGACGATCCTCACAACCCCGAAATCGTGTAAGTCACGGTCGTCGTGTAGGTTTTTACCGGCAGCATCACAGAGAGTCCTTCAATTTTGTATTGAATGGGAATATTATCGCGGTTGGCGGTCAGGTTGAGGAGGCCGCTGAAAAAGGCCTGCGGAGTGCTGGTGAGTTGTATGTAGGTGGTGCCGCCCGTGAGGATGGCAATGCCCGTGCCGTTGCCGGTCCGCTGGACCGATAGTTTAAGAGACGAGTCCCAGTTGGAAGTTGCACTGAGATGCGCGGTGATAGACCATGCGAGGACCGCATTTACTTTCAGGAGGGTCTGCGAGGCGCTGCTGGTTTCGATATGCTCATAATTTTTCCCGGCTTTCATGATCGTCGACGACAGCGACGGAATAGACCACGTCGTTCCGCTATTGATCGAAATCGTTTGCGCGGAAACGGTGAGAGCTGCAAAGCCCGCCATGAAGAAGGCAATCACGTATTTCATCAGTTGTCAACCATGGTGTAACGCACCGTCACGTTCGATGTGCCGCTGCGGATATTGGCATAGTTCTGTATTTCGAGCGAATAAGTCAGCTGGAAACCATTGCTCCCATAGGTAATGCCGGTGTAGGCGCCCTTGATATTATCGATGAAACTAACCGGGGTATTGGTCAGGTATTTATTAGCAGTAACGTAGCTGTTTCCTCCCGTGAAACCCAATCCGGGGCCCACGTACGCGGACACGTCCAGGCGCAGCCGGATGCCCGCGGGCAATGTTCCCACCACATCGCCCTTAATACTCCGCGAACCTCCGCTGGTGACGGCCGAGGTGAATATGAGCCAGTTGGCATTATTGGAAGAGCCGCTGCCGACGGTGTTACCTGCTTCGGTCGGGGCAGTCATCTGCAGGGTAACGCTGTTGGAACCCGACGGCAGGATATCTACCAGGGCCACAGACGGCATGGAAATGCTCACATCCACGTTCGCGACGACCTGCGCGTACGAGGCCAGGCCGGACAAAACACCATATATGAGCATGATGTACTTCATTTTTTGACAGATACTTCAAAATTTCTTTCCGAAAAATGGATCCGTTTCTCGTTCGGTCTGATCCGGAACGTGACGTCGAGGGTCTTGTCAGTTTCTACCGTGAGCTGGCGGTTACCGTCCTCAACGACGAAGCGGTCCTGACTACCGGGGATGAATACCGATATTTCCCAGGTTCCCGGCCGTATTTCCCGGAACGAAAATTCGCCTTTGTCGTTCAGTTCGGTGAGGTAACTGCCGTTTTCGCCATGGAGCTTGACCAGCACCGTCGGCTTTTCAGTCAGTACCGACGACAGACCATTTTGTTTGGCCTTTAAAAATTCGATCCTGCCTGCGATGCTGCCGGTGCGTGTCAGGGGAATTTCTACTACGCTAAGGCTATCGGGGCGCACATTTACCAGCATAGGCATGCGTACTGCGGGCACGACGCCTTCGCTGGCCGATTCGTTTTGGGTAATGCTAAGGTAATATTGGTCGGGAGCTACACCATTGAATATGAACGTGCCGGTGCTGTCCGTCATAAACTTGTGGCTGCCGAGCTGTATGAGATTGCCCTGCTTGCGGTAGCCGAAACCGGTGAGCTGGCCCTTTACGGTGCCGATATTCTTTTTCCGTCCGAGCGGAACGTTCAGCCGCAATGCATATTTAATATTGAAAAACAGCGTGTTCTGGTCGTTATTGCCTGGGTTGGGAATGTAGGAGCGGCCGCCGGAGAATGAGAAAACATGTCTTTTCAAATCCAGTACGGCTGAAACGTCCACAAAACTCCTTCGCACGTACAGCTCATCGGGGGCATAATTGTTCCTGTAGAGGAAGCTCGCATACAGATTTGTCTTGATATTGATCCGCGCATTACCCCCGTAAAAGAACAAGTTTTCGACCGCGCCGGAAGTCGAAAATTTACTCGTATGCTGGTGCTCGAAGTATCCACCGACCCAAATCCACGGAAAAAACCGGACGACTGGCTGCACCTGATTTGAAAACGACTCGTTCCGGCCATTGCCGTCGGGCGCGAGGTGGTTTTTGGAGTAACCATAACGCCCCTGGTAAAAGAGGGTGAACTTCGGCGAGGTGAGGTTGTAGGAGAAATTGCTGAAATTCTCGGAGTAATGGAATGCTGCGGGCTGCTGCCGGTCCTTGCGTTCGGCTTTGGAATAGAACAGAAAAAAGCGGTTGCGCTGGTCGGGTTGAAAGGAAATGTAGCCGATATAGCTGCGGTCTTTCGGTGAAACGCTGTACAGGTTGGCGTCGAGGCCAGGGTTTACGTCGGAAAAATTGTTACTGGCTCCGATGGTCAGTTTGCGGGTAATATTGAAACCGATGTTGTTGTTGAACAGCCGGCTGTTATTGTAAAAACCATAGAAATCCTTGCCCGCGTAGATGACATTGCTCGTAACGCTGACCCACTTTTTGGCTAACTGGAGGCGCAAAAATGCCCCGTAATCGGTTTTGCCGATCGCCTGGCCAAGGCTCACTTCGCTTTCCAGGCTGAATTCCTTCTTGTGTACGTTCGTGGCCAGGCCCGCCATGTGCGACCAGAAACGCCTGTCATGAAAAAAAACATTTTTAGAAGCATAGTGCACCCCGACATTGGCCGACTCGCTGAATTTGTATAAAAACTTGCCTCCGAACGAATCTTTCTGGTTCATGAAAAACCGGGCTTTCTGGTAAAATACCGTGTAGGCTGATTTTTTAAAGTGTTGTTCCAAACGCAGCCCGCGCCCGAAACGGCCGAATTCCATCAGGTTGTTAAGCTGCAAAACATAATCGCCCGCGGAGACGAACAGACGCTTGCGCCAGGCGTAGTCGAGGGAATACTGGTCGTAGGTGCCCACTGCGGGGAACACAAACTGGTTGGGACCGCGGACGATGAAGTCGATATAATGGCGCTCTTTCTGGTCGATAAACCCCTTGCCGGAGGCCTGATACTGGTATGCGGTAACCTGCCTGCCTCCGTAGCGATACGACAAATATCCACCGCCTACTTCCACCGGGAAGCGGAAGTAGCGGTCGATCTTTCTGACTTTGGAGGAAAAAACGGGTATGGTTGTGACGGAATACACCGGTTCTGCGATGCCGGTCATCATCACCGAAAGGTTCGACGACGCTTGCCATGCATTGTTGTCGGTAACCGGAATGATTTGCGTGACGGTCACGTGGGTACTGGCTCCGGGTTCGAGGGTAAGGCTGTCTGCTGCTTGCTCGATCTTGCCGCGTTCGGATTTCAAATGGAATTTTTCGGCATTGTTGCCGGCGTTACGAACCATGTAAGTAAGCCGGAGTGTGTCTCCTTCGCGGACAAATTCGGGTTGCGTCACCACGAAGAGCTCCACGTTACGGATTTGGTCAATGGTGAGCGGTACTTGAGTGACGATTTCCTGCCCATTTGCATGCACCAGGAACTTCACCAGGTAATCGCCGGAAGCGGATCCTGCGGGTGTCCCGATCACATAAAAATAACGTACGTGCAGATCACTGGCGGTCCTTACCGGACGTCGCTGGGAAAGAAGCCGCCATTTTTCCGGCAGCTGTATTTCTTCCCGCAGCGAATCAGGCAGGGGTGAGGTAGATTTAACATCAAAAAACAAAGTAATATGCCCACCCGGAACAACCTTGTCCGGCACATTGGCCAGACCGACAGTCACAGGCGTTTGCCCGTTACCACGCAGTCCTGCCAGTAAAAACAATATGGCGATAAGCCGGTACAATGAGAGAGGAGGATTATTCAATCTGTAAAGAAATGTTCGAACCGAACAGGTCTTTTTGGGTGTCGGCGATGATCACGCAGTCGTACCTGCCTTTCGGCACGTCGGTAATGGGTATCTCAAAGGTGTTGCAATTGCCCGGGTAAAGCATCCGGGTGTTGGGCTGCGTGGTTTTGAGTTTGTTACCGTTGCCGTCGTAAACTTCAAGGATGACATTCGTACGTGCGCCGTACGCCCCGTTGTTCTTCAGTACGACTTTCAGAACCGAATGGTCGGAAGAAACCTTTTCGTAGATGACCTTTTCATAGGACAGGGGCGGCCCTTCCACCGGCCCGATGTCAACGATCACCTGAACGGCATAACGTACTTTTGAATTGACCTGAACACCGCTGTGCGTTTCCTCCCGCACAGGATCGGCTACTTCCACCATAATCACCTCCCAGTAAGTGCCCGGCTGGCGGTTCGGATCGGCCTCGATCGTGTAGCGCACGTCGTACTCTTCTTTGGTGGCTATCACCCGCTCGTCGACATTCGTTTTCAGTCCTGTCCCGAGTGACCTGCCGTGGCTGCCGATTTCCGGGTAAGCGGCCTGCTGGTCGCATTGCGAAACGAGGTCCTGCCGGTATATCAATATACGGGAGTCTTTCCCGCCGTCATTTTTGACCTTGATGGCCCCCTGGACCTTTGTAGCGGGTGTCGGAATGCTGTGGTTGTGTGTCAATCCATTCAAGATCACTACTGATGCCCGCGTGTATCCGGGCATCAGTAGCATCATGCTGAGTAAGGCAATCCATTTCATTCAGAATCCTAGTTATCAGCGAGCGTGTAGGTCACTGTAACGTTCGTCGAGCCCGAGCGCAGGTTCGCGTAGTTGGCATCGGCAGCTACAAAAGTATAGGTAAGCTGGTGCCCGCTGGTCGCTCCAGAAGCCGTATATGCGCTTCCGATGTCGGAAATGAGCGTCTGGTCCGTTGTCGAAAGGTTAAAACCGGCGGTTGGCGTGCCCAATGTCCCCGCACCACCGGCAGCGGCGGCGGCCACTAGGTGAATATCCACCCCGTCGACCAATGCACTGGCTTTTACGTTTACTTTCTTGGTGGTAGTTCCCGCCTGGATCGACGTGTAGTTCAGCCATATGGTGCTGTTGGCAGCAGGTGCCAGGATCTTTTCGCCAGCTTCATCATTAGTCGGTTTGGTAAAGCTGGCTGTGAAATTTCTGGTTGCGGCAGTTTCAAGGTCAAGCAAAGCTACGACAGGTACAACCACGGAAATCTGATGGTTGTCGGTTTGTGTGTCCTGCGCCACTGCGCGGCCCGAGAGGCCAGTCAACATCACCACAAACATGAACGAGAGAAGGGAAAAACGTTTTTTCATAATCATGAAAGAATTAGATAGTGAATTTTAATCCGCACGGTAAAATGCTCACGAATGTAGAAGTACTTTTACAAATTTCCAATAAAAGCGGGAAAATTTTTCCCCGCAAATCGCTGTATTAGAATACCTTCGGTTACATGTGCCCGATTTGATAGGAATGGACGATTAAGCATGTCTTATCTTTCACATACTTTTTTTGTGCCGGCATCATTTTGACAGCTCCGGGGACAGCAGTATTATTACATTAAAAACTGAAACGATGAAAGTAACCTATTATGGCCACTCCTGTTTTTCCGTAATTGCGGGAAGCAAAACGATCTTGTTCGATCCCTATATTTCGGGCAACGAACTGGCGAAAGGCATTAATCCTGACGACATTCGGGTGGATTATATTTTTGTTTCGCATGGACATTTCGATCACTCGCACGATGTGGTGAAGATTGCCAATAACAACGATGCGATGGTAGTGGGTAGCTGGGAGCTCTACACGCATTTTGGTGCGCAGGGCGTGAAGAATGTACACCCGCTGAATCCGGGCGGCAAATGGACGTTCGATTTCGGAACTGCGAAAGGTACGGCAGCCGTGCATTCGAGCAGTTTCCAGGATGGTAGCTATGCCGGTGTGGCAGAGGGCTTTGCATTCAAGACCGAAGATGGGAACTTTTATTACAGCGGTGATACCGCGCTGACGCTCGATATGTCACTCATTCCGAAATGGACGAAACTGGATTTTGCGGCATTGCCGATAGGGGATGTGCTTACGATGGGAATCGAAGACGCCATCGAGGCGGCCAGATTGCTCGGCGTGACCCAGGTGCTGGGCGTACATTACGATACCTTCGGTTTTATCAAAGTTGATAAGGCTGCGGCGATCAGCGCGTTTGCGGATGCGGGCCTGACGCTGCACTTACCGGGAATAGGGGAGACCATCACGATCTGAGTGGGCCGGGTGCATTTTTAATTCATTTTTAATTACACCGCCTGCTTCTTAACGATATATTTCGACCACAATAACAATTGCATCAAGTGCGGTTATTGCTATTGAGTTATGTAGTTGAAAATCCATTGGCCATATGTTCAATGGATTTTTCTTTTTTCTGCTCAGCTAGCGGTTTTCGAGCCAGCTGAGGAAATGGCTGACTTTTTCTTTCCCTATCAGCAGCTTTTCGGGCGTCGGAATGGTAAGTTTGATAAAAAGTTTCCGCGAAAAATAATGCTCTACCTCTTTCACCGCATCGAAATTGACCAGGTACTGGCGGTTGAGCCTGTAAAATTGTGACGGCGACACCATACCCTGCACTTCCTCCAGCGGTTGCGTGATGGTGTAATCCTGGTTGTCGAATGTACGCAGCCAGGTGGTTTCATTGTGAATGTAAAAGAAGGCGATCGTCTCGGTTTTGATTGTAATGTATTTGTTTTGCCTGAACACGAGGAAGCTTTTCTTCCCTTCGGGCTCGCCGAGTCTTTTCAAAAGCAATTCCAGCTCCGGTACCAGCGGTTTTTCGGTGGAGAAATAGCTTTTTAACTGGTTTAA
The DNA here is from genome assembly GCF_050587785.1 of Dyadobacter sp. BHUBP1. NCBI lineage: Bacteria > Pseudomonadati > Bacteroidota > Cytophagia > Cytophagales > Spirosomataceae > Dyadobacter > Dyadobacter sp. BHUBP1. The sequence goes on from NZ_JBOBIH010000004.1 coordinate 643,617, forward strand.
TTTATTGAGTGCTCCTTCAATATGCTCTTTTTTAAAGGGTTTGAGCAGATAATCGATCCCATTGGCCTTGAATGCCTCGATCGCATAATGGTCGTATGCCGTGCAGAAAATCACCGGCGGTACCACTTTTACCGATTCGAAGATTTCGAAACAAAGACCATCCGAAAGCTGGATATCCATGAATATCAGGTCGGGTTGGGGCATTTCGGTGAGATAGGAAACAGCCCGCTCCACGCTCTGGATCGTGGCCACGACTTCGGCTTCCGGCCGGAGGGTGGTGATTAGCTGCGCCAGCGAGCGGGCCGTTTTGATTTCGTCTTCAATGATTACGATTTTCATGAATAAGCGGCAGTTTGACCCTGAAATATTCCTGGTCGTTTTCGATTTGTACTTTTTGGTTCAGCAGGTGGAAATACCGCCGGTTGATATTGTCGAGCCCTACTTCCGTGGAATGCTCGGGGTTTTTCTTCAATTGCAGCGGATTCTCGACGATCAGCAGGCCATTCTCTTCATATATCGTAATGTGGAGCGGCTTGTCGAGCGAAACGACATTGTGCTTGATGCAGTTCTCGACGAGCAGTTGCAGGGTAAATGGGGGTATCCATGTCCGGTAAACGTCCTCCGGGATACGGTATTCGAGCTCGATGCCTTCTTCGAACCGGGCTTTCAGCAAGTACATATATGCGTCGAGTATTTCGATTTCTTCCGAAAGGCTGATCAGGTCGAGTTTTCTGTTTTCGAGGGTAAATCGGTAGAAATCAGATAATTTCAGTATGAAATCGACACTGTTCCTGTCTTCCAGTTCCACCATGGATTTCAGGGTGCTGAGGCTGTTGAAGAGGAAATGCGGGTTGACCTGTTGTTTCAGCAGTTCATACTGGGCACCGAGGTTATCGGCTTTGCTGCGTTCGAGTTCGAGGATCACTTGCTGGTTGCGATGGGTCTGGTAAAGCAAATGCAACAGCATATAGAAGATCAGGTTGATCATAATCCCACGCACTTCGAACATCAGCACCACCGGGCCGAAGTCCAGCGACGGGATCGCCAGTTTCTGTGAACCTACCATCAGGAACATAAGCACTATGCCAATGGCAATGCTCCGGAACAGCAGCGGGTACGAAAAGCCCGAGGATGAATGCCCCCTCGTGAATTTGGGCAGCGAGTAGATATTGAAATACCACACGAACAACGTGAACGAGGTGGTGATCAACGCGCTGGTAATTGCCTCGAAAGCATTGGGATGCTTCTCGGCTATTTTGGGAACGGTGGTGAGTATGCCCAGCGACACGGAACTCAGCCAGACGATTACCGCCGAAACCCTGAATGTCTTTTGTACCATGATTGTTCGTGAACCGGTTTACGGGAAAACAGAGGCCCGTTGGGCAAATATAAAACTAATCCGCTCTGCATCGCTTGAAACGGCACTTTTGCCGTTTTTCTGAACCGGATTTTCGAACGTGTAGTCGACAACAGGTCCCGATTCGCCGGCGGAAACGACTACCGTCTCCACCGACTGCAATCCGCCATTGATATCACTGCCAAACCAGAGCGGATTTTCTTTCAGATCCCACGTCACAAGCTTGAAGACTTCGCCGGGCGCCGCCGCGCCGGGCGTATGTGCGTTGCGCTCCTTACCAGCGTGTGCGAGGGCATCGTCGTTGCCATACAGCACCGAAATCGTGCGGGTGCGGTCGTTATGGAAGGAGGTGATCACGTGCAGGCCATGGTCGTCGAAGATGGTTTCGGGAGCAGGGACGAGCTTGCGTTGCTCCTGGCAGCCGGTCAGTGTCAATGCAGCTACGGAAATGAGTATCAGAATGAGGCTTTTCATGGGGGTGCTTAGCTATTTTGTTTGAAACCAGGACGGTTAGCGGCGATAATGGCGCCCGTTTGCGTGTTTTGCAGGAAAGTAATTACTTCCCATTCGGTCGGGTTGAAGCCTTCGGGGAGGTTCAAGGCCACATTACCGCCGGCCGCCGCCGGAAAGCTTTGAATGCGACGGACGATCTGTACGTGAGGCAATAATCTGCCCGCATTCTCGCCCCGTTTCACCATCGTATGCGCTACTTTTTGCACCAACGCGACCTGCAATACGGTGCCTCGGGCGGCATTTGATGCCTGGTATGTGAGTTTCAGCTTTCCGGCTTCGACTTGTGCTTCCGCATTCAGCTGCGCCGGGGCAGATGAGTTCATTTCGGTATTCAGGGCTCGTCTGAGCGTTTCCTCCTGTGAGCCGATTAGCTCATGTTTGCCGTTCACGACTACCTGCGGCGTGTAAACCGTTTCGAGGTTGAGCCAATTAGCATATTGGTATTGCCGCTTCGTAAAGTCTTTCTCGCTGAACACATCCCTCCAACCCTGGTGGTTCCAGTAATCGACGTGGAATGCGAGGATGTAAACCGGCTTGCCCGCATTCTCTTCCTGGATTTTCGCAAGGAGCTTGTCGGCCGGCGGGCAGCTCGAACAGCCCTCGGAGGTGAAGAGTTCTACGACGGCAAAGCCCTTGTTGGCCGTGTTGTCGGTGGTTTTGGAATTTGTATTTAAATCAAAAGCCATAACGGATAATGAAAGGCCAAGTGAAAGAAGAAGCGAGGTGATGATGGTTTTCATGATTTTGAATAATTAAATGAGTCCACTGTTGTTACTTTCCAACCGCCCGTGTCGGAATATCGAACACGAACCCGGTCCCCTTTGCCAGCTGATGGCAGTTGATGCAATTCGTCGCGAAAGCTGCTGTCTTGCCATAAGGCTTCAAATCGAGGCCGTTGAACCTTGCGAATCCCCAGCCCTCGGTGGCGGCGAACTTTTTGGCATCGCGGACCATGATCTGGATGTTGTTGAAATTACCGGGTTTTACATTGCCGTCGGCGTCGGGCGCCTGGCTGTTCCATACGACTTTTACAATCACCGCGCCATCGGGCCAGGGACGGATCTGGTCTTGTTCCAGCGCTTTTACGGCTACGTCGTTTCCATAAATAATGCGGGAAGTGCCGTTATCAGGGCGGCCGGTAGTACTAATGACTTTCCAGTTTTTGTAATCGTCAAAATATGCGATGCCGTTGATAGACGTTGGCGTATGCGATACCTGGGGCTTTTCAACGATCGCAGCAGTATCGCCGGCGGCATAATGCTTGCGGGAAATGCCGGTGACATAGTTTTTCAGGATCGTGAGCTCGGCGGGCGTCACTTTGGCCGATGGGTGCGCGGCGGTGTATTCGGGCAAGGGCATCCGGCCGGCGTCGATCATATTGACAATGTACCAGAGCTTGCCTTCCTGATCGGCTTTTGGAATACTGTCCCATTCCGAAAAATTGAACCGTTTGCGGGCTTCCTTCACATCTGCGGCAACTTTGTAGGAAAACGGCGCGATTTTATCGTACCAGCGCAGGTTGCTTTCGTTGGAGTGGCAATCATAGCAGGAGCGTTTCAGAATGCGGGTTACTTCCTCCGGTCCGTGAAATTCCGACGTTACCGGCGGGTTTTCAACTTTCGGGCTGTTGACCTGCAATACAACAAAACCTGTGAATAACAAGCCCGCAAGGAGTGCGGCGACGTTGCGGTATCTGTGGTTTTTAAGGGCGTTCATAGCGGTTTGTTTTTTTCCAAAATTAGAATGGGAGACTGCCGTGCGGAATTGGAATCGGGGTGAGTTGGACAGATTCGGGGGTGAAATGGACAGGGGCGGCGGCGGTCAGGTGTGGTCGTTCAGCGCTGGAAGCGCGGGCGCAAATCTCATGATTTGTGCATACTATTCGCAGGCCTCCGGCCGGTCAGTAAAGCTTTTACATTTTGCGGTACCGACCGGCCGGAGGCCTGCGAATATTTAGTCACGAAGGTAGGCCTTCGCGCCATTTCGCCTACACTTGACAATACCTGACTACTCTTGACAATACTTGACTCCCCTTGACCATACCTGACAAAAAAGAGGAGGGCGTTGGCGAGATGACGCCGCGGAATGTCCACTTCGGCCATCAATGCGCCCGGTTGGGGTGTTTTGCACTGTCCGTTGCGAAGGGGTTGTAGTCTATTTGTATCAGAAATCGCAGCTGAAATGGCGTTTTCGAGTTGAGTTACCAACTATTATCAGACTACAAAATCAATTTAGAAACAACCGCACCGGCGATCCGGTCAAAAATCATGGAAACAATAGAAATCACCCAGGCAGCAGGTACTACCATCATTGATAAAGTACTTTATACAGGCAAAACCCACACCTCGGGCGGCCGGGACGGCGCTTCCCGCAGTTCGGATGGGAATCTTGACATTCAGTTGTCGTCGCCAGGCTCTCACGGGGCCGGTACCAACCCGGAACAACTTTTTGCAGCCGGTTGGTCGGCATGTTTTATCGGGGCGATGGGAATCGCCGCCGCGAAGAAAAAGATCACATTGCCGGAAGGAACGGCGGTAGATGCCGAGGTAGATCTGGGCCTTGCCAAAACCGAGTATTTCCTCCAAGCACGCTTGAATGTGAGCCTGCCGGGCCTCGACGAGGAAACCGCCCGCACTTTGATTGAATCGGCGCACCAGACTTGTCCTTACTCTAAAGCAACGCGGGGGAATATCAACGTTACCATTAATGCGCTTATTTAAAGGTTAGTGCAGCACTTCATCAGCTCCCCGTCGGACAAGTCCGGCGGGGATTTTTGGTTTCGTCGAGCCTAAGCCGGCGTGCCCACTGCTTCCGGGGCTTTCCATTTACTTACAAACAAGTCCTGCAATTGCTCGATTTCCTTCTGATAAATGGTCTTTTTCCTTGTACCAAAATACAATGTGTTTTCCAGGGGCGTATGGCCTTCCCATACGAGCTGGATCTGCCCGGCTTCGATGGCTTCCACACACAGGAAATGCGGGACGATCGAGAAGCCTTCGCCGTCGCTGAGGCAGCGGATGATGGAGCAAATGTTAGGTACGATGTAATTGGGGCGGAAATCCGGGTGCTGGTCGAAGTTTTTGAGCCAGAAATTCTTCAAATGCTCCATATCGGCCGCGGTGCTGTACCAGATCTGCTGTTTGAGCCAGTTGGCGGCTTCCGATTTATTGGGCTGCGCGAACAAATCGATCAGTGGGTCGATGTCTGTCTGGCCGCCAGCTATGAGCACGATCCTTTCTTTTGAAAATGGTTTGTATTGCAAATTCTGCTGCTGGCCCTGCTGCGGCGTTACGATCAGGTCGAGCAGACCATTGTCGAGGTCCTGCTGCATTTGAGGATATTCCCCGAATTTGATAATGAGGTTGAACGGCAGTGAGGCAATATGCTCTTCCAGCGTGTACTGGAAGGTTTCGAAGCACATCCCGACGCTGATCGTCGGCCGCTCGGATTTGGAGCTTTTGTGAAAATGCTGCTCCACGGCTTCCAACTTCCGGAGCGGGTCTAGTACGAAGTTATACAACACCTTCCCCTTTTCGGTAGGCACCATTTTGCGCGGCGACCGGTCGAAAAGTTTGTGCCCCGTGTAGGCTTCCAGGGAGTTTAAATGCAGACTTACGCCCGGTTGTGATATAAAAAGCTCCTGGGCCGCTGCCGAGAGCGTCCCCGTCTCATAGATCGCTTTGAAAGTACGGAGCCATTCCAGATTGAGTACCATAATCTATCTATAATTTTTATAATACAAATATACAATTTAAGTTATTTTGATAATGCATTTGGCTGCCGGAAATTTGTAACATCAAAATCAAAACAACGCAATGAAAAAGATATTTGTCATTAACGGCGGCCAGCATTTCGCGCATTCGGGAGGGAAGTTCAACCACACGCTGACAGGGTTGGACCAGTCCTATTTTACACCAGAAAACGGCTTTGAGCTACAAGTAACGGACATTAACCAGCCCTACGATCCGGACGAAGAAGTGAAGAAATTCGTATGGGCGGATGTGGTCGTGTACCACACGCCGGTATGGTGGTTTTCGATGCCTTATAAATTGAAAGAATACATCGACACCGTGTTCACAGCCGGGCATCGCAAGGGCATTTACCGCAGCGATGGCCGCAAAAACGAGAATCCGGATATCAATTATGGCACAGGCGGCATGCTGCACGGCCGGAAATACATGCTTACCACTACCTGGAATGCACCCGAAACCGCATTTACACTACCCGGCGAGTTCTTCCGTGAGCATTCGGTAGACCAGGGGGTGATGTTCGGTTTCCACCGCATGAATGCATTTACAGGGATGGAGCCGCTGCGGAGCATGCATTTCCACGACCTCGAAAAGAATGCAACACCGGAGCGCATCGAGGATTACAAAAATCAATACCTGGCGCATTTGGCCGGTGTGTTCAGCAATCTGGAAATCGAAACCGCAGCTTAACCCATGGCAATCTATCTTACCGCCGTCATTGAAAGCCAAACAGCGCACCGCGACGAGGTCCGCGCAGCGCTCCTGAACATGGTAACCGAATCCCGGAAGGAACCGGCTTGTCTGCAATACGATCTGTATCAGGACGAAAACAATCCGAATGTATTTGTATTCCAGGAAATATGGGAAAGTCGTGAAGGATTGGATGCCCATAATGCGCAGCCTTACATCCAGGCATTTGGGGCATTGCTGGAAAAGCTGGAAACGAATCCGCAAATCTATCTGACACAACCCCTTGACCGCGCCTGATCCCATGGAAAATCTGAAAACTGCATTGGTAGTCGGGGCGAGCGGTGTTATCGGAAAGAACCTGACGGCCTACTTGCAATCGCTGTCCGGCTGGAAGGTGATCGGCACGTCGAGAAAGCCGCTGCCGGGCAATGTCGAGACCATCGCGGTCGATTTGCTCGACGAAGCGGATGTAGCCATCCAGTTCGCGACGCTGGATCATGTGACGCACGTTTTTTACACGGCCTACCAGGACAAACCTACCTGGGCCGAATTGGTACCGCCTAATATGTCCATGTTCCGGAATGTCGTGGAAACCATCGAAAGGGTATCTCCTAAACTCGAACATATCAGTTTTATGCAAGGTTATAAAGTGTACGGTGCGCACCTGGGCCCGTTCAGGACGCCCGCACGGGAAGATGACCCGCCGATAATGCTTCCCGAGTTCATGACTGAGCAGCAGCGGTACATAAGCGCCGTGCAGCAAGGGAAGGCATGGAGCTGGTCGGCGATCCGGCCGTCGGTGGTGGGCGGCTTTGCCCCAGGTAACCCGCTCAATCTGGTGTCACTGATCGCGGTTTACGCGTCGATTTCTAAGGAGTTGAATGTTCCGTTCCGGTTTCCGGGCAAACCCGGCGCCTATCATCCGCTTATCGAACTGACCGACGCGGACTTGCTTGCCAAAGCCACCGTGTGGGCTGCGACTACGCCGGCCGCAGCCAATCAGGCATTTAACATTAATAACGGAGATTTGTTTCGCTGGGAGGAAATGTGGCCGAAGATCGGCCGGTACTTCGGACTCGAAACCGCCCCGCCCGTACAACTCCCGCTCGCGGAGGTTATGCGCGACAAGGCGCCCGTGTGGGAAGCGCTCCGCGAGCGACACGGATTGCAGTTCGGATATGAAGCATTGTCCGCCTGGCCATTCGGGGATTTTGTATTCTCCTGGGACTACGATTTTCTCGCAGACGGGTCGAAGGCCAGGCGGCTCGGTTTTCACGAATATGCGGATACCGAACAGATGTTCTACCGCATATTCGATCAATTGCGCGAGGAAAAAGTGATTCCTTAACCTTCCTGCTCCACAAATTCGGCCAGGCTTTTACCGATAATGTGCGTCCAGCCGGCAGAAAAGCTCTGCAATCCGAAATCGGCGTGGTCTTTCGGGAAGGTGTGTAAGCCCTTATGTGTAAGGCGCAGGCGGGTCTTATCGCCTTCGGGAATGAGCTCGAAGCTCACCTCGGAATCGCCGGGGTAGTCGGCGTAGCGCCATGAATAGGCGAGTTTCCGCTGGGGATCCGCCTCCGTGACCTTGCAGAGATGGCGGTATTGCCTCTCCTCGCTCCCGGCAGTGAACTCAAACTCGAAACCGGGCTCCGCCTTGAAATCCGGAATATCGAAATACCACTTTTTCATCTGGCCTGCATCGGTCAGGGCTCGCCACACGCGCGCAGGCGGGGCATTCAGGACTCTTTCTAAAACAAAAGGTTCAAAAGCCATCGTTGTTATGAGGTTAAAGTTTAGAGATTTTCATCGGAAGGGTTCTCATCCAGGAAGCGTTCGAGCGCGTCCAGCTTGTCGTTCCAGAACTCCTGATAGGTATTGGCCCACTCAGAAACCTGTTTGAGACCTTTCAGGTCGGCTTGGCAGAAGGTTTCGCGGCCGCGGGTTTGCACCACCACGAGTCCGCATTCGGTCAGGATGCGGATATGCTTCGCGACAGCCGGCCTGCTCATGGTAAAATGGTCGGCGACTTTGTTCAGATTGAGCGACCGCCGGGCCAGCAAACCGATGATCTCCCGGCGGGTGGGGTCTGAAATAGCCTGAAAAACATCGCGCCGCGTCTGGTTCATAATAGGTATTAAGTAAAAAATAAAAATGGAAACCGTATGGTTTCCAAATATAAATGAAACCGTACGGTTTCCAAAAAAATACCCGGATTTTTTTACAAAACCCGGGCTTCACCCCATTCCGTCCGATTTAGTAATGCTGCTGAACCTTAATTATTCCCCTCGCCAGCTTTCTTATCATCATTGCTGATCCGTTTTTTCTGACGTTGATTGCCTGAAATCTGTCCGAATTCATATTTGAGGTTGAGGCGCCAGCCGCGACGGTACATCGCTACGTCCTGCGTTTGCACGAAATTTGGGCCGACGAAGTCGTTTTTCCAACGTATTCTCTGATTGAACGGATTGTCATAGCCAAACCCGATCGTCCCTTTCTTTTTCAGCACTTCTTTTTGTAATACAATATTATAGAAGCCGAAGCCGCCGTAGCTGCCCTGAAGGTTCACGCGCGGTGAATTGTAAAACCCGAAAAGCTGCGCTTTAATGCCTTTGCCGAAATCAATGGTCGAGTTCAGATTGATGCGGTACATCCAGTCGGCGTTCCTGGTTTTTAGCTCGGCGCTTTCCAGTACATTATAGAAGAGGTTGAGCGAGCCGTTGACCGACCATTGCTTCATGATTTTAGTATTGGCGCTCAGGTTGAGGCCATAAGCGGAATTCTGAGCGACATTCTGGAAAATCTGTTTCAGAACGCCCGAACTGTCGACGGTACTAATACTCTCGATCGCATTATTGGTCTGACGCAGGAAAAATGACGCATTAATGCTCGTCTGCTTGATCGATACGCTGTAATTCGCTTCCACCGAGTGCGTCAGCTCGGGTTTCAGATACGGGTTACCCCCGTACTGGTTTTTAGAATCGGCCTGGTTCACATAGGGATTGAGGTAAAAAAATTGCGGACGCTGAATGCGCTGGGTGTAGCTCACACGCACCTGCTGGTTCTTTTTGAGGCTCCGTGACAGGCTCACGCTCGGGATGAGGTTGCCGTAATTGTTGGAAAAAGAAGCCGTGCCGTTCAGGAAATTGGCTTGGATGAATGTGTGCTCGTAACGCGCACCGAGGTTAATGCCCCATTTGTTCCTGGGCGTGCGGTTGTAAACCAGATAGGCGGAGGTGACCTGCTGGCCATAGTCGAACACATTAGCCTGTTCCGGCATGTCGTGGAAATCCTTGGAGCCGTCGATGGCGCTGGATATGCGATAATCACTCAGTATTTTGCGAAAAATCGTTTTGGTGCCCGTTTCCAGGGTGCTGACGCTGTCGAGCGGATTGGTTAAATCCAGCTGGATCGTCCCTTCCTTGTTATTACTGATGTTATAGCTCTTTTCGCGGTAGTACACGGCATTGCTGCGGTTTCGGAGATCGGAGTCGTAGTCGCTATCCTCGCCTTCGAAGGAATACATCATCAGCAGGGTGAGTTCCTTTTTCGGTTTTTTGAACAAACGGGTATAGTCGAAGTTGACTGTGGCGCCCTGCCAGTCGTAGGTCCGGCGCATATCGCGCTGAAAATACTGTCGGGAAACGCCCAGGCTGGTCTCGTCGAAAGTGATATCGAAATAATTGGTGTTGATACCATTATAATAGTTGATACCGGTGCCGACACGATTGAGCGAGTCGATGTCCCAGTCGGCATTGAAGGATCCGTAAAAGTTCTTGCCGCGGCCACGGATCCATTGCAGCTGGTCCTGGTTGGTAATGGTATCGGCATTGTTAAAAGTGCGCAGCTGCTGCATGTACCGCTTGTTTTTCCAGTTACTGAAACCGCCGTTCGCAGAGAGCGTCAGGCCTTTGTTCCGGTGACTGATGCTTGCATTAGGCCAGTTGTTCCATTGGCCGAAATTAGGGCTGATGGAGCCGTTGGTGCCTTTGAGTGTATTCTTTTTGGTGATAATATTGATAATGCCCGCGGTCCCTTCTGCGTCGTATTTGGCAGAGGGCGAGGTGATTACCTCCACCTGCTTGATAATATCGGCCGGGATTTGCTTCAATGCCTCGGAAACACTGCGTGCAACTACATTGGAAGGCTTGTTGTTGATCAGTACCTTGATATTGCCGCTGCCGCGCAGCTGTACATTGCCTTCAATGTCCACCGCAATGGACGGGATTTTCTTCAAAACATCGGTGGCATCGCCGCCTTTAATGCTAATGTCCTTTTCGGCATTGTAGACCATCCTGTCGGATCGCTCTTCGAACAGAGCCTTCTGCTCACTGACCGTTACTTCTTTCAGGTTTTGTGCCGCGGAGGCCAGTTTGATAATGCCCAGCTCGACATCCTCCTTGTCGGCGTGTACCGGACCGAGAGTTTTGGTCGTATAGCCAAGCAGTGAAGCCTGCACGATGTAGACGCCCGGCGTTACTTTGGCGAATGTAAACCGGCCTTTGGCATCAGCCGTGACGCCTTCGGTGATCTTGCCGTCTTTCAGCAATGCTACCGTGGCAAACTCTACCGGTTTACTAGCCGTGGAATCCATCAGGAGGCCCGAAATACGCACATGCTGCGCGGAAACGAAATTCAGGGTGAGGGCCAGAATGGCCAGGGTGAGTAGGGGTGTTTTCATACATGGCTAATTAACGACTGTTCGATCTGCGTTGCCGGACCTACAACTGCCGGGGCGAATGCAATGCAATGACGACCGAGTTTCCTAAACGTTGCACAGGAAAAATAAAAAGGCCCGGATGGGCCTTTAAGAGTCTGTTAATCAGTTGTAAAAAAGGTGTTTTGCGATCAGAGCTTTTGGGCATTGAATGGCGTTTGGTCGTATCGTACCTCTTCTGCCAGTCTGGAAATGTAAGGAATGCCTTCGCGTTCGTAGGCAGCGATCTGCGCGGTGTTCAGGCGAATGACAAAGTCGTACAAACCAGCCCCTCCGCACACTACGGAGAGGATGTAATCTCCTGGATGTTGTTCGGAAAAAGTGTAATTCCAGGCTTCCTTGGCTAATTCTTTCATGTAAAAAAAGCGTTATGCGGGGCCAAATATACGTTAAAGAAAGGACAGCACGTCGCCCAACGTGCTGCCTTGTTTTCATGGTTATAGTGGTGTTATTATAGTGGTGTTTCAGTGTATTTTCCTTTCGGGATCTTGTTGATAACCGCTTCGGAATATCCCGTTGGCAGGTGTCCGCCCGGTAGCCACAAGCTGTTGGCGCCCATTTCGTTGCCCGATGGAACGCGTACGTTCAATGCCTTCGGGTCGGGGATCGATATTCGCACCATTTCCTGACCTTTCCAGCTGCCGGCCGGTATACCGAGTTCTGTTTCGATCTTGCTGATATCCTTGCCGGTTTTGGTGAGCATGGCGTCCATTTCGGCTCTTGTCATCACAAACTGCGTATTGTCGGGGTAGCCAAGGGTGTCGCGACCGTATTTATCCAATGATGATTTGGTGACCAGGTAGGTGGCTCCATTGGTGAATTGCGCCAGATGGAAATCGATGTATTTCTGGTCGAGGTAAACCGACGGATCGGGCCGCTGGCCTTTGGCGATGTCGAGTACTTTTTGGGAAGACCATCCTTCTTTCCAGGAGTCTTCTAATTTAATGGTCTCAGGGGCTTTGTCATCGTCGTCGCTACACGAGAAGGACACGGCTGCCATGAGCATGAACAGCCACAAATGGAGGAGATTTTTCTTCATTGAAATAGTGTTGGCTAAAATGTTGTAGCCGCAAGTATACTGAAAACTTAATTACTTCTACTTTTTGGATTGGCTATTTTGAAGAAATTCTACAAATTAATTGAATTATGCTGCACTTGGCGATAAGAGACCGTCCAAAATTTTCCCTATCACGACAATTCCCAGGCAAGACGGAACACACTTTTCTCTATTTTATCTCAATCAGGGGTCTGCTTGCGGTGCGACAGTCGTGGAATGAATTTTGCAGCTTACACGTAACCGGAAGCTTAGCCAATGCACCGTTTTACTTGGTTTGGCCAGCCATTAGCATTTATCTGTAAACTGATGATACCCGAAAACATTTCGATTCTACTGGTGGACGACGATGTCGACGATCAGGAGATCTTCCTACTGACCATGCAGGATACAGGCGCGGACGTTGAATGCGAATTTGCATGCGACGGCATCCAGGCGCTGGAAAAACTTGGCGGGGAAAGCTATCAGCCCCATCTGATCTTTATTGATATCAATATGCCCAAGATGAACGGGATGGAATTGCTCGTAGAGTTAAAGCGGAACCCCAGGCTGGTAAAGATTCCGATATATATGTATTCGACCTCCGACCAAAAGGAAATCGTGACGAAATGCATGGAACTGGGGGCCTCCGGTTTTATGAAGAAAAGTCCGGATATCGAGGAGATGCGGCGAGACTTCTCTCAATTGATCGACAGCCGTATAGCTTCCTGATCCTCCGATAATGCAAGGCGGAATTCGCGGTCGGAAATCGGCCTAATTGCTATGTAGCCAACAATTTACATTGCTGCAAATAGATCAATATAGGACATGAAAATGCGAATATTCGAAGGGAATGTTTGGTGAAATTGTTCTATTTGAACATTTTTTAGTATTTTTGATAAAAGCAAAAAACCGGACTATTTGGCTTCCCCCTTTACCGATACTGATGATAGAATGCTCTGGCAACGCTTCCGGCAGGGAGACGAGGAGGCATTCACTTTGTTGTATCAACGGTATGTGAGGGTACTTTATAGTTACGGGAAGAAACTAATCACGGACGAAGCCGTCGTAGAAGACCTGGTCCAGGATCTGTTTATCGACCTCTGGCAAAGCCGCTCCCGCCTGGCCGACGCCGAATCTCCCCGTTTTTATCTTTTCCGTTCACTCAGACGTCGTATTCACCGGAACTGCAACGGGCGTTTTAATGAGCCGTGGGACCTGATCGACGAAGAATTTCACCCGGTTTCCCTTCCGAAAGAAAGTGAAATCATCGAATCGGAGCAGACCCAGAAACAAAAGGACGAACTCGACACGTGGCTGAAAAGTCTTCCCGGGCGGCAGTATGAAGTCATGATGCTGCGCTTCTACCAGGATTTCAGCTATTCCCAAATTTCCCAGATACTTACCATCAACGAGCAATCGGTGAGAAACCTCGTCCAACGTGCTGTTTCCAAGCTTCGTCAGCTTACTATTTCGATCCTTACCTCGGGATTATTTCTGTTTTTTCTAAAATAATTCACGAAAAGTGAGTTAAACCGCCGTTCCGGTTGCTCTTTACGAATGAGCACCATGTCAAATTTTTCATCAAATAATCATACTGATGGGTTACTATCATTACGAAGTAACTGATTTTCTGGAAGATCAATATTTCAAATCCTGGGTACTGGCCCCGTCTCAGGAGACCTGTGATTTTTGGAATAACTTTTTACTCACACACCCTGAAAAAGCCGAGGCCATTGCCAGTGCCAGGTCGGTATTACTGGGCATTCGCTCGGAAATGGAAGCGGATTTCCCGACCGACGGACAGGTTGCCGCTATGCTCGATGAAATCCATAACCGGAAAGATTCGGCAAGCCGCCGGCCCATGCGCGGGCTATGGCTCCGTTTGGGTGCGTCGCTTTCGGCCGCTGCGGTAGTGTTGCTCGTAATTGGCTGGGCGAGGCAGCCCAACCGCCACGATAGCCATGTGAGCTATGAAGAATTGGTATCGGCCGTGGAGGCGCCGCTGGTGGAGCAGACCAACACAACCACCTCGCCGATCCTGCTCACATTGCCGGACAGCAGTACGATCCTTTTGCAGCCGAAAAGCAGTGTAAGTTATCATAAGGACTTTACCCAGATCGCATTGCGGGAAGTGTACCTGTCAGGGCAAGCATTCTTTACGGTGACCAAAAACCGCCACCGCCCGTTTGTGGTGTATTCGAATGAGCTGGTTACCAAAGTTTTGGGTACCAGTTTTACGGTAAAGGCATTCGAGGATGCGAAGCAAGTGGAAGTGTGTGTGAAAACCGGTAAAGTTTCTGTTTTTCCGCGCACCGATACGGAGGTATGTGAAGGGATCACCAGTCCCGAGCTTGCGGGGACGATCATTACGCCGAACCAGAAAGTACTTTTTTCACGCGAGCAAACCCAGATCCACAAAGGATTGGTCGATGAACCGGAGATACTGGTGTCGGCGGTGTTACCAGCGCCGTTGCTGAAATTCCAGGACATGCCGGTTTCGGAGCTGCTGAACAATATCGAAGAAACCTACGGGATCGATATCGTATATGACCACCGTTTGTTCGGGGAATGCCTGCTGACGGCCTCGTTCACGACCGAAAGCCTGTATGAAAAGATGGACTTGATTTGCAAAGGCATCGAGGCGAGTTTCGAAGTGATAGACGGGAAGATGATCGTCACAGGCAGAGGATGTAACTGATATTCAAAAGGATTACAAAATGCTTACAAATCTAACTAACCACCCTAAACCCAGACTGCTTCTATGATTTAACCAAACTTCCCAAAAAGAAAGGTTGATGATGTTGCACCATCACCAACCTGAGTTCATCCCCAATTCGATTACATCCGTTACCAGCGGATGGAGGACTCGTTTTGCCCATTTTTCCATGTTACAAAACTTAGTAAAGTTATGAAAAAATTGTATCCTAACTATGCTTATTGGCAGATCCTTATGAGATTCAGTTGTATGCAACTCATCATTGCTGCACTCCTGACGACCGTGGCCGTGGCAGGTGTTACCGAAGCGCAGGAGGTTCTGAATAACCGCGTTACGATCCAGATGCAGAATCAGGACGTCCGTAAAGTGTTGTCAGCAATTGAAGACCAGGTTAAAATAAAATTTCTTTACAGTTCCAATCTGATCAAAGCGGAGCGCAAGGTAAGCGTGAATGTGAAGCAGGAGCAGCTCGGCACGGCATTGAAAACCATCCTGGCGCCGCTTGACATTGATTTTGAGGTTTCAGGCAAGCAAATCATCCTGAAAAGAGTGAAACTGCCGATCGAGCGACTCAACCCGCAAAGCTACAAATCAGAAACCGTGGACAGGACTATTTCTGGTACTGTTACCGATAAAGATGGTGCATTCCTGCCGGGTGTTTCCGTGGTCGTGAAAGGTACCGCCCGCGGTACCGGCACGGATGCACAGGGGGTATTTAAAATTGATGCGCCGGATGGCAACGTGACGCTCACATTCAGCTTCGTAGGGTTTGCTTCGAAAGATGTGGATGTGGCCGCTGGCCAGAGCACGGTCGACGTGACGCTGACCCAGGACGAAAAATTGTTGAACGAAGTGGTGGTGGTAGGTTATGGAACTGCGAGCCGCAAGGACCTGACAGGTGCCGTTTCGATCGTGAAAGTGGCGGAATTGACCGAACAGCCCAACTCCAACCTCAGCAACCAGCTCCAGGGACGTGCCTCGGGTGTGACCGTCCTTACTTCTGGACAGCCGGGCCAGGCGCCTCAGATCCGTATCCGTGGTATCAACTCATTCGGAAACAACACGCCGTTGTTTGTGGTGGACGGTGTGCCTACGCAGGACATCAATAACCTCAACCCGAACGACGTCGCCTCGATGCAGGTATTGAAAGACGCCGGTTCTGCTTCCATTTATGGTTCACGGGCGTCTAACGGTGTCGTGATTATCACCACCAAACGGGGGCAGGGCAAAGTGAAAGTGAGCTATGACATGTTCTATGGAACACAAACCGTTCCGAAAGGCAATGTATATGACATCCTTTCGCCTCAGGGCATGGCCGATCTGAAATTCCTTGCACTCAAAAACTCGGGCGCGGCGATCAACGATCCGCAGTACGGCAGCGGCGAAACGCCCGTTCTGCCCGACTACATCGTGCCAACCGGTGCCAAAGAAGGCAGTGTAGATCTTTCGAAGTACTATGTGAATCCCAATTACACCGATAAAGCGGATATGGACTCGTTCTACCGGATTGTGAAGGCCAACAAGGCAGGTACCGACTGGTTCCACGAAGTGTTCAAGAATGCACCAATCCAGAGCCACAACCTTTCGGTGAGCGGTGGCGGCGAGCAGGGTAACTACCTGTTCTCCTTTAATCACTTCAACCAGCAGGGTAACCTGATGAACACCTATCTGAAACGCTATACGATCCGCGCCAACAGCCAGTATAATGTAACGAAGCATATCCGGGTAGGTGAGAACATCGCGCTCACGCTTGTGAACAACCCGCGTACGGGTATCCTCGAAGAAGGCGGCGGTATTGGTATGGCTTATCGTATGCAGCCGATCATTCCGGTGTACGATATTCAGGGTAACTATGCCGGTTCATTTGGTAGCGGTTTAGGTAACGCCAAAAACCCGGTCGCGATCCGTGACCGCGCACGCAATAACCGCGGTATTACCAATAACTTGTTCGGAAACATGTTCGCGGAAGTAGATTTTCTCAAAGATTTCAACTTCCGTACCAGCTTCGGTGGAGGCCAGTTTACCTATGCAGAGAATACATTTTCTTATCCTGAATGGGAGAACTCCGAGAACGTAACCACCAACTCCTACTCGGAGCGCGTGAACTCCGGCTATAACTGGACCTGGACCAATACCGTTACTTACGAGCATTCGTTCAATAACAAGCACAATGTGAAAGTGCTTTTGGGTACGGAGGCTTATAACAGCACCTACCGCGAAGTGGGCGGTTCAACCCAGAGCTATTTCTCTTTTGACCCCAATTATACCAGCCTTTCTACCGGTTCAGGAACACCTACCAACTTCTCGAACCGCTCTTCGGATGCACTGTTCTCCTATATCGGTCGTATCGACTATAATTTCAAAGACAAATATCTCCTGAGCGGTACATTGCGCCGGGATGGTTCATCGCGTTTCACATCGCAATATGGCTGGTTCCCGGCTGTGAGTGCGGGGTGGCGATTGAAAGAGGAAGCATTCATGAGAAGCGCTACCTGGCTTACCGACCTCAAAATCCGCGGTGGATGGGGGATCATGGGTAACCAGTTCAATGTGGACCCTGCCAATGCATTTACTACTTACGGACAGAACAGAAGCTTTGCATTCTACGATATTAAAGGAACGGGCAACAGCACGGTACTTGGTTTCCAGCGTACCCGCGTAGGTAACCCGAACGCGAAATGGGAGGGTAACATCAACTCCAACATCGGTATCGATGCGTCGTTGTTCAACGGAGCGATCGATTTCACGATCGACTACTATCAGAAAAATATCGACGACCTTTTGTTCTCACCTGAGCTTGCGGGTACCGTGGGGCAAGGTACTGCACCTGCTGTGAACATTGGTAAGATGAAGAACAAGGGTATCGATCTGTCGATCTATGGCGAAAAAACCGTTGCTAAGGACCTGAAACTGAATGCGACCGTTACACTCACGACTTATAATAACAAGATCGTGAAAATCACTGACGGCGTGACTTATTTCGACCAGGAAGGTCGCCGTTTCAACGGTAGCACTATCGTCCGCAATGCCGTAAACCATTCGATCGGCCAGTTCTTTGGCTACAACATCGTTGGTTTCTGGAACAGCCAGGCGGAAATCGACGCAGCAAATGCGCAGGCGGCTGAAAAGAGCGGTAACCCGGCGGCGGTTTATCAGAACGAGGTGAAAGTCGGACGTTTCCGCTACCAGGATGTAAATGGCGACGGCATTATTACAGCCGATGACCGTACTTTCCTTGGTAATCCAAGCCCTAAATTCAGCTATGGTTTGAATATCGGTGCTACCTACAAAAATTTCGATTTTGGTATCTTCCTTTACGGCGTGCAAGGCAACCAGATCTGGAACAACCTGAAATGGTGGCACGACTTCTACACCAACTTCCAGGGGGCGAAAAGCAACACGGCGTTGTACGATTCATGGAGACCAGACCATATGAACGCTACTGCGCCAATCCAGGAGAATACAGGGTCATTCAGTACCACCAACGTGCCTAACTCTTACTATGTGGAGAATGGTTCTTACCTGCGCGCGAAAAACGCTCAGATTGGCTACACCTTGCCGAAACACCTGACCCAGGCCTTGAAAATCGATCGCCTGCGTGTGTATGTGCAAACTGCCAACCTGTTCACAATCACCAAATATTCAGGTCCGGATCCGGAAGTTGGACAAAGCCAGGTGTCTGGTTCCACGGCATTTGGTTTGGATGAGGGCGTTTACCCGAACACGCGTCAGTTCCTGGTTGGTTTAAACCTGACATTCTAATTCACTGTATATAAAAACAGAAAGAGATGAAGACATTTAGATTTTCAAAAATAGCACTGGTCGCGATTTTCGGTCTGATTTCGTATTCCTGCAAAGAGAGTTTTCTCGACAAACCTGCGTTGGGCTCCTTAAGCGATGCTCAGCTGAGTACCAAAGCGGGTGTGCAAAGCTTGCTAATAGGTGCTTATGCCGCATTGGATGGTAACGGGGTAGGGGCTGCCAGCGCATGGGACGCCGCCGCCGACAACTGGATTTACGGCAGTATCGCCGGCGGAGACGCCAAAAAGGGAAGTGACGGTGCCGACCAGCCAGGTATCAACTCCATTATGATTTACAGCGCCGGGCCCAGCAACGGGTTCTTCAATAGCAAGTGGCGGGCTGCCTATGAGGGGATCAACCGCGCTAATACCGTGCTGAAATTCATCCCGCTGGTAACATCGGGTATTACCGATGCGGAGAAAATGGACTACACGGCACAGGCCCGCTTCCTGCGCGGACATTACTATTCGGAACTGAAGAAAATGTTCAATATGGTGCCCTGGGTTGACGAAAAGACGCCGGACCCGGCAGCGGTAAAGAATGATATAGACATTTGGCCGAACATCGAAGATGATTTCAAATTTGCAATGGACAACCTTCCTGCCACGCAGGCAGAGGTGGGCCGTGCGAACAAATGGGCGGCTGCCGCTTACCTGGCAAAGACTTTTCTGTACGAGAAAAAATTTACCGAAGCGAAGACGATTTTCGATCAAGTAATAGCGCAGGGGGGTACCAGCAATGGTTTGAAATACGACCTGTTGCCTAAATACCAGGACAATTTCGACGCGGCGCAAAAGAACCTCGCCGAGTCGGTTTTTGCGATTCAGATGGCAGCCAACGACGGTACCAACACCATCGACAATGCCAACACGGGCGGGATGCTGAATTTCCCGTACAACTCGCCGTTCCGTTGCTGCGGTTTCTACCAGCCGAGCCTTGATCTTGCGAACTCATTCCAGACCGACGCCAATGGTTTGCCCAAAGTGGACAACTATAATGCGACTACGTTGAAAAACGATATGGGCATCAAATCCGACGCGGCATTCACACCGGATGGTACTACGGCACTCGACCCGCGCATAGACTGGACAGTAGGTCGCCGCGGTATTCCTTTTCTCGACTGGGGGAACCACCCTGGGCAGTCGTGGATCCGCGACCAGAGCTATGCAGGCCCTTATTCGCCTAAAAAGAATATTTACTGGCAGGCTACGCAGGACAAATATTCGGATCAGCATTCATGGGCGCCGGGTACAGCGATCAACATCCAAGTAATCCGTTTTGCCGACGTATTGCTAATGGCTGCGGAGGCGGAAGCGCAGCTGAATAACCTCGCGAAGGCACAGGAGTATGTAAACCGCGTGCGTGCACGTGCAGCGAAGCCAGAGAGCTGGGTGTATACCTACGCCGATCCGGCGAAGCCAATGGGCGGATTCACCAAGACACCCGCTGCGAACTACAAAATTGCACAATACCCTGCCGGCGCTTTTGCCGCAAAAGGGAAAGACGGTGCATTGGCCGCCATCTATTTCGAGCGCAAGCTGGAACTGGCGATGGAAGGCCACCGCTTCTTCGACCTTTCGCGCTGGGGCATTGCCGAGCAGACTTTGAACGCCTATATCGCATTTGAAGGCAAGGTTACGCCTGACGTGAGAGGGGGCAAGTTCCTGAAAAACGTGAACGAGTACTTCCCGATCCCGCAGCGTCAGATCGACCTGAGTACAAAAAATGGGGTATCGTCACTGAAGCAGAATCCCGGTTATCAATAACAAGCTAATACCAGACGCGGCGATCTTCGCCAGAGGGGCAGTTCTGAACTGCCCCTTTTTGTTTATAATAGGAGGATTATTGATCGGACTTATGAAATTATCTAAGTGGCTTCCGGCATTACCGGCCGGAGTTTTTATTGCGGCAGTGTGCATACAAGCCTGCGGCACATCCGGCGGGTTGGGCGATGCCGGGCTGACGGGTGAAATGGCTGAGGGGCGGGATGCGGCCCAAAAGCATTGCAGTACCTGCCATTTGCCGGTCGATCCCGCATTGCTCGATAAGGATACCTGGAAGAACCGGGTGTTGCCGGTGATGGCGCAGTACTTCGGGATCGAGGTGTGGCAGCGGAACCAGTATTTTGCCACTGAAAATTCAGCCATGCCCATTACGGACTGGATGAAGATCGTCGCCTACTACGATTCCCTCGCACCTACGCATCTGGCTGGGCCGCACCCGGCTGGGCCGCACCCGGCTGGGCCGCACCCGGCTGGGCCGCACCCGGCTGGGCCGCACCCGGCTGGGTATACGCCCTCACCTGTACGCGCGGAATGGGCGGGTTTCACCCTTAAAAAGCCTGCCAACGACACATCCCGCATCGCCACTACCACGATGGTTGCGATCGACAGCGCTAGCCAGGCGATTTATACGAGCAGTTCCGAAATGCCTGCACTGGTGCACTGGAATCATGATTTTAGTGAAAAAATAAAAACTCCCCTGACTTCCCCCGCCATGCATATGCTGTTCAGCGGACGGCATCCGGTATTGACGGCAGTGGGGGAAATGCGTGCCTACGACGTAACCCGTGGAGCGCTTTATCGGTTTGAAACGTCCGGATTGGAGCCGGTACCTTTTATTACCGGCTTGCGCAGGCCGCTGCAAACCTCGGCGGCGGATTTCAACCGGGATGGGAAAACGGATTACGTGGTGTCCGCATTCGGGCATAACCAGGGCGGGCTATATGTGTTCCGGCAAATGCAGGGCGGAAAGTTTGAAAAAGCAGCCGTTCGGGAAGTGGCGGGTGCAACGCAGTCGGTCTCCGGCGATTTCAATGCCGATGGCTGGCCGGATATCATTGCCTTGTTCGCGCACGCACAGGAGGGCATCTGGCTTTTTACGAATGATCAAAAAGGCGGATTTACCGAAAAGGAACTGCTGCGTTTCCCGCCGGTCTATGGTTCATCCAGCTTCCAGCTCGCCGATTTTAACGCTGATGGCCTGCCCGATATTCTCTACACATCGGGTGACAACAGCGATTATTCCCGCATCCTGAAACCTTACCATGGCATTTATATTTTCCTGAATAAGGGAGATTTTAAGTTTAAGCAAAAATGGTTTTACCCTGCTAATGGCGCTACGAAGGCAATGGCTGCAGATTTCGATGGCGACGGCGACCTAGATATTGCTTCCATCGCGTTTTTCGCCGATCTCATTCATAACCCGGGAGAGAAATTCCTGTATTTCCAAAATGGGTCCGTGAAATCAGCTTTGCAATTCCAGCCATTTTCGCCTCCCATTGCTCAATATGGCCGCTGGATTTGTATGGATGTAAAAGATTGGGATGGAGACGGTGATCCGGACGTTGTGCTGGGCAACTACTCGCGAGGGTTCCTGAACCAGGACGAGGTGAAGGCGGACTGGAATGTCTATTTACCATTTATAGTGTTGCAAAACGACATTACGCCCGGAGCAAGGCGTTGAACACAAAAAAGCACAGACCAACCGGCCTGTGCTTTTCTCTTACCAAGTACTATTTATCTAACTATGATTACCTTCTGCACCCGTTGGCTCCCGTCGGCCAAAGTGAGCTTCACGGTGTAAATGCCCGGAGCCAATTTGCTTACGTCGAGTCCTTCCGGCGTGACGGCCTTGCGGTCGATTACTTTTATGCCTGCTGCATTGTGCAGGACAACTGATTTCACTTTTGCAAAATCCTTGAATTTCAATCGGTCGCTGGCTGGGTTAGGATAGGCGGCAAGCATCGCATTACCGTCAAATTCCACACTCAGAATGCGGCTGTATGCAAATGGGGCATCCTGACCGTCCGCGGCGCGGTCGACCATTTTGAGGCGATAGTAGTTCAGCCCTGCCGCCGGTGCCTGATCTACGAAATCGTATTTACGCAATACGCTGCTTTCGCCGTGCGAGGCTTTGGTACCAATAGTAGTCCAGGTTTTCGAATCGGAGCTGCGTTCGATTTCGAAACGGTCGCTGTTGACTTCTTCGGTGGTGTTCCAGTTGAGGAGCGCCGTGTTGCCGGCTTCTTTGGAAACCGAGAAGGAAACCAGTTTTACCGGTAATCCGCACTCTTGTTCTGTCCGGACTGTCAGTAAAGCCGAGCCGGATGTGAGCGTACACAAATCACTATCGCTATCCACAATCACACGGTAGCGGTTGCCGCTCCATACGGTGTTGGCCGGCGAAAGCCGCAATGTATCCGAATTGGCACCCGAATAGGTTCCGTTCGCGTCGGTTGCACCACCAGGGGCCAGGTTTGTCCAGGTGTTGCCGCCATCGGTGCTTACCTGCCATTGGTAGGTGAGTGTACCGGTGCCGGTGGCTTTTACCGCGAAGGTAGCAGTAGTGCCCTCGCACACAATCTGGGTTTCCGGATTTGGCTTGGTAAGCTCGATATCGCAAAGCGTTGCCGTCACACAGTTCGCGCCGTCGTTGCTGTTGGACGGGATAGAAGTTGACATATAGCTGGCGGAATTGGCAACCGGGTCTATTTTATAAAAACGGCCGGATTCGTTATGGAACGCATACAGTTTGCCTGTTGCATCCGCGAAAACAGCTCCGAAGCTGCTATTGCCGGGAAGGCCCGATACAGGTGCAGCGCCAACGGTAACCGCGCCGGTAAGCGGGTTAATGGTAGAAATGCGGGCGTCGGTAGTGAATCCGTAGATCAATTGCGTCGAAGGCAGGTAGGCAAAATCGGCCCCGCCGAACGGTGCGCTTAATGCTACCCCGTAGGTTGGCCCGGTTTGAAGCGCGAAACCGTTGGTCGGATCAACCAGTTTCAAGTAGGTCGAAGGGCGGTTCGGATCGACATCGATCACATAGAAGCTCGGTGTGCTGGTCTGGTAGATCATCATGTAGCCGTTAGGCAACTCCACGCCGACATTGAAACCCCCGGATGCCGGCAGATTTGCGATCGGATATTCCACAGTACCACCTTCGCGATCGATCTGCACAATGCTGTTCGTACCGTTTTTGGTTGCCCATAGCATATTGTCGGCTGAGTTGTAAATCAACGAGTTGACGGTCATAGGCAGCGGCGAGATTTCATTGCGCGCACCGGTATTCACATTGTATGCGTAGAGTGTAGAAACAGGTTCACCAGCAGCGGCCGCCACCTGATAGGTGATACCATCTGCGCAATCGAAAGGCAGGTTTTCCAGAATTGAATTCGGGCAACTGGCTCCGTCGTTGCTATTGGAAGTAATGCTGGTCGAAAGGAGCGTCGAAGTGGCCGCGGTAGGGTTAATACGGTGGAATGTGCCGGGATCGTTCGCGAACGCATACAGTTTTCCGCTGGGATCGGCAAATACGGCCCCGAAAGTGGTGTTTGTAGGCAGGCCGGCTACTACCGAGCCGACGGTCGTCGCGCCGGTCACGTGGTTGAGCGTCACGAGTCGCGCACTGGTTGTTTCCACACCATAAACCAGCCCCGTTACAGGTTCATACACAAGGTCGGCCACGTTGATGGCTGCGCTCAACGCCTTACCGTACGTAGGACCGGTTTGTAGCGCGTAGCTGTTGGCTGGATCTACCAGGCGCAGGTAGGTGGAGCGCGCCGGGTTGATATCGATCACATAATAGCGCGGCTGGTTGCTGCTGTATACGAGCATATAGCCTCCCGGAAGTCCGGTGCCCACATTGAAGCTGCTGGGGAGGTTGGCGATCGGATATTCCAGCAATGTACCATCGGCTCCAATGCGGACGATTGAGTTGGTGCCGTTTTTGGTAGCCCAGAGTGTGTTGTCTACTTCGCTGTAAATCAATGAATTGACTGTGCTTGAAAGTGGTGCGATCTGTGTCCTGGTGCCGCTGATCACGTTGTAGGCATATAGTGTCGAGACCGGTTCACCCGCAGCAGCAGAGACCTGATAGGCGACGCCGTCTTCACAGGTAAATGGAGGAATACAACCCGTAATCGTAATGGGCTGGCTTACAGGTCCTGTACAGCCGTCGTTTTCAAAGCGGGCATAATAGGTGCCTGCGGGCGCCTGCGTAGGATCGGCGACCAATGTGGCTGGCGAAGGGGTATTGGAAGCGTAGAAACGCAGAGTACTGCCTGCCGGCGGGGTGTCCAGTACCAAACGGTTCAGGTCATAGGTGGTTGCCGGGCAAATCGGTGCTTCGGTACCGGCACGAAGGATAGGAGCGCCGGGTACCGCGTAGATCTGCAATCTTACAGCAGAAGAAGGTGCGGTACAAAGGTTACCCGTGATTTGGCAACGGAACCGGTAGTTGTTCCAGCCGGTGGTAGAGGGTGTGACGGTCAGGGTGTCGTTGCCGCCGCCGGAATAGCTGCCATTGGCCCCGGTGAACGGAGTGGTTTGCATATTCGACCAACTGTTGCCACCGTCGGTGCTAAGTTGCCATTGGTAGGTGAAAGGGCCGTTACCTGTTGGGGCTACTGAAAACGAGGTTGTGGTTCCTGCGCAAATGGTCGTGTCCTGAGCGGCGGTCTGGACATTGTTGTCACACTCCACGAATGCATTAGGACAGCTCGCTGCATCGTTACCGCCCGAAGGGGTGCTGCCGGAAATGAAGGACGCCGTGTTGGCAGCAGGGTCGATCCGGTAAAACCCGCCCGTAGTGTTATTGAATGCATATAATTTGCCGGTTATGTCGCTGAACATCCCGCCGTATGGAGCCGCGGGCAATCCTGTAACGGCCGCTGGGTTCGTCGTTACGGCGCCGGTTGCGGGGTTGAGCGTCTGGATAACACCGTCTGGCGTGATGCCGTAGGCCAGGCCTGTCGAAGCCAGATAGGCAATGTCGGAGATATTTAAAGGTGCGCTGACGGTTGTGCCGTAGTTAGGGCCTGTTTTCAATGCGTACCCATTGGTCGGATCGACCAATTCCAGGTAAGTCGCGCGGGAAGGATCGACGTCGATCACATAATATTGCGTGGCGTTAGTGCTGTAAACAAGCATATACGCATTCGGAAGCTCCACACCCACATTGAAAGCGGATGCCGGCAGGTTCGCGATGTTGAATACCACCGTTCCCGCTCCCGGACCAATGCGGACAATGTCGGAGTTATTAACAGTACCCCACAGCATATTGTTAGCGGCGGTGCTGTATATCAATGAGTTGATACTGTAAGCGGTGGCCGCGCCGATCTGGGTGCGTACGCCCGAGCTGACATTGTAGCTGTACAGTGACGAAACTGTTTGCCCGGCGGGCACCGCAACCTGATAGGCAATACCATCAAGACAGCCGAACTGGCCCTGCTGTCCCATTCTGAAATTCTGGTTTGCCATGTTGGTAGCCTGGTTGGTAAGCGCGATTTCGCCCAAGAGCGGGGCATTGGCCTGGTTGGCCGTGTTGCTCGGGCCTACTACATCTTCGGCTACATAATAAGTACCGGGAATGCGGTTACCGTTGATGTTGGTCGCTGTGTTGGTGAGTACGAGCTTGTGACCAGTGAGGTTATTGGGCAGGCCGGTAAACGAATAACCACCTGCAGGGCCTACCTGGGTGGAGGCGATAATTGCACCGGTAGTATTGTTGACCACATTGAC
Source organism: Dyadobacter sp. BHUBP1 (assembly GCF_050587785.1). Taxonomy (NCBI): domain Bacteria; kingdom Pseudomonadati; phylum Bacteroidota; class Cytophagia; order Cytophagales; family Spirosomataceae; genus Dyadobacter; species Dyadobacter sp. BHUBP1. The sequence goes on from NZ_JBOBIH010000004.1 coordinate 669,716, forward strand.
GTACATCGTACCGCCAAAATCGGTTCCGGTTTCTCCGGCGTCGACGATGCCGTCATTGTCGGCATCGATCCAGACGGTCCCGGTAATGTTGACCGCCATGGCCGCTCCATAGCATAGCACCCCCATCAGCAGGAAAAGTGCTCTGATCAATAGATTTTTGTTCATAAAGCGTTTGATTAGGTGAAAAAATTAGGAATTGAAAATTCATCGTATCGTCGCCGCGCTGGTCGGATTGCGCAGGGTCGGACCGCGCAACCGAGGCTGCATAAATTGGGCTGTGAAGGTCGAGCTTTGCAGACAAGGCCCGACCGCCCTCGCCTGAGGCGGCAAATGTCCCGGGGTTAAAATGTGTTGGCTTGGTGAAGAGGGAAACATGGAGCCCGGATGTAACTCACAGACAAATATCGAATTAAATGTTAATGAGATACGCCTAAATTTGTAGAGATGGTTCTACAAATAGGGGTTTGTTCTGTGGAGTCTTTTTAGTAAGAAGATGCGCCGAAAGTGTAGAAGGAATTGGTGGAAAAGGCAATCGACGAATGGAATACTCTCATTTGATGTGTTTGAGCACTCTTGAAACAGGCATTATGGTGAACCGTTTGGGACAATCGCTATATAAGAGTATAGTGGTAACCTTGTGGTAAGCGGTCGATCTCGCGTGCGCCTGAGGGCTAATTTTGTATTGCCGCCCGGCCCTGACGGCAGGCGATCATTAGGGCTTCCTGTGAGGGCCAGGTGTGAAGTATTCATACCATCAAACACAATGAAATCATGTCAAAGACAACCTGGAATGTAGATGTAGCGCATTCAGAAGTTCAGTTTAAAGTGAAACACCTGGTCATCTCGACCGTAACCGGTTTCTTCCGCAATTTCAGCGGGTCGGTATTGACGGACGGCGACAGTTTCGAAAACGCCAACGTTAATTTTACCATTGACGTAAATAGCGTGGACACCGGTCAACCGGGCCGTGACGAGCACCTGCGCAACGCCGACTTCTTCGAAGCGGAGAAATACCCTGAGTTCAGCTTTGTTTCTACCTCTCTTAAAAAAGATAAGGGCGATTTGTACAAACTCGTTGGTGACCTTACGATCAAAGGTGTAACCAAAGAAGTGGAACTCGTAGCCGAATACGGCGGTACCGAGCGCGACCCTTGGGGAAACACCAAAGTGGGCTTCGAAGTAAGCGGCACGATCGACCGCAAGGAATTCGGTGTGACATTCAACTCGCTTACCGAAACCGGCGGCCTTGCATTGGGAGAGAATATCAAGATACTGGCCAATATCCAGCTGGCAAAACAGGCATAACAGCCATTATTTAGAGTGGCTGACGTGCGAGAGGGTGTCCTGTTTCAGGGCGCCCTCTTTTCCTGTACATGCTTTTTAATTTAATTTGCTACCCTATTAAATCGCTAGAATATTCCCGCACCCTTTTTATATGCAAATCGAGATAAAGAATAAGTTGAACGACCATGAGTTGTTTCGGATTAAAAGGATGAAAGAGGTGATCAAAACCACCCATCCGCACGGTCATAAAGAATATCTCGAAATCATTTATCTCACACAAGGCGAGGGTATGCATCAGATCGACCACCACCGTTTTCCCGTAAGCGGAAACAGCCTGTACCTCGTCATGCCGGGACAGATTCATAACTGGGAACTCACGGCCATCCCCAAAGGATTTGTGATTATGGTGCAAAAAGATTTTCTGCTGGGGCACCCGCTTTATGACACGCTGTTCCAAACATTCCCCCTGACATTCAGCAGCGGTTACCGTCTTGGAAACGCGGGAGCAACTTTCCAGGGGATTTTTGAGAGCATTGAAAATGAATATGTCGCGCGGCAATCAAATTACGAGGCTATTGTACAGACTTATCTGTTACTGCTGTTTAATTTGCTCAAACGCGAGGCGCATATGGATCGCAGCCTGCCCGAGCCCCCTCTGCTCAAATCGTTCTTTGAATTGGTAGCGGAACATTATAAAACCATGCACGAGGTGGCCTGGTATTCCGGCGAGCTGAATGTGACGCCCAAAACATTGAATGCCAATTGCCGCAAGTTCCTCGATAAGACGGCCGGGGCAGTGATCAACGAGAAGCTGACGGCAGAAAGCAAACGCCTGCTGCTGTATTCACCGGCGAACCTGGGCGAAATCGCCTATGAGCTTGGTTTTACGGATCCGTCACATTTCAATAAGTTTTTCAAAAGACAGACCGGCGTTTTGCCGAGTGTTTACCGGAAGGGGATTTCCTAGATATACCAGTTTTAGGACTGAAAGTACAAAAGTCTACTGGTTTTGTAGAGTTATTTTTGCCGCATCACCATGAACAGGCGGAACTAACCCTTATGAAATTTCTTTTTACGCTTGCCTTACTTTTTGGCGCATTGACCGCAGCCCTGGCACAAGGCCAGATGACCATTACTGGCAAAATTACCGATCAACAGACCGGCCAGGGGCTGCCTTATGCCTCCGTCGCATTGTTCCGGTCAGCCGACTCGACGCTGGTAAGCGGAGTCCTGGCTGACGATAAGGGCGCTTTTCTCTTTGAAAAACAAGGCGTCGCTGCCTATTACCTCGAATCACAATACATGGGATACCGGAAGTTGCGGACGCCAGTGCCTGCGAATGCGGGTAACGTGGTATTGCCGCCCGTTGCCATGCAGGCTGACGGCCGTGTGCTCGATGCTGTGGAAGTGACGGGTAACCGGAGTGCGGTTGAAAACAAGATCGACAGGCAAGTTTACCGTGCAGGTGCATTTCTGGGCAGTCAGGGAGGAACTGCCGTCGACGTCCTCAAAAATACGCCATCGGTGACGGTCAACAGCGAAGGCGATATCGCATTGCGGGGCTCGACGGGTTTCCTGGTACTCGTGAATGGCAAGCCCGTGCAAACCGACCCGGCTGTTGTGCTCAACCAGATTCCGGCCAACAACATCGAAAACGTCGAAATTATTACCAGCCCTTCGGCGCGCTATGACCCGGATGGGAAATCGGGGATCATTAATATTACTACCAAAACAGTCGCGAAGAACAGCCAGAGCCTGGTTGTGAATGTGCAGGGTGGCTTACCCTCTGTCCATACCTACAATAACCTGAAAAATCCGCAACGCTTCGGTGCAGACGCTGCCTGGGGCATCAGGGCTGGTAAATGGGAGGTGAATTTGAGCGGCAATTACCTGCGGAACGATCTTACCGGCCGGAGAGTTGGAGACGTCAACACGACGATCGGTAAGGTTTTTACTTCCTTCCCATCCGAAGGAGAACGGAGTTTTAAACGGTATAACTACACGGCGCGCGCATCGGTAAGCTACACCGCCGATCCCTCGAATGTGATTTCAGCAGGTTTTTACAAGGGGTACCGTTTCCAGTCGCGCAGGGCGGATTTGGTTTACAACAATACCAAAACAAATATGGAAACAGGGCAGAATGTGGGGCGGATTACCTATTTCAATTCCAATGTCGCGGAGAAAACAGCCGATGTTACCTCGGCTAACCTCGACTACCTTCACCGGTTCGGCAACAAATCGGAACTAACGCTCTCGGGCCTGATCGAATCCGCCGATCTGGATGGGCTTACAACCAATATCAACCTCGCCGAACCCGGCCGCACGCACACATTGCAAAGCACCCGCAACCCGAGCGAAAATCCATTAAATGCCTACCGTTTACAGGCCGATTACGTCGTGCCGATCGGTAAAGGGAAGCTGGAAACCGGTTATCAATACCGGAACCAGGTACAGAAAGGCGTATTTCAATACCTGGATCAAAACCTGGAAACGGGGGAATTCGTGCTGGTGCCGCAATTTTCGAGCCGTACGCGCCTCGTGAACCACATTCACTCGATGTATGGGCAATACAGCGGGAAATCGGGTAAGCTGGACTATTCGGGCGGTTTGCGTTATGAATACGCGACACGACAATTTACAGCTGAGGGCACGGAAACACGTAATCTCGACCTTTCCAATTTCTTCCCTTCGGCTCAGTTGCAATACCAGTTTTCGAAAGGCTGGCGTGGGAAGGCAGGCTACACACGCCGCGTACAACGCACGACGAACAACGAGTTGAACCCATTTCCGGAACGCGAGCACTCCGAAACCCTCGAATCGGGTGACCCCGACATTTTGCCCGAATTTATCGGCATGGCCGAAGTGGGCGTCGTGAAAGAGTTCGAAAAGGGAAGTGCTTTTGCAACATTATATAACCAGCGGATCAAAAACGTAGTCAACCGGGTCAACAGCGTGTATAACGATACGATTATCAACCGGATTTACACCAATGCCGGCCTGGCCACTTCCTGGGGCGTAGAAATCGGTGGAAATGCCAACCTTACCAAATGGTGGCAACTCTACGCCGGCGCGAACGTGTACCGGTATGCGATCGAAGGCGGGCTTTTCAAGAATGCGGCCGGAGTGAATACAGTGGTGGTGAACACATCGAGCGTAGTATATTCCCTGAATGCGAATACCACATTCAAAATAGCTCCTTCTTTGCAGGTGCAATGGGCGATCAGCTACTTGTCGAAACGAGTGACGGCGCAAGGGGAAGACTCCCGCTTCGTGAACCCGGCATTATCGGTGAAGAAGAGTTTCCTCAAAGGAAAGCTGGCGGCGACATTGCAGTGGCAAAATATGGATCTCGGCATCGTGGGAGCCAACCAGCAGCGCATATCCACCTGGGGCAAGGACTTTTTTACCACTACCAATTACATTCAGGAAACAGATATTTTTCTCATTAATCTGAGCTATAACCTCAATCAACTCACCCGAAAAGCAAAACTCCCGGCCAGCGAGTTTGGCGACCGGGAGTTCTGACGTCCAGATGGATAATACCGTCGTCTTTGATATCTTGAAAGCTTGTGAATGTCAGACTGCCCGCCAGGCTTCTTCCCGTAATTCCGGTGGTGCCCGCATCAGTAATTTTGCCGCTCCAATTACTTGTTGCTTTTAGTAACCACCCAAACTAAACCCATGGATTCAAGAAGAGATTTTATTAAAAAGGCGGCGATGCTGGCCGGCGGTGCTGGCGCGGCGAGTTTGTTCCCGGAGTCGGTGCAGCGGGCGATGGCCATTGCGCCCAATCCGAATACGACCTATCTGGATGCGGAGCATGTGGTGATCCTGATGCAGGAAAACCGCTCGTTCGACCACAGTTATGGCAAGTTGCAGGGCGTGCGCGGCTTCAACGATCCGAGAGCGATCGACTTGCCGAACAAGAACAAAGTGTGGCTCCAAACCGACCTCAAAGGTGATACCTACGCGCCGTTCCGCCTCGATATTAAAAACACCAAAGCGACCTGGATGCACGACCTGCCGCACTCGCGCGAGTCCCAGGTGGATGCTTACAATGGCGGGAAGTACGACAAATGGCTCACGTCTAAACGTTCCGGGCATAAAGAATATGCCGAAATGCCGCTGACGCTCGGTTATTACGAGCGGGAGGACATTCCGTTTTACTACGCCCTGGCCGATGCGTTTACGATCTGCGACCAGAATTTCTGCTCGTCGATGACACCCACACATCCGAACCGCTACTACCTCTGGTCGGGAACGATCCGCGAAAAGCCCGAAATGGATTCGCTGGCGGTAGTACGGAACAGCTACTTTTCGATTAATAAGCCGGTGAAATGGAAAACCTTCCCCGAACGCATGCAAGAGGCGGGTAACAGCTGGAAGTTTTACCAGAATGAAGTAGGCGCGGTGGTGCAGTTCCATCCCGGCGTTGGCTCATGGCTGAGCAATTTTGGGTGTAACCCGTTGGAGCGCTATGAGCAGTATGGGGTGAAATATTCGAAAGATTTTATCCACTACGCGACTTTGGAGGTAGCTAAAATCAAAAAAGACCTGCCCGCATTAAAGGAGAAACTGGACGGTGCGACGGGTGCTGAAAAGGACAAACTGACCAAGTCCTGGGAGCAGCGCCATGCATTGCTCGCACGTCTCGAAGCCGATCTCACAGAGTTTAGCGAGGAGAATTTTAAAAAGCTGTCGGTGTTTCAGCAGGAGCTGCACCGCAATGCATTTGTGACGAATCGCAACGACCCGGACTATCTGAAACTGTCGTCGATCTCGTACAAAGACGGCGACCTGGGCAAGAAGATCGATCTTCCGAAAAGCGACATTTTCTACCAGTTCCGGAAAGACGTGAACGAAGGCAAACTGCCAATGGTTTCATACCTCGCCGCGCCTCAAAACTTCTCCGATCACCCATCTGCGCCGTGGTATGGCGCATGGTACATTTCCGAGACGCTCGATATCCTTACCAAAAATCCCGAGGTATGGAAGAAGACGATCTTCATACTTTGCTACGACGAAAATGATGGCTACTATGACCACATTCCGCCATTTTCGATTCCGGATCCGACCAAATCCAACTCCGGGAAAGTGTCCCCGGGCATCGACGTCAAGGCCGAGTACGTGCCTTTGGAACAGGACGAAACGCAGGTGCCCAAGGCGAACGCAAGGGGTGGGGCGATAGGTCTGGGTTTTCGGGTGCCGCTTGTGGTGGCATCGCCGTGGTCGCGGGGCGGGAAGGTGTGTTCGCAGGTTTTCGATCATACTTCGATCATCCAGTTTCTGGAAGAATTTACAAGTCATAAGTCTAAAAAGCCGGTTCGGGAAACGAATATCACCGAATGGCGCCGGACGATTTGCGGCAATTTGAGCACGGTTTTCCAGCCTTTCGACACGTCGTCGTATAAAAAGCCGAAGCCGGTAAACCGCGATGAAATCCTGACGACGATTCACAAAGCGCAGTTCAAAGCCGTACCGGCGAATTTCAAGGCGCTGAGTGCTGCAGAAATCGGGAAAATCAATGCGAATCCGGTTGGATCAACCTTTTTGCCTAAACAGGAACCGGGTACCAGGCCGTCGGTAGCGCTTCCTTACGAATTGTATGTAAATGGGGCGCTTTCCGCGGATCAGGCTGCATTTGAAATAACAATGCACGCTGGAAACAAGGTTTTCGGTTCAAAATCAGCCGGAGCACCGTTCATCATTTACGCAATGAATCCCTATGAAGGTGAGGTGCTGCGGGTATGGAATTATGCGGTGAAGGCCGGCGATACGCTGACTGAAAATTTCAAGCTGGCTGGTTTTGAAAACGGCCGATACCACTTGCGGGTCTACGGTCCCAACGGCTTTTTCCGTGAGTTCGCGGGCAATGCGCAGGAGCCTGAGGTAGCGGTGTCCTGTGGTTATGTTTTGGACAAAAACGGCAAACCGACCGGAGATGTGGAACTGGTGGCGGTGAATAAAGGAAAGAAACCGCAGGCGCTGAAAGTCACCGACAATGCATATCAGAAAAAAGAAATAGGAGCAAGCCTGCCCGCCGACGGGACAGTTAAAATACTCGTTCCGGCTTCGAAAAGCCATCAATGGTACGATTTCAACGTGCATAGCGGCGCCAAGAAGGGTGTTATGCGCTTTGCCGGGCGTGTAGAAACGGGTAAAGAAAGCATCAGCGATCCGTTCATGGCTAATGCTGCAAGCAAAATCTGATTGAAAACATAAAGAAATCGCCGGGTTGGGTCTTATCCAATAAAACTCCAACCCGGCGATGCTTCAAAGACTGATTGTAATCTGCACGTTACTCACGCTGCTGTCGATCCAGACCGTTTCAGCCCAAAAAAAGAAACGCACCAACAATATTTACGCCCGGCAGAACCTCATAGCCTGGTGCATTGTGCCGTTCGATTCCAAAGAACGCAACCCCGAGCAGCGGGCCGAAATGCTGAATAAGCTGGGTTTCACCATGCTCGCCTACGACTGGCGCGAGAAGCACATTCCCGAATTCGACGCTGAACTGGAAGCGTTGAAAAAGCATCACATCAAGTTACAGGCATTCTGGCTGTATTCAGGCCCGAACCCTGAAAACGACAAGAACCTGCCCATTATCCTCGATCTGCTGAAACGGCACAAGGTCAGAACCGAGATCTGGTGTATGATCGGCGGGATCAAAGACATGGACAAAATGACCCGGCAGCAGAAGATAGAGGCGGTGGCCAGACCAGTGGGCTACATTGCAGATAAAGCTGCGGAAATTGGCTGTACGGTAGGGCTTTACAACCACGGCGGCTGGTACGGAATGCCGGAAAATCAGCTGGAAGTAATGGATTATCTCAAAAGACCTAATATCGGGATTGTCTATAACCTGCACCACGCTGAGGAGGATATCGAGCGCTTCCCCGGGTTCTTCCCTAAAATACTGCCGTATTTAATGGCCGTGAATTTAATGGGCTTAAAAAAGGGGAATCCTGTGAAGGTAGTTCCGGTGGGAGAGGGTGACGCCGAAGCGGAAATGATCCGCATCATCCGCGAGAGCAGCTATCGCGGACCGATCGGTATTATCAATGAAGAAACCGCACCCGACGCCGAGATCGGACTGATGATGAATGTCGATGGCTTGAAGAAAATATTGAAAGAGCAGGGCGATGTTCGGGCGTTGAAAACTTATAAATAGGGAGGAAGGAGGCTATTGTTGCATTTCGCGGACTTCGGCGTAACCGTCGAACTCGTAGATCGGGCAGCTGGCCGCGATGGCCGTGGCTTCATCAAGGTCTTCGGCTTTGAGTAATAGAAAGCCGCCTACGATTTCCGTACCCACGTAGTGAATGCCTTCGCTGGGTTGCCCGTTTTTGATAATGCGGCCGTTGAGCGTCAGCCCACTGCCGCCTGCGAGCTTGCCTTTGGCACCCCATTCGGCAAACCATTTCGACCAGTTTTCCCGATGCGCCGCAATTTCAGCCTCTGTATGTGAATCCTGCCGAGCGTCGGGCCGCCGACCGTCGGGACGCCGACCGTCGGGCTCGCGGAAAATGACAATGTAGTTTTTCATGGTTTTTCAGGTTGAAGAATTTTTCAAAAGTAGCAACTCACTCCGACCTGAATGTATACAGAATGCCTTTTTAATTACTATTTAATAATCGTGCAGGCCGCGCTGGTGCAAATCTCATGATTTGCACCCACTATTCGCAGGCCTCCGGCCGGTCAGTATCACAATATCGCTTTGCAGTATCGACCGGCCCGAGGCCTGCGAATAGTGGGCGCGAAGGTCCACCTTCGCGCCAGGCCGTTGACCTTCGCGCCCCATTTTAGCGGGCCCGGTTTTGCTCGGTCTCTCCGGTGGATTTGCTGTTAAACGTAATTTTTCCCGACCTCCCGAACCGGTACACCGCGCCTAGGCCGAAGAATGCGGTAGAATATGTGCGGTGATAGTAAATGTGGGTGGCACCGACGCTGTATTTGCCATGTACGTGGCTTTGGTGAAAAATATCGTTCGCCGTGAGCCTGACCTTCAATGCATTTTTCAAAAAATCTTTCTCTATACCCAGCGTTACCGTCGACCGGCTGAAATCGCTATAAAGCCCCTGCGATCTTTCGCTCAGGTACCAGGCCATAAGTTGGATCTTAAAAATATGGTTTACATCAAAAGTATTGCTGGTGTAGGCATAAAGCTGCGGCCTGGGTTTGACGGTTGCGAACCCATATTCGGTATCGATCAGTTTGTTGCGGCTTACTGTTACCGTGTTGGTAGTGCTCCACCAGGCGATGTTGAATGTCGCTGAGGCGGTAATGAAGAGGGAATGCTCCCGCGCGAGGTTAATTCCTTTTAAAATATAACTGTTGGGCGAACTGCCGCGTAATGCAGCGCCGCTGAGCCGGTCTTTGGTGTAGGTGTAACCTGCGCGGACGTCGATTTGCTTGTATTGCAGGCCGGTTTCGAAGGTATGGACCTTTTCGGGCTGCAAATTGGGGTTGCCCTCGATGGTCGTGAAAGGATCCTGGTAAATCACAAACGGGTTTAGCGCCTGGTAGCGCGGCCGGGTGATTTTGGAAACATAGGATATGCGGCTTTGGACGCCATTGGGGAAGTTTTTGCTGATAAAAAGATTCGGGAAAACATTGAAATACCTATCCCCAATCACCTGCCCGCCACGTGCGGTCGTATTGAGCGAATAGTGGGTGTACTCACCGCGCACACCAGCCCCGAAGCGTATATCATTTCGCAGGCTGCCCTGATAGTTAAGGTATGCGGCAGGTACTTTTTCGTCGTACCGGAAGTTGCTGCTCAGGCCGGGATTAGGCAGGAATGGCCCGTCTTCGGTGGAAACCATGAAATCGGTGCCCGAGCCGTTATCTGCATAGCTGAACTTTGCTCCGGTTTCGAGTTTGCCGCCATGGCGGAATGCTTTCGTATAGTCGAGCTGGGTGCTGGAAATGCGTATGCGGACGAGCACATCGTTGAGCAGGTTGCGCAGACCGGTACTGTCGCCGGTGACGCTGTTTTCCGCGATGCGGTCGTGCTGGTCGGTTTTAAAGCGGGCATATTGCGTACCTATAAACAATGCCGAGCCGAGGGTGTCCAGCGTATGCTGGAAATTGAGGGTAACGGCATGGTTCCAGCGTTTTTCGTCCTTCGCGACGCGGCTCTGGTAGAAGCTGCTGCCCTTCATGTCTGTGAGCGCATTGCTGCTATTCTGGCTGCCGCCAAGGCTGTTGAGATTCCCTTTGTAACTTAATGAGATGTAGCTGTTGGTGCTCAGGTTCCATTGTGCACCTGCGCCGAAATTGGAGTAGTTACGCAATTTACGTTGCCAGTCGGTGGTGAGGTCGGAATGGAGGTATTCGGTAGGCGAGGGGCGGGTGCGGGTGGTGTGCAGTACCTCGCGGCTGTTACCGGTTTGGAGGGCATAATTGGCTTGCAATGCCAGCTTGTTGCGCATGTACTGGAGGTCTGCGAGGGTATTGAGTTCGCTGCCTGCGAATTGGGTATAAGCATATTGCTGCGTTACCGAGCCTGTCATACCGCCGTCCACGTTCTGCTTTGTAATGATATTGATCACCGCCTTGCCTTCGGCATCATACCTGGCCGACGGGTTGGGAATCACCTCCACGCGGGCAATGCGGCTTACGGGTATGGCGGCCATCTGTTCATAGGTAATGGCCCGTCCGTTCAGGAAAATCAATGCCTCGCCGCGCCCGGCCACACCCGCCCGGCCCTCGGTAAAGATAATGCCCGGCGATCTTCCAAGCAGTTCGGTAGTCGATGTGCTGCCAGCCAGGATGCTGCCTGTGATCGGTATTTCCATAGTGCCATTGGCGCCCTGCCTCACGAGCGGCGCATGCCCGCGCACGGTCACATCCGCGAGTGCCTGCACATGCTCGCGCAGGAGGATGGTGCCAAAGTCAATTTGTGTGCGGTTATTTCGACGGATAACAATGAGCGTGTCGGAAAGGCCGATACTGCTTAGGCGGAGTGCAACCGTTTCTCGGTCGATGTCGCCGAAGGTAATGCGGCCGTCTTCGAATGGTGCGCCTTGTAGCAATGCGGAATCGGGCAGGGCCAGCAGGCGGGCATATACGGCGACCCGCTGCCGGTTGGCATCGACCACGTTCCCCGACACCGAATACCGGCTTTGCGCAATGGCTATTTGAGTAGTTAAAAAAAGAATGGAGAAAATGATGCCGGAAAGCTTCATGGCTGGTACAATGGATGGTTTAGGGCAAAAATCCAAAGCCGGTCGTTTCCGGAAGTATGTAAAAGGCGAATCAGGAGTACGGATTTATAAATTCGTACTGTTGTTAATCGGTAATTGGCTGGTCAATAATTGATTGGTAGGAGGATGGGGTCACGCCCTTCACCTTCTTGAATGCAGCAAAAAAAGTCGATTTGGAATTGAAACCCACCTCATAACCGATCGCTTCGAGCGTGAGGTGCTGCTCGGTGGCGATCATTTTGCAGGCTTCGGCGATGCGCCACTCATTGATATACGTCGTGAAATTCTTGCCCAGGCGGTCGTTCAGCAAAGCCGAGAGCTGGTGCCCCGAAACCTGTATTTCCCGCGAAAGGTCGTGGAGTTTCAGGTCAGGGTTTTTGTAGATGCTTTTTTCGGCCATCACTTTTTCCAGTTTGCCCAGCCATATTTCAGCGTCGGTTTCATTGAGTTTTTTCACAACCGGCTTGTCGGGTAAAAGCAAGAACAGTTCGTCGGTTTTCTTTTTGTAAATCACGAGCGTGATCATCAGGTAGAGGACCAGCGAGAAAGCGATGGAGCCGCTGATATAGGGTGCAAATGGCGCATTGATCAAAGAAGAGAAATAGAAGAAGAATACCACCACATTCCCCATAAAAATCATCGAGACCCACGTTTCTGCCGGTTTCATGGGTTGGTTACGACTGAAAAGCTTTCGGAGCAGGCCCCGCATGTGCACACCGGAGGCTACAATGAAGGCGAACCATTGCAGGTAAATGACTTGCGGTATGACTTTTCGCCATACAAACTGATGCTCCTCATAAGGAAGCGCGATATCCACAATGAGGGTAAGGGCTGCCAGCGCCACGAGCGTCCATACCCAGCTTCTGGCTAATTTTTCACGTGGCGTCACCGCGGACCGCACGAAGTAATACAGGAACGGACCGATGAAAAAACAAGCCGAAAGGCCGATCTGCACATATATTTTGGGCAAACTTCCATCGAAATACAGAAATATCGATTTGGTAATCCGGATGCTCAATGCCAACAGCAATGCACCGAGAAAGTTGTTGGCGAGGTATTTCTTTTGGGTGAAAAACAACAGGAATATTCCCAGCAGAATGCCATTGAAAGCACCCAGCGCGCTGAAAAAAAACAGAACCTCCTTGCCTGTATTCATAAATCGGAAACGATTGTATCCCAAATGTAACTGTTTGGCAACCGGTTTTCAAGCGCTATTTGCGACTTGTCCGCTTTGATTAAACAGATGTTCGGAATCGGACATTCCTCGGACTGCTTCAATCGGTCGAAACCCGTTTTTGAATGGCTCAGGCCTGCTTTTTTAAATTTGGCACGGCATTTGTCCGACATTATCGGAATAAATGCATTCAGCCATGAAAAGAACATTTTTGGGGGAATTGGAAGAGGTCGTCCTGCTGACGGTCGCGGTGCTGGGCGAAGAAGCCTATGCCGTGACCGTCGCACAGGAGCTCGACCACAAGGCGGGCCGGGCCGTCGGGTTCAGTACCGTGCACACCACCCTGCAGCGATTGGAAGAAAAAGGATTCCTTTCGTCCGAAATGGGCGGGGCAACTGCCGAGCGCGGTGGTAGACGCAAACGCTTTTTCCGCGTGACCGCATTCGGCCGAAAAGCATTGCGCGAAACGAAAGAGGCGAGAGAAGCGTTGTGGAACGCGATGTCGCCGGATACACTTCAGTTAATGGCCCGTTGATATGGATCCGAAACCGCACTCTGCCGGGCGGCGCCTCGCTGGGCCGGGCACCGCTGGGCCGGGCACCGCTGGGCCGGGCACCGCTGGGCCGGGCCCCGATGGGCCGCCGCAGTGGGCGAGGCGCCTGCTTGCGAGCTGGTCGCACCCCGATACCCGCGAAGAATTACAGGGCGATATGCTCGAAATGTACGCCTACTGGCTCGAAAGGCTGGGCAAACCGGCGGCAGACCGGAAATATGCCCTCTCGGTCATTCGCCTTATGCGACCATTCGCACGCCCGAAACGCTCAAACGACTATTCCGAAACCTATTCATTCAGCGCAGCCATGATCCGGAATTATTTCAAAATCGCATTCCGCAACTTACTCAAAAGCAAAACATTTTCAGCCATTAACGTCCTGGGCCTTGCGCTTGGGATGGCTTGCAGCCTCATGATCATGCTCTGGATCCGCGACGAACGGGCGGTGGATGCCTTTCATGCAAACAAGGACCAGTTGTACCGCATTTATATGCGGGAGTATTTCAGCGGGAAGGTGCAGGGCGTGATCTGGACGCCGGGGCCGCTTGCCGACGAGCTCAAAAAGTCGGTGCCCGAGATTGAAATGAGTACACCGTATTCCTGGACCATCCAACAGACCTTTTCCGCCGGGAATAAAATACACAAGGAGGCGACTAACTGGGCGAGTGGGGATTTTTTTAAGATGTTCAGTTTTAAGCTGCTGCAGGGTACCACCGAGGGGGCATTGCGTGATAAGAGCAATATCGCCATTTCGCGTAGTATGGCTGAATCGTTTTTTGGAAGTCCGGAAGCGGCTATCGGAAAGGCCATCCGCTACGATAATCGCAAAGAAATGACCGTGTCTGCGGTTTTCGAGAATATCGGGCCCAACAGCTCGCTGCAATTCGATTGCCTTATGACCTGGGATGCCTACGTCGACGACAATAGCTGGGCCACGCACTGGGGCAACACTGATCCGCTCACGTTTTTCAAATTGCGGAACGACGCCGATCCCGCCAAGGTGGAAGCGAAAATGCTCCATCTGCTCGATAAAACTGACCGCGACGGAGGCAAGCCCTACAAGACCCAGCTCGCCATGCAGCCTTTTCATGAATATTATCTCAACAGCAATATCAAAGAAGCCAAAATGGACGGCGGGCGTATCGAATATGTGCGGTTGTTCAGCTTCGTGGCCGTGTTCATTCTGCTGATCGCCTGCATCAACTTTATGAATCTGGCTACGGCACGCTCGTCGCGCCGTGCCAAAGAGGTGGGTGTAAGAAAAGTCGTTGGCGCCATGCGCTCGATGCTCGCGGGACAGTTTATGGGGGAAGCGTTGTTGATAGCGACGCTATCGGCGATCCTGTCGGTGGTTCTGGTGGCCTTGTTGATGCCGGCATTCAACAATCTCACGGGCAAGCAAATGGTATTGCCGTTTTCGGAGCCGCTCTTTTGGCTGGTGATCGCGGGCTTGCTCGCTGTTACGGGCCTGCTGGCGGGAAGCTATCCTGCATTGTTCTTGTCGTCGCTTAATCCGGTACGCATTCTTAAAGGTGCCCTGAAATTCGATTCAAGCTCCGTGTGGGTGCGGCAGGGACTGGTAGTGTTTCAGTTCGGGCTGTCGATGGTACTGATCGTCGGAATGATTGTCATTTACAGGCAAGTGGGATTTGTACAAAGCAAAAACCTGGGATTCGATCGTGAAAACCTTATCTATTTCCCCATCGATGGCGAGCTTTTCAAAAAATTTGAACTGCTGAAAGAACAACTGACGCAGGTAGCGGGAGTAAAACAGGTCTCACATATGACCGCCAATCCAGCATCCAATGGAAACGGTACCGACGGCATCACCTGGCCCGGCAGCGACCCTGGCGCCCCGGTGAGGTTCACGCCGGTGGGTGTAGGTTATGATTTTACCAAAACAATGAAACTTAAAATGGCCGACGGCCGCGATTTCTCGAAGGATTTCCCTACCGACTCGTCGGGTGTGCTCGTGAACGAAACGGCGGTGAAAGCAATGGGCCTTAAAAATCCGGTGGGCCGGGAGATCAAGTGGGGCAAATCGAAAGTGCGAATTGTGGGCGTTTTGAAAGATTTTCACTTCGTGTCATTACACGCGGCCATCCGCCCGCTCATTGCCTACCTGGGCGCACGCGAGCCGCAAGGCAGCGTCATCGTCCGCATTCAGGCGGGTAAAACACCCGAAACATTGGCTGTGATCGAGCGGATATGCAAGAAGCTCAACCCCAATGTGCCGTTCACCTATGCATTTGCTGACCAGGAATATGCGCGACAATACCAGAGCGAGCAGATTGTAGGCAAACTGGCCGGTTATTTTGCCTTTCTGGCGATATTCATTTCATGCCTTGGATTATTTGGTCTCGCGGCATTCACCGCCGAGCAGCGTACGAAGGAGATCGGCGTCCGGAAAGTACTGGGCGCTTCCGTAGCGGGGATTGTGGGGATGCTTTCCAAAGACTTTCTGAAACTGGTCGTAATGGCCATTATATTGGCCTCGCCGGTAGCCTGGTACATTATGAAGCTATGGCTGCAAGGGTTCGCTTACCAGATCGATATCGAATGGTGGATGTTCTTCCTGGCAGGCGTGATTGCGGTGTTGATTGCCGTTTTTACCGTCAGCTTCCAGTCGGTCAGGGCGGCGATGGTGAATCCTGTGAGGAGTTTGCGGAGCGAATAGGCGGCTTTGAGGCTGACCGCTGATCAGTTGAATCAGTAGGGTGAGTGTCAGGCATTGTCAGGTATAGTCATTTGCCTTCGTCGAAACATGTTCTATGGCCGGTGGTCCGTTGTCGGTCGGAGGGCCCACATCGCTATACTTTTGGATACTGTGTTAAAGGTGCTGCGCCGGAATCTATACACCATGATACTGGTTTGACTATTGGATGGTTTGGAATGCCATCCAGACAAAGACGAAAATCAAACAGGAAATGGAAATAGGAATCAGCATGTTCGGGGATCTGGCATTTAACAATGAGACCCGTTCTTTTCAGTCGCCGCAGGAGCGTTTGCAGGATATGTTGGAGGAAATCAAGCTGGCCGATGAGGTTGGGTTGGATGTGTTCGGTATAGGCGAGCACCACCGGCCGGATTTTGCCGTCTCGGCGCCGGAAATCATTCTGGCGGCAGCAGCTTCTGTAACCAAGAATATTAAACTTACCAGCTCGGTAACCGTATTGAGCTCCGCGGATCCGGTGCGGGTTTACCAGAACTTCTCAACCGTAGACCTCATTTCGGGCGGTCGTGCGGAGATTACGGTAGGCCGGGGTAGTTTCATCGAGTCGTTCCCGCTTTTCGGGTATGATTTGAATGACTACAATGGCCTGTTCACCGAAAAGCTGCAATTGCTGAAAGAAATCAATGAAAACGACGTGATCACCTGGAAAGGCAAGTTCCGCGCAACGCTCGACAGGCAGGAGGTTTTGCCTCGTGCCGTGAACAACAACCTGGAAATATGGGTGGCCGTAGGCGGTACGCCGCAATCGGTAGTGCGTGCTGCGAGGCTCGGTTTGCCATTGATCATCGCCATCATAGGAGGCATGCCGTCGCAGTTCAAGCCGTTTTTTGAATTATATAAAACCGAATACCTGGAAGCAGGGCACGATCCTGCCAAAATGCAGCTGGCTACGCATTCGCACGGGCTGGTGGGACAGGACGGAAAAGCGCTGAGCGATTTGTACTTCCCTTCGTATGCGGCTCAAATGGACCGCGTCGGCCGCAGCCGCGGGTGGGCACCTTATACACGTGCGCAGTTCGAAGGCGGACAAAGCCGCAGCGGCGCATTGTTCGTAGGCGAGCCGAATGAAGTGGTGGATAAGATCCTCTACCATCAGGAGATGTTCGGCCTTACGCGCTTTCTCATGCATACGGACGTAGGTGCGCCTGCGCATAAGGATTTGATGAAGTCGATCGAACTGCTCGGAACGCACGTCGCGCCGGCAGTAAAAAAGGCTCTGACGGTGAATCAATGACGTTTTTGAAGCGGGTGCCGCAAACGCACCCGCTTTTTGTCGCAACAGGCATCGCTCCGTTTCCCGGAAACCCGGCAACTTTGTAACATCAATCATCACTAAAAAACACAAAGAAATGGAAGCGACAACACAACCTGTAACTGTACAAGCGAATATCAATGCACCGGTAGCGGATGTCTGGAATAAGTGGAATGCGCCGGAGCACATTACCCAATGGTGTTTCGCATCCGACGACTGGCATGCCCCTTTTTCCGAGAACGACGTGCGCGTAGGCGGCAGCATCAAAACCACTATGGCTGCGAAGGACGGCAGTTTCAGTTTCGATTTCGGAGGGATTTACACCGAAGTAGAGGAAAACCGCTACCTGGCTTACACGCTGGGAGACGGCCGTAAAGTGACTGTTTTATTCGAACAGGACGGCAATGGTACCAAAGTAACCGAGACATTCGATCCGGAGAATACGCATCCGGTCGAGTTTCAGCAGGCTGGCTGGCAGGCGATTCTCGATAATTTCAAGAAGTATGCGGAGCAATAAATGGTCATTAACGAAGGTATAGGCGGGCGGCCCGGTCGGTAGGATCGGGCCGCCCGCTTTTTGCTTCACCCGACTCATCAGAAAAATAGTAGATCACAGTTAATGCTACTTTATTAATTTTGATGTCCAGAATTTAAAAGTAAATGCAATCCCGAATAACATCCCGTCTTACCAACCGCCAAAAATGGGAACTTGGTCTGGGCTTCGCGGTCATATATGTGCCAATACGCATCTATATGAACGTCTTGCAGATCGATATGCCTACCTTCTGGCATCGCTTGCCGCTGTGGACGATGGAGGTGCTGTTCAGCATTGCCTTTTTTATTCTCTGGATCAATGTAATCGAATGGCTCCAGTACATTACTTCCCGCTTTCTGGGAGAAGATTTTCCCGATCGTTTTCGTGTATTGAACCAGGCAATCATGCTTGTGGTGGCGATTGGCCTGGCTATGGTGTTCAACCATTGGTACCGCTATCTCTGGCACTGGATGGAGGCGGTTTTTGATAAAAGGAGCTTCGATGTACTGCCTATTACCCTCAACAAAACCCCCGTGTTGAAACAGCGGGCCAATACGAGCATTACGGTGCTGGCGCTGATGGCGGAATATTATCTCGCGGCCAACAAGCGCGTGTACGAGCGCCTGCAAAGGGTGGTGGTCAACGAGGAACGCTTGCAGAAGGAAAACGCGACAGCCCATTTCAATGCATTGAAGAATCAGGTGAGCCCGCATTTCCTTTTCAATAATTTTAGCGTGCTCACGACGCTGGTGGAAACCAACCAGGAGCTTTCTGTCAAATTCATCAATCAGTTGTCCAAGGCATACCGGTATATTCTGGAAAAGTCGGTTTACGATTCGATTAAACTTGCGACGGAGGTTGAATTTCTGGAAACTTATATGTTCCTGCTGATGATCCGGTTTGAGAACAAGCTCAGTCTGGATATCCGCATTTCCTGCCAGGAGAAAGACAAATACTCGATCGTGCCGCTCACATTACAGCTGCTCGTGGAAAATGCGGTGAAGCATAACCGGATGTCGGCCAGCAATCCGCTGCTGATTACCATCGGTGTAGAAGGCGATTACCTGGTGATCCGCAATCCGTTGCAGGTGCGCGAGCTGCCGGAATCTTCCACACGGCTCGGCCTTCAGAATATTGTGAACCGCTATAAATTGCTGATCGACAAGCCCGTGATGGTCGATAAGACCGACGGCTGTTTTACCGTTAAAGTGCCGCTGCTTTCATGAATGTGCTTATTATAGAGGATGAATCGCTGAGTGCCAACCGCCTGGAAAGTCTCGTGGGCAAATATGATCCCAAAATCAACGTGATGGCCAAACTCTCGTCCGTGAAAGAGAGTATCCAATGGCTGAGCGACGCCGCGAATACGCGCCCTGATTTGATTTTCATGGATTTGCATCTGGAAGACGATCTGGCATTCAAGATCATCGAGGAACTGAAACTGACGATCCCCATCATTTTCACCACCGCGTATTCCGAGTATACACTCAAAGCATTCAAAGCCAATGGGATAGACTATTTGCTGAAACCGGTCGATAAGGCTGAACTCACGGCGGCGATCGACAAGTTCGTAATGTTACACGCCAAATCCGCGGCCACTCCCGCGCCGGACTTTGCTGCTTTGATGGCTATGTACCAATCGGGTAACGAGGAGGGTTATAAGGAGCGTTTCCTTGCCTCGGCGGGTCCGAAACTTTTCAGCATTCGTACGAGCGAGATCGCCTATTTTACCATTGAGCAAAAGGCCACGTTCCTCCGCACGTACGACGGGCAGCACCTCGCGATGGATTATAGCCTCGATAAACTGGCGCAAATGCTCGACCCCAAAGAGTTTTTCCGCATCAACCGCTCGCTCATCATCGCATTGAACAGCATCCGCTCCATCTACACCGTTTCGGCCGGCAGGTTGAAGCTCGAACTGACTCCCGCCACTGCGCAGGAGGTCTTCGTCAGCGGCGATCGCATGGCCGATTTCAAGCAATGGCTTGGTAAGTAACCGTTGTAACCGGGTTTCCTTTCTTCCTTCCAAAGCGGGCATTCGGCTCCTGAAATCCGGCATTGGGCACCTTTGATTTTTCGGTTTGGGCATTGGTAAACATCTTTGCTTACTGACTGTGTTTTTGCGAAAACCAACAGTAAGTTGACCATAAACCTAAACCCTGTGTTTCGTGGACGCCGGGAAGGCGCACACGGGATGAGGTGACTATTCCTAAACCCTTCTTCAACGTGATGAAAGAACTCAATATCGATCAAACCCTGAACCTGGTAAGCTGCGAAGCCCGCGAGCTCGAACAGTCATCCCGCTTTGGCGGTTTGTTTGGTATTGCATTTGTCACGGAAGGGGAGGGCGTTTTGTCCTGCGACGATGATTCGTGGCACTACGAAGAGCAGGCGATCTTTCTCCTTTCCCCCGGCCACCCAATCCATTTCAAGTCCTTTTACAGGACCAATTTACTTACTATCTTCTTCGATCCGTTCCGTATCGCCGGGGCGGCGGATCCTTTCAACAGCTTCACAGGCATGTTCCGCGCTGTGCGCGACCTGTTTTCAGTGCCCAGTTTCCTGCGCCAGAAAGAGCTCCGCAATGAAACCGACCGGCTGGCAGTTACGCATCTTGTCCGACTGATCGAAAGGGAACTCGGGCATTTGCAGGACAGCAGCCGCGAGCTCGTGGCAAATTCGGCCGCATTGCTGGTCAACCTTGTGAAACGCAATTTGCCGGATATGCACAGGCCGGAGACCGTTGCTCAATACAGCGAGGAAACCGACCGGGTGCTCAACGAGGTACGAAGAATGCTGGAAGGCAATGAATATCTCACCATTCAGGAAGTGGCCGCAGCGATGAAAATGTCGCAGTATAACCTCAACAAACTGGTGATCAAAGGGACTGGCGAGACGTTGAAAGCTATTATTTCACGGTATCGTGCCGAGCTTTTGAACAGTAAGTCAGTCGTGACGGCCGACCACTGACAGCCGTCAATCCTCTTTTGTAAAATCCTTTCCGCTTCCGGCGACATCTGCCCCGACCACAGACTTCAATGCATCAATGGCCGGGGATGACCGCATTACGCAGCCTGTGAGGGCATATTGCACGTGTCGAAAGCGCCGGAGCGGGTTAACGCACCACAGAAGGCTACCTTGCTAAAATCCGTCAATAAATGATTAAAACCGGGTACGTTTTCGCGGGGATTTTGGGCTAATTTTGGTAAAATCCAATCTTAATATCCTGAATCCTATGATGCATAACTACGTAATGCGCTCGCGTTGGGCGGTTTTTCTATTTTGCTGGTCCGCTGCATTTGCGGCAGCAGCACAGTCCACCAAATCTAAATTTAACCTATATGAACAAACCAGCGAGGTAGCGGGTCTGGTGATCCAGTATGCGCAGGACATTCGTGCGGTGAATTACTTTTACGGTCCTATGCCCGCGGAGGGGCGGGGCCAACGCGGTAATGGTCCCGCTCTCGAATCGCCGGAGCAACGTAAACGGCTGCGGGAGGTGGATAACGATTATCTGGGCAAGCTTGCCAAGGTGGATTTCAACGCGATGAGCATTTACGGGAAGGTGGATTACCTGCTGCTGAAACGCAATATCGACGACCATTTGCTGACATTGAGCCAGGAGGAAAAGGAGTACGGGCAAATTGAAAAGTACATTCCCTTCGCCGCGGGTATTTATGAACTGGAAAAGGGCCGCCGGCGTGGCGCTACCGTGGATGGGCAGGCAGTGGCAGCGAAATTGAACGATTGGCAGAAAGAAGTAAAGCAGGCCGAGGAATCGTTCAAAAAGCTGGAATCGATCGATATGCCGCTGTCGCGCATGGGTGTGGAGGCAATAACCGGCCTGCAAGCGCGGTTGAAGAGTACATTTGAGTTTTATAATGGTTATGATCCGTTGTTTACCTGGTGGGTGCCGAAGCCCTATAAAACGCTGGATAGCACATTGCTGGCCTATTCGAAACTCATCCGCAGCAAGGGGAAACTCAATACGACGCAGAAAGAGGACGCCAGCGGCATCAAAGGCGTTCCCATTGGCCGGGAAGAGTTGATTCGCCAGTTGGGAACTGAAATGATCGTATACACACCCGATGAACTGATTGAACTCGCTAATAAGGAATTCGCGTGGTGTGACAAGGAACTGCTGAAAGCATCCGCGGAAATGGGTTTCGGAAATGAGTGGAAGAAGGCGCAGGAGAAAGTGAAAAACAGCTATGTTCCGGCCGGCACCCAACCCGAACTGATCCTGAAACTTTATAATGATGCGAAGGAATTTATCCTCAAAAACAACCTCATAGACTATCCTGAGATAGCCGACGAAACCTGGGGGATGCAAATGATGACGCCGGAAAGGCAATTGGTGAACCCGTTTTTCCTGGGTGGCCGGGATATTATCATTTCTTATCCTACCAATACAATGGCGCATGACGACAAGCTGATGAGTATGCGCGGCAACAACCCGTATTTCTCGCGTTCCACCGTACATCACGAACTCGTCCCCGGCCACCATTTGCAATATTATATGAACAGTCGTTACAAGTTCTACCGCAGCGATTTCCGCACGCCGTTCTGGACGGAGGGCTGGGCATTGTATTGGGAGTTGCTTTTGTATGATAAAGGTTTTGCCAAAACGCCCGAGGAGCGTATCGGAATGCTTTTCTGGCGTATGCACCGCTGCGCACGTATCATCTTCTCGCTGAATTACCACCTGGGCAAATGGACACCCCAGGAATGCATCGATTTCCTGGTCGACCGCGTCGGCCACGAGCGCGCGAATGCGGAAGGGGAGGTAAGGCGGTCATTCGAAGGGAATTATAGCCCATTGTATCAGGTAGCTTACCTCATCGGCGGCTTGCAGCTATTCAGTCTGAAAAAGGAGCTTGTCGACAGCGGTAAAATGACATTCAAACAGTTTCACGACGCCGTGATGAAGGAAAATAACATGCCGATCGAAATGGTGCGTGCCACATTGACCAATCAGTCGCTGAAACCCGATTTCAAAACCCAGTGGAAGTTTTATCAGTTTAAATAACCTCTTTAATCACTCCTATATCATGTATTTCAAAGAGGCAAACCCGCTGGCTTTGTATGCTGGCGACGTGAGTGGTTTGCTTTTTGGAAAGGCGGTACTTGGCGGTAAGTAAAAAAGAGGCTCAATGGGCCTCTTTTGTCCTAGAAAAGAGAGGTTCTAATACTTCCCGCGCCTTTTTTAGCTTTTCAGGAAAAAGGACTCTTCCTTCGAGATAACTCATGTCTTTAACAGGCATTTCACCTGGTTTCACAGATCTAGGTTTTGAAGTTGATTCCATATTGCTTCTCTGTTTTCTTTTCTTCCAACTAAAAAACTTATATAACTCTTTCCGATAACGAATTCTTCCCAGCCGCTACATTCGGGTTTACCAAAAATAACAAATTCTTTCTGGATTTCGGCTAAATTACTGACTATGCCAATTCTATATAATCTGTTCCTTGAATCGGTACTTCCTATTGCGAACACGAGTGCATCCGGATACCAGAACATAAATTCCCTAACAGTCCATGCAACTGTACTAAGTACTTTCAGGCGATCTCCGTTATTGGTTACGACCAGGTCATTAATATCGTTAAGAGCTTCGTCAAAGTCGCCAAAAGCGAGGTTGTATACATCTCCCAACCCGGTCCATGCATACTCAACTATCTTTTTAACTGCTCCCTTGTTTCCGCAACTCATAAATTCATACACCAAATGTGATTCGTTTGCGAAGCAAGGGTAGCAGTCTAAGTTCATTCAGATGAAGGGATAAAATGGAACACAAATGAACGTAATCCAATCTATTTTTTCATCCCCTCAACGCCTCCACATCCCTTACACTTTTCACCAGCTCTTTCCCGAGTACCCTGTTGCCATTTTCGGTTATCAAGAGGTTGTCCTCAATTCGAATGCCCGTGAAATCGCGGAACAATTCCAGCTTTTCGTAGTTAATGAATTGGGCGAGTTTATTCTCGGCTTTCCAGCGGTCGATGAGGGTGGGAATGAGATAAAGGCCGGGCTCGACGGTGACGACAAAGCCGGGTTCCAGCGCACGGCCCAGACGGAGCGATTTCCAACCGAAAGTGGTGCCTTTTTTCAGGTCGTCGGTGTAGCCTACGTATTGCTCGCCCAGGTTTTCCATGTCGTGGACGTCGAGGCCCATCATGTGGCCGAGGCCGCATTGGAAGAACAGGGTATGCACGTCGTGCTCGATGGCTTCTGCCACGTCACCTTTTACGACGCCCATTTGCTTCATGCCTTCGACGAGTTTGGTGGAAGCGAGTTTGTGAATGTCTTTGAACAAAACCCCTGGTTTACAGGCGGCAATGGCCGATTCCTGCGCGTTGAGGACTATCTCATACATCTCTTTCTGAATGCTTGTAAATGCCTTGCCCACCGGAATGGTCCGCGTGAGATCGCCGCAGTAATGCGTGGCGGTTTCGGCCCCTGCGTCGCATAACGCCATTTGGCCGTCGCGGATCGCGAGGTCGCGGGCGTGGGTGTGCAGGATTTCGCCGTTGACCGTCAGGATGACGGGGTAGGAGATGTCACCGCCCCGTGCGATGGCCATGCTTTGAAGCTTGCCAGCGATTTCCTTTTCGGTCATGCCCGGGCGGGTGTCGCGCATGAAGGACAAATGCATGTCGATAGAGGTGTTTACGGCTTTTTCAAGCTCAGCAACTTCCTCTTCCGTTTTGTAAGAACGCATCGAAACCACAGCCCTAATGAGGCTCACAGAAGCCTTTTGCGCTGCCTCGGATGGATCGATGTGCAGCCATTCCTGCAATTTCAGATAATGCTCGCCGCGGTACGGAGGCAGGAAGTGAATGCTTTGCCCGCGCGACAATGCGTCTTTCAGGAAGCTGCCCACAGCTGCCGCTGGTTTTACTTGGCTGACACCCACTTTGGCCGCTTTTTCGGCCAGGGCTTCCTTCGGGCCGGTCCATACGATGTCGTCGATGGTGAGCTCATCGCCGAAAATGATTTCACTGCCGTTGTCGAGGTCGATCACGGCGGTCAGTGACGCCTGGTCGATGCCGAAGTAATAGAGGAATGTGCTGTCCTGACGGAATGGATATACGTTATCGCGGTAGTTCATGCCGCTTTCCTCATTGCCGAGAAGCAGTATCAAGCCTTTGCCTAGTTTGGATTGAAGTGTTTTTCTCCGGTTTAAGTATGTTGATTGTGAAAACATGGGATAACGGAATTTTGAAATACAATAAAAAATTTGCTCACCGAAACAAATATACTCCGTCCGGCGAGCAAATAGGAACTACCTAACCCAAATTTATAAATGGTTCAGTAACCCGGGTTCTGTTTCAGATTAGGGTTTTTGTCGATTTCATTCTGCGGGATTGGGAAGAGCGCGCGCTGGGCCGACTGCGGGCGGTGGTTGAACCATTTCTTGGTCTCATACACCCCGAATCGGATCATATCCTGACGGCGGTGTGCTTCCGCGGCGAATTCCCAGCCCAGCTCATCCAGGAACCGGCCAAACTGAATATCGTCGCCTCCCTGACGCTCGGTAATGGTGCCGTCCGTCGCCTGGTAGCCGTAATTGTAACGACTGCCTTTCGTCAGATCGGCCGCCGTTACCTTAGCCTTTTCCGGTGAGGCTTTGAACGCACGTTGGCGCACCTGCGTAACCAGTTCGGCTGCTTCGGCAGCCTTGCCGGTGCGCAGCAATGCCTCGGCTTTAATCATCAGCACATCCGCATACCGCAGGAACGGGAAGTCGTTGTCAAGGCTGCCCGTGGCATTGGGTTTGATTTTGTATTTACCAATGCGGAACCCGTCCGACGACGAGGTCTTGTCCATTCCCGGCACCGCCTTGTTGTAAGTGATCACGACGGCACCGGTTGCGGCACTTTTCTGCGGACCCATGATCCAGGTGTCGGCCAGGCGGGTGTCGGCGGCGTCGTAGGTGTCGATAAACTGGGGAACGGCACAGTTCCCTCCCCACGGACCGGCGTTCATCGGGTACACCGATCGGCTCAGGGGATCGAGGGTTTTCATGTGGATCTGGTTGCCGGTCCCGTAAATTTCATCGTAAGGAATGGCAAATATGATTTCCTTGGAATTGAAGTTCGTCCAGGTGAAAACATCGGAATAATTGGCATCCAGCACATATTTGCCGCTTTTGATCACGTCATCGGCTTCCTGGATCGCCTTCGCCCATTCGGGTGTGCCTGTGTATACCTGCGCATTAAGGTAAATTTTGGCCAGAAGCGTTTTCGCACCCCATTTGTTCATCTGGCCGTAAGTGGTGCCGGCGTTTTCGCTCAGATTCGGAAGCGATTCCGTCAGTTCTTTTACCACAAAATCATAAACCTCTTTACGCTGGCTCTGTTTGGGAAGGGTAACGTCCTTGAAGTCGGTTACAATAGGCACGTTACCATGGTTATCCAGCAAAAGGTAATAGGCGAAGGCACGCACCGCACGGAGCTCTGCGATGGTCGCATCCTTGCCGTTGGTTAGCGGCAAATCACCGTCCGCGATCTGAGACAGCACGCGGTTCACCGTGGTAATGCTGGCAAATGCCTGGCGCCAGGCATTTTCGGGCTGCCATTGCAGGGCCGTCCACGTGTGCTGGTGCATACGGCGGTAGGTGCCGCCATCGTCCCAGCCATTGGGGCGCACGGGCGTGATGATCGCGTCGGCGGCCTCTTCCTGCAAATCAAAATAGCCCTGCCAGCCGAGCATTAGCGAGCGTAGCGACGAGTAAACGGGCGCCACAATGGCCGGAAGGTCCTTTTCGGTGGGCTGGTAACTGCTCCCGAGGACTTCGGAGTACACTTGCTCGTCGAGGTCGGTGCAGGAGTAAAGCGGGACCCCGGCTAGCAATGCAGCCAGGATCGCGTATCTTATATTTTTGTTTTTCATAAATTCAAAATGTTTGTGGATCAGAATGTTACGCTCAGTCCGGCTGTAAATGTCCGGGTGGTAGGGTATTTGTCGCGGTAGTCGTTACCGGGTGAGAAGCCAGTGAAAATCACGCCCTCGGGGTCGATGCCCGTGTAGCCGGTAATAGTTGCCAGGTTGAGGCCCGACACGAAAATGCGTGCGTTTTTAATGCCTTTGATCGTGTTGGCAGGCAGGGTGTAGCCCAGCGTCACATTGTCGATTTTCCAGTAATCACCTTTTTCGATGTAATGCGACACATATACGAGGTCGGTATTGAGCACCTTGCCGTCGATCGGATCGTAGGCGGTTTTAAGCATATTGTAGGCCTTATTACGAGGGTTGTTATAGAACATGCTCTGGAAATTGAGAATGTCAAAACCAAAGGCGCCGCGCATATTCACAGCCAGGTCGAACTGCTTGTAGCGGATGTTGTTGTTCCAGCCCACAATGTGTTTTGGAATACCATTCCCATAATACTGACGGTCTTCCGGTGTAGCGTCGGCAATAGGGATCACCTCGCCATCCTTGTTTTCAATGAGCCATGCGCCCTTATCGTCCACACCTACGCTTTTCCAAACGAAGAAGCGGCCGATCGGCTCACCTACTTTCACGCGGTGTGTGCTCACCTGGATAGGCTCGCCCGTGTAACCCGCGTCGAAGAAATCGTTCGCAGCCTGGAACTGCTCGTTCGAAAGGCTCACGAGCTTGTTGCGGTTGGTGGAATAGGTGAATCCTGTATTCCATTGGAAATCACCCGTCTGGATAGGAACGATATTCAACAATACCTCGACTCCCTTGTTTTGCATTACCCCGGCATTGATAAACATGCTGCCCGTCAGATAAGGCGGAACCGGAACCGGGAAATTGTAGAGCAGATCTTTCACCTTACGGCTGTAAAAATCGATCGATCCGTTAATGCGGTTTTTCATAAACCCGAAATCCACCCCGGCATTGTATTCCTCTTTTTTCTCCCAGCGAAGGTCGGGGTTGAAGTTACGTGCCGGAACGAAGCCCGGTACCCATTTGCCGCCGATAAATGCCCCTTCTTCGCGGTCGAAGTTGTAGCTGATTTGAGACATATACGGATTGTTCGCGATCGTACCCGTTACGCCTATACCCGCGCGAAGTTTGATATCGGAAGCCGCGCCGAGGCTGCCCATGAAGTTTTCCTTGCTGATGCGCCACCCTATGGACGCCGCCGGGAATGTACCCCAACGGTTGTTCACCCCGAAGCGCGAAGAGCCCTCGCGGCGCACGCTGGCCATGAATAGATATTTGTCGCTCAGGCTGTAAGTCAAGCGGCCGAAGAAACCTGCGAGCTGCCATTTGTTTTTGGTACTACCCATGCCGGCCTGGCCTTTTTGCAATGCGCCGCCCGCACCGAGGTTGTTCCAGTCGTAGGCGTCGGTCGGGAAATCCCAGTTATTGGCCGAGAATGCCTCGTAGGTAGCGTCCTGCCAGCTGTACCCGCCGAGTACCGAGAAACGGTGCTTGCCGATGGCTTTGGAATAATTTCCGGTGAATTCAAGCAGGTTCTCGTTGTTGGCGTAGGTGCTGCGGAACGCGGTCGCATTCTGATTGCTCAGGCGCGTGGCGGTGTGATTGAATGTGGTGGAACCGCCTTCGAGGTTGCTGTTCTGAACGTTCGATACGAGTAACTTGAAGTTCAGGTCGTCGATCGGTGCATAGTCGAGGCTACCGGCCATACGCATTTCCTTGAACGAACTTTCGTAATTCGATTCATTGAGCAGCGAAACGGGATTTTCATAGAAATAACCGTCGCGCTCCTGCCATTTACCGTCGTCGGTCCGCACGCGGTCGGTAGGGTTGCGGATAATGGCCTGGCGGTAGGCGTAGCCGTAGGCCGCGTCGTCGTTGGCCGGGCTCACCGCGCCGTTGGAGCGGGTGATGCGGTTGATGATCTGTAAATTGGTTTTCAATTTGTTGTTGAACATCGCATGATTCAGGTCCGCGCGACCCGTGAACCGGTTTTGTCCCGATCTCAGGAATATACCCTCCCAGTTGCGGTAGTTGATCGAGCCGGTAAGATTGGTGGTACTGTTTCCTCCAAAGAACGTGAGGTTATGGTTATGACTAACCGGTTTTTGCATGATTTCCGAAAGCCAGTCGGTATTGCCGCCGTAATCGGTGTAAGCGATTCCTTCCTTGATTTTCTGACGGTAATCGTCGCCCGTGAGCAGTTCCGGACGGCGTGCGATGGTCTGGATATTGACATAATTGGAATACTCGATCGTCGACCGCGAAGCGCCGCGGTTTTTGCGCGTCGTGATGAGGATTACCCCGCCGGTAGCACGTGTACCATAAATCGCCGCCGCTGAACCGTCTTTTAACACGTCCACCGATTCGATATCTTCCGGTGCCACGGTGTTCAACCCGCCGGGAATACCATCGATCAGGATCAGCGGGTTGGCCGTTCCTTCAATCGAGTTGATACCCCGCAAATTGATCTGCGTGTTGGAAGTAGGAGAGCCGCTAGGGGTCGTAATGCGCAAACCGGCCACTTTGCCCTGCACCAGCTGTGCCGCGTCGCGCACGGTTCCCTGGACAAAATCTTCCCGTTTGATGCTCGCGACAGAGCTGGTAATGTCCCCTTTTTTCTGCGTACCATACCCGATCACCACCACTTCCTGCAATTGTTTCTGGTCGGGTGCCAGTTCTACAGTGAACTCACTCTGGTTGCCTACGGACAGTTCCTGGCTCACGTAACCAATGTAGCTCAGGATCAGCGTCGAGCCCTCTGGCACTTCCAGCTTGAACTTTCCATCCATGTCGGTGGCGGTACCCACGGTATTTTTTCCTTTTACGATGATGGTCACGCCGGGCAGGGGGTTTTTGTCTTCTGCGGACACCACTTTGCCGGAAATCTGTCGGTCGGCGGCGAGCGCCAGGGCGTTTTGGGTCAGGAAACAGGCGACCGCCGCCGCGAGGAGGCAAAAGCGGTGCAGTTCCCGGATCAGGCGGGATAATGGTCTTTTCATACAATTGGAGTTAGATGGTTAAACTTATTTGAGGGTACTCATTGGACTTTCATAATGCCGTTCATGATCCGCCAATGGCCGGGTACTGTGCATAGGAACGGGTAGTCGCCGGGCTTGTCGGGCGCGATGAACACCAGCGTCGCATTGCCTTCGGGGCTTACGAGTTCTGTAGCATGCAGTACTTCGGGCATTTTGGGTACATAGTTGAGCGCAATAGCATTCGCTTCCCGCGCCAGCAAGTCGGCCGCATTGCCTACTTTTTCCAATGTCCCGGGTTTGATAATGAGTAGGTTATGCTGCATGAAATCCGGGTTTGTAAACTGTATGGTCACCTTTTGGCCGGGTTTTACGGTGAAGTTTTTTTGGTCGAACTTCATTTCATGCTCGATCACTTTCAGTTTGATAGTGGTGGGTGTGCCTTTGCCTTTCAGGACTTCAGCGGTCGCTGTCGTGGGTACTGAGGCTGTACCTGAGGGTAATGGCGTCCGGGGGGCCAGGCCTTGAAAGGCCTGGTTATGGAGGTGCAGCGTACTCTTGATGTCCAGCCAGCCGTGCAGCCTTGCATTGTCGGCAT
This sequence comes from Dyadobacter sp. BHUBP1, assembly GCF_050587785.1. Classification (NCBI taxonomy): domain Bacteria; kingdom Pseudomonadati; phylum Bacteroidota; class Cytophagia; order Cytophagales; family Spirosomataceae; genus Dyadobacter; species Dyadobacter sp. BHUBP1. The sequence goes on from NZ_JBOBIH010000004.1 coordinate 699,940, forward strand.
ACGCGCCTACCTGGTTTCCGTCGCGCAAATCGCGGCCGAGGCGGATGTCGTCGGGGATGAACGGCTGGTGGAAAAGACCGGCGGCATTACCGGTTACCGGCGTTTCGTCTTCGATCGCGAGCGTCATTTTTCCGCCTTCCGAGAGGGTGGCGTAGGCATTGAAGCGCTCATCAGGTAGTTTTCTCGTGGAAGTAACCTGGTACGATTGGCCGTTTTGACGCACCAGCCAGTGCATTTTGCCGTCCTGCATATACAGGCTATACCCGTTCTGCCGGTTCCCCTGAGACACTACCACACCCGAAAGGTCCTCCTGTGCTTTGGTGACAATGGCTTTGATCCTGATTTCTTTATGGGAAACATCCGGCGGGTAGATTGGGGGCGACCATAGATTCAACATATAAGTCTCCTCGATCAATCCACGTTCGATACGCGCCGTTAATGTGGAGTCTTTGAGCTTCGCTGCCGCTGCTTTGAAGCCATTTTCATGCTTGATCACCCCCGAAAAGATCGCCTGTGCCAGGTACTCATCTGCCGCGTTCTGCGAATCCTGGCCTGCCAGGTACAGCATCCGGTCGATTTCCTCCGAAGCGGGCAAGTCGGTCAATGCGTGGATGGTAGCCAACCTCACTTTCAGATCCGGATCGTTCAGCGAGTTGGTCCATTTCAAGGCGGAAAGCGTCTTGTCGTTACGAGGGAGCAGCTTCACGGCCGTCTTGCGAACGCCGGCTGCCGGATGGCGCATAGCGCGTACGAGTGTGTGATAGGCTTCTTCATTTGGGCCGGTGAAAGCACCGAGGGCATCGAGTGTCCATAATGCATGTACCGCAGGGCTATTTAATCCGATTTCATCCACAGATGGGTCGTTTACCATTTTGATCAGCTCCGGGATCACCGCGGTATTCTTCGATTCGACGATCAGCCGCTGTGCCGTGGTACGCCAGAACATATTGTCGTTTTTCAAACCGGCCACCAGACTTGCCGCGTCGTTTTTATCGAGTTTCGGATAGGGAGTTTGCTTCGCATTTTTCCAAACGATCCTATATATACGTCCATGCTGATTGTCGCGTAGCGGATTAATATACGCATTCCCTTTTCCATTCTCGAAACCGCGCGGGGTAGGGTTATGCTGGATGATGAAACTGTACCAATCGGCCACCCACACGGCCCCGTCCGGGCCTACTTCCGCATGTACGGGCGAGAACCATTCGTCGGCACTGGCGAGCAGGTTGAAACCATTTTTTTCCTTGTAGCCTGCACCTTTCGGTTTCAGCAAAGCCTGGTAAAGCAGCCGGCCGGTCGGTTCGCAGACGAACGCGGTGGCATTCCAGTACGATTTCGGAAAACTACGCGCCGTATAAAGGTTATGCCCCGCAGCAGCCGTGAACCCGCCATGGAAATCCACCTGCCGGAGCGCGGGCGTGAGGTAGTTCATTTCATAATGTGAATCGAGTTTGTAAACCGTATTGCCCGAGCCGTCTGCTACCGAACGCTTTACGTATTCAAGCGGCATGGCAAAATGCCCGCTGTAATTCCCGTTCGCTGTTGAAATAAACACTTCAAATTCCTCCGAAAAACCCAAGCCCCAGGTGTTGTTGGAAGTACGGCCGATGTATTCCAGGTTTTTGCCATCGTTGTCGAAGCGGTAAATGCCCTGACTGAAACTCAGCTGCTTACCTGAGTTCGTGCCGCGGAATCCTGCATAGCCCAACACACCCCAGATTTTGTTGTCCAACCCATATTTAAGGTTCGAAGGCCCGGCGTGCGTATCGCTTTTGCCCCAGCCGGAAATGATGTTCTCGCGGATATCGGCCTTGTCGTCGCCATTGGTATCTTTCAGGAAAATGAAATGTGGTGCCTGCGCCACGATAAGGCCGCCGTTCGCAAATACCAAACTGGTCGGAATATTCAGATTATCGGCAAAAATGGTGAATTTGTCGGCTTTGCCGTCGCCGTCGGTGTCTTCGCAAATCTTGATGCAGTCTTTGCCTACGCCGTCCTGGTCGCGTACTTCGTTGGGGTAGTCTCGTGTTTCGGCTACAAACAAGCGTCCGCGCTCGTCCCAGGCCATGGCAATGGGTTTCACAATGTCCGGCTCGGAAGCGAAGAGTTTCAGTTCAAAATCCACCGGGACCTGCGTCAGTTTCTGCGATTCGGCGGGGGATAGGGGCTGCTGAAACTTCGGCGCAGGGTCGCGTTTTTCGTAATTGGGGACGTTGGCGTCGGTGTAAGTGGGTTTGGGTAAATTGAATTTCGCTAGCCGCGCCTTCGCTTCATCGCTCACGGCCCACATAATGCCATTGGCAACCAGTTCCTGAAATGCAGGTTGCTTCCAGGTGCGTTCGTCGTGCCCGTAGGCAGTGTAGAATACGCGCCCTTTGCCCTGTGTGCGCACCCAGGTCCACGGTTCGTGGCGGCCGCCTTCGACGCGTTCCTGCAACACGATGATGTCCGGGTTCAGTTTCGAATGCACATAAGTTTCGTCCCAGGTTTCAAACGTCTTCCAGCCCTGCATTACCGGATGATCTGCTTTCACTACCTGCGCAGTGAATGTGCCATACTTGTGTGAGCTGAACTGGCCGCCCACCGCTTTGATATACCAATCCGAATTCTGGAAGCAGAAAGAGGCCGCGTGGAGCGGAATAAGCGCTTTACCACCCTCCACGAAGGTTTTCAACGCATTTTCCTGCGCCGTTGTAATGGTATTGTGGTTGGCATAAATCACCGCGCCGTCGTACCGCGCGAGATTTTCTGCGTTCAATGCGTTCGGGTCGGAAGTATAAGTGAGGTTAATGCCCTTCTGAAACAACGGTAACGATAGCATTGGAAAGTACTTTTCCGAGAAATGGTGTCGGCTGTCGTGGCCAAGGAACAGCAGCTCGATACGGCGGCCGTCGCCGCGGCGGCCGGTGTCAGTTTCAGTAGAGGCGGTCGGACGTTGCGCGGGGCCTCGCTTCTGCGCGCAGCCGTGCAGGAGAATGACGGAGATAAGGAAAAGTAACGTTTGTTTCATGGGAGGCTATATGCTTTAGGCTTTAAGCTGTATGCTATAAGTCTGTTATTTCTTGGTTTTTTAACGCGTCGTTTTTTGCTCTTTGGCCAGGAATGCCCATTAAGGCAGTTCACTGCCTTTGCGAATCGAACTTTCAAACTAAAAGCTTAGAGCTTATCGCCTATGGCTTATAGCTTATAGCTTACAGCCTATCGCTTACAGCCCCTTCCTACCGCCCCAGAGCTGCTGGCTGAGAAGCGATTTGCCTGTTTCTGTTCGGAGGATTTATACCTAATAGTTTTTGTACAAAAAAGTCCCTCTTTTTGCGGCGTCCGTATGGACCGCCGTCGCTGTGGCCCATGCCGGGAATTACGAGAAGGTCAAATTCCTTGTTGGCTTTGATCAACGCGTCGGCTACGCGATAGGTGCTTTCGGGCGGCACGTTGGTATCCACTTCACCGACGATCAGCAGCAAATCGCCCTGCAATTTGGCTGCATTGGTCACATTCGACTGCTCGTCGTAATGCTTGCCTACCGGATAACCCATCCATTGCTCGTTCCACCATTGCTTATCGACGCGGTTGTCGTGGCAGCCGCATGCCGAAACGGCCGCGTCGTAAAAGCCCGGGTGGAAGAGTAATGCGCCCAGCGAGTTTTGCCCGCCGGCGGAGGTCCCGTACACGCCCACGCGGGTCGAGTCCGCCTGGGGATATTTTTCGGCCAGGGCTTTCATCCAAGCAATGCGGTCGGGGAAGCCGGCATCAGCCAGGTTTTTCCAGCACACGTCGTGGAACGCCTTGGAGCGGTTGTAGGTGCCCATACCATCCATTTGCACCACGATGAAGCCCAGCTCGGCCATGCTTTGCATTTCACCATAATGGCGGAATGCCTTGGGAACAAATGAGTCTTGCGGGCCGGCGTAAATGTTTTCGATAATCGGATATTTCTTCTTCGGATCGAAGTGGCTCGGGCGGTACACGATGCCCCAGATGTCGGTTTTGCCGTCGCGGCCTTTGGCTTTGAAGATCTCCGGCAATTTGAAGCCTAATGCGAGATATTGCGAAATGTCGGCCGTTTCAAGCTTCATCACGAGTGACGCGTCAGCGGTTTTGCGGAGTTCCGAAACGGGCGCGGTGGTCATGGTCGAATAGGTGTCAACGTAGTAAGTCCGGTCGGGCGAAAACGTGAGTTGGTGCGTGGCTTTCGCGTGGTCGGTCAGTTTCACAAGGCCGGTACCATCGAATTTAATGCGGTAGTAATGAATGTGATAAGGATCTTCGTTGGCATTCATGCCGCTGGCTCTGAACCATACTTCGCGCTTCTGCGTATCGACGCTATCGATGTCGCGCACGACCCATTCGCCCTTGGTAACCTGGTTTTTGATTTCGCCGGTATGTTCGTCGACGAGGTAAATGTGCCGCCAGCCGTCTTTTTCCGAAACCCAGATGATTTCATGATTTTCAGGCAGGTAATGCGTGTAAATCATGTTCTGGTAAATAAAAGTCTCGGTCTTTTCGTCGATGATGTGCTTCGTGGCGCCACTGGTCGCTTCGACTTCGATCACCCGGAAACGCTGGTGGCCGCGGTCGACTTTTTCGTACGTAAAATGCGTCGCGTCGCCCTTGCGCCAGCGTATCACGGGCGCATTGAAAAAGTCGATCACTTCCGACTGTACCTTCACGCATTTGCCGCTTTGCACATCAATCACGCGCATTTCGTAGCTCGTAAACTCGTCGCCGGGCTGCGCGTAACCCCGCGTTTTTACTTCGCCGCGGGTGGTGTTGGGCAGGGAGGAGAATATAATGCTCACCTGCCGTTCGTCACGATGGTCAACCCGGTAGCAAACCAGGTACCGGCCGTCGGGCGACCAGCTGAGTTCACCGTACGGTTTCAGCGGATTGCCGTCGTAGGTCAGTTGTTCGCCATTCTTGTCTTCCTTTTTACTCAAATAAATATTGCCGTTGCGGACAAACGCCGTCGTTTGCCTGTCGGGAGAGACACTATCAGCCCGGAAACGCGCCCAGCGGCTAAGCTGCCTTGTCCAGCCGATATCCTTGGGTTTCGGTAACTCCGGTTTGGCGATTCTCTGTGCCGTGGCGGTTTCGGTGTCGTAAGCAAACCATTTTCCCCTGCTTTGCAGGATTATGCTGTGTTTTTCGGGCTCGAAATGAATGTCGCTGACCCATAGCTTAGTGGCCGAGAACGTGGAATCACAGGCTTTGGAAAGTGCAGCGGCTACTTTCGCCTGATCGAAGGCGGTTGTCCTCTTGTTTTCTCCCGGTTTTACGACCAGGTATTCAGTCAAACTATCCCTTAATACATTCCTGTACCAGAACGACTGCCCGTCAGCGAGCCAGTTGGGCTGTACCTGCGCTTTCAGCACGCTGCCTTTCGTGAGCGAATCCATCAGGGCCATCCTTTTATAGGACGCTGAAAGTTCGGCAGGATTGGGCTGGTACGCCGGCAGTGATTTCTGTGCCATCAATGGCGCTGCCAGGCATAGTGCACTGATGGTGTGTATGTAAAATCTCTTGTAAAGGCTTGGGTTAGGGGTTTTCATAGCTGCTCGAATGAATATAAAGGCAATACAATTCTTGTCGGCTGCCAGGCAGCCGATTGGTCTATCAGACCGACAAACGATGTGTCGGAGGGTGCTTTTTGAAAATTATCTATTTGTAAAATTAGCAGGTCGGAAAACCAAAAACTTGATGTGAATTAGCGGCTTTTTTACCGATATTAACTTATTTACTCCCGAAATTCCGCAAATCTGTGAATTTGGGTGATTTTATTTGGCTAATCCTTCAAAACGACGAATAATGGCTTGTTAGGTGCCGGGCGGGTGATTTGGCCGGGAGTGCGCACGCCGTTAATATTGTGGAGTTAAAAAAGAGCTATGAATACCGCACTGATATTGGAAACACTGGGCTGGCTGGGCGTGGTCGCCTATGTACTGGCGTACCTGCTGCTCACGATCGGCGTCCTGAAACCGAACGGCTACCCGTTTCACATCCTGAATATGACCGGCGCCGCGACCCTCATCGTGTATTCCCTCGAATACGGCGATAAGCCGAACGTCGCCGTCAATGTGATCTGGCTGATGATCGGGATAGGGGCCGTAGCCCGTCGGCTCGCGGGGCGGTCATCCCGCAACGTCTGACAGTTCCTTCAAATGCAGGATGGATAATGCCTGCTGCCGGTATTTACTCAGGCGCTGCTCGTATTCTTCCTTATCAGACACCAGGCTGAGGTAGAAATAGGCGCCGTCGATGAGCACGAAGATATTGTCCGCCACCGTTTCGACATCTTCCACATCCAGCACACCATCCAGGCGGCATTGCTCAATGTGCCCGATCAGCATCGCCCGGAGCGAATCCAACAGCTTTTTATAAAGGTCCCGCACCTTCGCGTCGTGAAAGGCCATGGCATAGCAGCCGTAGAACAGGCCGTCGTCGAAGAGCGCATTCCATTTTTTAGAGAAAATATTGCCGATGATTTCGAGCAGGGCTTTCCGCGAATCCTTCGAATGGGCGGCGCTTACCTTATAGATGAGTTTGTATTTGTCGAGAATATAATCGACCAGCCCGTACACGAGGTCTTCACGCGTCTGGAAGTAATGGATAATGAGGCTGGGGTTAATCTCCATCTTCGCCGCGATTTTGGCGATGGACGTATTTTCCAGGCCGTTCTTCTTGGCCAGGCTGTAAAACACTTTAATGATTTCCTTTTTACGGGCTTCTTTGAGGCTTTTTCTTCCCATTGGCGGTTCGGGGTGTAACGTATCGGCAATATACGGCTTTTTACGGAAACCGGAAGTTTGTTATTCGTTTAAAAATTAATTGAACATTCATTCAATTTATGATCACAATCAGATAACTATTTTTTAATATTGACGTAACTTTTGATCAGGACATTTGCATTCCAAAAATGCCCCAAAAGTGGCCAACCTTTAACTTTTACTTATGATGAAAAGTGTACCCAGACCTTACTACGCAAGGCTGCTGCGAAGCCTGCGAATGGTTACGATTTTTGCGCTCGGCGTCATCGCACCAGCGCTCGCACAGACGACCCTCAATGCCGGCGGCAAAGTGAAAGTCACCGGAAGCGTTACCGACGGCAAGGACCTCCTGCCGGGTGTGAATGTGGTGATCAAAGGCTCCCAGAGAGGGACCATCACCGATCAGAACGGCCAGTATTACCTCGAAGGCGTGTCGGGGAGCGACATTCTCGTGTTTTCCTACATTGGGTATAAAACACAGGAAGAGCTCGTGAAAGGCCGTAGCGAGATTTTTGTAACGTTACAGGCCGATCATGGCAATCTCGAAGAAGTGGTCGTGATCGGCTACGGTGTCGAGAAAAAGGTGAATATCACCGGTGCTGTGGACCAGATTTCCGGTAAGCAGTTCGAAGCCAGGCCGGTAGCCAATGTGATGCAGGGCTTGCAAGGAGTGAGTCCGGGCCTGAACATTACTTACCAGAGCGGTACGCCCGGAACCGTACCGAACTTCAACATCCGGGGTTTTACGTCCATCAATGGTGGTGAGCCCTTGTTCGTGATCGACGGTATTGCGGCTGCGAACAGCACAGACCTCCTTCGCCTGAACCCTTCCGATATTGCGAGCTTTTCGGTATTGCGCGATGCAGCCTCGGCGGCAATTTACGGCGCCCGGGCGGCATTCGGTGTGGTGCTGATCACCACCAAGCAGGGTGGGAGAGGCAGGCAGTCCATTACCTATAATAACTTCTTTTCCTGGGGCCAGCCGACGGTGCTTCCCAAGCCGGTCACCGACCCTTACATTTTTTCGCGGGTGCTCGAAACGTCTACCGACAACACGCCCTGGGACTACGTCAACTATTCCGACGAATATTACGCCTGGGCTAAAGAGCGCTCGGATAATCCGTCCACACCCGACACACGTATAGACCCATCCGATCCGACCAAATGGGCCTATATGGGCAGCAACAACTGGTACGATTACTTTTTTACCAAAAGGAGCTTTTCCCAGAACCACAGCGTCGGGTTTACCGGCAGCGCCAAGACGGCCAACGAACGCACCGTAGGCTATTACATTTCGGCGGATTATAACCATGAGGGCGGCTTAAACAAGCTTACGGACGACTATTGGAGACGCTACTCTTCCCGAGCCCGTTTGGATTTCGCTCCTCTCAAATGGCTGAAACTGGATAATAACCTATCGGTTTACCGCACAGAACGCGCGGTGCCGACGGCCAACATCAACGACATCTATACGTTGCAACCAACACAGGTGGCCGTGAACCCCGACGGAACCTGGGCGAACACCGGCGCAGGACGCCTGGCCGCCAGACTGACCGACGGAGGCAACAAGAAGCAGGATATGTTCGGCTTCCAGAACATTTTCCGCGGCATCGCCACCGCATTGAGCGGCGACCTCGTGATAACCGGTTCGGCGAGCTTCAAACGGGAGCAGTGGAATACCAAGCAGGATCAGCGCAATTACCGCATTGGTTTTGGTCCGAACGACATTCGTACCGAAGGCGGGACCGGTGGAGTGTATGAGACCAATGCTACCCTGGCCAATAATGTGATGGATTTGTTTGCCAATTATACCAAAACGCTGGGCGTTCACCGGATCAACCTGCTCGCGGGTTATAACCAGGAGAGTTACAGCTATACCACCACCAAAGCACAGAAAGTAGGCCTGATTTCCCCTTCATTGCCCTACATCAGCCTTACCAGCGGAACTGCCCAGGCATTTGGTGCGGATACGAGCTACGCCACCCGCAGTTTCTTTGGTCGGATCAACTATACGCTGCGCGACCGCTACATTATTGAAGCGAACGGGCGCTATGACGGCTCGTCGCGCTTCCCGGCAAGCAACCGCTGGGGATTCTTTCCATCCGTATCGGCGGCGTGGATCGCCAGCTCCGAATCGTTCGTGAAGGACGCATTGCCTCTTTTTCCTACACTTAAATTCCGTGCTTCGTATGGCGATCTGGGTAACCAGAACGTGGGCTATTACAGCTTCCGCCAGGCGTTGCCGGCAGGGCTGTCCAATTACCTGATCGGTGGTAACAAGCAAACCGTGATTACCAGCTCGCCGATCCTGCGCGTAGACCCGTCCAACTATACCTGGGAGCGTGTATCGACGCTGAACTTCGGAGCTGATCTCGGGGTGTTGAGAGACCGTTTGACATTCGGCATCGACTATTACATCCGCGATACCAAGGGGATGCTCACCGACGGGGAGGAACTTCCGGGCGTACTCGGTACGAAGGTGCCGGCCCAAAACGTGGCCGATTTGCGTACAAAAGGCCTCGAATTGACCTTGAACTACAACGATACTTATCAGGTGAGCGGTAAAACGCTTTCGCTCAGCGCCAAATTGATCTTGTCCGACTCGCGTTCACAGATTACCCGTTTCAAAAACGACCAGGAGCTGTTTTCAAAATTCCGTAAAGGACAGAATCTGGGCGAGATCTGGGGGCTTACCAATGATGGCCTTTTCCAGAATACCGACGAAATCGCGAAGCTCGATGAAAGCGATATCGTTCCCTGGGGGGCATTGTCCGTGGTGCCGGGATGGCCGAAATACAAAGACCTCGACGGCGATGGCCGCATTACGCAAGGATTGACCAAAAAGGACCCGAAAGATCTTTCGGTGATCGGAAATACGACCCCGCGTTATCGCATTGGTTTCAACCTAAACGCCGACTGGAACGGTTTCGACTTTTCGGCCGTACTGCAAGGCGTGCTGAAAGGCGATTACTATCCGCGGCATTACCTCTACTGGGGCCCTTACCAGCAGCCTTATGCCAACGTTTATCCCTGGAACCTCGATTACTACCGAGGCCAGGCGGATTCGGACCAGCAACGCGCCAAGCATTCGAAGTCCTACATTGCGGCAGGACTTGCCGATGCGAATACCAATGCCGATTTCCCTGTGCTGCAATCGTGGCTCGCGGATAACAACTACGGCTCGGGCCTCGATATAGCGCAGACGAAATACCTGTTGAGCGCGGCTTACCTTCGGATCAAGAACATCACGATCGGCTATTCGCTGCCTACTTCGTTGCTGCAAAAGCACAATATCAGCCGGGTGCGCATCTTCGCAAGCGGGGAAAACCTTTTTGAATTCTCGCAACTCAAAAAGTATTTCGATCCGGAGGTAATCAGTAACAGCAGCACTTTCAATACTTCGAACGGCTTTTCGTATCCGTTCCAGCGGAAGTTTGCATTTGGTGTCAATGTCGAGTTTTGATTTTAATCCATCAGCCTGAAATGAAAAAGCATATATTATTACTGGCGTTGTTGACCGGTGCGAGCGCCTGCAACGACGATTTCCTCGAAAAACTGCCGCAGACCTCCATTTCGCCGGAGGTGTTCTTTGCCAACGAAGGCGATCTCGCATTGTACGTCAATGGCCTGCTGAGCATGCCCGACATGTATGGCATTTATCTCAACGACCAGAGCACCGACAATGCTGCCACGACCGGCGCAGTGGAGATGAAGGTGATCATGACGGGCTCTCCAAGCTCGCAAACCATCACCGGCGGCTGGGACTGGGGCCGTTTGCGGAATATCAATTATTTCCTGGACAATTATAACAAGGCCATTGCTACGCCCGACGTGAAAGCGCATTATGCCGGAATTGCCCGCTATTATCGTGCGCAGTTCTATCTGGAAAAGGTAGGTCGGTACTCGGATGTTCCCTGGTTTTCGAAAACGGTGAACCCCGGTGACGAGGAACTTTACAAAACGCAGGACCCGCGTGCGGTTGTCATGGACAGTGTGATGGCCGACCTTGCTTTCGCAGCGGCGAATGTAAGGGAGTCGGTGACTGCCGGAACGCCGGGCAAATGGGCGGTGATGGCGCAGTATGCCCGCACAGCATTGTATGAAGGTACGTATCGGAAATACCACCCCGAGTTGAGCCTCCAGGCCACCGCCAACAAATTCCTGGAAACGGCAGCTGCGATTTCGGCCGAGATTATGGCGTCGAACAAGTTTGCGATTTACAGCACCGGCAAGCCGAATGCGGATTATGCGGCGCTGTTCAATAGCCAGGATCTGAGCTCAAACAAGGAAGTGATCCTGGCGAATGCGTTCGATCAAACGAAGGAGCGCAGCCAGAATATCAACAGCACGGTGTTCGGCGACTACGAGCAGGCCCCGTCGCGTGACCTCGTGCAGACCTACCTGATGAAAGACGGGACCCGTTTCACCGACGTGCAGGGTTACCAGCAGTTTGGGTTTGTGAAGGAGTTTCAGAACCGCGATCCACGTCTCGCGCAGACGCTCGTGTACCCGGGCTGGGTACGCGCAGCTGAAACGGCCCCTTACATTTTGCGCCTGAACAAGAATTTTACCGGTTATCACCAATTGAAAGGCTATATCAATTCCACCGATAATGTAATTCTGAACAGCGTGGATGTGCCGGTGTACCGCTATGCCGAGGTACTTTTGACCTATGCCGAAGCGAAAGCGGAATTGGGAACACTTACCCAGGATGATCTTGATAAATCGGTGAACCTGATTCGTGCCCGTGTAGGAATGCCCGATTTGAAACTGGCAGCCGCCAACGGTAGCCCGGATCCGGTGATGGCGCAGAAATACCCGAACGTAACCGGCGCCAACCGCGGTGTTATTTTTGAGATCCGTCGTGAAAGAAGGGTAGAGTTTGCATTCGAAAACCAGCGTTTCGACGACATCATGCGTTGGCAGGCGGGCAAGTTGCTGACCGCTATTCCCGAAGGAGCATATTTTCCGGGTTTGGGTAAATACGACCTGACAGGCGACGGCGTGGAGGATATTATCCTGATCGACAAGTCGAAAACAATCCCCGACGAAAAGGCAAAGGAAAAGAACAGCCTCGGGGTGGCGCTGATCTATTACCGCGCGGGAGCTATCGGCGAGGACGTGACCGTATATCTCAAAAACGGCAATGCCGGCGGCACGATGGTGACCGAAACGGCTGTCCGTAAATTCGAAGACCCGAAATACTATTACCGGCCTGTTCCTCAGAAGGAAATGTTACTGAATCCCAAGTTGAAGCAGGTTTTTGGTTGGAATTAATTTAAAATCAATACAATGAACAGACGTTCCTGGATCCGCAACACCGGATTGCTCACGGCTGCTTCGGTAACTGGCCCGGCTACCCACGCCGGGCTTGTTGCAGATAAGCCGGTACTGAAAATCGCTCACATTACCGATGTGCACATCCGAGGGGGCGACGACGCGCCCAACCGTTTCAAAAAGTGCCTCGCCGATGTTTTGAAGCACAAACCCGATTTCTTTCTGAATGGCGGCGACTCCATTCATGCCGCAGATTACAAGGATGTTACCCGTGAAACCATGCTGGGTTATTGGAGGCTTTGGGACGAATGCATGGCCACACTGAAAGGCTACGAAATCCATAGCTGCATCGGGAACCATGATCCCTGGTGGGCGGCGCCTTCCAAAGAAGATGAAATGTATGGCAAAAATTATGTAGTGAAGCGGCTCAAAACGCCAGGTCGTTATTACAGTTTTACCCAAAAGAACTGGCATTTCGTGATCCTCGACGGCAACAATGAGCACGTGTCGCTGGGCGACGAGCAATATCAATGGCTGGAAGCCGACCTTGCCAAACTGGCGCCGGGCACATTTGTGCTCCTGATGTCGCATTACCCGATTCTGGGCGCTACGCCTATGCTCGCGGGCGGGGGAGGGCATTCGGATTATAAAAAACTCAAAAACCTGTTCTATAAACACCGCGATAAGGTGCGTATTTGCCTCAGCGGGCACCAGCATTTGCAGGACCATACCGAGTACAACGGCGTTCAGTACTGCTGCAACGGCGCCATGAGCGGTTTCTGGTGGGAAAAAGGCGATGCGGAATCCGCCGGACCCAACTATTATCAGGAAACGCCGCCAGGATATGCGATGCTCGAATTGTTTGCGGATGGGAAGGTGACAAATACCTATTATCCACATAATTACTAGTTGATAGTCAGGTGTGGTCAGGTATGGCCAGGTGTAGCCAAGTGTTGTTTTCACCAATAGTAAATGCCGTTAGGCATGTGATATTGGTAGAAGGCACGATGAATCCGGTTCGCCAAAAATGCCGTCAGGCATGTAACAACAATGCGCTGTTGTCACATGCCTGACGGCATTTTCGAAATACACCATTCGAATCGATTGCTGCCAACATTACATCGCTACAGGATTCCGGCGGCTATTTTAAGTCAGTACATTATCCTGTCCATTGCGCTCGATAATTCCGAACATTTTTTTTGACCAACCCCGACTATACCTGACTACACTTGACAATACCTGACAGAAAACCACACCTGACCAGACCTGTCAAAAAACCAACCCCCCTTCTTTTTGCACAAACAATCTCAATTTTGACCTAATTTGCAGCCCGACTTACCATACCTGACCACCACCTGACCCTATCCGACCTGATGCCCATGCCTTACCGTTTCTACGCCACGCTGTTCTGCGCATTACTACTGCAATACCGTTCCAACGCCCAAACCGTTTCCGTGGCTGACGCGGGCGTTCATCCCGATACTTACGAAAACGTCACTGCCCGCATTCAGCAGGTCATCGACGAGGTAATCCGCACCGGGAAAACGATCCTGACGTTCCCGAAAGGCCGGTACGATTTCTGGCCCGACGGCGCTCTCCGCGAGAAGTATTTTATTTCCAACACCTCCACCGAAAAAGAGGACTCACTCAAAATCCGGACGATCGGGATGCTTTTTCGCAATGCAAAGAACCTGACAATCGACGGCAATGGGGCGCTGTTTGTCTTTCACGGAAAGATGACGACGATCGTGCTGGAACATTGCGAAAACGTAAAGCTGCAAAACATCCACGTCGATTTTGAAAGGCCGACGATGTCCGAAATGCGATACGTGAAAACGTCAGATGACGGGGTAGTGCTGGATATCCAGCGTGACGCCCGTTATGCGATCCGTGACGGCAGGCTTGAATGGTTTGGAGAAGGATGGAAAACGACGCATTTCCATGCCGTGGAGTTTGATACTACCCTGAAAACCATGCGTTACAGCGATTGGAAGCCTTATGCCAACGCACAAGCTACGGAAATCGCTCCGGGGCGGGTCCATTTCAAAACCACTGTAACGCCCAAACCGGGCAATATTCTCACCGTCCGCGACATCATCCGCGACCAGGTGGGGATGCACATCCGCGAGTGTAAAAACGTAACACTTGAAGATGTGGGCATGCATTTCATGCACGGCTTGGGCATTGTGAGCCAGTATTCCGAAAACGTGACCATGCGCCGCGTTACCTGCGCGCCACGGCCCGAAACAGGCCGCATTGTCGCTTCATCCGCCGATTTTATGCATTTTTCGGGGTGTCGCGGTAAAGTTACTATCGAAGATTGCCGCTTCTCCGGTGCGCATGACGACCCGATCAACATGCACGGGACCAATCTGCGCATTATCGGTCGGCCAGATGCAAATTCGCTCAAAGTGAGGTTTATGCATGGGCAGAGCTACGGTTTCAATGCGTTCTTTCCCACAGATACGGTGGCTTTCGTGCATTCGGCTTCCATGGAGCGGTTTGCAAATGGGATTGTCAAAGCGGTTAGCCGTTTGAACGACCGCGAAATTCTGCTAACCTTCGAAAAACCTGTTCCGGCGGCACTGGAAGACCACGATTGTGTCGAAAATATGACCTGGACACCGGAAGTACTCATTCGGGGCAACTATTTTACCCGCACCAACACCCGTGGCGTGCTGCTTACGACGCCGCGCAAGGCTGTGATCGAAAACAATACCTTTTTTCGTACCGGCATGAGCGCCGTGCTGATCGAGGCGGACGCGGAGGGCTGGTACGAATCGGGCCCGGTGCGGGATGTTACCATTCGCAACAATGAGTTTATAGACTGCGCCTACCAGGGAGGGCCGGGTAATGCGGTAATTGCCATTAACCCTTCCAACAAAGTTGCCGACGTCAAAAAGCCGGTTCATTTCAACATCCGGATTGAGGGTAATACTTTTCATACATTTGATTATCCCGTGCTGTTCGCCAAAAGTACCCGCGGGTTGGTTTTCGGCAACAACCGGATCGTCCGCACGGTGGAGCTCAATCCGCAGTCTGATAACCATAATATGTTCTGGTTCAATGGTTGTTCCGATGTGGAGGTCTCGGGTTTAAAACTGGAAGGAGAGGTGCTGGGCAGGAATATCAAGCTGGAAAACATGCCGAAAAGCAACATAAAGGTTGCCGGCTCGCCCAAGCTGACGATTGAATAGTGGTCGGCGATTGTCGGAAAGCCCATTTTTAAATTCAAAAACGGCATCTAATTTTACCATTATTTGCCAAAACCCCAGTGATGAAAACACTTCTCGGACTACTCATCTGTTCTGTTACCGCATTCAGCCCGCTGCAAGCGCAACCTGATCCCAAACCCCAACCCGCACCATTGTCGCTCTGGTACGACCAGCCTGCCAAAGAATGGATGACCCAGGCATTGCCGATCGGTAATGGCTACGTGGGCGCCATGTTTTTTGGAGGAACGGACGAGGAGCGCATCCAGTTTTCAGAAGGCAGCTTGTGGGCAGGTGGTAAGGGAGCCAATGCAGCGTATAATTTTGGTTTAAAAAAAGAGGCTTATAAACATTTACCGCAGGTACGCGAGTTGCTCGCCGCAGGGAAAATGAAAGAGGCCCATGCACTGGCCAACAAGGAGCTGACGGGCGTTATTCATGAAAAAAAGGAGAATACGCCGTCTTCCGATTTTGGTGCGCAGCAAACGGTAGGCAACCTGTTCATTAAGTTACCTGCCAAAGGCGCGGTGCAGCATTACCGCCGCGAGCTGAATATCTCCGATGCATTGGGTAAGGTGAGCTATGACGCAGGCGGTACCCATTTTGAAAGGACTTATTTCGGCAACTATCCCTCGAAGGCGATAGTGTACAAGTTCACCTCTTCAACGCCTGAAACCTATTCCATCCGTTTTGAAACACCTCATGCCAAAGATTATGAGCAGTTTGTTAAAAACCACTATACCTTCGGCGGGCATTTGAAAGACAACCACCAGGAGTTCGAAACCGTTTACCGTATCGATACCGATGGCAAAACGGCTTTCAGCAATGGCGTGCTGACGGTTACCGGTGCCAAATCCATTGTCCTGGTCCACACCGTGGCTACGGATTATGTGATGAAATTCCCTGATTACAAGGGGAATGACTACAAGAAGGCCAATGCCGCAACCATGGCGAAGCTAACCGGTAAAAACTACGCCGCATTACTCGCCGAGCAGCAAAAGGATTACCACGGCCTGTTCGACCGCGTATCATTGACGCTGGGCAATGCCACCGCACCGGCACTTCCTACCGACCAGCGCCAGAAGGCCTATTCGGCCGGCCAGCCCGATACCGGCCTGGAAGAGCTGTACTTTCAATACGGCCGCTACCTGATGATTTCATCGACCCGCCCGGGTACCATGCCCATGAGCTTACAGGGCAAATGGAATGACAGTACCAACCCGCCCTGGGCGAATGATTACCATACGAATATCAACGTACAAATGCTTTACTGGCCCGCCGAGGCGACCAACCTTTCGGAATGCCATTTGCCGCTGATGGATTTCACACAGTCGATCGTCGAGCCGGGACGTCTGGCAGCAAAAGAGTTTTTCAATGCCAAAGGATGGATCGTCAATACAATGTTGAATGCCTACGGTTATACTTCGCCGGGCTGGGATTTCCCGTGGGGCTTCTTCCCCGGCGGCGCGGCATGGCTTTGCCAGCATTTGTGGGAGCATTATGCATTTACGAATGACAAGGTATTCCTGAAAAATACGGCCTATCCGGTCATGAAAGAGGCTTCGGAGTTCTGGATGGATTATCTGAGCAGCGACGGTAAAGGCCACCTTGTGTCCTCACCATCGTATTCGCCCGAACATGGCGGAATTTCTACCGGCGCTACCATGGACCACGAAATGGCCTGGGACGTACTGAACAACACCGCCGAAGCGGCAGCCTTGCTGGGCATCGACGCCGATTTCGCGCAAAAGGCCCGCGCTACCCGCGACAAGATATTGCCTTTGCAGATCGGCCGCTGGAAACAGTTGCAGGAATGGCGCGAGGATGTCGACGACTCCACCAGCCACCACCGTCACGTTTCGCACCTCTATGCCCTGCACCCCGGCAAGCAGATCTCCATTACCCAAACGCCGGCCGAAGCGGAAGCCGCACGGGTGAGCCTCAATGCCCGTGGCGACGATGGGACAGGCTGGTCGCTGGCCTGGAAAGTGAACTTTTGGGCGCGCTTGCAAGACGGTAACCGTGCGCACAAGCTGTTCAAAAGCGTACTCCGGCCCGTAGCCGACCAGGGGACCAATATGGCCGACGGCGGCGGTTCCTATGCCAACCTGCTTTGCGCCCACCCGCCATTCCAGCTCGACGGTAACATGGGTTCTACCGCTGGCGTAGCCGAAATGCTCCTCCAATCGCAAACCGGCGTGATCGAACTCCTCCCCGCATTACCCGACGAATGGACTACGGGGTCTGTCAAAGGTCTGAAAGCACGCGGAAATGTAACAGTCGACGAAGTTTGGGAGAATGGTAAATTAAAATCCGTAACGCTGCTTTCGCCCAATGCGCAGAAACGTGTTTTGAAATATGGGAATAAGACGATCAATGCAGAGCTCGCCGCAGGAAAGGTGAAGACGTGGAATGCAGGCGATTTTAAATAATGTAGCAATCAAATGCCGGGCAAAAATCGCGTAGCGATGCAATATCGGTAGCCTCGCTGCATTAAAGGACAAAAGGAAATGCCGTGAGGCATGTAACAACAATGCTCAGCTGTTACATGCCTCACGGCATTTTTACAATCCGGGGGGCGGCCATTTTCTACCAATATTACCTGCCTGACGGCATTCACTTACGGACGATCGTGACAACACTTCCCACTCCCGACCATTCCTGACTATCCCTGACTCTTCCTGACCATTCCTGACTAGACCTGACTACGTCGAACATTCCCACCCCGCCAGAACCGGTAAATCCCACGCCAACCTCCCTTTTCAATACATATTCACGAACTGAACAACCATGGACATCGACCACGACGCTATTCCGCCCGACGTGCCTGACGAAGACCGCCGCTTTTTTCTGAAACAATCCATGTTGTTCGCGGGCCTTTCCATGGCGCCGGCGGACTTTCTGTACGCGGCAGTGGCACCCGACGACGGGCCGGTGGGTAATGCAGTGAAGGTGAAGGTATCACTCACCGTCAACGGAAAACGCAGGCGCATCACCATCGATCCGCGTATGACATTGCTCGATTTGCTCCGCGAAAATCTGAGGCTCACCGGTACCAAAAAAGGCTGTGATTTCGGGCAATGCGGGGCTTGTACCGTGCATGTCGACGGGCGGAGGACATTATCCTGCCTGACATTCGCGGTAATGCAGCATGGCTCGAAAGTCACAACTATTGAAGGGCTCTCGGACGGGGAGAAACTGCATCCGTTGCAGGAGGCGTTTATCAAACATGACGGCTTCCAATGCGGGTATTGCACGCCGGGGCAGGTGATGTCGGGCGTAGCGTGTATACGCGAGGGGCATGCAGGCTCGGCCACGGAGGTGCGGGAGTACATGAGCGGCAACCTGTGCCGCTGCGGGGCCTACCCGAATATCGTGGACGCCATTCTCGAGGTGAAAAAGGAGGGGGCGAAAGTATGAAGCCATTCCAATACCTCCGCCCCAAAACCGTTGCGGAAGCCATCAGTATGGCGGCCGATTACCCCGAAGCGCAGTACATCGCCGGTGGTACCAATCTGGTCGAGCTCATGAAACGCGGCATTGCGTCGCCGTCGAAGCTGATCGATATCAACCATCTTCCATTGAAGAAAATAGAACACCGCTACGATCGCCTCCGCATTGGCGCATTGGCCCTGAATAGCGATGTGGCAAAACATAAAAGTGTACTGAGCCGCCAGCCGTTGCTCGCGCAGGCATTGCTCGCGGGAGCGTCGGGACAGCTGCGCAATATGGCGACGGTGGGCGGTAACTTATTGCAGCGTACGCGTTGCAGCTATTTTTACGATCTGGCATTGCCTTGCAACAAGCGTGAACCAGGCTCGGGCTGTGGCGCCGAAGCGGGCGTTAACCGCACACATGCTATCTTTTTTGCAGGAAACGGGTTTGGAGGAAATGAAAAATCTTTGTGCATTGCCGTGCATCCCAGTGATATGTGCGTGGCACTCGCTGCCCTGGACACCGAGGTGGTGATCGACGGCGCAAGCGGCGAACGAAGGGTACCGTTAAAGGATTTTCACCGGCTTTCCACGCTGCAACCGGAATTGGATACCACCCTGCAACCCGGTGAACTGGTGACAGCCATCGAGGTGGCGGACAATGCATTTGCCCAACATAGCCATTACCTGAAAATATGCGACCGCGCGTCCTATGCTTTTGCATTGGTGTCGGTGGCGGCTGCCTTGCAAATGGATGGCGGACGTATTTGGGACGCCCGGATGGCCCTCGGCGGCGTAGCGCACAAGCCATGGCGGTACTGGGCTATCGACCTTATGCTGCGAGGGCAGGTGCCTTCGGAAAAGCTTTTCAGGGAAGTTGCCGAGCATGAAATGCAAAGTGCAAAAGCCACCGCTCAGAATGCATTTAAAATTAAACTAACCTCCAACGCGATCGTAGCGGCTTTGAAGGCTGCAACGGGCATTTCCTGATCGGGCTATGAACAGACAATCGTTGGATAATCCGTCGGATACCTCGCTCAGCCGCGTCGACGGCGCAGCAAAAGTGACGGGTACAGCCACTTATTCGGCAGAATATGCAATTCCGGAACTTGTACATGCGGTGTTGGTGACGAGTACTATTGCCAAAGGCAGCATTACGGCCATCGATTCACGCGAGGCGGAAGCGGTGCCGGGTGTGCTTATGGTGCTCAGCCATCTCAATGCTATGACAATACCAGGCTGGCCCCCCAAAAAGCAATCGCCGGAGCGCGTACCGCCGGGTACAGCATTCCGCGTGTTTTACGATTCCCTGATCTATTTCGACGGGCAGCCCGTGGCGATGGTGGTCGCGGGTACGCGCGAACAGGCGATGCACGCGGCTTCGCTTGTGCGGATGACGTACCAGCGGGAGGTCCATCAAACGCATTTTGAAAAGAATATCGCGCACTCCGGGATCCCGCTGAATGTGCAGCGATCCAAAAACTCGCCTTTCGGGGACTATGAGCGCGGCGATGCAGCGGATTTGCGTAATGCCGAGATCCGGCTCGAAGCCGAATACACCATTCCTACCCAGCACCACCAGCCGCTCGAACCGCATGCGATTATCGCGGTATGGGAGGCCGATGACAAGCTCACGGTTTATGACAAAAACCAGGGCGTGAAATCCGCACAGGGGCAACTCGCGCAGGCATTCAAGCTGCCGAGGGAGAATGTACAGGTGGTGGCTACCTACATTGGCGGGGCTTTCGGGTCGGGTATTCGGGTGTGGCCGCACACAATGGCGGCGGTAATGGCCGCGAAACAATTGAAACGGCCTGTAAAACTGGTATTGGGACGGGAGCAGATGTTTACATCGGTGGGTTACAGGCCTTATACCAAACAGAAAATCAGTATCGGCGCCGGGAAAGACGGCCGTCTGGCAGGTATTGTACACGAGGGGACGGGGCAGACATCGATGTACGAAGAGCATTTGGAGCGCACAGTCCTCGCGTCGCGTGCGCTGTATGCGTGCCCGCATGTGGCTACGCGCTACCGCCTGCTTCCGCTCGACGTGAATACACCCACGTGGATGCGCGGACCCGGCGATGCCACGGGGATGTTTGCATTGGAATCGGCGATGGATGAGCTGGCTTATGCATTAAAAACAGATCCGCTGGAATTCCGGCTTAAAAATTATGCCGAATCCGATCCTGAACGACACCTGCCATGGTCGGCGAAGTCGCTCAGGGAATGTTATGAGCTGGGTGCAGAGAAAATAGGCTGGAAAAACCGGCTACCAGAGCCAAGGTCGGTGAAACGCAACGGTATGCTGCTCGGTTACGGTATGGCATCGAGCCTGTATGGCTTTCACCGCCATCCTGCCAAGGCCCGGGCCGTGATGCAGGCCGACGGTTCGGTGATCGTGCAAAGCGCGACGATGGATATCGGCCCGGGTACCGGCACGGCTATGACGCGCATCGCTGCGAAGGTTTTAGGAGTAAATGCTAATAAAGTACGTTTCGACCTGGGTCATTCGGCCCTGCCTGACGCTCCGGGGCAGAATGGCTCGTCCACGATTCCCAGTGTAGGCTCGGCGGTGCATGTCGCTTGTGAGGCGTTGAAAAGCAAATTGATCGCTTTGGCGGGGGAGATGCCAGGGGGGCTTAAGTCAAGAGGTCAGCTGGTGGTCAGGAATGGTCGGATATTCGGTTCTGCCGATGATAAAGAGGGTGTGAGTTATGCCGATATATTAAAACACCATCATTTGAACGAACTGGAAGTGATGGAGGAATCGAAATCGGGCGCGGAGCGCGACCAGTATTCGATGTATTCCTTTGGATGTCATTTTGTAGAGGTGGAGGTGAACCCGCTCACGGGCGAGGTGCGCGTTACGCGCGTGGTCACGTGCGCGGACGTGGGCGCGATCATCAACTACAAAACCGCCCGGAGCCAGTCGATCGGCGGCGTTGTAGGCGGCATCGGTATGGCGCTGATGGAGCATTCGGAGATGGACCACCGCTTCGGCCGGTATGTGACCACCGATTTTGCGAGCTACCATATCCCCGTTCATGCCGATGTGCCGCCTATCGAAGTATATTACATCGACAAACCGGATATGCAGGCCAATCCCATTGGTTCGAAAGGCCTTGGAGAGATTGCTATTGTGGGAGTTGCCGGGGCTATTGCGAATGCGGTTTTCCATGCCACCGGTAAGCGCATACGGGAGCTGCCTATTACGCCGGACAAGTTGATCTGAGGAATTTCAGCTGGTACTAACCTCCTTTCCGGTGGTCAGCAAATAGCGGTTCGAGCCGCTAATTACCCCGAGTGTAAGTTTATACTTTTTATTTTTGGACAAATATTGCATCAGCATCCCCATAGACTCGCAGTAACCGGCATAATAGCGGCCGGTGCGCAGGAAGCAGAGAAATGAGTTCCTGCGCAGGCGCATAGGTAACATATGTATCTCGTCACCGGAATGGATGATCAGGTAAATGCCGTCGTCTGGTGAACATTGTAATGCTGGTACCTCAGTTCCTACCTGAATGAAATCGGCGGTTCGCACGGCGATGTCTGATGATCCCCGTATTTCAGCCTGACGCAAATCTTCAAAGGGGAGATCGGGGAATTTGTAAATCCGGTTTTTCAATGCGCTTTCAAAAATTGAATCGACGGCCTTTTTAACAGTGATATAAATTGGTGCCGAGGGGAATTCCCTGTTTTTTGTCCAACCATAAGCGTCTATCTGAATGGTTTTCCGGAAATACATCATATCGGCCCATGTCAGAAAGTAGCTACCTCCAAAGTAGATCACGGCGCTGATTTGCAAAATTGTCATGCGTCGGCTAAGGGCTTGTCGAACAGTGGGTTGTTGAAGCAGTAGGAGATAGTTGAAGGTCGCCCAAAACGTGAAAATGTGTTTATATCTGCTTAGCAAAATAGTTTGAGCACCGAAGGCAGCGCGCCCGAAAGCCAGGGCAAAGAAGGTTACCAGCAAGAAGAGCATGCAGCCTGCCAGCCACCATTGGCTTGGCGTAATCGCAAGTGGCGTTCTCATCAGTTTTTTGCAGAGTAAAAATGCGCTGACTCCTACAAGTGAAAGACTGGCGACTCCGGCAACGGCGGACAAAGCTAACCTTGTAGAGTCACTCTTGTCTACCATCACGTCGGCAATCATGCCCGGCATTGCCACCGCCATCAGTAACATTTCACGCCATGACGACAAATTTTGAGCGGTGGTTGGACGAAAATCGGGTACTGTCAGTCCCCAAAAGTAAAATGTAGTGATAAAACCGAATAGTAATATCCAGAAAGTAGCGGCGAGCCATTCCCGACGGGCCACTAATATGAGCGCGGCAACCGGTCCGACAAATATGCCTGAGACATCGGAATACAGGGCTAAAATTCCCAGGCCCGCCCCCAGGGCCAGGCTCCGCCGGGTGTTTTGGCTGACCAACCAAATGCTCGCAAATCCCCAAACATATACCGCGATTTGTTGCAGCGGTATGATTGACCAATACAATGCTTCGTAGTTGAAATTAGAAAAAAGCACATATGGAACCGGCACGAACAGGGCTAGCGAAAGTCCTCGCTGATAACGGAACCAAGTGAAGATCAATCTGAGAAAAACAAGATAGGAACAAATTCCAGTGAATGCGAGAAAGCGAAAATCGATGGATCCGGTTGCCCAGTACATCACGCAGGCTACTAGCCTGACAACTACAATCCGACGCTCATCGTCCTGCTTGGATAATGCCGACCAGAATTCCCGGAGCGACCCAGTTCCCTCCGCTATCGCAGAAGTAGATTCCAGGATCGCGTCGATATCGTCCTGGTAAGGAATATTGACCGTGGTAACGCCCCATACCCCGAAGAATAACACAACAGGCGTTGCCCACGCGAGGAAAAAGAGGATTTTGCCAAATGCGAAAGGCCCGGAAATGGAGTGAACCGACCCCGGTGATTTGGATCGCCCGGCGACTTGCAGGTAAGCGCCGAGCAGGGAAACACCGCCGACGAAGGCCGACAATGCAAGAAAAATGAAGAGGTTCATGGACTGGTGGCTTTGATGCAAGCCGCCAAACTATCTGCATTTGCCTCTCTATTGCCAACAAACCATCCTTGGGCGCGCCTGGATTATCAGGCGGTTTTTATCCACTTCACGATCAGGTTCGCTACCAGTAATAGCTGAAAAGCGCCGAACGCAATTACCGCGCCCATAAAGCGCACCCGCATATCTTCCCATTCCTGGTATTGTTGGGGCGAAAACGTTGCCCAGGTATCCATGGCGTTGTTGGGCGGGTAACCTGTTGTGCTCGTGATGTAAAGCGCAATGCCGATCGTTGCGAGCACATGCGCGGCCGTCAGTTGCGGGAGGCCGGTGCGGTTTTGCGTGAGCCAATACAGGAGGCTGGTAATCAGGATAATCGTGATCAGGAATTCCGCTATGAGGTCGATCCGAAGCACATAGAAGGTGTCGTACAATTGCACGTCGACTGCATAACTCCGCCGCATCCAGGCGATGACGGCAATGATCGGGCAGGCAAGGAGGAGTACGAGGTGGGGTTTGGTCTGGATGAAGCTATTGCGCATTGTATCGTATTTTTATGGGTGCAAATTAAAAAATGAAAGTTTTTTATTGAAGAACTAGGGTAGCCTTTCCAAATTTTGTCCTGTGGGTGTAGCCCTAAACCCAGCCCCGAACCGTGACACCCCAACCTTCCGAACATTTACCGGACGAAGAGAAAAACCCGGAAAGACCGATTGACCCGAGACCGGGCACGCCGGAGGCGGGTGCGCCGGATAATGCGCTGCCTGACAGGGAATTTTTTATCCGGAAAACATTCGGACTGGATGCGGCCAAAGGGTACGAACTGCTATTCAGGACCTATTATCAGCCGCTTTGCAGCCATGCCGCAAGGTTTGTGTACAACAAGGAAATCGCCGAGGACCTGGTAACGGAAATTTTTCTCAATTTCTGGAAAAAAGAGCTGCATACCTGCATCGCGACGACCTTCCGGGCCTATCTCTTCACGGCGGTGCGCAACAGGTGCTTTACCTATCTCCGTTGGGAATTCAACAAAATCAGGCGGGAGGAGCTCGACGACGATTTTCACTCTGATATGCTCGCGCCGGACCACATCATGGAAATGGACGAGCTGTATATGCAAGTCGAACGGGCGATCCAGGCCTTACCCCCTCAATGCCAGAAGGCGTTCGTCCTGAGCAGGTTTGAAGGGAAATCTTACCAGGAAATCGCGGAGAAGCTCGGAGTAACGGTAAAAGGCGTGGAATGGCACATATCAAAGGCGCTCAGCGTATTGCGCCGATCATTGAAACAGAACTGACAAACTAAAAGCATGAACACACCATTGTCCAAAGAAATGCTCTTCACCTATTTCTCGGGCCAGGCCACGGTGCTGCAAAAGCAGCTTATCGAAGAATGGCTGGGCGAACCGGGAAATACCGAGCGCTATTTCGAATGGTTACAGGAATGGGAAAACAGCCACCCGCAATTTTTGCCGGATGTAGGGGAGGCTTTTAAAAATGTACAGGCCTTGCTGACAGAGCCGTCCGCCAATGAAGGCAATCCACATGCAGGGGTCACCGGTTCACCATCCTTGCCATGGCGGAACTGGTTACGTATAGCAGCCGCTATTCTATTGATGGCAGGAGCAAGCGGGTATTATTACCGCGATGCGATCCTTTACAGGCATTACCGCACGGGCTACGCCCAAAGCCGGACCGTTCAGCTGAGCGACGGAAGTCGTGTATCGCTTCTGGCCAACTCCGATCTGAAACTCCTTCGATGGGGCTTCGGGCGTATCGGGAGGGATGTTTACCTCACTGGCGAGGCCGGTTTTGTGGTAACGCACCAGGTCGATCACCAGCCGTTCACCGTTCACACGCCCGACCAGGGAAAGGTAACCGTGCTTGGTACCGAGTTTTTCGTATATACCCGTAAGAGAGGCACGCAGGTGGTTTTGAGCAAGGGTAAAGTACAGATTTCTTCTCCTGAAATGGCCGTACCGCTCGATATGAAGCCCGGTGAAAAGGCCTCCGTCGCTACGGATGGCAAGATCGCCATTCAACCGCTGACCGTCACTGAACTGAAAGACCCGGCGGTTTGGCAGGAACATCATTTCCATTTTGATCATACCACCCTTGCTGATGCCAGCCGCGAGCTGAATGCAGTATTCGGCCTGAAAATCGTAGTGTCTGATCCTGCATTGGCCGCCCGACAGGTTACCGGCACGTTCAAAGCCCGGCAGGCTGATGAACTGCTGTCGGTGCTGTCCGAAATGCTTGATATGCGTGTGCTGGTCGGTAATGACCAGGTGCGCCTTGTTCCCGATTCAACTGACACCAATTAGATCTTTTAACTAACCCAAACGCTACCATGAACCCACATGTACCCCTGGCAAAGGCATTTGGCCTTTACGCCATGCTCAGTTTGTGCCCTCCGCCGGGATTCGGGCAGTTGCTGGCATCGGCTCGCCCTTTGCAGACCGAAACGCGGCAAACGCAGCCCGTACGTCTGCGTGACGCATTGCTGAAACTGAAAGAGAGCTACGGCGCCGATATTCTCTTCGAAGAAAAACTGCTCGACGATTTGAAGGTTTCCTCCGCTGCTGTCAACCCGTCCCGAACGCTGGAACAGAACCTGGATACATTGCTGGCCTCCACGGGTTTGAAATACAAGAAAATCAAGGAAAATACGTATGTGCTGCTGGCTGCGAAAGACCGCCGCAAAAAGGAGAACAATGCTGCGCCTAATCGGGAAAGTTCGGCATTGCCGCAGGACAGTCCACTCGCATCCCTTTCGCCCTTGACGCGGGCGAAGGCAGTGGAATCCGCTGTGCGCGGTACGGTGGTGGACGCGAAAGGAGAACCGCTGATCGGCGTAAGCGTGCTCGTAAAAGGCACTACACGAGGTACAGCGACAGACGTTGCGGGGAAATATGAAATCGCGGTGGACGAGCCCTCGGCAGTACTGGTATTCTCCTTTGTGGGTTATGTACGAAAGGAAGTGGTGGTGGGCGCGCAGTCCGAGATTAACATTACCCTGGCCGAAGACACGCAGAACCTGTCGGAAGTAGTGGTTACCGCATTGGGTATCAAGCGTGATAAGCGTGCGCTGGGTTATTCGGTGCAGGAAATAGGCGGGGAGGCGGTCAGTACCGCCAAGGAAGCCAATCTTGCTACCACATTGGCCGGTAAAATGGCGGGTGTGCAGGTGACGCGCTCGGCTAATGGAGCGGGAGGCTCGTCGCGGGTGGTGATCCGCGGCTCCAATTCGCTTGTCGGCAATAGCCAGCCGCTTTACGTGATCGACGGTATTCCGATGGACAACAGCAATCCCAATTCGCCCTCTTCAACAGGAGGGATCGATTATGGGGATGGTATTTCAAATATTAACCCGGAAGATGTGGAGTCGATTTCCGTGCTGAAAGGGCCTAATGCCGCGGCATTGTACGGCCAGCGGGGAAGTAATGGGGTGGTGCTGATTACCACCAAATCAGGTAAGTCGAGAAAGGGGATTGGCATTAAATACGGCGTCGACTATTCGGTAGGTGACGCATTGGTACTGCCCGATTTTCAGGATGAATACGGCCAGGGGCTGGATGGCACGTTTACGCATTTCCGTGGTACCGATGGCAAAATATACACCTGGGCAGCGGCGCAGGCCGGCAATATCCAGGGGATGCCGAAAACCAGCGGCGGCCGCGACCGGTTCACACGTTCAAGCTGGGGTGCGCGCATGGATGGCCAGCAATATGAAGACCAGTGGGGCAATGTGCTCAGTTTTACTCCTCAGCCCAACACCTTTCAAACCTTTTTCAGAAAGGAAAAGCAACTGGTCAATAACCTTAG
Source organism: Dyadobacter sp. BHUBP1 (assembly GCF_050587785.1). NCBI lineage: Bacteria > Pseudomonadati > Bacteroidota > Cytophagia > Cytophagales > Spirosomataceae > Dyadobacter > Dyadobacter sp. BHUBP1. Next base: position 727,480 of record NZ_JBOBIH010000004.1, read on the forward strand.
CCTCGAAGGTGGTAACGACAATATCAATTACCGGCTTTCTTACGGACGCACCGACATCGACGGGTACACGCCGGGCAATACATTGAAACGCAATAACGTGAACCTCCGGACCGTGGCGAAGATCACGCCCAAGTTGGAACTGGATGTGAAAGCGAACTACATCGGCCAGAAAGGGGCAAACCGTCCCACGGTTTCGGATGCGAGCGATAACCCGGCCTATCTGTTCATCAGCCAGCCGCGCAGTATGCCGATGAGCATTCTGGCCCATTCGGCCTGGACGGCTGAGGACGTGGCGAAGCAGCTTGGCTATGGTACGGTGCCGTTCGTGGGAATGGAAAAGACCTATGCGACCAATTCATCAACGGCAAACCCATATTGGACCGTCGATCATACCCGTAACTCCGATGACCGCCAGCGGCTGCTCGGTTTGATCCGCCTGAGTTACCAGTTCAACGACTGGATCCGCCTGACGGCCAAAACCGGAACCGATTTCTACACGGATCAGCGCCTGCGTTACCGCGAAAAAGGCACTTACCAAAGCGCCAACCGCAATGGCGATATTTCGGAGCAGGTTACCCGCGTGCGGGAGGACAACAGCGACATTTTACTCTCATTAACCCCGCAACTGACAAAAGACGTTTCACTCGGCCTGAACCTCGGTGCCAATCATCAGAAATTCTATTCCCGCACGACGGGTAATACCGGTACCGAGTTCATTGTACCCGGCTTGTATGCGATCAATAACACGCTGATCAACTCTTACGTGTTCGGACTCACGGAATCGTCGATCAACTCGGTTTATTTGTCGGGACAAGTAGGGTATAAGGAATACCTCTTCCTTGATTTCTCGGCACGTAACGACTGGTCGTCGACGCTGTCGCCTGCGAACAACTCCTTCTTTTACCCGGCGGTGAGTGCGAGTTTCGTCGTGACCGATGCATTCAATATCCGGAGCAATACATTGAGCTTCCTGAAACTCCGCGCCTCCGTGGCGCAGGCGGGTAGCTCGGGCTCGCCGTACCAGCTGACCGGTACCTATTCGCTCGACCAGGTTGCGCATGGCGGTGTGCCGCTGGCTTCGTTCTCGTCGACCATTCCCGATCCCAATTTGAAAAATGAGCTCACGACTTCCATCGAGTTCGGTGTGGAAGCGCGCTTTTTCAAAAATCGTGCAGGACTGGCATTCGCATACTATAATGCATCTACCAAAAACCAGATCCTGGACGTGCCGCTGCCGCCGTCCAGTACATTTGCTTCAAGGAGGATCAATGCCGGCGAAATCCGTAACCGTGGCGTGGAACTGACCTTGAACGGAACACCTATTAAAACGGCAGATGGGTTCAGCTGGGACGCGACATTCAATTTTTCCAGAAACCGTAACCAGGTGGTGGCGCTGGCCGAAGGTGTGGATACCTACGTGCTCGGCACCGACCGCGGCGTGAACGTGGTGGCCGAGCCGGGCAAGCCATTCGGTACGCTCATCGGGAACGGTTTCCAGTGGCTCCGCGACGAGCAAGGCAACCGCCTCATCGACCCTACGACCGGTTTGCCCCTGAAATCCAACTCCAAAATCCTTTATGAGCTCGGCAATGCATTGCCGGACTGGATCGGCGGTTTCAACAACACATTCCGCTACAAGGGTATAAGCCTGTCGGGATTGTTCGATATCAGCCAGGGCGGCAAGATCTACTCGCAGAGCTTGCGCGAAGAGCTGGTTTACGGAACGATCAAAAAGACCTTGCCGGGCCGTGACGGTACTTATGTAGCCGACGGTGTGGTGGCTTCCAAATCCGATAATGGAACATGGGTAGGCACGGGCCAGGCAAATACCAAGCAGGTACGGGCGCAGGATTATTGGAACGTGGTAGCGCCGGATAAGGACAATGTGATCCCCGAAGAAATGCTCAACGATGCGAGCTACATTATGTTCCGCGAGCTCACATTGAACTACCAGTTGCCCAACACGCTCATCAGCCGCACGCCGTTCAAAAGCATTCGGGCAGGTATCTATGGCCGCAACCTGTTCTACCTGCAACGCAAAACGGAAGGTTTCGCGCCTGAGGCTTCTTCTTTCAATGTCAATAACTCGTCGTTGGGACTTGAATCCACCGCTCTGCCATTGTTGCGTTATTTCGGGTTCAGCCTGAATGTGGAGTTGTAATTGTTCAAACCGGAAATTTTTGAGAAATGAAAAATATAATCCCATCAATCCTGCTCACTGGTGCGATATGCCTGACACAGGCTTGTACCGGCGATTTTGAGGAAATCAATACGCCGCCCACATCCGTAACGACGGTCGACCCGGGGCTGCTGCTTTCGAAAGTGCAGAAGGACGCCGCGTTTGCGGAAGGCTATGAGGTGCCCAACAGCCAGTATGGGTCGTGGATCCAGCATTGGGCGGGAGGTGTGCTGGTATCGAGCTCGCGTTATATCGAGCAAAGCGACAATAATACCTGGGACGCGCATTACACGTTGATCCGGAATATCAGCCAGGTCCGTAATGAAGTTTTGAAAGGAAAGGAAAACGACCCAAGCGGCCGCAGCAAACTGGCGATCGCCCGCATTGTCGAGATTTCGGTGTGGCAACGGCTTACCGACCTTTTTGGTGATGTTCCGTACTCCGGCACTGCGTTAGGCCCTGCCGACGTGAATACCAAACCTGTGTTTGATACGCAGGAATCGATTTACAAATCGCTGATCAATGACCTGAATGCAGCCATCGGGCAGCTTACGCCTGGCGATGCAAGCTATGGTAGCGCTGATTTTTATTACAAGGGAGATATTAATAAATGGAAGAAGTATGCCAATTCGCTCAAACTGCGGCTTGGAATGCGCATTCGCTATGCTGATCCCGCATTGGCACAAAAAACCGTAACCGAAGCCATGGGCCAGCCGCTGCTGGAAAGTGCGGCTGACGACGCTACCGTCCCGACCTACAACAATGCCACCAATGCGAATGTGCATCCGGTATTGAACCAGTTCCTTGCCGGGAGCCCCGACCTGAAATACCTCGCCGACGCGTTTGTTACCCAGCTCGTAGCCAGCGCCGATCCGCGCCTGCCGCGCATTGCACAGCCGAGCGTCAACTCCGTGAAGGCGGGCACGCCTGCGTACAAGGGCATTGGCGTAGCGTTGACAGATGAAATCCTGAAAACCATCATCAAAGACGATTACAGCACCGTTTCAACGCTCACGTTCTTCAACCGGGAGTATAGCCCGGCGATTCCGTGCATGGTGATGTCGTTTGCCGACGTGTCGTTCTACAAAGCCGAGGCAGCGCTCGAAGGCTGGGGTGGAACGGCAGCGGAAGCAGAGAAATACTATCAGGATGGTGTAAAAGCGGCATTGGCGCAGGCTCCCTATAATGTAACGGCAGTGCCGGCCGCATTTGAAAAGGAACTATCCTGGACCGGCCTTTCCAAAGAGCAGAAACTCGAAAAAATAGGTACCCAGAAATGGATACAGCTGTTCGGTCGTTCCTATGAAGCATTTATCGAGTGGCGGAGAATGGGTTACCCGGTGCTGAAACCAGGCCCGTTCCCGGGCTCTACCGGCGGTACTATTCCACGGAGGACCATCTATTCATCCCGCGAGGCGCTCCTGAATAAAGCGAATTATGAGCAGGCCGTGAGCCGGTTATCAAAGGGTGATTCGTATGTGTCGAAAGTATGGTGGGACAAACGTTAAAATGATTCATTAGAACGAATGCCTCAGCGAGGCATTCTGTTTGTAGAAGGTATTGTTCCGGCGGGGTTGCGGCTCCGTAGGAGCCTCCTTTGCCATGGTGCAGGACATCCCCGCCGGGGTGAAATGGCCGTGCTTCCGATGATTTGCCATAAACAGGTGGTCCCTCCAGGGCCCAATGCCGGATGCCCGGGATGTTAAATCTCTCGGGTATTTTGCTTTTGGGTATTACCAATATTGAATTTCCTGAAAACATTGTAGTGGTGAATTTTAAAACCTTGAAAATATTGCTGGCCCTATTGGCGGGGGGCACCAGTGCATTCGCGCAAACTGCTCCTGATCAAATGGACCTTTACCTGCTGATCGGGCAATCCAATATGGCGGGAAGAGGGTTGACAGATGCGGCCTCGCAGCCCAATTCTCCCAAAATATGGGCTATTAACCGTCAAAATGAATGGAAAATAGCGGCTGATCCACTCCATGAGGACAAACCGGCAGTAGCGGGCGTAGGCCCCGGCCTGACTTTCGCGCAGGAAATTCTTAAAAAATATCCCGAGCGCCCGATCGGTCTCATTCCCTGCGCAGTAGGCGGCAGCGGTATCGACGACTGGCAGCCCGGTGCCAAACACGAGCAGACGGGCATTTACGCCTACGACGAAATGCTCGCCCGTGTGAAGGAGGCACAGAAGCGCGGGACGGTCAAAGGCATTATCTGGCACCAGGGAGAATCGGACAGCTCACCGGAGAAAAAGGGTGTGTACGCTGTTAAACTGGCCGATTTTTTCGAACGTTTGCGCCGGGATACCCATACCGAAAACGTGCCGGTTGTAGTAGGAACGCTGGGAGATTTTTATGTAGCCAGGAATCCGGATGCGGCGGTTATCAATCAGATTATCGCCGATTACACAAAGGGCAACAAGCTGGTTTACCTGGTGTCGGCTTCGGGCCTGGTACACAAGGGCGACGACACGCATTTCGATACCGCATCCGCGCGGGAACTGGGCCGGCGGTATGCGGAAGCGTTTTTGAAAAAAGATGAATGACAGAACCCCGGGACCGGTCCGTAAAAACAAATCTTGCGGTGCGCTGCACCTACAAATCTTGCGGTGCGCTGCACCTACAATTCTTACGGTGCGCTGCACCTACAATTCTTGCGGTGCGCTGCACCTACAAATCTTGCGGTGCGCTGCACCTACAATTCTTACGGTGCGCTGCACCTACAATTCTTGCGGTGCGCTGCACCTCTGGTTACGTTCAATTTTCGGCTATTTTCTACAAGTATTACGGCGCTCTGCGCCTTAACGAAAAGGTGCAGAGCACCGTAATATTTGTAGATATCACCGTAGGGAATTTATAAATATGCAATTTTTATTAATTCAGAGCCTCATAAATCTGACCACCGTTTTTATGAAAATCAAACATTTTGCGTTCCACGGGGCGCTCCACGGGGCGCTCCTCGCGGCACTGGCCTGCGGATACTCGGCTTCTGCCCAAAAAGGAAAGCCGCTCTTTCCTGATCAGCCTGGAATGGTTTCGTATACGTTCAGGACGAGCCTTTCCAAGAATACCGCGGCTACGCTGGATACGATCAAAGCGCTGAAAATTACCGACATGGAGTTTTCGAGTCTTTTCGGTAAAACTGCCCCGGAACTCCGCAAGCTGCTCGATGAGCGTGGGATCAAATGCTCGTCGTTTGGGGTGAGCTACGACGATGCGCTGAATAAGACGCAGGAAGTAGGTAATAATGCCAAAGCTTTGGGCGCGAGTTATGTGCGTGTGGCCTGGGTGCCACACAAAGGGCCTTTTACACTTGAAATGGCCGAAAGGACAGTGGCTGACTTCAATAAAATTGGTAAACAGCTGAAAGAAGAGTTTGGCCTCACATTCTGCTATCACAATCACGGTTACGAGTTCGAGAAGCACGGCGAGGGGACGCTCATGGATTATATTATCCAGAACACGGATCCAAAATACGTCAGCTTCGAGCTCGATATGCTCTGGACGTTCTTCCCCGGTCAGGATCCGGCGGCGTTGATTAACAAATACCCCGACCGCTTCAAACTCATGCATATGAAGGATTTGAAAAAGGGCATAGTAGGCAATATGTCGGGCGGAACGCCTGTGGAGAACGATGTGGCACTGGGTACCGGCCAAATCGACATTCCCGCGGTGCTCGGAGCGGCGCGGAAAGCAGGATTGAAGCACTACTATATTGAGGACGAAAGCCCGAGCTATGCGACGCAGGTGCCGCAGTCGATCGCTTATTTGAAAAGTTTAAAATACTGACTGAAATACTACAAATGGCAGCCGCACTCGTTTCCAAACAATTAGTGCGGCTGCCATAAATTTGCATTCATCAGCCGACTTGGTTGCGTGAACGGCAACCAGAAATCTACAAGGGATTCTTTTCCTACCTGGCCGCGCCGCGGCTATTGAAACCGCGCGATTCGGTGATCGTCGGAAACCCATTTTTATTCTATTTGAATCAGTTTTGCGTCGCTCAATTTGGAGGAACTCCGGGAAGCCGCTACGCTTTTGATCGAGGCGACGTTGTATGCAAAAACCGCAAATGTTCAGATTGTCCAGCTAAACCGGCAGATTGTATAAGCGTAACTGTCGCCCGGTAACTACTTTTGCGGTGTTATTTAGAATAAGTCTATTTATTAATAAAATAGTGCCCACCCGTTTGGCTGCGCCGGAGCGCAATACTTAAAACGTTGTAACATTTAAAGCAATGCAAGTTAGCAAAATTCTGCATACAGGGCTGCTTTGTGCCTTGTCGTTCGTCGCCTTTGCCCAGCAAGCGGATGTTACCCTCCACGGGCAGATCAGGTCGGAAGATGGGGAAACGCTCCCAGGGGCCTCAGTGAGCTTGAAAGGGACTTCGCATGGGACTTTTACTACCGCCGAAGGGAAGTACACCATCGAACACGTCCGTCCCGGTTCCTACAAGCTGCTGGTGTCGTTTATGGGATATCAAACGCAAGCGAAAGACATTACGCTTACGGCCGGCGAGCGTTTCAAACACAATGCCAAACTGGTTTCCGAAACGCGCGAACTGGAATCCGTCTCGGTGATCGGGCGGACGGAGACAAAAGAGATCAACCGGCAGGCTTATAATGTGACGGCCATCGATGCCAAAAAGCTTCAAAATTCCACCCTCGACCTTTCCCATGCACTCGATCGCGTATCGGGCGTTCGTGTACGCGAGAGCGGGGGCGTGGGCTCGAACATGAACTTCTCGCTGAATGGCTTCACGGGCCGCCAGGTAAAGTTCTTCCTCGACGGCGTGCCGATGGATAATTTCGGTTCCTCATTTCAACTGAATAACATCCCTATTAACCTCGCAGAGCGCGTGGAGGTTTACAAAGGCGTGGTGCCGATCTGGCTGGGTTCGGATGCCCTCGGCGGCGCCGTGAATATCGTGACGAACACCCGTCAGAACAGTTACCTCGACGCTTCCTATTCCTACGGCTCATTCAATACGCATCGCACGACGGTCAATGCGGGTTTTACGGCCAAAAATGGCTTTACCGCACAGCTGAATGCATTTCAGAATTATTCGGACAACAATTATTGGATCACCGTCGATGTAGCCGACGTAAATACCGGCGAGTACTTCCGCAATCAGCGCCTGCGCAGGTTCCACGATACCTATCATAATGAAACCATGATCGCGAATGTGGGCGTGGTGGGCAAGAAGTTCGCGGACCGGCTTTTGTTGGGGATTACATTGGGTAAAAACAAAGCCGAAATCCAGACGGGTGCGCGGATGGTGAGCGTTTTCGGGCAGTGGCACCGCAAGGGCAACATCGTCATGCCAAGTTTGAAATACCAGAAGAAGGATTTGTTTGTCAAAGGGTTGAATGTCAATATCTCTGCCAACTACAATCTCGGCCAGGAACAGAATGTGGATACGGTGTATCGCCGCTACAACTGGTTTCAGCAGTTCAAACAATACGAAGGAAATGGCAGCGAACGGGAACGGTCGCTATACAAATTCCGGAACAATAACGGCCTGGCCACGGCGAATGTGACCTATCAGATCGATCCCCGCCATTCGGTGACGATTAATAATGTATTCAACACATTCAACCGGAAAGGGGAGGACGAGCTCTTTCCTGAATCGGCCAAGTACGAACAGCCGCGCGTGAACCGGAAGAATGTGCTCGGTTTGGGCTATAAATTCGACTATAACGAGCGTTGGAACACTTCTTTGTTTCTCAAACATTTCTCGCAGAACAACAAATTCTCCGTCTCCTACAACCCGACCGGCAACTGGGGCGACGAGGCCTTTCTAGTCCAGAAAAACGGCTTTGAAAAGCTGGGTTATGGCATCGCTTCCACCTATTTCCTATTCCAAAATTTCCAGCTGAAAGGTTCATTTGAAAAAAGTTACCGATTGCCCGAAACTGACGAGCTCTTCGGCGACCTCCTGAACCTGGAAGGCAATATCAATTTGGACCCTGAGACGAGCTACAACTACAATCTCGGTTTCAGCTACAACGGCGCGATCAACCGCGTGCACCGGTTCAGTGTGGACGCCAACGTGCTTTACCGCGACGCCCAGGGCTTTATCCGTCCGCGCCTGAATGCCAATCAGACTAAGCAGGTAATGGATAACCTGGCCGATGTGACCAACTTCGGCATCGACGGAGAGCTGCGTTATTCGTACGGCCAGCTTTTCACGGCGGGAGCCAATCTCACCTATCAAAACCTGCGAAACAATACGCGTTTCGAGGAGGGCTATACGACTGAGAGTCCGCTCTACCGCGACCGCATCCCCAACATGCCGTTCCTGTTCGGCAACGCGGATGCTGCGGTTTTCTTCAAAGACCTCGGTAAGAAAGGCAACACGCTTACGCTCGGCTATAACCTGCTCTATGTGCATGCCTATTACCTCTACTGGCCGAGCCTCGGCAGCGACAAGCTGGATATTCCACAGCAGCTGAGCCACGATGTAAACGTGGTGTATGCCATGGCCGATGGCCGGTATAACATCTCGCTGGAATGCAAAAACCTGCTCGATGCGAAGCTGTACGACAATTTCAGCTTGCAGAAGCCAAGTCGCGGTTTTTATGCCAAGCTGCGCTATTTCATTAGTAAATAATCTTTAACAATTCAATAATCCAATTAAAATCAGAAAATGAAAAAGTCATATTTGAAGTGGTTTTTCGCAGTGGGTATGGGCGTGGCGCTGGGTGCGTGCAGCGATGACGAGACGACCGACCCTGCACCCGGGCCAGGCGCCGGAACACAGTCGCGCTACGTGGTGGCATCGGCGCCGATCGGCTCACAAGGTGTTGCCGATTACCTGCTTACCACCGGCGACCTTTCACAGGGGACTATCAGCACGGTAGGACAGGGCATCGAGCAGGATGGGTCTTACCGCTACTACCTGACGCATAAGGGCAAGTTTTTCAGTTTGTTGTATGGCCAGGGAAATCCGGGAGCCGTTACTACCTATGCATTGGATGAAAAAGGTGGTTTGGTGAAAACTTCTGATTTTCAGAGTGAAACTGTTCAGGTTTTTGCCCCGGCAGGCGACGATATCCTGACGATCAAGGTTCCGAGAAGCGGCAATGAAAGCGCGTCGTGGTTCCGCATTAATGCAGATCAATCCAAAATCGTGGGTGAGGGCCAGGTCAATATCGTGAAGCTCGCGGGTAATGGCGAGCGTGCGCACTTCACGTGGGCTACGCAGGTGGGCGACAAGATTTTCGCGCCCTATATGAGCATTAAAGGTGCCGCACCGGATGTTTTCGGTACGGCCAATCCCGACAGCAGCTGGATTGCCGTGTTCTCTTACCCGGCCATGACGCTCGACAAGGTGATCAAGGATAACCGTACCAGTTTCATCGGTTCTTATTTCAATAACGGCCTTTCGGTAGACGAAAACGGCGATGTGTATGCATTTTCCCCTGCGTCGGCCACCAACAGCGGCGTGGCTACTTCCACCAAGCCATCGGCATTTATCCGCATTAAAAAAGGCACTACCGAGTTCGACCAGAGTTATTTCTTCAATGTGCAGGAAAAATCGGGTGGTTATAAAATTGCTAACCAGACCTACCTGGGCGGCGGCAAGTTCCTGCTTTATATGTATGGAGATTTGGGCAAGGCATCCGGAAACAAGAAACTCGCTATTGCGGATGCTTACAATCAGACATTTGCTTGGGTAAACGGTGCCCCGGAGACTTTCGCATCGTCGTCGGCCTCTTACAACAACAACACCGTCAGCGACGACAAAAAGAGCGTCTTTGTGGGGATCAACACCGAAGCCGGCAGCTGGGTGTACGCTGTGGATATCGCCACTGCTACCGCCAGGCAAGGCCTCAAAGTCGAGGGCGGGGCTATTACCGCCATTGTTAAGGTCAAATAGTTTGGGTTTTAGAACTACTACAAACCCCGTTGCACCACATGGCCGGCGGGGATTTGTGTTTTTGCAGGATCTGCGTCCGCTGCCGATATTGGAGACCGGGAGGCGCAACAAGAAGTGGGAAATAATATGGATTACATAGCTGGCCAGACGATCGGGTCGTGCGCGGAATTTCCCGTGCACGACCTCGGCGATGCCTTTTTTGCGATGGCTACAATCGAAGATGGCGACGCGCATTTCTTCAACGGCGTCCATCGCCACGACTTTTATGAACTGCTGTGGTTCACCAACCTTGAACCCGGGCAGGTGCATTGCATTGATTTCAACAGGTATCCCATCGCCCGCAATCAGCTCTTCCTACTGCTGCCCGACCAGGTCCACAGCATGGATCGGCGCGGCAAATGCGGCTTTCTGATGGCTATTTCCAAAGATTTTTTCGAGCGGCTCATTGGCAACGATATTTTTAAGCTATTCAAATATTCTACCAACTTTTCCGTAACCATCCCCGAGTGCCGTCTACCCATTCTGAACGCCTTACTTGACCTCATCCGCGCCGAATATGACGACGCGAGGCGCCCTGCTATCCTCGAAGCCTATCTCCGGAGCTGGTTCCTGCATTGTATTGATTTCCAAAAAGAAGCAGGCGACCCCGTGTTGCGAGACCCGCGCCTGCAAATGCTGCTGGAATCCATCGAAACCAATTACCGAAAACAGCGCAAAGCCGAATTTTATGCCAACGAGTTATCGCTCAGCGCCAAGCGCCTCAACGAGCTGACCCGCAGCTCCTTCGGTAAAACCATCAGCCAGATGATCAACGAACGCCTCATCCTCGAAGCCAAGCGCGAAATCGGTTATGTACGCAAACCGATTAAAGAAATCAGCTATGAGCTCGGTTTTTCCGAACCCGCCTATTTTACGAGGTTTTTCGGGAAACAAACGGGGTACGCGCCGGAGGATTTCAGGAGGAAGATGGCGGCATTGTATGGGGGAAAGTGAATATGTCTAGGAAGTGGTGGGTTTCTGTATATGTTTTCGAGATATGTATAGAAAGCGGCGCTTTTCTATGCATGTTTTTGGGAAATGTCTATATCAGAAACCATAATACCGTCTCACCCAACCCTTAACCCAAAATTAAACCGCTCGCTCACAATCCTCCGCAAAATCCCGATCTGCCCACAGTGGTACATGGTGTGCTTTACATTCCAGTCGATGGCTTCAAATTTGTTAGTGGCGATGGGGTGCGGGGTTGGAGTTGGTTCCAATGGGTTTTCAAGCTCATCCATTGTCACAGTTGCAAGGATTTCGAGGGATTTTTGCTGCATAACTTTCAAATCGGCGAGCAACTTTTCGGGCGTGAATCTGCCGACGGACTGCTCCGCCTGGGCGACGGTGAAGTAATCGCTGTAATCTTTGACGGGCAGTTGCCGCAGGACGTCCATCTGATGCCCGCGAATGACCATGATGGAGTGGAAATAATGGCTGATAATCAAATGTCCGACCTGCCAGCCGATGCTTGATTCTATCGTATCAGGGATGATCTCCCATTTTTCGAAGGGAATGTTTTCGATAAGCTTGTTGGTCCAGTCATAGGCGTCGGCGTTCTGGTGAATGAGGAGCTCGATGGTGTTCATGGGTAAGCTGGTGGTTGATGGTGAGGATTTTATTCAGCCCGTGGATAATCGAAAGGGGGCCGAATGGATGGAAACGAATAAAAGTAGGCAATAAAGAACAGGTGACAAAAAAGGCAGAACATCGCCTTCTTGTCGAATGGACAATTATTATGATTTATATCATTAAATTGTAAATGCCTTCCGCTTTATCGAGTATTTTCCTGAGTTTTTTACTGATTATTCCCGCGTTGCCCGTGAACCATCCATACAGCAGCTATTCCGAACAGGCCTTGATGACACTCGTGTGCGAGCAGGATGAGGAGCTGGCATTCAGGGAGTTGTATCGCAGGCATGTGCGGCTGCTGGTGCATACGGCTATCAGGAAGACCGGCGTGAAGGCGATCGCAGAGGACCTGGTGCAGGAAACTTTCGTGAAGTTCTGGCTCGGACGGCATAAGTTTGATATACAAAAAAACATCCAGGCATACCTGAACGGCACGCTGCGCCATTGCATTATCAATTACTACCATCAGGAGCAGCGCAAGCAGGTGCTGGCGCTGGAAGACGGCGATTTCGTGCCAGACAATGTGACGGCCGAAAACCTCGATTTCAATACCCTTAACGAATTCTACGAGCAGTCGCTGCTCAAACTGCCAGAGAAATGCCGCGTGGTGTTCACACTCAGCCGCAAGGGGTACAGCCTCAAAGAAATAGCCGGCCAGATGGATATTTCGGAGAAAACGGTGGAGGCACACATCAGCAAGGCACTGAAAATCCTGCGCGTGGAAATGAAAGACTACATCGCGCTGGCAGTGCTCATGCTGCCAATCATTTGACGCATCCAATTTTTTGAAAAAAAATTCCTATTGGAGTAAGGGTTGTTCCCGCTTTTCCATGACTGTACTATTAGTTGATTAATAAGTGTGAAAATTACACCTAATGAAAAGGCCCCCGTTATCTCCTGAAACCCTTAAGAAGTACCTGGCGAACGAATGCTCGGACGAAGAGCGCCACCTGGTGAACGAATGGTACCAACAGCTTGACGAACCGGCCGATGAGCCCTTTACGGACGCCGATCAGGATCGGCTGTACAATCGGATCAAAGCATACCTCTCCGAATTGCGCAAAAGCGACGAGCCTGCAACGCCGGTGTATGGCCTGTGGCATTACATCGGGCGCATTGCGGCGGTGTTGGTCGTGGGCTTGGGTATTCTTTATTTTTTATATCAAAAGCCTGACCACGTAGTTGAGCAAAGTGTGGGCGCCACTAATGGCTGGGTCACATTCAAAAACGTGAAGCACAAGATTGTACCCTATCAGTTGCCCGATAGTTCGGTGGTATGGCTGCATCCGAATGCTGAATTACGGATACTGCATTCATTTCACAAGCGGGACGTGCTGTTTTCGGGCGAAGGCTTTTTCGAGGTGAAGCGCGACCCGTCGCGGCCATTCGTGATCCATACCGGTGATCTACAAACGAAGGTGCTTGGTACCAGCTTCAACGTGCGGGCGATTCCGGGCGAGGCCACAGTGAAGGTATCGGTAGCGACGGGCCGTGTCGAGGTGAGCGATGTGCAAATGAAAGGTCGCGTGGTGCTGAAACCGGAGCAGCAGGTGGTTTTCGAGCAGAAATCAATGCATTTGGAGGTACAGAAAGTGGAGGAAAAAACGACGGATAAGGAACTCTGGCAATCGGCATCGCTGGTATTTAATGAAACGCCGATGGCGGAAGTCGCCGAGCGCTTAATGCAGACATTTCACGTAAAAATCGGTTTCGAAGACGACGGTCTGGCCGATTGCCGCCTGAAAGTGGATTTTACCGATCAACGTTTACCCGAAATTCTCGACATGATTGACACCCTCCTCGGCAGCACCTACCGGATCGACGGCGATAACATTACCCTGAAAGGACAAGGGTGTAAATAAATGTTTTCGTCGTAAGGCATCGACCATTATGTCGGTGCGCTGCACCGTTGAAAAATGATTAAAACATGAATCCACAAGTATTCCGGTGCTCTGCACCTTGGCGTGACAGGTGCAAAGCACCCTAACATTTGTAGAGGTGCAGAGCACCCTAACATTTGTAGGTGCAGAGCACCGCAAGATTTGTAGGTGCAGCGCACCGCAAGATTTGTAGGTGCAGCGCACCGCAAGATTTGTAACGATGACCAACAATTAATCAACCCCTAACAACCAACATGAAAACATAACTACCCCTCATCAGCAGCTTTTAGCCACAAAAAAATCAGGAGTGGTTACGACACCCCTGATGGAAATGCCCGGCTAAAACATCCCGGAACGTGCGGTTCACAGGCTCGCCCGAAGGCAGGCTTGTCAGGATAACTATTGTCTGAATTTTAACCCGGTCAACCGTAAAATTATGAAAAAACCTTTTCATCCATGGCATAGATTGCTACTCCATATCATGCGCCTGACTTTTTATCAGTTACTATTGATCAGCATTTGCTCGGTGGTGGCTGTGGCGAACCATTCGCCGGCCCAGGAACTGCTGAACCGTGATGTGACATTGGACCTGAAAAATGTCACGCTCAACGAGGCCCTCACCCGGCTCGAACGGGGTACGAAGGTGAAGTTCGCATATAGCAGCGGTTTGGTGAACCTCCAAAAAACCGTGAGTATTGACGCCCGGCAGGAAAAGCTCTTCGCCGTGCTCGATCGGCTGTTGCTGCCGCTGGATATCAATTACCGGGTGCGCAACAACCAGATTTTGCTCTCACGTGCACCGAAGAAAACCAGTGAAATACCTGCGGTTAGCTCAACCGGAAATTTAGTCGCTGCCGCCGATCGCACAATCAAAGGCACAGTAACTTCGCCCGAAACCAATGAGCCGCTGCCTGGTGTGAGCATTATCCTGAAAGGTACCCAGCGCGGCACCACTACCGATGTTTCAGGCAAGTTCCAGCTCGAAGTGCCGGACGACAATGCGACGCTGATCTTCTCGTTCGTGGGCTATCTTTCGCAGGAAGTGATCGTAGGTAACCGTACCGACCTCGCCGTTGCATTGCAGCTCGATACCAAAGCATTGGATGAAATTGTCGTTGTCGGCTACGGTACCCAGAAAAAGTCAACGCTAACCGGTTCAATTGCCGCCGTAAAGGGCAGCGAGATCGCGGAGAACCCGGTGCCGAACGTTTCCGGCTCGATTGCCGGTCGCGTGGCGGGGGTAAGTATGCGCCCGAATGGCGGGCAGCCGGGCTCCGATTCGCCTGAAATTCACATTCGCGGCATTGGTACCACCGGGAATAACAAGCCGCTTGTGGTGGTAGATGGCGTTATTCGCGACAATATCAACCAGATCGACCCCAGCTCCATTGAAACGGTGACCGTACTGAAAGACGCGGCGGCGGTGGCGCCATATGGATTGGGCGGTGCGAACGGGGTATTGCTTATCACCACTAAAAAAGGCGCCTCAGGCGCGCCAACGTTATCATTTGGCGCTTACTACGGTTCGCAGACGCCGACCTATTATCCCAAACTGCTCAGTGCACAGGATTATATGCGGCTCAAAAACGAAGCCTATCTGAACGAGAACCCGACCGGCACGCAGCTGCCTTTCGCGACGGATCTGGTCGAAAATTACGTGAACCTGAACCGGGAAGACCCCGACAAATACCCCATCAGCAACACGAAAGACCTCGTGAATATGAATGCGCCGATGCAGAATTACACCTTGCAGCTGAGCGGCGGCTCGGAGCGCATCAAGTACCAGACGGGTTTCGGTTTTCTAAAACAGAATGGGATGTTCGATCCTGTGAAGTACATGCGTTACAGCTACAATATGAACCTGACCGCCGAAGCGACAAAAACCACCACGGTTTCGCTTTCGCTGATCGGTTCGGTAGAGCGGGTATCGTCAGTGGATACGGCGGTCTCGGCGGGGAATTTGTTTCGTAATGGATTCAAATACATTCCGATACGCGCTCTTTATTACAGTAATGGTTTATGGGGAGAATTTGCAGGGAACTCGCCGGTAGGGGTTTTGAATGCAGGTTATACTAAAAATTCCAATAACACTTTGCTGACGACCATCGCCATTGAGCAAAAGCTGCCGTTCATCAAAGGGCTGAGTGTTAAAGGTACATTCAGCTATGACCCGGTTCAGCGCACCAAGAAGGGTTACCACAAGCCATTTTATTATTACACCCAGGACCTGACAACAACTCCTTACACCTACAAACGCGAGATTTCCACCGCGGAAGGGGGGGCGGCGGCGTTCTCCTGGCTGGCGCAGCAGTTTATCAAAACGCAGACATTTACTTACCAGGGTTACCTCAATTACCACAACACTTTCGGGAAACACGATTTCACCGGTTTGGTCGTGGCGGAGGCCCGCAACAATACCTACGAGCTGTTTTCGGCACGCCGGAACAACTTTGCCGTGGACGTCGACGAGCTGAATATGGGTAGTTCCAATAAAAATGATTTCGATAACGGCGGTACTTCCTCGACCGGCAGCCAGATCGGCTACGTGTACCGCGTGGGCTATGCGTACGCGGGCAAGTACCTGCTCGAAGCGTCGGGACGGTACGACGGTCACTACTACTTCGCGCCGGGCAAGCGATGGGGATATTTCCCGGCATTTTCGGCAGGTTGGGTGATTTCCGAGGAGAATTTTCTTAAAAACGGCTTCAACTGGATCGATAACCTGAAAGTACGCGGGTCGTGGGGTAAATCGGGAAACCTGGCGGGTACGGCGTTTCAATACCTTACCGGCTATAATCTGAACGGCAACGCCTATGCATTCGGCCCCGGCTCAATGGTGCAGGGCGCGGTAGTGCCGAACGAGGCCAACAAGAACATTACCTGGGAGATTTCCACCAAAACCGATATTGGTCTGGAAGCATCGCTATGGCGCGGTTTGCTGACGATCGAGGCCGATTACTTTCACGAAAAACGTACCGGAATGCTACTTCCGCCAGCCGTGAGCGTGCCGGTGGAATACGGCCTTGCACTGGCCGATGAAAACGGCGGTATCATGGAAAACAACGGGGTGGAGTTGAGCCTCGGTACCAATTATCGCTTCCAAAACGACCTTCGCCTGGGCGTCAACGGTAATGTGAGTTATGCCAAAAACAAAATGATCAAAGTCTTCGAAACGGCTGCCACACGCAATAATCCCAACCGCAGCCGCACCGGGCGAGCGCTGGGAACGCAGTTCGGCTATAAAACCGACGGATTGTTCACCACCGACGATGATAAGAATGACGATGGCCTGATCAATGTGGCCGACGGCTATAATGTAACGCAGTTCGGCGCATTGCGGCCGGGCGACATTCGCTATGTCGATGTGAGCGGCCCGCAGGGCGTACCGGACGGCAAAATCGATTCCAACGACGAGGTGGTGATCGGGAAGCCCGTGTATCCGCTGCTTACCTATGGATTGAATGCTACTGCCGACTGGAAAGGCTTCGACCTGAACCTCTTCTTCCAGGGTTCGTCGCTCGCAAGCCTCGACATCCGTCAGTTCCAGACCATTCCATTCAATAACAACAATAGCAATTCGAGCTACGAGTATTACGACAACCGCTGGACGCCGCAGACGCAGGACGCCCGCTACCCACGCGCGACACAAGCACCATACGCGAACAATACGCAGCTATCTGATTTCTGGATGACGAGCACGGCCCATTTGCGCCTCAAGAACGCGATCATCGGCTACACGCTGCCCAAAAGCCTCACGCGCGCTATCGGCATCCAGCATGTGCGCGTGTACGCATCGGGACAAAACCTGTTAACATTCAGCAAGTTGAAATTTATGGACCCGGAAGTAGGCTACACCGACCGCGAAACGGCTTATCCGAACCAGAAAGTGTACGTGTTTGGGCTTAATGTGACATTCTGATCTCGAAAACCTTGAACCAATGAAAAGCATAAGACATACCCTATTATTTGCAATGCTCGGCGTGAGTTTTTTCACCACATCGTGTAACGAGGACTTTCTCGAAAACGAAATCAAAAGCCGCCTGACCGACGACATGCAATGGGCCTCGGAAGGCAATGCCGACCTGTTTCTGAACGACATTTACGCCGCGCTTTCCAATAAATGGAATTCGCCTGACAACCTCGATAACTTCACCGACGACAACGACGCGGGCTTCTACTGGAAATCCTACTCCTGGCGGCAGGGTATTGTGGACCCGGCAGTGAACAACGGCACGCCGATGGACCATGCCAATGGCAACGCCACCGACTATGCTTCATGGGCAGCCGGGTTTCTGAAAATCCGCAAATGCAACCTGTTTATTCAGAAAGTAACTGAGAACCCGGCCAACTTCTCGGAGGCTTACCGAAAAAAACGCATCGACGAAGTGCGGTTCTTGCGGGCCTATTATTACAGCGAAATGTTTATGCACCTCGGCGGCCTGCCGATCATCACGGAAGTACTCGATCGCAATACGATGGGGGAGGCCGAGCTTTACCGCTCGCGCGCTACATTTGAGGAGACATTCAATTTTATTACCAAAGAGCTGGGTGAAATTGTGGCCAATAAAGCATTGCCCGTTAAATACAACAACGGCGATGCGGATGCCGGCCGCGCGACCCTCGGCGCAGCGCTGGCGCTCAAAGGCTGGCTGGAACTGTACGCGGCGAGCCCGGCATTCAATGCGGTTACGCCTGCCGCCGGCGCTGACCCGAACAAGCTCGTAGGCTTCGGTAATTTCGACCCGAAACGCTGGGCAACGGCTGCGGCTACGAACAAACAGTTCATCGATACATACGGCGGCACGTATGCGTTGTTCCCGGATATCAATGCATTCTGGTGGGAGAAAAATGAGTATAACTCCGAAGTGATCTGGGACCGTCAGGTAGTAGCGGTGATCATGGGTTCCAACTACGAGCAATATGGCGGCCCCGTGTGGATCGATGGTGTGTACTACACCTGGGGCAACTACTGCCCGACGCAGGAGCTCGTCGACCAATTTGCGATGGCCAACGGCAAGCCGATCTCTGATCCGACTTCCGGTTACGATCCGCAAAATCCTTACGTAAACCGGGAAAAACGCTTCTACGATTTCATCGTTTACGACGGCGCGCCTTACAAGCAGGACTGGATGGCCAAGGTCGATACCATTTACACCCGCATCGACAAGGTAAGGCCATCGAAAAACCAGATCGACTTCGGTACCGATGACGTAGGCAATACGGGTTATTATTTTAAAAAGAAGATCAATCCATTGAAGCCGCGCGGGGGTGCCGCCAGCGGGCAGAACTATGTGTATTACCGTTACGCGGAGGTATTGCTGAATTATGCAGAGGCTCAGAACGAAGCTGTTGGCCCGGATGCGTCGGTATACTCGGCCATCAATGCGATCCGCAAACGCTCCAACTTGCCTGAACTTCCGGCCGGTCTTACCAAAGAAACCATGCGTGAAGCCATTCGCCGGGAGCGCAGGGTGGAGTTATGCTTCGAAGCCAAGCGGTTTTACGACATCGTGCGCTGGGTCATTGCCGAGGACGTTATGAACAAGGACTTCCACGGCATGAAAATCACCAACACCTCGCCAAATGATAACAAAGGCAAATGGGTGTATGAAGTTGTGGGTTTAAATCACCCGCACGTTTTTACCAGGAAAATGTACATGAACCCGGTGCCGCAACCAGTTGTGGATCAGAATAAAAAGATTATTCAAAATCCTGGTTATTAGACCCATAGTTCAGCCCTGATAGCATTTTAATCGCTGTCAGGGCATTTTTTTGCTTTATAAAGTTAAAATGCTTGAAATCTGACCCTACTTTTGATGTGAACATCTCATTGCTCCGATGCATAACAGCTTTATTAATCTCCTGTTGGCTTTAAATACAATCATTTTCCTTTCACTTTCCCTGCTGCACGTGTATTGGGCCGCTGGCGGGAAATGGGCCGCTACCCAGGTACTTCCGCAAACGGCAGGCGGAAGTAAAGTCTTCGTCCCCAGGGCGGGTATGACGCTGGTTGTAGCTGCCGGATTACTGTTTTTCAGTGCATTGAACGCAGTTAATCTGTATAACGACAGAAGTCAGCCGGGATTCAGATACGGCCTTCTGGCTGTTGGGTTGATCTTCCTCGTCAGGGTCGTGGGCGATTTCAGGTATATTGGCGTTACCAAAAGCGTTCGGGACACAACATTCGCCCGCAATGATAATCGCATCTTTATTCCTCTTTGCCTGTACCTGGTACTCACGAGCCTGCTGACGTACTTCATTGGATGACCGTTCACTCGGTGGTTTCAGAAAAGGCATTAGAGAACCGAAGAACCGGGCCTTTTAACAAGGTCCGGTCTCCGGATATGATTTCATTGTAGTTTGAGCAAAGAGAGGGGCGGCGAGTTCCTCTTTTTCTTTACCTCAATATTTCCGCTGTTTACGGTATTGCGCCACCTGCCTGGCTATCTTTCCAAACTGCCGTTCAACGCGCTTGCGCTCAATCGAATCGGTTTGATAATGCGCTTGCTCCCGACTGATTTTCAGATAGCTCTCGTACACCTCCCGCGGGAGCGCGCCCTCGCGCACGGCCGTAACGACCGCACACCCGGGCTCGTGCTCATGCGTGCAATCGTGGAACCGGCATTCAGCGGAAAACGCGGCAAGCAGCGGATGATAATGCATCCCCTGGTCGTCGGCTTCCAGCGTAACGCCAAATTCCCGCATGCCCGGCGAGTCGATCAGCATTGCACCCGATGGCAACAACACGAGGTTTCTCGAAACCGTCGTGTGCCTGCCTTTTTGGTTGAAGCTGCTCACGGCGCTCTCTTCCTGCAAATGGTAACCCAGTAATGCATTGACCAGCGTACTTTTTCCCACGCCGGACGAGCCGATAAGCACATACGTCCGGCCAGGCAGCAAATGTTCGCCGGCCCATTGTTGAAGCCCTTCCTGGCCGGTTGCGCTGAGCAACAGCACCGGGCAATCATAGCCCAATGCGATCACTTCCTGCCGGTAACTTTCCGGGTCGGCGACGAGATCCTGCTTGTTCAGAAGCACCACCGGCCGGATGTTGCATTGCATAATCTGCACGATGTAGCGCTGCAAACGCATCGGGTTGAAGTCGCGGTCGAGGCCCTGCACGATGAATGCGGTGTCGATATTCGTTGCGATCACCTGCTTCTCGCTGGTTCGGCCGGGTAGTTTTCGGCTCAGTTCGTTGAGGCGCGGTAGCACGGAAATGATAATTCCCTCATTGTCATAGGATTTAAATGCGACCCAGTCGCCCACTTTGGGTAAATCCCAGTTGTCGGCGCCGTTCAGGAGCGTACCCGAAAGCATAGCCTCTGCCGTGCCATTGGCTGTTATGAGCTTGTGGCGGAAACCTTCGATGGCCGCAACGCGGCCCGCTTCGAGTCCTTGTGCCTGGTAAGAATGAAAATGTTGTTCAAAATGGGTATTCCACCCGTATTGATTTAGAGATGTCATGATTGTAAAGTCTGAGCTATGGGCAGCACATCGCCTGGCCGCGCGCATAGCAGGGAGAAAATTTAGATCAAAGCAGTAGGGAATCGCAGGTCCTGAAAAGAAGTTAATTCAGAAGACCGGCGTCAGACTGCAATGTCAGCAGATGGGCGATATGTAGTTTCAGACCTTGACATATTGGGCACAAAGGTAGCGCATTATTTTGTAACGTCCGCCCGGCCGCAACGCGGCCCCCTTTTATAGCACGTAAGATTGCAAAACAACGGAAGGCTCCGTAGGTGCCACCTCACCATGCAAGGCGGCAGCTACGGAGCCTTTACGCCTATCAACCAGGCGGTTGCTATAAACAGGAGGTTCCGTCGGGGCCGAGGTAGCGAAGGATTGTGGACACAATAAAGAGAATCAGGCTGGTGATGATGACCTGGCGTTCATCGCTCCGCACCGGCTGCTCATCGGTTTGATCGTAGTCTTTTTTCATATAAAATATTTATAGAGGCGCTATTGCATTTTACTACTCACAAATTTATATTGAAGAAAATTAAATATAAAAATAACCATGAAACGACTTTTTTCAATTTCGATCATGCTTTTGACGCTCGCAGGATGCAGCGGACCAAAAGAAGAGGACAATTCGGTTGCTTACATGGTAGAGGCCTCGCCGCCACCCCAGGATCAAAACAAAACGGTTGAATTGGTCGATGCAATGCCAGTGGAGGAAGATCGGGAAACGTCGGGGGCCGCAAGCGGAACTGTTATGGAGAAGAAATTCATCAAGACCGGCCGCATTGAATTTGAAACGGACGATGCGGATGCCACGCATAAGACGATTATGGAATCTGTGCGGGCAAATAAGGCATATGTGAGCCGGGATGAAGAAAATCGCAGCGGCAAAGCTGTCAGCTATACGATCGTAGTGCACGTGCCGGCGGCCAGTTTCGAAACATTTCTGGCTTCGGCGACGAAGGGAGTGACCGATTTCCGGGAAAAATCCATTTCAAATGAGGATGTAACGGCTCAATATGTGGATACGGAATCGAGGCTTAAAACGAAAAAAGATATCGAAAACCGTTACCGTGCATTGCTGGTTAAAGCCAATACTGTGAAGGAAATACTGGAAATCGAAAGAGAACTCGGCGAAATCCGCACGGACATTGAAGCTACGGAAGCGCAATTCCGGCAGCTGAAAGGCGATATCAAATATTCCACATTGCATATTGTTTTCTACAAACCGATTGACACATCCAATCCATTCCTCACTGAGCTGGCTGATGCATTCAGGCAAGGCGTCGGGAACATCCGTGCATTTGCCGTGGTACTGGTTGCGGTCTGGCCGTTTGCGCTGCTGGCTATCGGCGTAATAGCAGGGTTTAACTGGTGGAGAAAGAGAAGGAAAGCGTTACTCGAAAAGGAAGCAGCGGAATTGCCCTCGTAACAGCGTTGCTAAAAATTCCCGGCGAACTGTTTGCCCGTTTTCAGGTCTTTCAACTGCACGGACTGTATGGTCCCGACACCCGCAAACATGATATCCAGCCCGTAAATGTGCCGCAACGGTTTTTTGTAGGTGTTTTTGTAAGCCTCCCTGCCGTTGATCAGCAATGCCGCCCGGCGGTTGACGACCTTCATGGAGATGGTACCGCCGGTGGTGAGGTCGGCGCCGAGGAAGTTGGGGCCCTCGGTGCGACCGTCTTTGTGCAGTTCCGAAAATTGCAGTTTACTCCAATGCGCACAGCCCGGTTTCATGACATCCACCATGTGATTGGACGAATCCCCGAACACCGTCACGCGAACCTGTGAGCAGCGCACACCCGGTCGCGGGGGAGAAGCTTTGACGTCGATCAGGAGTTCGAAGTTGTCGCCATTGATGCCCGTGAGGTGGGTATTGATGAAATTGACAAAGAACGTCCGGTTGGTGTCAACACCGGCCCGGGCTATTTGAGCGGCGCTGATGCTGTTATAACCATCGGCGAAAAGGCCCGGCGCTTCGATCGGGTAGACACGCGTGGTATCGTACATCATACTCGCGGTGGCGGTCCAGCCATTGGTGTGCAGGAAAACAGCCACGGTGTCCTGCGGGATACCAGCCCGCTTCAAGATGGCCAGATAGTGTCCGGGCACCTCATAATAGTTTGAATAGACGCTGTCTTTGCCATTCAGGCGTACTTTTTCACCGTCTCCGAATTCGATGGTATAATCTTCGGCGAGCTCGCCCACGTTCCTGAAATTTCGCACTACAAAAACGGCCGAATGCGGATTGTCCCCCTCCGGATTTTTACAAAACAGCGTTACCTCGGGCTTATCGTTTTGCCATAAAAGAAATCCCCGCCAGGCTGCAATGCCGATGACGATCAATCCAAACGTAGCCATGAAGAGCTTCCTGACCGGCGATTTCCGGGCTTTTGGCTGCTGTGTTGGAACCTCCGCCGGCCGGATACTCACAGGGTCGGCCTCGGGCCGCCGGCGCAGCGGTGCAACCTGCTGCCGCGACTGCGCGAGGGTAAACTGGTCCCAATCGGCAAAGCCTACATATTGCGCCAATGCATCACGCGTGGCTTTCTGCGGGTAGTACCGGGCATCCGTTTTTATTTTTCCGAAAATCCTTTTGAGGGTATTCGGGCTGATCTGCACGTGCGTTTTTTTATAAAGGATGCTGCAAAGCCTGATAAAATCGCTGTTCGTCCACTCCGAACTGTCGGGCTTGCCATAGGTATCCGCCACGAGTTGACAACAGTGATCGAGGAGGTCTAAAGAGCTCGCCTTGTCTTGTCCATTCTCCATAATACTCATACAATAAACTTCTGTATGTCAGTTTTTTAGGTTGTCCATAATTTTGGATAGCGAACTGGCTAAGCGCATTTGAGAATCCTCGTATTGTCCAATTTTATATTTGCTCACTCAAATTTTTGATCTGTGCAATCCCAGGGCCCCGGGACAGCTTGAAACCCTAAATATTGAAAAAAAATATGCGACAAAAAATTCTACTCGGCTGCGCCTTGTTGCTTGCCTCGATGGGACCGCTGCTGGCGCAAGTACGGCAGCTTACGGGCAAAGTGACGGACGAAGGTGCAAAAGACCTGCCCGGCGTGAGCATTGTGATCAAAGGTACCCAGCGCGGAACGGTTACAGATACCAATGGTGACTATACGCTTGCATTACCCGATGGCGAGGCCGTCACCCTCACATTTTCATTTGTAGGTTACCAAAGTCAGGACATTACGCCCGGCTCGCGGACAAAATTGAATGTGACCCTCAAACAAAGTGACAATGCATTGTCGGAAGTGGTGGTGGTAGGCTACGGCACTCAGAAAAAGAAAGACCTTACCGGCGCCATTTCCTCGATCGGCGCGCGCGACGTGGGCGGAAGACAGACCATACAGGTGTCGGACGCCCTACAAGGTAGCGTAGCGGGCGTTTCGGTCACACGCAGCAGCGGTGCGCCGGGCTCCGGTTCGAGTATTCTCATTCGGGGGATCACCACCATCGGCACGAACAGCCCGCTGGTCATCGTCGATGGCGTACCCGTGGCAAGCATTGACAACGTGAATCCGGGCGATGTCGAGAACATTACCGTGCTGAAAGACGCGGCGTCGGCGGCGATCTACGGCTCGCGCGGGGCGGCCGGGGTGATTCTGGTCACAACAAAACGGGCCAAAAGCGGGCAGGGGAGCCTTGAATACACCTACGAATATGG
Source organism: Dyadobacter sp. BHUBP1 (assembly GCF_050587785.1). Classification (NCBI taxonomy): domain Bacteria; kingdom Pseudomonadati; phylum Bacteroidota; class Cytophagia; order Cytophagales; family Spirosomataceae; genus Dyadobacter; species Dyadobacter sp. BHUBP1. Next base: position 752,246 of record NZ_JBOBIH010000004.1, read on the forward strand.
CGTGCAGCGTGCCACGGCCACACCCGAATATGCGGGGGTGCAGGATTACATGCGGTATTTCAATGAGCAGGCCGTGAATGATGGTGCTTCCGCCGGACCATTTGCCGATGCCTACATTGCATCCTACCTCGACAGCAACCGCGTAAACCCCGACCGCTTTCCGAATACCGACTGGCAAAAGGCTATCCTCACGCGCAAGAGCGCGCCGCGTCAGCGCCACGACCTCGTTTTCACCATGGGCACCGGAAAAATCAAAACAAAAGCATCGCTGGGATATGCAAGCTCGGGTGCGTTCTATGATAACCGTTCGTATGACCGCTACCTGTTCCGGGTAAATAACGACATGCAGGTGAACGACAAGATCAGCGTGAACCTGGATGTTTTCTACAAAAGGACCACCAACAAGGGCAATGGCAACGAGCTTCCCGGCAGCACTTACAACCCGATTTACGAAGCGCGCATTATGCCGCCCATTTACGACGACGTATATCAAAACGGCAAACTTGCCGTTGGTAAGGACGGCCGCAACCCGCTTGCCCAGCTCCGTGAGGGCGGTTTCACGAGGCAATTGTATAACCAGTTGGGCGGCCGGATGCAGTTCAATTTCAAGCCCGTGAATGGCCTCACATTCACAGCACTGGTAGCACCTGTGTTCGATTTTGATAAAACCAAGTACTTTTCGAGGCAGATCCGCTTTACCAATCCGGATGGCACCGTGGGCACGGTGGTGAACCAGGCGCGAACGGTACTGAACGAAGGCCGGTCGGAGGGCGTGACGATTAACGGGCAGGTGCTTGCGAACTATGCGAGGGAGTTTAATAATGCTCATTCGATTGATATTCTGGCGGGTTTTGAGGAAAACTATCGTTCGCTCGAATCGCTGGGGGCGTCGCGCAGCGGATTTGCACTGACAGGCTTTCCCTACCTCAACTCGGGTTCGACAGAGCTGCGCGATAACAGCGGCAGCGCCAACGAATCGGGCTTACATTCGTTCTTCGGCCGGTTGCAGTACAATTTCAAAAGCAAATATTTCATCCAGGGAAATCTCCGCTCGGACCTCTCGTCGCGGTTTGCATCCCAATACCGGAAAGCCATTTATCCTTCGGTTTCCGCTGGCTGGACGGTTTCGGAAGAGCAGTTCCTCAAAAGCACGCGCTGGCTGTCGTTCCTGAAACTCCGCGGCTCTTGGGGAGAAGCCGGTAACGAGCGGCTGCTCGACAAGGATGGTAACCCCGCATATTACCCCTACATGGCCACGATCGACTTTTCTACGGCATTATTTTACCAAAATGGCGGGGTAGTGCCGCTCACGGGTGGTGCACAGCAGGTGTATGCGGTTCAAAACATCAGTTGGGAAACCAGCCGGACAGCGGACATTGGTCTGGATGCCTCGTTCCTGAACGACCGCCTCACATTGGCAGCCGATTATTACAAAAAGACGACGACCAATATCCTCTTGCCGCTCGATATCCCGCTGTACATGGGCTATGACAAACCCAACCAGAATGCCGGTACGCTGAACGTGAGGGGCTGGGAGCTCGAACTGGGCTGGCGCGACCGCATTAACAAGCTCAATTGCTCGTTTTCGGCGAACCTGTCGGACGCGAAATCGACCGTGGGGGATTTGAAAGGTACCGAGTTCCGGGGCGACCAGATCGTCCGCAATGGGAGCCAGTACAACGAATGGTTTGGCTATATTTCAAATGGGTTATTTCAAACGGTGGACGAAATCAAAGGAGCGCCGGTGCTGAATGTGACTACCAAGCCGGGGGATGTGCGGTATGTGGATGTGAACCAGGACGGAAAGATCACAACCGATGACAAAGTGCTGCTCGGGGGCGCATTGCCGCGGTACCTGTATGGCGGTAACCTGCGCGCCGATTACGAAGGTTTTGATATGGGGATTACATTTCAGGGCGTTGCCAAAAAGCTGTCGCGGCTGAGTTCAGAGGTTACACAACCATTCGCGGAGGCATTTGGCAATATACCGGCCGAAATGGCAGGCAAGTTTTGGAGCAACAACAATACGCCGGATCAGAACCTCAAAGCGACTTACCCAAGGCTTTCGAGGACGTCCAATGCGGCCAACTATGCGCTTTCCGACTACTGGCTGCTGAGCGGCGCCTATTTCCGCCTGAAAAACATCACAATGGGCTACACCCTGAAACAGAACGTGCTGAAAAAGACCGGCGTGCAATCGCTGCGTCTTTACCTTTCGGCTAACGACGTATTCTCGCTCAGCAAATTTCCCAAATACCTCGATCCGGAATCGGGCAGCTATTCGTACCCGATCGTCGCTACTTTCATGGCGGGCGCCACCATCCGGTTTTAGTAACCTTATTCGATTGATAAGACATGAAAAAGACCCTATTCCTGGTGCTCCTCGCCGGGGCGACGAACTGCCATACCCTGGACCTCAATCCGCTTTCGGAAGCTTCCACGGGCACATTCTATTCAAACCAGACCGAGCTGGAACTTGCAGTCAACGACTTGTACCGCCTCGCATTCTGGGGCAATGATAATGAGCTGTTCAGCGACAACGAATGGCACCGCGGGCAACTGACCAATGCTGTGATCGGCGGCACAATGAATGCCGACGACGCCGGCGTGCAGACGTTCTGGCTCAACTCCTACAAAGCCATTGCCCGCGTCAATTCGTTTATCGCCAACAAAGAGCGGGCCGCCGCGAATACACCGGCCGCCGTAATGCTGCGTCTGGAAGCGGAAATGCGTTTGATACGCGCCTACCAGTATTCCCGGCTGGTAACCCATTTCGGCGACGTGCCGCTGCTGACCGAGCCGGTTGCGTTGGAAGATTCCTACAGAATTGCCCGCAAGAACCAGGCGGAAATCCTGCAATTCGTTTTCAACGAGCTCGATTTCGCCATCGCGAATCTGCCTGTGTCCTATGGCGCATCCGAAACAAAAAGACTGACGAAAGGCGCCGCGCTGGCGATCAAGGCACGTACGGCTTTGTATACGGGTAATTGGCAGCTCGCCCGCGACGCCTCGAAAGCGGTGATGGACCTGGGTGTTTATGCATTGCACGGCAGCTATTCGCAGCTCTTTTTGAAATCAGGGGAGACCAGTAAGGAAATGATTATCAGCGTGCCTCGTGATGAAAAGCAGCAGGTTTTCAATGGTGCCGGTTATGTGCAGGACAATATCTCGCGTAATGCGGGCGGGTACGGCGCACAGCTGCCCACGCGCGACATGATGGACGCCTACGAATGCACGGACGGAAAGCCGATTGACGAATCGGTTTTGTACGACCCGAAGGCGCCCTTCAAGAACCGTGATCCGCGGCTGACGGCCACCATTGTGGAGTTCAACACTCAGTGGCTCGGCTATAATTACATGCCGCATCCGGATTCCCTAACGGTGTTCAGTTCGAAAGAGAACCGCCGGGTGACCAACAAAGATACCCGTGCCGTGGCCGCATTTGCGAGCTTTACGGGCCTGCTTTGGAAAAAAGGCATCGACCAGACCTGGCCGGACCGGCTCGTAGAAGACAACGATGCCATCGTAATCCGCTATGCCGAAATGCTCCTCACGTACGCAGAGGCCAAAATCGAGCTCGGGGAGATCGATGAAAGCGTTTTGAACGCTGTTAACCTGATCAGGGCAAGGGCTTACGGGGTCGGTGTGGAACAAACCACTGCCTATCCTGCGATTACCACTACCAATGCCACCGCATTGCGTAAGGTATTGCGCCGTGAACGCCGCGTGGAGTTTCCGCGGGAAGGATTGCGCTATATGGACCTGATCCGCTGGAAGCTGGCCGAAAAGGCGTTATCGACGCCCGTGGTAGGCTTGCCCGACCCGGCAGCGCAGAATCGCGCCAAATGGCCCTTCCCCGGCGTTACCCCGCTCGATGACGACGGCCTGGCCGATTATTCGGGCTTTGGTACGGATGTGAAGATGCTTTCCCAGCGCAGTTTCGACAAATCGCGGCAGTACCTCTGGCCGATCCCGGCCGTAGAGCGGCGTGTGAACCCGAATATCACACAGAATGCCGGATATTAATTCTATATTTTCCAGTTGATTATCAAATCTATGAGTCTTTCGATGAAAAGAAATCGTGTGTGCGCGCTTGTGGCCGGTTCTGTGATGAGTATCGCCCAACCGGTGGCGGCGCAAATGCCGAAGCAGCCTTCATACAGCGGTATTTACCCGCATTTGGCCATGTACAACAATGAGGGGGAATGCGGCACAGGGGCCGTTGTACCCTGGGCCGGGAAGCTGTGGGCGATTACCTACGGTCCGCACCTGCCCTTCGGCTCGTCCGATAAGCTGTACGAGATCAGCACCGACCTGAAACAGACGGTGCGCCCCGAAAGTATCGGCGGCACGCCGGCCAACCGCATGATCCACAAGGAAAGCAACCAGCTTTTTATCGGACCTTATGCCATCAACAGCCAAGGCGAAGTGCGCACGATTCCATATAAAGCGATGCCGGGCCGCCATACCGGCAATGCGCGACACTTGACCGACCCGGCCGGGAAGATCCTTTACGGAACTATGGAGGAGGGTTTTTATGAAGTGGATGTAAAAACGCTGGCGCCTAAGATGCTCTATGAGGACGGCAATATCGACCGTGACAAGGAAACCGATAAGGCAACCTACCAAATCAAAGGGCTGCTTCCGGGGACGCACGGGAAGGGTTTTTACTCAGGCCAGGGCGTGGCGGTGTATTCCAACAACGGTGAACCGGGGCGAAAAGCCGAAATACAATTCGATATCGAATCGGGCTCGCTGTCGGAATGGGACGGGAAGAACTGGAAAGTAGTCCGTCGCAACCAGTTTGTGGAGGTTACGGGGCCAGGGGGCATCGGGGGCAATCAGAACCCAGCCACCGACCCGATATGGGCTACCGGCTGGGACCACAAATCGGTGCTGGTGGGTGTGCGCGACCACGGCAAATGGAGCTTCTACCGCCTGCCCAAGGCCAGCCACGCCTACGACGGCGCGCATGGCTGGAATACCGAGTGGCCGCGCATCCGCGACGTAGGCACCGCGCAGCAGCCCGATTACCTGATGACTATGCATGGGATGTTCTGGAAGTTTCCGGGGCAATTCAATTCACAGAACAGCGCCGGCATCCGTCCGCGCACGGCTTACCTGAAAGTAATCGGCGATTTTACCCGCTGGAACGAGCGTCTCGTTTTTGGCTGCGACGATTCGGCCCAGCGCGAGTTTTTGAACAAACGCAAAGCCAAGGGGGGAATAGAAGGTCCCGGACAATCCAATTCCAATCTTTGGTTTACACCCCTTAACCTGCCCGACCAGCTTGGCCCTAATTCGGCGGAAGGTTCGGTTTGGCTGAACGAGCCAGTGAGAGCCGGACAAACCTCGGAGCCCTTCCTGTTTGCGGGATGGGAGCGCCGCGCGGTATGGATACGCAACGAGGGCGAGCGTGAAACGGGGTTTGTATTTGAAGTGGATAAAAAAGGAAATGGGGAATGGTCGGTATTGAAAACAATCAAATTAGGCCCCAATGCGGCCCTCAATGCGGATTTTAGCAATGCCGAATCGGGGGAATGGGTACGTGTGCGGCCCGACAACGCTACCCGGGCAACGGTTCATTTTACCTACACAACCGCTGACCGTCGTGCAGGCACGCCGGATGCGATTTTCAAAGGGCTTAGCAATGCCAATTCGGTCGCCAGTCATGGCGGGCTGCTGTATGGCCTGGGGGAAAACCGGCGGGTACTGGGTATGGCTGCGATGGATTTCAGCGGTGCAAAACCGGACGAGGTCGGTTATTACGAACTTGATCGCGATATGAAACTCAGCCGACGGGAGGACGCCTCCATGCATTCATTTATCAAAACCAAATTTGCTATTCCTAAACAGGTCGTAACCGTGGAAGTTTCGTCGGTGCTCGTAGTCGACGATAAAGGCCGCCGCTGGCGATTGCCGCTGGGTAATGAGGCTTTCGCTGGCCTCACCAATGAAGCTTCCTTGCGCATTTGCCGTGAAGTAGCTACCGAGCGGGATCTCTTCAACTGCCATGGCACATTCTACGAGCTGCCCGCCGAGAATGCGGATGGCTATGCCAAAATCCGCCCCGTTTCTTCGCACAATCTTCGCATTCATGACTATGCATCCTACCGCGGTTTGCTGGTCATGACGGGCGTCGATCCGAAGTCGATGCGGAACAGCGAGCATATCATCGTTTCAGGGGACAAGAAGGCGGCCGTATGGGCCGGGGCTATCGACGACCTTTGGAAACTCGGTAAACCTACGGGCCACGGCGGTCCCTGGAAAGACACGCAGGTACAGGCAGGCGAGCATTCCGACCCTTATCTGATTGGTTTTTATGATCAGAAAAGCCTGAAACTATCCCATAATGCAGAGGAAGCTGTGACTTTTACACTCGAGGCCGATCCGGTAGGTAACGGACCGTGGATGGCTTATAAAACGTTCACAGTGAAGCCCGGGCAGACTGTTTCATTTACATTCCCGCAAAACTTCTCTGCCCGCTGGGTACGGTTCACAACGGATAAGGCTTGCAGGGCCACGACCTGGTTGGATTATGAGTAAGCCATAATTTCGGGCAAACATTTATATTTCAGGATTGAAACAAACCCGCCATGGACGCCCGGCAAATCCTGAAAGAACATATTACCAGATCCGTCGAACTGACCGATGCGCAGTTCGACGGATTTTACGCTTGCTTCAAACACGAATCATTCAAAAAAGGCCAAACGCTGATTCACGAGGGGGACACAGTGACGCGCGAATATTTCGTATTGAGCGGCTGCCTTAAAACCTACTTCATGAACGACGAACTGCGGATGACCATCCTGCAATTCGCCATGCCTACCTGGTGGGCGTCGGATTATGACGCATTGTACAACCGGCATCCGGCCGCCGTGATCGTGGATTGCGTGGCCAATGCCGAGGTTTTATCCATATCCGCAGACGATCGCGAAAGGGTTTGCCATGAAATAGAAGCGGTCGGGCATTTTTTTCGCTGGCGTACCAACCGCGGCTATGCAGCGTCGCAAAGAAGGCTTCTTTCGTTGATGACCAACGATACCAGAAAGCGGTATGAAGACCTCCTGGTGCAATACCCCACGTTGTTCCAGCTCGTGCCGAAGCACCTGATCGCCGCCTACCTGGGCGTGTCGCGCGAGACTTTGAGCCGGCTTTACCATTCTGCGCGTTAACATAAAATTGTGATGTAAGTCACATCAGACCGATCGTTTTCTCTGCTTAATTTGTGCAGCGGGTTTCACTTACTGCCCGCCAACCTGGATTATGTGGAATCAAACCAATGTTTCCCGCGTGCTGGGAATCGACTATCCGATACTACAAGGCCCGTTCGGGGGCAATCTATCTTCCGTAAAACTCGTTTCGACGGTCTCCAATCTCGGCGGAATGGGCGGGTATGGCGCTTATATGCTCACACCCGACGAAATTATAACGCTGGATAAGGAGCTGAAACAAGCTACCAACAAACCTTATAACATCAATCTCTGGGTTTCCGACAGCGACTTTCCTGCCGGGGAGGTTTCGGAAGAACAATTTGCAAAAGCCGCCGCGCTCGTAAAGCCTTTTTTTGATGAAGTGGGAGCCCCGTTGCCGACAAAACCCCGAGCTTACCCATCCCGTTTCGAGAACCAGGTCGATGCACTGCTGACCGCCAAACCTCCGGTTTTCAGCTTTATTTTCGGCCTGCCTTCCCCGACTATCCTGGAAGAATTTCGTAAAAAGGGCATTAAACTCATCGGTAATGCCACCACGCTCGATGAAGCGATTGCATTGGACAATGCCGGGGTGGATGTGATTATCGCCTCAGGTTTCGAAGCGGGCGGTCACCGGCCGTCGTTCCTGGAATCTCCCGAGGCATCGCTCACGGGCACATTCGTACTCGTGCAGCAGATCCGTGAGAAAGTGAAAACGCCGGTGGTGGCCGCTGGCGGCATTGCCGATGCCCGTGGTGTGGCAGCCGCATTTACCCTCGGAGCGGAAGGCGTGCAAATCGGTACTGCATTCCTTGCCACGGACGAGTCCGGTGCAAGCGAATATCACCGGGATCTTCTGCATTCGGACGCCGCGCGTTACACCACGCTGACGAAGGTCTCGACAGGCCGTTTGGGCCGCGGTATCCGCAGCCGCTATACCGAATCCATCGCGGGGCGTAACGACGAACTGCTGCCGTTCCCGCTACAAAACCAGTTTATCGTGCCGCTCCGCAAGGCTGCTACCGAAAAGCAGCAATATGACCTGATTATGTTCTGGGGAGGGCAGATAGCGCCGGTATTGAAGCATACCAGCGCGAAAAAGCTGTTTGAAACGATTGTCGAAGAAGTGCCCGGGTATTTGAAATAATCAATGCCCGGGGCATATTCCGTGAGGTCCGCAACACTCAGTCAGACCTCATTTTAGTGTTGCTACGTTGTTATGGTCACTAATGTCGAGCATATAAGACAACGGGTCGAGCACGACAGCTACCGACCGGCCCGGTACCACAATTTGGATGACCGAGCGTTTTTTTGAAAAATAATGCTGCTGTGCGTAAATAGGCTTTGGCGGCTTGATATTTGGCATTATATGCTGATCGAACACGACAATATCAATCGCATCGTCAGGTTTCAGCGGCACTGGCTTGCCCGATGTTTCGTCGGTTTTACGGATATTGATTTCCAATGTAAGCTGCTGTTGGTTGTGAGGTAATGCTTTGTTTGACAGTATTTTAATGTCATTGTCATACACGATTACCTTCTTGAAAAGCTCGTCGATCAACCTTGCCTGCGAGGCATGTGTCGCGCGCGTCAAAAGATTGACCAGGGTGGCCGGATCCGGTTTTCGTAGCGGGTAGCCATGATATGCCACCAGCTCCCGCAATGCGCGGTTCAAATGTGTTTCTCCTAAAACTTCTTTGAGACGAAACAGCGCCAATCCGCCTTTCTGGTAATGTACAAAAGGCTGACCCGTGGTTTGCCAAAGCGGCATTTCCTTTCCGGCGATAGCGCTGCGGTAGGCGAAATAGAGCTGAAAATCCTTTACGTGATAAGGCCTCAGGTACATTTTGCCGAACCGTTTTTCGGTGACCATGGCTTCTGTGTACTTGGCCAACGACTCGGTCAGCAAGGCATAACCCGGTCCCGCCGGAGCAGCCACACGCTCCGCCCACCATTGATGCGCCGTTTCGTGCGCGGTAGTAGCATAGGTGAAATTGAAACCGGTAGTATCGCTCAGATTGCTCCTGAAATTGTTCCGCTCCTGGCTGAAAATGAGGCCAGGGTAGGCCGTCGCCGAACCGGGGTAATGCGGGATTTCGGCGAGCGTGAGCTCGTGGCGCGGGTAGGTACCGAAATTCGCATTACCGTAATCTACAGCGTCTTTCATGGCGAGCATCATGGCTGTGACATTCTGCGGGTGCCCGGGATGGTGGTAGATCCGGAAGGTCGTGCCTTTGTACTTTTCCGTTTTCATGGCATAGCAGGCAGAGCTCAATGCAAACATGTAAGGGATCGGTTCTTTGGATTGGTATTGAAAATAGCTCCGGCCAGCGCGCTCCCAGTTTTTCACCAATGTGCCTGCTGTGACGGCTTGCTGCCCGGCTTCGGTGGAAATAATGTTTTGAAAATGAATGAAATGATACTCATGATCGGACGACGGAACGTCTCTGCGGACAGGCAGGCCATTTTGCCGCCGCTCTTCCGCATCTTCGATTTCGTAAGCCGTTCGGTAACCGAAATGCGGCAGGTATTTTTCCAATTCAATGTAAGTGCCATTGGCCGCAACCGAATGCTCGCTGTTGAAGGTTTTAAGTGCCGACCGGTCGGCGCGGATCGAGAAGCGGATCGTCATCTCCGCACCGGGCGCGAGCGGGGTTTCGGGACGGTACCCATGTTGCCCGAAGATCTCGTCCTTCGATACTTGCGAAGCGTGTTCGGGCACCAGTTCAACCAGTTCAATTTCCGGGTCGATTCCGATATGCAGCTCAGTAATCGGTTGCCCTGATTTGTTTTTAACCCGTATAGAACCTTTTACGGTGTAGTAGTGGTCAGCTGGAAAAAGGTCGGTTTGCAGGTTAACATCCGTAACTACCGGCTGAGGAAGGGTTTCAAGCGGCTTGTATTTTCGTTCATATTGTGCCTGCCATTCCGCATTAGCCGTTCCCGTGCGGTTATTGGCCGAAAGGCCGGTTTTAAATTGAATATAAATCCCCGTTCCGACAGCGAGCAATGCACAGACGGACGCAAATATCACGGCTGGCCGGACCGACGTAATTTCCGTACGTATGCTTCCGCGCGCATACCCCGGCCACGTACGCGTACCCACGCCCGCGAGCGCCAGCGCGACCAGCGCCCAGTAGAGCATGTACCAGTGAAAGGACAACCCACTGTGGCCGAACCCGTCAAAGTCCGAATAGCGCAGGCGTGGGGCTGTGGCGAAACGTGCGAGGTGGCTTTCGAGGCCGAGTTTCCCGCCGAAGATGAAAATGCCGGTAATGAGGCCACTGATAAGCATTCCCAGGTATTTGTTAGGAACGAGAGCTTGGATGAATAGGATCAGGATGGCGTAAAGGACCAGCGGAAGGCCGGCATAATAATACAGCGGGAAATAGGTGGCCCATTCAAAATATTCGAATCCTGAAAACCATTGGACAGCCACACCGATACCGATATGAACGGTGATCAGCACGAAAATCCAGCCGACCAGCGCGAGAGATTTGGCGATGGCAAAAACTATAACGGAGACCGGCGTGGAGAAGATCAGCGGCTGGATTCCCGTTGTTTTTTCCCTTTGAATCAATTCAGAAGCATAAAACAGGATCAGCAGTAATGCCGGTCGTACAGCCACAAGCTGCTCGGCGAGGATACCGCTGGTGGCGTAACTTCGTACCCCGTATGGCCCATTGGAGAGGTTTTCGAACAGCTCTACCGCATTGAAAAACACCCATAATGCGAAGATAAGCGTCGTTACGACCGGGCTGCCGAATAGCGTTTTTGTTTCGAGCGTGAGTATCCGCCAAAACGCCTGCCAGTGGTAGTGTTGTCCGCTGGCAAGGGCACGGATGGTCCGGTAGGCCAATGCAGGTGCCGTTTGTGCGACTTGTTTACTGGATGGGGTCGTGTTCTTTTCCGATAAAATTCTGAATTTGAATTGGTTATAAGACAGTGCCAGCAAGACGAGGGAAATCGTGGTCCAGAGTAAACGGTTGGCGGTGAAACTCGGGGTGATCGGGAACAGCTCCTGGTTGCGCCGCGAAACGGGCCAGTTCATTGTTTCTCCAAAAAATGCCGTAAAGCCGAAAGGATCTATCAGTACCGATAGCCAGCCAGGACCGCCCGGAGCCGGTATGGAGCCGGCCATCACCGGCGAATTGCCCAGAATAGAAGCCGTGAAATAGACGATAAATATTAAAACCCCGGCTGTGTACACCCATCGGACGTCGCGCGTAAGCAGGGCGGTTGCAAAAATGATGCTGCTGCAAAATACCACGCCCGGAAGACCGAACAGCAGTAGCGGCGCCAGGTAATAGGAAAAATGGAAGGGCCCCAGCTGCCCGGGCGGGGCGAGGAAGGTTACCATTGCCATACCCAGTGCCGCGAGGCACATAACCAGGAATACGGCGGCTAGCAACCCAAGCAGCCGGACAAAGAAATAGGACATGCGACCGATGCTCGTCGTGAAAATAAGCGGCTCCATGCGATATTGAGCATCGCGCAGCACCACAGCCGCGCCGGCGAGTGTGCTCACGAAGATTGCGAACAAGGAAAGCAGGCACATGATGAAATTGATTACATGCGGGGCATTCCGGTGTATTTCGTCCCCTCCGTAGTTGCCGAAAGGCATCAGGACGCCGAGTATCAGGAATAGCAATGCGGCAATGCGAAAGCTGATCTGCCGGAAATGATAACCCATTTCGAAGCGAAACATGGCAGCTAGCATGGCTGCACCTCCTTCCGGCCGACGCCCGGGAGCGTGGCAAAATACACCTCTTCGAGCCCTGGGTCGAATGCCTCGAACGCCGTACCGGGGCATGCGTCCGCAAGCACGTGTACCTGAATGCGCCCGGCGACTCTGCGCGTGGAGATTATGTCGATAACGGCTTGCATTTCGGCGAGCTCCGCAGCTGTGACGATTTTGCGCCAGAGCCGGCCTTTCAGCGAATGTGTCAGGACTTCGGGTTTGCCTTCGAGGACCACACGGCCGAAGGCCAGTACGGCCATTTGCGGACAGAGATCGTGCACGTCGGCGACAATGTGCGTCGAGAGAATCACCACGATATGCTCCCCGATTTCACTCAGCAGGTCGTGGAACCGGTTGCGTTCCGAAGGATCCAGGCCCGCCGTAGGCTCATCGACGATCACCAGCTGCGGACTCCCCAATAAAGCCTGTGCAATACCGAAACGCTGGCGCATTCCGCCGGAGAATGTACTTACAGCCCGCTTGCGGTGCTGGTAGAGGTTTGTTCGTTGCAATAGTGCGGCCACTTGTTCCTGGCGTTCCGGTTTGTGGATCAGGCCCTTCAATACGGCCAGGTGGTCAAGGAGGCTTTCGGCAGAAACGCCCGGATATACACCGAAATCCTGCGGCAGGTAGCCAAGCCTGCTTCTTAGCCAATCGGTTTCACGGATGATATCCTGCCCGTCGAAGGTGATCAGCCCGCTGTCGGGCTGGGTAAGCGTAGCGAGGATGCGCATAAAGGTCGACTTACCGGCACCATTAGGACCGAGTAACCCGAACATCCCGTTCGGTATTTGGAGTGACACCTGGTCGAGGGCACGGATGCCGTTGGGGTAGGTTTTGGAGAGTCCCTGGATTTTCAATCTTTGCATGACATGGGTTTTGAAGTTTCTGCTTCAAAGATGGGATGCAGTTGGCCTGGTATTCAATGAATAATGAGGAAGGTAAATACAACGGTGACGAAGGCGTCTGCGAGCCTGTTTTTGAGCGTTTTTTACCAATATCACCAAAATCGCGACGGTCGTCATTAATTTTTGAAAGCCGCCGCGATTTGCGGTTTATTTGCGGGATGGTGGTAATGCAAAATGTAACGGACGCATTGGCCCGTCGGAAAGATACGTGGCTTTACGTGGGACTGTTCTGCTGGGTTTCGATCGGATTTACGATCGGGCGGGACGATTATTGGGTGGCATATTTTCAATCGCTACTGGTTTTAACGGCGCTGTGGGCGCCTATGCTCACGGCCACGTGGGTGCGTGAGGGGAGTAGGGAGGGCCGTTTTGCGGGGCGCAATCGTCGGATTTGGCTGGGGTGCTTTCTAGGGTATTTACCCATATTACTGGGGATTTCGGGCGCACAGTTAAGCCCTGGGCAGCTTTTATGGCCGGTAGTGTTTACCGGCGGGCTTTGCATTGCAGTGCTGGAATGCGTGCTCGTGGCGGAAAGCCAGTACAGCGGCCGGTTACGCGAGGTGAAATGGGTACGCAGGCTAAGCTTGGAAAAGGCGGTGCTGATCAGCATCACGGGGCTTGCATTATTGCTTGGTGCGATGGCGGTATCGAGCCTTGACAATCCCTTGTACGATTCCGGAAAGCAGCTGCTTATTGGTTTTGAGATACACTTTCCGAAAATAGCGGCCTATTTTACCACGTTTGTCAGTTATTCCCTGCAACTACTGGTAATGTATCTTGCGGGCTATTTTTTCTTTTATGTCAACAGTTGCTGGCTTGTGCCTGTGGTTCTGAAAGAACGGGGTATTTTGCATTACATCCTTTGTTCAGCTGCGTTGATCGGCGTGTTTTACCCGCTGTGGGGGCAGTTACTGGCCAGTTTGCCTTTCAGTAAAGTGCTGGGCGGCGTGTTTTCCGCCAATCCTTTTGTGACTGAAAATGCGTTCGGCGCGATGCTGATACTGGTTATTAGTTTACCGGTGTTACTGGCGATCCAGTGGGCGAGGCAGAATAGCCTCATTACAGCCCTGCAACACGAGAAATCCATGGCCGAGCTTGACCTTTTGAAGCAGCAATTGAACCCGCATTTTTTCTTCAATACACTTAATAACCTTTATGCATTGAGCTTGCAACGCTCCGAGCAGACGCCCGAAAGCATTTTACAGCTTTCGGAGCTGATGCGCTATGTGATTTATAAAGCCAGGGAGCCGTTTGTGCGTGTGGAGGAGGAGGTCAAATACCTGAACGATTATATTCAGTTGCAAAAAATCCGGTTAAAAAGAAGCCTGGATCTCCAATTTGAACAAGAAATAGAGAATGGCACGGCCTTGATCGCCCCGCTGCTATTGATTGTTTTCGTCGAGAATGCATTCAAGCACGGCGTCGAGAATGCAGAAAATCCTGCATTCCTGCATATTCGCCTCAAATCCGACCAGCATACTGTACGTTTTGTCTGTGAAAATTCATACGAACCGGCACCGGACGCGCAAACGGGCATTGGATTGACTAATTTACGGAAAAGGCTGGCATTACTATACCCCGGAAAGCACCGGTTAACCACCCGGGCAGAGAAAGGAGTGTTTTCCGCCAGCCTGGAAATCGACCTGTTATGAAATTACGCTGCCTGATTGTCGACGATGAGCCCTTGGCCCACGATGTGATCCTGAGGTACATCGAAGATATCCCTTTCCTCGAAAAGGCGGGGCAATGCTACCTGGGCACCGAGGCATTTGCATTTCTCAATCACCATGCGGTCGACCTTATTTTCCTTGATATCCGTATGCCGAAGCTCAGCGGTCTCGACTTTCTGCGCACGCTCAATCAGCGTCCGCTGGTCGTCATCACCTCTGCTTATGAGGAGCACGCGCTGGAAAGTTTCGAGTTGGAGGTGGTCGATTATCTGCTCAAACCTTTTCGCTTCGACCGGTTCCTGAGAGCCGCCAACCGGGCATTGGAGCAGTATACCTTGCGAAAGCAGGCGGTAACCGCCCCTGCGCCGCACGAAGCGGAGCCATTGTATATCAAATCCGACAAAAAGCTGGTTCAAATGCAGCTCGACGACGTATATTATCTTGAAAGCCTGGGTAATTACGTGAAAATATGGGGCCGGGACCAGTTCCTGCTCACGCAGCGGACCCTGGGCAGTTTCGAAAAACAGCTGCCGGCCGACGCGTTCATCAGGATCCACAAGTCTTTCATATTGAACAAAAAATTCGTACATTATATCGAGGGCAATATGATCCGGCTGTTGAACGGAAAGGTATTGCCGCTTGGTAAAACGTTTAAGCACGTGATCAAACTGTTTCCGGGCTGATCCTTGAAATTCTGCCGCTGGCTGGATATATTTGTTTATACACGAATTGAAAGACACCACCCACGCACCAAGATGAATTCACTCGATTACTTACGCGAAGAAATCAAAACCTATTACCCCGAATCGAAGGAGTTACAACTTTCGGAGGCTTTCGACGGGCAGCGACGGTTCAACTTTTACTTTGAAATAGCCCCCGAACAACGCCATTTACTGTATCTGAATTGGGATGGCGATATTGACGGTTTTACCCTGAAATGTCTTGAATTTCCCGATGCCGCTTTATTAAAAGAGCTGGCTGAGGCTTATACCGAAAAAGGCTCCAAAATGTTCAATATCGGCCAGCCGGTTGCGACGCTTTCTTTCGTTTATCAGGGAAAAGATAACCTGCGGGTACGCAACTATAAAGGTAAGTCACACATCGATTCCCATGAAATATCGGCCAGGAGCCTGATGTACGCAGTGAATCCGTTTGAATGAAGCGCCCTGTCGATGTTCCTGGATGTCCATACTCACAACTCGCCCGGCGACCCGGGCATACTGGCCATCGAAAACCGGCATAATGGGTTTGCGGGTGCTGTGGGCGGCCGGTATATAAGTGCCGGGCTCCATCCCTGGTACATTCGGTTGGAAACGCTATCCGATGATTTGAATCTGCTGCGCAGGTATGCTGCACGGCCGGAAGTGCTTGCGATCGGGGAATGCGGCCTCGACAAGCTCACCGCCACGGACTGGGATATGCAGTGCATCGCATTCGAACGGCAGATCGCGCTGGCCGGAGAATTGCGGAAACCGCTGGTGGTCCATTGCGTGAAGGCGTTCCGGGAGTGCCTGCAATTTTTAAAGAACGCCGTAGTGCCAGTCGTTTTTCATGGGGTCAACAACCGTCTTTCGGTGATACAGCCAGTGATCGATGCAGGCTACTTTCTGTCATTCGGGAAGGCGCTGCTGCATCCCAATGCAGCTATTATGGAGGCATTCAGAGCAGTCCCGACGGATCAGTTGTTTCTCGAAACCGACGACACCGGCGGCGATATCCGCGAAATCTACAAAACCGCCTCACGGTTGCGGAATATTCCCGAAAAAGAGATTGCTTTGCAGCTCGAAACGAATTTCGGCAAAGTATTTAAACAATGATGGAGGATTTTTCCTGGCTTTCCAGGACGGAGTTACTGATTGGGAGGGAAAACCTGGTGAAGCTCAGTCAGGCGCATGTGCTGGTGATCGGGTTGGGCGGAGTAGGCTCATTTGCGGCGGAGTTCATTTGCCGCGGCGGGGTAGGGACGATGACGATCGTGGATGGCGATGTGGTAGACCCGACCAACCGCAACCGGCAGTTACCCGCATTGGCTACGAATCACGGCCAGAGCAAAGCCGATATCATGGCCGGGCGACTCAAAGCGATCAATCCCGAGCTGACCCTGAATGTCGTGAAAAGCTTCGTAACGCCAGATGCTGTGGAGCAAATCCTCGACGTAACGCGTTACGACTACATTGTCGATGCCATCGACAGTGTCACTCCCAAACTGACGTTCCTCACGCAGGCGTATAAGCGCAATATGCGCATCGTCAGCTCCATGGGCGCGGGCGGGAAAATAGACCCGACGCAGCTGAAAGTGGTCGATATTTCGAAGACATATAATTGCCCTTTCGCGCAGCAGGTGAGGAAAAACCTCAAAAAGGCAGGGATTTACAAAGGTATCAAAGCCGTATTCTCGACCGAAGAACAAATCCGTGAGTCGCTCATCCTTACCGACGGCAGCAACTACAAAAAATCCGCTTACGGCACGATGTCCTATTTGCCCGCGACGTTCGGTGCGACCTGCGCATCGGTGGTGCTGCGGGATTTGATTGGTGCGAGCTATTAGTGCGCGGTTTTTACGGCAGCGTCTTTTTCGGAAGATGGTTTCCTTGATTTCAGGAAGGCGCTGAATTCCTTTTCTTCCTGTTCAGTCAGTTTTCTGTCGCTCACCACAAGGTCCTTTTCGTCTATTTTTGTTAAATCTATCATAAGATCATTGGCTTAAAAATTGCTGGATTAAAATTGACGCCTCCCTTGTGTCAATAAACATGCGGTTAGGCCCGAAAAGTTTAGCGCCCAAGGTATTCTGATAATGCTCAATGAGTTGTGTTTTGGGAACGAAGGAGATAATTCCATCATACCGAAGATCAAAAGACAACTTGCAGGCGGTTGCAAACAGGTTGCCCGCTACACCACAATATAGCTTGTTTTTCCCTTTGTTCCAACTTACACTTTCAACTAAATGCATATAAATATGGTCTCCTTTATCGGCAAGGCTGACAAGGCCCTGGATCGTCAAAGGTTCCTGCAAAAGCTCAATTTTGAGCACTTGCCTGTCCTTGCGACATAGTTCCGAATGCCAGTCAAAAAGCCAGTCAGCGGCCCTGATTTGCGAACGTTTAGTACTTTCAGCACAATTAATACATGTCCCTAACACCTCGTTGGTGAGGGAATGCTTAACGGAGCCGGTAAAATGGAGCGAATTGCAGGCAATGCGGTGTTGTTGGCTGGAATGCATTGCCGAATTTATCCAACAACGTAAGCGTAGATCGAATCCGATGTACAGCCAGCATCAATGGATGATCAAACGGGGAGAAGGCTATATCCCGTCACTCACAATTTCCGAAGTGATTGTTAACAATTGTTAAGGACCGGGCAGACGGCCTTTAGGGTAGTGTTAATCGGGGAATTCCATTTCGGTCTCGGAGAAGTGGCAGAGGCCGTCGAGGAGCTCGCTGAGCTTGGAACCGGTTTCGGACAGCGTATATTCGACGCGGCTCGGTACTTCGCGGAAATTGTCGTTGCGGATGATCAGCTTGTGTTGTTCAAGCAGTTTCAGGCGATCGGCTAAGATGTTGTCGCTAATGTGTTTAAGGTCTTCTTTCAGCGTCGAAAACCGGTTGTTGCCTTCCTCAATACTGAACATCACTTCGGTCAGCCACCGTTTGCTAAGCAGGTTGATCAGTTCGTTCAATGTGCATTTCTCTTCCAGGAACGTCTGATTGTAGTAATTCGTCGAAGTAAGTTTTCTCATAGTGTTAGACTCATTTATATAGGAGCTACTCACAATTTACACAGATAATAGTCGCTTGTCAACATGACGCAGTAAGGGCATTTGCAGCGTCGCCCATATATCTGCCAATACTTGACTATTCACTCATTCCCCGTTCCACGGCGGCTCATTCACTCATTCAATCCTCGAATCCCTCGAAAATCCCGTGTGCGGGCAGAAGAATATGGCGAAAGTGTGCAAAGAGTTGGGATTCCTAAAGTAGTTCGCTGGTAATTAATATTTGGTCGTCATGGCATCAAAAACCTGGCGCTGCCGTTTCAGCGCGGCGATTTTGTCGTCGGGGTTGGTGTGGCATTCGAGCAGTACCCAGCCTTTGTAATCCATTTTGGCAAGATTGTCGATCAGTTCGGGGTAGGGATAGTCGGTACGATCGAGCTCCCGAACGTGACAGGTATCGCCGAAATACTTTTTGACCAGATCGAAATTGGACTGAAAGCCCTGCCCGTTCAGGTCCTGTTTGTTGCAGTTCCAGCAAATTTTGGCGTTGCGGTGATCGGCATAATCCATGATCTTGCGGATGTTCGGAAGTTCCTGTGTTTCCTCGCCATGGACTTCCAGCCGCAGTTGTTGGCCAAAATCGGCCGCGTAGCCTGCCAACCCGCGTAATGCAAGGCCGATCTGTTCCAAAGTTTTTTCCGTAGGGACTTCCTTGTGCAATGCATTCGGCTTCACTTTCACGCCCGTGCCGCCCACATCCGCGCTCAGGTGGATGAATTCTTTGGTACGTTCGATCGAGACTTTCAGCTTATCCTGGTCGGGGTAATCATATTGCTGATTGGTACCGAGCCCGACGATTTTGACGGGGCTGTCGGCGAATTGCTTTTTCACTTCTTTCCGCTGCTCCGGGCCAAGATCAGGCATAACCTTGTGCGCGTGGTCTACGCGCAGCTCCACACCAGTAATGTGCGTATCCGAGAGGTTTTTGATCAACGTAGGCACATCCCAGTCCTTTCCCCAGAGATACGTTACAAAGCCGAGACGCATTTCAGGTTTCTTGCCAAAAAGCGGGCTGGCCTGTGTGAAATCGGAGAGAAACGCTGCGCTGGCAGCCATAGAGAGGTTTTGGAGGAAAGTCTTTCTGTCGATAAGCATGGAAAGCCGGTTTGAGTTGACTGGTTACAATCGCTTTAAGCCGGCTTCCTGTCAATTCTACCGTTTGGCGGCCTGCTCGATGAGGAAATCCAATGCCGGCTGTTCGGTTAGCGGCGCTGCCTTGATTTCCTCGCCAAGCAATAGCATTTGTGGTGCATTCGAATTAAATGCAGGCCATGGCGGCAATCCGGTGCCGTTGGGATTGCCCGTCTTGATAAAATTCACCCAATATGCTGACATCACGTTGGCAATCTGATCGTCCGTGGCATCCAACGGGCGTAATGTACGGTCGATGAAACGGAGGTTGTCATACGCATACGCGACCTCGCCCGTGTGGAATGCGCCATACTGCGCGTAAATACCCGTCGCGGGCAGCTTGCGTGTGAACCGGTAGAGATAAACGCCTTTGTTCTGCTGCGCCTGTGCTTGTGCCCACGAGTAGTTTTGGATCCCGTAACTCATGTCGCGGGCCAGTTCGTTCTGCGAGTGCGCGGCTTCGGCATCGGTTTGCGCGGGGTAATAGTGAAAGAACGTTTGTGCCATCGGGCCGTACTGCTGGTTGTATTGTGTTTGAAAATCAGCGGCATTCTTGGGTTTAGCGACGGCATTCTCGTTCTGGTTCCAGCCGGTAAGCAGCGTGACAGGGTTTTGTTTTCCCGCCTTGTAAATAGCGGAAACGGATTCCGGCAGCACCAGGCCGTCTGTAATCGGGCCTCGGTAGGCGGTGATGTTTTCCAAAATTTCTTCTGCGGGCACTTTACGCAATGCAGTGAGTGAAGGGGCATTCAGCTTCTCGCCTGCCTTCACGCCCGCATCTTCTGCTTGTTTTAGTGAAGGGTAATTTCTGCCGAAAGCGGCACCGCTTTCGGCGATTGCCTTGTTAAATAGTCCTTTCGCCTGTGGGCTCGCCACGAGGCAGTTAACACTCATGGATCCTGCCGATTGGCCCGCAATCGTAACGTTGTCGGGATCGCCGCCAAATTGCGCGATGTTCTTTTTTACCCATTTCAAAGCGGCAATCTGGTCCATCAAGCCATAGTTTCCAGAAGCGTTCTTACCGGATTCTTTCGTCAGTTCAGGATGCGCGAAAAAGCCAAACGCGCCCACACGATAATTGATGCTGACAAAAACTACGCCTTTTCGGGCTGTCGCTTCACCATCGTAAATGGGGCATCCTGCGCCGCCGCTCACAAAGCCGCCGCCGTAAATCCAGACGATTACCGGTTTCTTCGCGCCGACTTTCCCCTTTTTTTCAGTCCATACGTTGAGGTAAAGACAATCTTCGCTGATCGGCGTTTTCGGAATCAGAAATTCCGCACTCCACATGCTGAAAGGTACCGGGTGGCTCTGCATCGGGCTGGGCCCGAATTTGTCGCAGGCGAGCACGCCGTTCCACTTTTTTACGGGTTGCGGCGCTTTCCATCGCAGATTTCCCACCGGCGGTGCCGCAAACGGAATACCTTTATAAATACTGATCCCGCCGTCGTAACTCGTGGTACCGGAAATTCTCCCACCTTCGACCCGGAGCGTGTCGGCAGCCAGCGAGGCGAATTGAAGGCATGTGAAAACCGCAACCAGCAGGAGGAAGCGAATGGAAAATGCGTGTAAGTTCATGCGAAGTAAGGATGATCGTTTAAAGGGCAAGTTCGATTTTATTCTTGACATGCTTACTTTCCTGCTCACGAATAGCGGTGTCCTGCATTAGTTCTATTTCCTTTGATTTTTGAAGCGACCTAAGCCACCACGATGCGGGTATCAACCCATTGGAATGCAGTTCCAGCCGGATCAGAAATTCTTTCGGCGGTGTGCGATGGCCATTAAGGTATTGGCTGAGCACATAGGGTTTTACATCCACATCTGCCGCGAATTCTTTGTCTTTTTTGTTTTGCGCTCGGATGTATTCGTTGAGGAAGTACTGGAAGTTCCAATGTGCTTCCAATCTGTCCCCCTCAATATACGCCAGCATCTGATATTTAATGGTGAGTGTTCTGACTTCTATCCATTGCTCGGACGTACGGTTGGCAATTTCCCGTTGGCGCATCGCGCGGAATTCTTGCATCTCTTTTTCTTCCTCTTCGCGGGAAAGAGGTGCTCGCGGAATCATGAACGCATCTGCAATTTCTTGTACCGTATACTCCTCAAACAGCCTCTTAATGGTCTTCTGTTCTTTCTTCGTTAGCTGCATCATAATATTTCCTGATTATGTGTTTGGAATTGTTGGTATCTGAAAAAAGATTATTGCCCGAATCACTAAAACCATATTTTTGGCGGTAATGGCGTATGATTGAGGTTTTAGGTTTGAGATAAACAAAGCCATCAAACTTCAATTCGAAAGACTTTTGGCAGGCAAACGCAATTAAGCTGCCTGCTATCCTATCATACCGTTTCCCGGCCCCGAGGTGCTCTCTCGCATTCGCGATCAGCTTGATTTCAATAGCAAGGTTTTTCGGCTGGCATTCCAATGAAACCAGCCCGATAACTTCTTCCCGGTGCTCCAGCCGAAGGCCGTATATCTCAAATTGAAGTTGCCGCTTCCATTCAAAATCGAATCTGCTACTACTGTCGAGCAGCGCGATCTCTTTTGTCGAAAGCCTGCTAATCGTCGCCGGCAGCCGCTCGCCGGTCAGTGTGTCCTCTAAATAATACCCCATGAAGATACAAAAAAGTTTACGGATTTGGTAAACATTTACCACTTTTTGATCCTCATTTAGACGGCGGTCCGTGCGTTTGGTAACGCTGGCAGGGATACCAATTCTTTAACGGTCGGTTATTGCAGATTAACGGAATGTGAAATGGAACACCATGGTAAAAAGCAGCTGGTTAAATGCATTGCGCCTGGAACTGTAGAATTCCAGGAAATGGGCTTTGGGGATAATCGTTGTACTGCCTTGCAGGCAGGATTGAAAGGGGAAGCATGGCATTAGCGATCCGGCTATGGCCACGGAGATTTGAAATATTATTTGCAAATAAAAAATAGATTTTCGCAACGCGGACACTCGAATTGGGTGTCCTTTTTTATGAGCTGAAAAAATAGTTGTCTCAATACGAAAAGCGCTGTTCGTATAATAATGATCGTTATTGTCAAGTACCCGATTATCTCGTTCGGATAACCCATTGCTAGTGTTTATTAATGAATCAACCTGCCGGTTCGATTGCTGTTGCGATCCGGATAGGAATTTTATGTCTTTTGATTCCGAAGTTATATGAAAACCTTCTCATTGTTCAATGCAGAGAGGCTGCCTTTCGTTAAAGCCATCGAGTTCGAAAATTTAAAGCAGGAGACATCTCCCGTAAGTCAATCGGGTTATTTATATCCGCGGTCATTTTTAATTGATTTGTTGGTTTTGGCTTCATTTTGCTACCTGCTTTTTCCGATAATGATATTTATAGCTGGATTTATTCGGTTCGAAATATCGACCGTTCTCATTGGATTGGTGGGGTACGGAATGTACAGTGAATTGCGTAAGGTCAATTTTTTAATTCGCTTCAAAATATGGATGAGGCAAATGGCGTCAGAATGGCGTACCTGGCGCGGACATTTCGCACTGATCTGTTTGCTGGGATTCATCTGGCTGTCTTTTTCCAGCATTGGTGGTATTGGTTACCGTAATTTTGATTCGGGCATACGAAGTTCTATGCTATGGCATCTCGTAAGTGGTTCCTGGCCATTGTATTTCAAGAAGGGGTATTTTGGCGAGGAGTTCGGGGAAATCTCGGAAAAGGCCTATGTATACTACTTTGCCTATTACCTACCCGCCGCGATTGTAGGTAAATTGCTGGGTTGGAAAGCTGCTAATTTGGCTCTTTTCGCCTATTCTTGGCTGGGCGCGTCGCTTGCACTCATGCTCGTGCGTATGCATATGCGGCAGCGCGGGTACGCGGTTACCTTTTTCGTCTTCACCGGAATTTCCCTGTTCGGTGGAATGGATTATGTTTTCAACGGATTATTAGGCTTCACAACGGACAGGTCTGAAATGTGGCTTAGTCCGCTGCATTATTTTTCGCACACCCGCAATTTGTTCTGGGCTCCGCAGCATTGCTTGCCTACATGGCTGATAATCGGAATTATATTGAATCATCGACAAATCAACCCGGCTTTGATGCGCATTTTTCCCGTTGCATGTGTATCGATGTTGCTATGGTCGCCACTTTGCCTGACAGGTATCGGGCCATTTATTCTGGTGATATTGAAACATCATAGGGGAGAATGGCTGCGATGGAATTACGTAAATATGTTGGCTTGTTTTTTATTTTTTTTGTTATCCACATTTATTGTTTCCAATGATTTTTCTTTTGGGATGATTTATGCCCCGCATGTTTTGGAGGGCTATTGGTTGCAATATTGTCTTTTCCTGACTGCCGAATTTTTGATATTGTCTTCCATATTTGTTTTTGCAAATATCAATATATGGAGAGATGAGATCTTTGTCATCTCATTCGTATTGTTGTTCACCATTCCTGTCTTCATTCTTGGGAGGTGGAATGATTGGAGTATCAAGCTTTCTATCCCGCCGCTATTCGTATTGTCCATATTCGTAATAAAACAGGTTATCTGGCTGGTCGAAAATAAAGGGAAGCGTGTATTAATTCCCGTTTTTATTTTCACAAGCTGCGCATTAACGCCACTGGAAGAACTGATTTATAGTGCTAGCAACTATCGTATTTCATTTGAAACCCCACCTGAAATCCGAGACTTTGGTGCCAACTATATTGTCTGGCAGCAGCTAGGCGATCCCGAAAGCTTTTTCTTTCGTTATCTGGCGAAGCGATAAGCATTAAAAAAGGCCACCCATTTCAAAATTGGGCGGCCTTTTGAGCGTGTGTTAATGCATGCGGATTTAGGAATAGTAGCGTTATGCGTCGAAAAGCAGGGGGAAAAACTGCCCTTTTAATTTTTCTCCTTTCGGGATGACGGGGACGCCTTCGAGCAGCGTGGAATTGGTGTCGGACATTGTGCCGTCGGCAAAGACATTGAGTACAAATGCCCGCCGTGAGCGTTCCGAGTGGTTTTCATAGGATCCATGAACCGTTAGAGGGTGATGGAATGTGCCGTAGCCACGCTTCATTTCGATGGGAATGGGCTTGAACTCTTTTTTCTGCTCGTCGGTCAGGTATTGCATCAGCCCCTCCATATCACCAGCGAGTTCGGGCTTGTCGAGCAGGCCCCAGCGGTGGCTTTTGGGTACATAATAAAGGCATCCGTTCTCGATCAGCGAGTCGTCAAGGCCCGTCCAGCAGGTCAGGTGCTGCATCGGTACCGAGCGCGTCCAGTAGGAATAGTCCTGGTGCCATGCCACCACGCCGCCGTGCCTTGCCGGTTTGCAAAAGAGCTGGTCGTGCCAGAACCGAACGGCCTTATCGCCCAGTAACTGGCTGGCAGCCATTACGAAAGCCGGATTCCAGAGCACGTCATGAAAGCCTTCAGTCACACGCCATGCGCCGAGGGCGTGCAAAAGAACCGCATTGGGATCAGCCGATTCGTTGGAATGGAATTCGTAAAATAAATGGTGATTGGGGTTGGATGGGTCGGTAGCGGCGAGCAGCTCTTCATTCAGCGTATCCACCTGCCAGTCTTCCAGCAGCTTGATGTTGGAGAGATAGCCGTTTTCGTGAAAAAATGCCACTTGCTCGTCGGTCAGGCGGTATTGTTCCCATTCTTCCCGGCTGGTGGGCTGCTTGAACAGATCGGATATCAATTCATGACAGGTGGAAAGGTCCCGTGTTGCTACTTCCATGATTTCGTGTTCGGTATTAGTTTTAGTGTTACAAATATGACGGATGTCATCTTTTAAGTGCATTGCTGATTTTGATCAATAACTAACTTATTTTGTATTAATATTGCCGTGTTGATTTGTAATGATTGCTAAATAGGGTATAAAAACTTATTCCATGCGATGAAAGCGCAATTCGAAGCATTCCAGCCGCTGCCCGATTCCTCGTTCCGGGTATTCGGGTATGAGGTGGCAGAGTTTGACGCTCCGTGGCACTATCACCCGGAATACGAGTTGACGGTCATTCTTAAAAGTGAGGGAATACGCTATGTAGGCAACAGCATGGAGAGTTTCGAAGCAGGCGACCTGGTATTACTGGGCCCGAACTTGCCGCATTGCTGGCAAAACACGCCGGATAGCGTGGGAACAGCGAGCTCCATCGTGGTGCAGTGGCCGGGTGATTTTATGGGGAATGGCTGGCTGGATGTGGAGGAATTCAAGTCGGTGAAGCGGCTGCTGCAACTGGCCGGACAAGGTATCCGTTTTGACCAGGGAGTGTCGGCCAGGGTGAAACCTATGCTTGCGGAAATGCTGGAAATGCAGCCATTTTCCCGGCTGATGAAGTTCCTGGAAGTGCTCGAACTGCTGGCAGCTGTGAAAAACATCCATTTACTTTGTGAACAGGGTTTCGCCTATCCGCTCAATTACGACGACAATCAGCGCATTAATACCGTTTACAATTATATCCGGGAACATTATTCGGAACGCATTACACTGGCCACGCTTTCAGGGCTCGTGCATATGAGCGAGGAATCGTTTTCGCGGTTTTTCAGCCGGACCATGCAAAAGCCGCTATTTACTTTTTTGAATGAATACCGCATTAATATGGCTTCCAAAATGCTTATCGAAACCGATATGCAGGTGGCCGAGATCAGTTTTGCCTGCGGTTACGAGAGTCCGCCCTTCTTTTTCAGGCAGTTCCGCAAGTTCGGAGGTATGACTCCCGCTGCCTACCGTAAGCAATTCCGCACTACAGAAGCCGCAGGATAATCGGTGATACGATTATGTATTAAAAATTTTTTTGACCGGAAAAGAAGACCTATTTTCGATTATTGATTACTAAAACTCACACTGAATTATGGAAATAGCAGATTTTCTTTCCAGCCTCATTCTTGCCGCCTCCGGAGCCTGGGTATTCTTCCAATTGTGCCGCTTTTTGTACAAATTGGTCCGCTTCGTCTATAATCTGTTTTATGGCGATATTGTTCTTACCAATCCTAAAACCGGGAAGTCGGTCACCTTGGGGCAGCATCACCGGGATGGTCTTGCCCAGGAAATTCTTGACGTTCTTAAATAATGGCGAGGCGGGTCAGGCCTCAGGTAACTTATCCGAAAAGCAAGGCTATTGCAGCGATTACCACGACGCTCAGCGCAGTTATTTCTGAACTTCCCAATGGACGACCGAAAGAGATACTGCTGGTACTTGTTGGACTAATGGCATATTTCGCTTACCACAGTTTTATCATCATCAAAAGCCTGGTTTTGCGCACAGGCATACAATGGATATCATTGACAATTACGGAGTGGAAGGTCAATAAATTTCTCAGGGAGCTGGAAATCGAATTCGAGAGCCCCCAGACAAGTTCTGAAAGACTCGCAGAAATCCAACTTCTCATGAAGCGCTATCGTGATACGCTTGCACTGAAAAGACTCGAAAGCCTCGATTGATCGCTGCGGCTACCGTGCTTTCACAAACGTCTTCATCAGCTTCGCATCAAACGTAACATCGACTGCCGGGCCGCCGGAGGCTGATTGGTCGAATTTCAATGTGCCGGCCAGGTGATCGGGTGTATCGGCGGTTAATGTGAGAAACTCATTCTGGGCAGTGCCCGAATATTGCACCAGTTGGTTGTTCAGGCTGACCCAGTAAAGCAGCCGTGGCGAGGCATCGAGATCGACCTGCAAGCCTTCAATGTATTGATCCACACAATTCATGGCGCCGCACGATTTGATTTTGTCATCCAATGTGTTGGTCGTCAATATCAGACGGCGAATTTTCTTGCCGCTGTCGAAGCCGTCGGGGCCGGTAATGAAATAGGCCGATTTAATATTCATATCAAAAACTTTATTGCCGGTTTTGTAAATCAATTTGCCTTTCCCGACGTCGGAGCGGGTATTGAAAGCGAACCCCAGCAATATGCAGCCTGCCAGCAGCAGATGGAGGTGCGCGGTGCGGAAGCGGAAATGTGTTTTCATAGGATGGAGGTGTCTGAAGTTGGTTAAAAGTTAGGAAAAAACGGTGATTTTTTTGCTGCATTCCTATTCAGCGGGTGGGGGATCAATAGCCGTTATTAGAATATTCAGAGTAAATACTTGAAAAAAAGTACTTAGGCGAGTAGTAAATTGAGGTGAAGTACCTGTAATCTGTATATCCATTTCCTAAATCAAAAAATCACGTACATGGAAAAAAAGAATACCGTTCAAGAGCAGCCTTCTTCTTCGCGGAGGGATTTCATTAAAGCGGCCGCGGGTACCGCCGCAGGTCTGATGATCGTCCCACGCCACGTGCTGGGCAAGGGATACGTGGCCCCCAGCGACAAGCTGACTGTGGCAGGAGTAGGTGTCGGCGGAAAAGGTACGTCCGACATTGCCAATTTCTTCAAAAGCGGTAAGGCCAATATCGGCTACCTGTGCGATGTGGACGACAGACGTGCAGCCACCTCCGTTAAAAATTTCCCACAAGCCAAGTATTATAAAGACTGGCGGGAAATGTTTGAAAAAGAATCCAAAAATTTCGATGCGGTCTCCGTTTCCACGCCCGACCACACGCACGCGGTCGTAGCGATGGCGGCCATGCAGCTGGGTAAGCACGTGTATGTACAGAAACCAATGACCCACGATATTTACGAGGCGCGTATGCTCACCGAGGCAGCCGCCAAATATAAAGTAGTAACGCAAATGGGTAACCAGGGCTCGTCCGGCGACGGTGTCCGCCAGTTGCACGAATGGCACGACGCCGGCATTATTGGCAATGTGCATACCGTCTATATCTGGACTAACCGCCCGATCTGGCCGCAAGGTATACCCTGGCCCACCGACAAGCCGGCGGTGCCGAAAGAGCTCGACTGGAATCTGTGGCTTGGTACCGCACCTTACAAGGACTACGTCGACAACCTGATCCCGGGAAGCTGGCGCGGATGGTGGGACTACGGCACAGGCGCGTTGGGTGACCTCGGTTGCCACCTCATGGAAGCGCCGTTCCGTATTCTCGACCTGAAATACGCGGTGGATATGCAGGCGAGTGTAGGAAGCGTGTTTACAGCATTTGGCAAACGCGGTATTTTCCCGGACAGCTGCCCTCCGTCTAGCCATGCAACCCTGACTTTCCCGAAAACACCTAAAACGAAAGGGCAAGTCACTATGCACTGGATGGACGGCGGAATCAAGCCCGAACGTCCGGAGGAGCTTGGCCCGAACGAACTGTTTGGTGACGGTAACAGCGGGATCCTGTTCGTAGGTACCAAAGGCAAGATGATGGCCAGCGAGTATGCCGCCAATCCACGCCTGTTACCGCTTTCACGTATGGAAGAAGTGAAGGTGAAACAGAAATTTGCCCGGGTACCGGGGTCGGCGGAAGGCCACTATGCACAATGGGTAGAAGGCTGTATCGCCGGTTATGGCAACATGGAACTCAGTTCGCCGTTCGAAAAAGCGGGCCCGTTGACAGAGGCGATCCTGATGGCGAATCTCGCGATCCGCGGCGCGGATATGCCAAAACCGCGTGCAACCGGTAACGGTTACGACTATCCGGGAGCGAACCTCAAAATGCTTTGGGATTATAAAAACATGAAGGTAACTAACTTTGACGAGGTGAACCAGTGGGTGAAACGGACCTATCGCGAAGGATGGAGCCTGGGTGTTTAATGTAATATAAAATGATAAAAAAGCCCTTCTGTTTTCGCAGATGGGCTTTTTTATGTTATTCTGAACAGCTTTTTGGCATTGCCGTAAAGGATTTTCCGCTCGATAGTCTTCGATGCGGCCAGTTTCCGTATTTCGGCGATGGTTTGCGCTCCCTGGCATTTTTCGCCGGAGCCGATATGATCGTCGCAATCGCTGCCATAAAGCAGTTTGTCCTGATGACGCGTCAGGAATTCACGGGCATGGTCTTCATCGCGGGTCATGGAAAGGAGCCCGGAGCCGGCGGACATGTCGCCGTACATGTTGGGAAAGTCGCTCAATAGCCGATCGGTGAGGCCGCCGGGTGTGACTTTGGTTTGGGGATACAAAATGCTTTGGTCTGTATGGCCTTTGTCGATATTGGCCCACCAGGTTTGCGCGTGGCCTATGAAATTCACTTTCGGGTACTTTTCGAGCATTTTAGGGAAACGCTCGAAATTGTAGTTGAACATCTGGAACTGCCAATGCATCAGTACCGGCACCTGGTACGCTTCGGCAAGCTGGTAAATGCGCTGCATTTCCTTCGAATCGCAATCCACGCCGAATTTCAATTCGCCAATCACACGTCCGCCCAGTTTCAGGTATTTTTCAATTTCCTGTACGGCATCGGGCAAATCGGGGACTTCATTCGAGCCGAATACAAACTCACCGGGGTGCTTTTGAGCAATGCCGTAACACGCTTCATTACCTGCGCACTGTGCCTGCAAGCCATTGGTTTTTCCCTGATGGGTGGAAGTCCCGAACGCAGGTGTGCCCGCGGGCAGCAGGATCGTATGCGTAATGCCCATGGCACGCTGGTGCGCGATGAGCACGTCGTCGGGTCGCGCGGCGTAATGGACATGCTGGTGAATGTCGATGATCGGTTCCTGAACGGAGGTTTCGGCTTGTACGCCCATGGCGTTTCCAAGTAGTAATGCCCCGGTACCGGCCAGAAACTCCCTTCTCGATAAATGGTTCGTGCTACACATGGTTCAGGTTCTATTTGGATGCCAGCGAAGGCCGGTTATGTTCCGGCAGCCTGTCCAGGCACGGTTTAATGACTTGCATGGCGTTTTCAGCGAGTATTTTCTTTTTGATTTCCAGCGATAATGTCGAAAATACCAGCCACCCCAGCTGCTGGCGCGGGTCACGCATAGGCAGGTCGGAGCCGTACAGAATGCGGTTTTCCCCTGCTCCTGCTACCAGGTATTCTATTACCCCTAGCGGAACCGGTGTCAGGGTGATTTCGGCGAATACGTTCGGGTATTTTTTCATGACTGCAATCGCCATGTCGGCCATTTTGTAGCTGCCGCCCGCGTGAGCGATCACCCAGCGGACATCGGGGTATTTCCTGGCGAGCGTTTCTACTTCCAGCAGGTCAGAGCGGGAATTGTGGATCAAGCCATAGAACTTGTTTTGATTACCATATTCCCACCACACATCGTATACCGGGTTGTGGTATTCGAAGCCATAAAACTGGTAAGGTTTCATGCCTATGAACCGCTTGTCGGCATACACCTGCGCAATCATTTTACGTAATTCTTCCTGGCTGTAATGGCTTGGATCGAAGGTCGCGAGGCCCCAGTAACCCTTCGGTGCGACGTCCAGCGCTTCGGAAGTACACGGGTTCCCGGCAATCGCATTCTGGCTTACCACGCCATTCCAGCTCATAATGCCGCCGCCCTGGTAACCCAGCCGTTTGGCCATGGCGAAAATGCCTTTCGGTCCGCCGTTTTCCATGCGGTAGGTCCAGCCGCCACCATTTAACCCCTCGTGGAGCATATGCATGTGCATGTCTATCACGGGTACGGGCAGGGGCGAGCCAGCACGTACGGCCTGCATAAGGATATCCTCGTTCTTGTTTTCGCGTAATGCAGGTTTAGAACTGATTTTTAATAGCCGCATAAGGTTGCCCCCTGCTATTTTAGCCCGGTCAGCCTCGGGAATGGCCGCGTAGTCGATATAAGTCCGGTGGGCGCCAGCCGACATGGTGGGGCTGTTTGAGGCAAAAATCAGCTGGTCGACGCAGCCTGTGCGGTACAGATATTCCAGGCCTTCGTTGATTTGGAAATTGTCGAAACTGATATGCAGGTTCTTGTATTGCTGCACGAGCGGAAGCACATACCGCTGCTCGTTCCAGACGGCGCCGGTAAGCAGGAGCGGCAAATAGGGGTGGCGGATCAGGAATTCCTCCACGTCCTCCCAGGTGCCCAGTTCGCTGGCAGTAGTAATGGTCAGTGTTTTTGTTTTACTCAAATGCGCAAACAAAGGCGTGCAATGCCGCGCTTTCCAGTCCCACGCATTGGTTTTGGGATGAATGCTTACTGCCCTGACGTTATGTTCCGCCATCAATTTGCCCAGCTGGCCAGGCTCCGGAAACTCGCCTGTCTGGTGCGGCATTACATTCCAGATCGGGAACAGGTGGGGGTAGGGTTTGAGCATCCGGTTCAGTTCCAGGTTGGAATACATCAGGTCGTAATTAACCGATTGCGTGTAAGCCACCAACGCCGCCGAGATCGAGCATTGATCCATGTCGTCCAGCAGATCGTCCAGCTTCCATTTTTCAGCAGGATGTTTGTACTTCCGCGGCCCAATGCGGGTAAAACCGTCAAAATAGAGCAGCCTATCCTTGACAACTTCATGACTACCCCTGATCATTTCCTGACCACCCTTGACCACCTCCTGACCACCGGTAACAAACCCCGGCAAAGCCGTTGCCCCAATTCCCAAAATGGTATTGGTTTTCAAAAAATCACGGCGAGTGAATGACTGTTGCGGCATATTAGAGCGGTTTAAACCTGTGGGGCCCAGTAAGTACAATGTCCTTGGGGATTTACCGGCCCTGTAAAAAGCAGACAGCCGCCGCATTCTTTACCTTCTTTTGCCGGAACCCATAATTTGCAATTGTAGCACTGGCTGTCGGGTAGAGGCGATTTGTTCGTGTAGCCCAAAGATTTGCGCTTCTGCACGTCGGTAGGATCTACGCCGGTGAGGTCGCTGCATGGATCGGCTGCCGTGGTCGTGGCTTTGGCGACGGGCTGTTTTTTCGCTCCGGCGCATGCCAGGAGCCATGCGGTACCGCCGGTGGCGCCCCAGGTAAGGCATTGGCGGAGGAAAAATCTGCGGTTGGCAAGCGGGTTCATATTGTTCTGGTGAAATGGGGTAGGTGTTATTCAATTGATATTCAATGCTTTTTTGAGTATAGAGGCTTGCTTGCGTACGGCATCTGAGCTATGGTTTTCCAATTTTTGTAAATGTTTGGCAACCTGCTTTTCTGCTTCGTTTTTATTGGTTGACTTTTTAACGCCCTTCGAAAGTCCCGTCAGCGCGGCCACTGCCCATTGCGGGTCGGAGGAAACGGCGGGAGAATTCAGCAATTCCAGGAGCGAAGCCATATCGTTCTTACCGTTTCGGGCGCCGGTTATATAGCCGAAATCTTCGATTAGTTTGAGTCTTCCAGGTGCGGCAGCATTGAAAAAATTACCGCGACTGGCCAGTAGCTGGGCCATTTCCGGCGATGAGCCGCCGTCGGAACTGAGCACGGCCAGCCGCCACGACGCATTCTCCGACTGTTTCTCCGCTACTCCTGCCAAAGCGCCCAGCGCATCTTTACCGCTGAATTGCCCTGTGCTTAATGCGGCCTGGTACGCAACCTGCGGTGCAGGATCTTCTATCAGCCGGATCACTTCGGGCAAAAATGACGGGTACTTTTCGGCCAGGATTACTGCATGCTCGCGCACGCCCGCGTGCGCATCGCTTAATGCCTTTTTAACGATTCCTTCATTCAGCCCGTCGAGCGCTTCCAGGGTATAAATGGCGTGGAGGCGGGTTCTGGGATCGGCGTGGCTGGCCGCCATCTGTTCCAATGGAGTGATAACCGATTTGTCCTGTTTTTCAACCAAAATCCGTTGCGCATTCAGCCGCCACCATTGGTTAGGATGTTCGAGCAGGGCCACGAGTTCCGCGGGCGTTTTAGTCCGCAAATCGGGTAGGACAACCGGGCGCTTTTCCCCATCTTTCGGGAAAATGCGCCAAATGCGGCCGTACTGCTCACCATTGGCGAAATCCATATCTTTTTTGAGGTCTTCGGGAATCGAAACAGGCGTTTCGATGTGCTGGCGGTACATATCGACGACGTAAAGATAGCCGTCAGGCCCGGAGGTAAGATTCGCCGGGCGGAACCATGGGTCGGTGGAGGCCAGGAACTCGCGATCTTTTTCGTGCGCATCGCGACTGGCCGTAAATGCAGGCGAGCCGTTTACAGGGATAATGATATCACGATGAATGAGGTTCCCCGCGACTTCACCCGTAAAAACAGAGCCCTGGAATGCTTTCGGAAAGCCATCCCCGCCATAGAATGTACCGCCGGACGCGCCCGTGAAATGGTCGCGGGCATATTCGGTAAACCCGGTTTTCAGGGAATCGTATTTCGCTTGTCGACGGTCCGAGCGCTGCTGGCGCCAGTAGGGCGTGGCCGATTTCTGGAACATTTCCAGCTCATGGTCTGATATATTGACGTCGCTGCGGAATGACGGCAGGTAATTGTGCCGATGCAGGTAGCGCCACGCGATCGGCGATTGCTGTATGTGTAATGTATTTTGCGTATAAAAGCGGTGGCCCCATTCGTCCATCGCCAGCCCAAACTGCCCGTTGCCTGACTCGACTTCGAACAGTTTTTTATCCAGCCTGAACCTGAAATTGCCCCCCGCGACGTTCAGCGGCGGCATGTCGGGTCGGAGTGGGGAGGTGATCATTCCCGCTTGCCCGCTGTTGTTGGCGTAGATCCAGTTGTCGACGCCATACCGCATGCTGGTGATTTGCGCTTCCGAATTTTTAGCAAAAAATCCGGTGAACAGCACCTCGCGGGTATCGGCCTTGAAATCGCCGTTGGTATCGCGCAGGAGCAGAATATCAGGTGCGGCGCAAACGATCAGGCCGTCTTTGTAAGGTAAAACACTGGTAGCGCTGGGCAGGCCGTCGGCAAAAACGTAGGACTGATCGATTTTGCCGTCGCCATTGGTATCTTTCAGCAGGCGAATGCGCCCTTTGAAACGCCCCGGCTGGGCATCATAGGGGTAATCGCCCATTTCCACCACGAATGCATTGCCCGATGCGTCGAAGACGAGGTCGACCGGCGATAACACGTCAGGTTCCGTAGCGAAGGGCTCAATGCCGAATTCCTCACGGAGCTGGAATGTTTTGGCCGACTCGGCAGGCGAGAGTGCGTCGGCGTACCGTTTCTGGGCTATGGTATGAAAGGAAAGCAGTGTCAGCGCGGATACTGCCAGTGTTTTCAGCTGCGTCATTGCATGGTAAAGGTTAGGAAAAACAGGGTTCGTGTACGTGCCCGAAAGTTCATCAAGATAGAAAGTGATTCGGCGACAAACAAATCTATCAAATAACAGTTTAGGAAAAGAATATTTTGCAATAAAAAAGTTTACAAAAATTAAATATTTTAGTTTACAAAAAAATTATTACAATTTTGACCCGAATTGACAGAATAGGCGTTGCCTCGTCACCGATGATTTGAAATACTTGCTAATTCATTTAAACAAAAGATAAGCCTTCTTTCAGTGAAGATTTTCTGTCAACAAAAAGCAAAGCGAATCGTCGCTGGATGGAAGGTGCGAAGGAGCATCGGCATCGCGATGTTCGTAGCGCCTTTGCAACTGCTGGGGCAAGGCACGGTGAACCCGCCCGGCGATGGTCTGGTAATCCCGCCGTTTGTATCCGTTGCCGAACGGACGCCCCATTTTCCACTCAAAACCGCCCGGATGATTTACCGGGAAGCGGACATTATGAAGGCGCGCATGAATGTGCTGCATTATAAAGAGGCGCAACAGGTGCGCGATAAGATACTGAAAGCCGCCGATCCATGGCTGGCCCGTGCCGATTCCGCCATTATCGCGCTTATGCCTGATGCCCGCGTCCCGCGCGCGTTCGATCTCAACCCGAAAGGAAGCCCGGTGCACGGCGATACGGTTTTCAAGGTGGGCGGCTTTTACCCCTGGATCGTCGATCCTGACCATCCGTTGCAGGTGAAATCGCCGATCGACGGACAGGTGTTTCCTTCAAATGATTACCTGGCTTACTACCGCAGCGGTTTCAGGGACAAAACAGGCCTCGACCGTACTTACGCCGACGACGGCTGGGGCTGGATTGCGCCGGATGGCGAGCGGTACTGGTTTGTGGCCTATGCCAACCAGTGGATGTGGAAAGGGCATATCGAGCCGGCGTTTGCGGATCTCGCACATGCGTACCTGCTCACGGGCGACAAGCGCTATGCACATAAGGCAGCGGTGATGCTGTACCGGCTCGGGGAAGTGTACCCGTCGATGGACCATGCCAACCAGTCGCGCTACGGGCTGATGGAAAAGATGAAAGGCCATACTTATAACGGGAAAATCCTGAACCTGATCTGGGAAGCGAGCCTGATTCAGAATGCCGCAGAGGCTTACGACGCGGTTTGGGACAGCATCGACGGTGACACCGAATTGCAAAAGGCGACGGGAAAAACCGGTGCCCAAATACGTGCTTTCATCGAGGCCAATGTGCTGGAAGATGCCGTGGATGCCTATATGCAGCGCAAAATCCAGGGTAATTACGGCATGCACCAGATCGCCCTGCTGTATATTCTGCTGGCAAGGCAAAATATGGGTACCGAAAAGTACCTGCGAATGCTGGTGGAGGAGCCGGGCGAGAGCCGCGTGCAATCGGGGCTGCGGTATGCATTGTATAATATGATATTCCGCGACGGCCAACCGCTCGAATCGCCGGACTATAACTTGCTGACGGTCCAGAAGATCACCCGATTTGCGGATATGCTCCGCACCGGTGGTACCGACCTTTTTGCCGAGCCGCGGTTGCGGGCGCTGATCAACAGTCCGCTCGAAATGGCGGCAACCGGCAAAATCACCCCAGGTATCGGTGATAGCGGCTCGGTACTGGGGACATTGGTCGGGCAGGACTCCGATGTTTACCAGGTGGGTTACGGTGCCTACCGCGACCCGCGTTACCTCACCTGGCTGGCGGCCGTCGGCAAAGTCGGCCCGCAATCGTTCTCGACCTTCGAATCGCTTTTCCGCAAAGCGCTGCCGGAGGTGCGGTCGTTGCCAGCTGGACGAGCGTTGCCTGCGCGTCCGTCTCATTTGCTGGCGGGTTATGGTATGGGAATGCTCAATAACCGGGCCGATGCGGTGGCGCTGACGTTCAATTACGGTTTCAAAGGCACGCATTACCATTGGGATTTCCTGAATTTCGAGCTCTTCGCAAACGGGCAGAAAATGATGCCTGACCTGGGCTATCCCGATGCGATGAATGAGTATGTGAAGGAAGTATACACCTGGTCGTTCAACACGGTGGCGCATAACACCGTGGTGGTGGACGCGCAAAGGCAGTCCCGCAACGTGCCCGGTAAGCTGCACGATTTCGCGGATGGGAGGTTTGCGCGGTCGATGGACGCTTCCTCTGCTACCTATCCGCAGACGACGACTTACCGCCGGAATATGGTCATGGTCGATGTGGATTCGGCACAGAGCTATGTGGTGGATTTTTTCAGGGTAGCGGGTGGCCGACAGCACGATTATGCATTGCACGGCCCGCCAGGCCCGCTCATGGCCGATGGGAAGTGGGGCGAAAAACAACCGGGCACGCTTGCAGGCGGGGAGGTCGAATTCGGAGATGTTTATGATGATGCCAAAATGGGGGCCAGGGGATATCAGGGCAGCTATTGGAATTATAAAGGGTCTGGTTACCAATATCTTTTCAATGTTCAAAAATTGAATGGAGATAGAACGGCATTGACATATAGCCACATTTCGGACAAAAATGCGAAGCTTAAAATCCATATTCTACCGCAATCCGGCCAGGAAATCCGGGTGGCCGATGCCTGGAATAAGCCGAGGGCGAAGAACTACCTCTTGAAATACGTCATTACAAGGCGCAAGTCGGTTGGTGATGAGCCTTTGAAAAGTACTTTCATTGGCGTGATGGAGCCGTTTGCAGGAAATCAGCCTCTGATTAAGGCATTGCGTAAACTACCTGTAAGGCATGGGGCGGCCGTGGAAGTGAAGCGGCAGAATGCGACGGACGTGGTGATCAGCGATACGACCAACAAGATCAAAACGATTGCGGGGATCGAAACCGATGCGCATGTAGCGGTGGTCCGTTTTGACCCGGGCGGTGCACCGGAACGGGTGTTTTTCTCTGATGGCAGTTACCTGAAAGTCGGAGGAAGGACATTCCGCACGCATGCGATTACCGGCATTGTAACAGCTGTGGACGTGAAGGACCGCCGGATATCCATTGCATTGGAAGGCAGTACGCATGGAAATATTGAACCCGGCAGGGTAGCGCATTTTACGAATGCGCTTCGCCAGACCGAGCATCCCATTCAAACGGCCAGTATCGCGGGGGACACGCTGACCCTCGAAACGACAGACGACTTGCTGATCGGGAAAGTGCATACCGTACGGAATTCGGCTGATTCGCTGCTGACCAATACCAATTTACCCTTCGCGCCCCTGTACGTGGGAGCGACTCTGCTGAACGACCGGTTCGAACCCATCGGCATACTCGGAACAGTTTCCGGTAATGCATTGAAACCGGTGGGTAAAACGGGCCCGGTTCCGGCAGACGGCGCGGATATCTGGATTTCCAATGTCGGCGTGGGCGACCGGTTGCAGATCAAAGCCCGGTTCGATTGGGAGCGTTAAGATTTTGTTAAGCACGGAGCGGGGTTACGGATCATTCCGTATTATGAGCAGTATATCATGATATTGTTGATTTTTTGGTAGTATTTCAAGTAAAAAAATCAGTATATCGAGGTAGTGTTCCCAAACCACCGATCTCCATTGAAAGAAGCAAATGCCGATATGCTCTTGTGGAGCGCCTTCCGAAATGGCGACAGGGACGCATTTGCCTCCA
The DNA here is from genome assembly GCF_050587785.1 of Dyadobacter sp. BHUBP1. Taxonomy (NCBI): domain Bacteria; kingdom Pseudomonadati; phylum Bacteroidota; class Cytophagia; order Cytophagales; family Spirosomataceae; genus Dyadobacter; species Dyadobacter sp. BHUBP1. The sequence goes on from NZ_JBOBIH010000004.1 coordinate 790,200, forward strand.
TTTACCAAAAATACATCGATGAACTTCTGAGCTACGGTTATCGCGTCACCTCTGACCGGCAGCTGATCCGGGATAGTGTGCAGGACCTATTTCTGCACATTTGGGTCCGTCGCGGCAATCTGGCCATGACCGATTCCATCAAGTTCTACCTCTTCCGCTCGCTCCGCAACCGCATTATCCGCAACCTCGAAAAGCATCCCGAACGCCTGCATGCCGACATTGGGATGGTAGATTTAGCCGAGGAAAGTAATGCATTCGAGGCGGTTATTTTCGGGCATGACGGTCCTTCCGACAGTTATGAGAAATTGGCTGAGGCCGTTAACCGCCTTTCGCCACGGCAGCGTGAGGCGGTTCAATTGCGATATCTGCATGGTTTTTCACTCGATGAAATTGCCGAAATGATGCAAATGAACAACCAATCGGTTCGGAACCTGCTTCACCGGGCCATTACCCAGCTACGACTTTTCTTCGAAACAGCAGGCGGTTTGCTTGTTTTCCTTTCCACTCTACAAAATTTTCCTGGTCGCTGAGTACAAACCTGCATTCACCCGATTTAGGGGTTAGAAAGGTTTTTACCATGACAGAGAAATACCAGTCCTACACGGCAGCCGATTTTATTCAGGACGATGCCTTCATTCAATGGGCCAAATCGCCCGATGCGGCGGGAGATACATTCTGGAAGCAGATAGCTGTATTATATCCCCATCAGAAGGAAGTCATCGCGCAAGCGAGGCAAATCGCCCTGAACCTTGCCGAACTTTCGCGCCCTGCCTACGATGAGCAAGAGGCGGGCTTGATTTGGGCACAAATAAGCGGGCAAATGGAAGACGCACCCGTTTCGGCACCGGTAATCCGGCTGGGTTGGCTGCGCTATGCCGCTGCTGCGATGGTGGTGTTACTGACAACCTGGGGAATCCGCCATTGGTACCGCGAACCGGAAACGCTGTACGCGCAACGTACCCGACAGTTGGAAAATGTACACGAGGAAATCAATGAAACCGGGAAAGAAAGGGTTGTTCAATTGCCCGACGGCAGCCACGTTACACTCGCACAGGGCAGCCGCATTAGTTTTCCCGAAACCATGGGCGGCAGCAAGCGGGAAGTATACCTTTCGGGCGAGGCATTTTTTGATGTAAAGAGAAATCCTTCCCAACCATTTTTTGTGTACGCAGGCGAGTTGACCACCCGCGTGCTGGGAACGAGCTTCACCGTGCGGTCATTCGAGAAGGAAAACGTCGCTTCCGTACAGGTGCGCACGGGTAGCGTGTCTGTGGCAGCACACGCGCCGCGCAAGACGCAATCGGTGGTGCTCGCCCCGAACCAACAGGTGTCTTTTTTCCGAAAAGAAGAGCGGCTGAGTATGGGGCTCGTGAAAGCGCCGCAGCCCGTGATCCCGCAGGTCGAGTTGGCGAGGTTTACATTTAACAATGCGCCGGTGAGCACCATTTTCGACGCACTTAGCAAAGCCTACGGAATAGAAATCGTGTATGACAAAGAGGCCGTGGCCGCTTGCAGGCTCACCTCGTCGGTGCAGGAAGAATCGCTTTTTGAAATACTAGGGGTGATTTGCGAAGCCATCGAGGCCGACTACCAGGTGAGCGGCGCGAAGATCCGCATTTCAGATCCGCATTGTAATTGACCATCCTAAATCCTAACCCCATTACTCTATGACCAAATAGCCGTCCATTACCCACAAAAAAGCCGGCAACGGTTCCAGCGTTACCGGCTCAGGCTCCTTACCGAATGTACTGTGAACATCCGACCCTCTCGGGATGCAAGGAGTGTTATTGTCTCTTTTCAAAACAAGAACCGGTTTAAACGTAATGAAAAAAAAGCTATTTAACTATCAAATACTCCACCGACTGATGCGCTTTTCCTTCATGCAGCTCTGTATAGCCGTGAGTATTGCAACCGTTTCGATAGCGGGAAAGGTCGGCGCGCAGGACCTGCTGAGCCACCGTATCAGCCTCAGCGTGCAGAACCAGAGCGTGGTGCAGATCCTGTCGGCCATCGAGAAACAGGCCCAGGTACGATTTACCTACCGGCCCGAGCTGATTACCGAAAGCCGCAAGTACTCCTTTGAGGTGAAGGAGGAAAAACTGGCCAAGGTTTTGGGCGAAATTCTCGATCCGATGCGGCTGAAATACAAGGTAATGGGCAAGCAGATTGTGCTGACCCCCGTAAAAAGCAGCGGAGATTCGTCGATGAGCGGGGAAATGCTGCCGGAGCTTCGCGCTGCGCCCATGCGGACGGTCACGGGGAAAGTGACTTCCTCGAAAGACGGCGCGCCGCTTCCAGGGGTGAATATCCTCGTCAAGGGCACGCAAACAGGTACCTCGACCGATGTTGCCGGCAACTTCTCCATCGACGTCACCGGTCAGGGGGCCGTGCTGATCTTTTCCTACATTGGTTTCAACAGCCAGAGCGTGGAAGTGGGTAATCAGTCGGTGCTGAATGTAAGTTTGCAGGAAAGCGTGGAAACGCTGAAAGAGGCCGTAGTGACTGCGATGGGCATTACCCGCGACAAGCGGTCGCTCGGCTATTCGGTAGGAAATGTGCAGGCCGAGGCGCTGACCCAAACCCCTCAGAACAACGTCCTGAATGCACTTTCGGGCAAGGTTGCCGGTGTGCAGATCTCGCAGATGGACGGAACTGCCGGTTCGACGGTGAATGTGATCATCCGAGGCGCCAACTCGCTGAACAACGATAACCAGCCGCTGTTTGTGATCGACGGTGTGCCAGTGGCCAACAAGCTGGACAACAGCTTCGCCGGTGCCGACATGGGGAACGCGATTTCGGACATTAACCCGAATGATATTGCTAATGTTTCGGTGTTGAAAGGCCCTAGCGCGGCTGCATTGTACGGCTCGCGGGCGGGTAACGGGGTGATCCTGATCACGACGAAATCGGGCCGGGGAGGGAAAAAGGGCCTGGGTGTGTCGCTGAATACGGCGATGGTACTCGAAGTGCCGCTGCGTTATGTGCCGGTGCAGAACAAGTTTGGCTCGGGCAAGAGTGGCGCGCATATTCTGGAAGAGCAGGAGAATGAGAGCTGGGGGCCACGCCTGGATGCCGGAGAGCAATGGGTGCAATGGAACAGCAACGGGCAGAAGGTGCCGCTGGTTTCATATCCCAACCGTTTCAAGGATTTTTTCCAGACAGGTATTACCAATACGAATAATGTGTCGGTAAACGGCAACTATGACAAGGGCAACTTCCGGCTGTCGGTAGGTAATATGAAAAACAAAGGCATCGTGCCTAATACCGATCTTTCGAGGCTCACTCTGGCATTGAATACCACCTACAATATCACCGATAAACTGCGTGCCCAGGCTAATTTCAATGTATCTGAATCAGGGTCCGACAACCGTCCGCTCATTGATGCCAGCCGCAATTCGCCGGTACGGAGCATTTATGAAATGGGTGCTCAGGTGAATATCCTCGATTTAAAGGATTACTGGATGCCGGGGCAGGAGGGGATGCAGCAGCGGGTGTATAAAACCAAACAGAACAACCCGTATTTCATTGCCTACGAAAACCCGACGGGTTTTAAACGCAACCGCACCGTCAGCAAGCTGCAACTCGATTATGACATCACCAGCGAGTTCTCCCTCATGGGACGCTTCTCGCGCGATGCGTACGAGGAGAAATTGGAGGCCAAAAAAGCTTACAGCAATTATGAGGCGGTAAAAGGGGGGTATGAGGTCGAGATGAATGATCACAAAGAGACCAACCTCGATTTCATCGCGAGCTGGAAGAAGAATTTCAACGAAACATGGAGCCTGAATATCCTGGCAGGCGCCAACCGACTTGAACAGCGATCGAATTTTATCAATAATGCCACTACTGAACTCGTTTCGCCGGGCTTGTACACCATCGCCAACGGAGCTCCGGGGACGATCACTTATAATAGCCAGTGGACCCACAAGCTGCTTTATGGCGTGTATTCGTCGGCTTCCATTGGTTTTAAAAACTACGCATTCCTGGATCTGACGGCCCGAAATGACTGGTCGAGTACGCTGCCGAAGGATAACCGGTCGTATTTCTATCCTTCCGCGTCATTGAGTGTGATCTTGTCGGACGTTTTCACATTGCCCTCCTGGATTTCACTCGCCAAGTTCCGCGCGGGATCAGCACAGGTAGGTAACGATGTGGCGCCTTACAGCCTCCGCCAGACATACCTCGCCGATACCGACTGGGGCCCGACCAAGCGCATGTACCAGAACGATATTTTGAAAAACAACAACCTGAAACCGGAAATATCGAGCGCCAACGAGATAGGCCTGGATTTGAAATTCCTCAAAAACAGGCTGGGCGTCGAGGGTACGTACTATGTTCGGAATAACAAAAATCAGGTGCTCACGATCGGTATTCCTATCGAATCGGGTTCGAGCAGCAAGCTGATCAACGCCGGGCTCGTACAGAGCCGGGGATTTGAGCTGGGTATCAATGCCACGCCTGTGGAAGGCCGCAACTTCACCTGGGATGTGACTGTGTCGTTCACACGGAACCGCACGCGCATCAAGCGTCTGGCTGAGGGGATTACCTACTTTTCGTTCAACTCATACAGCGGCGCGGAGGTGCGCACGTACGTAGGTGGCGATGTGGGCGATATTTACCAGCAGCCCATGCTGAAAGTGACCGACCGGAACTCGCCCTACTACGGTTACCCGATCCTCACCAGCGGCGGTTTGTACCAGACCGACACCGATATTAACCATATCCAGAAGATCGGCAACTACAACCACGACTTCCTGATGGGCGTTCAGCAGACCTTCCGCTACAAGAATTTCAGCCTTTTCGCCAACATCGACTGGCGCCAGGGCGGCTCGTTCTATTCCAATACCATGATGTTCCTCGGCAACAATGGCCAGCTGGAAGAGTCGCTTTCCGGCGTTCCCTACGACAAGAACACGCCGATCGATCAGCAGATCAAAGCGAACCCGCAAGCATTTCTGGGTAAATGGGTTGGAGGGCGCAATGCCGAATACGGCGGTTTTGATGCATGGACGGGTGCTAAGAAGGACATCCGCGTGCAGGATGCCAGCTTTAACGTGGGCGTACGAACTGCCAAAGACGCGGAAGGCAACACTACCTATATTGAAAACCTCGGTGGCCCCAACACCGTCTGGCTCGACCCTTTCAACGCTTACCGCTATTCGACGCGCCCTTTCCCGAGCGAAAATATGTACAGCGCCACCTATGTGAAGCTGCGGGAGGTCGCTATTACCTACCATTTGCCCAAAGGCCTGACCGACAAACTGAAATTGCAGAATGCATCGGTCTCCATTGTGGGTAATAACCTGTTCGAATGGACAGCCGCGGGCGTGAGCATCGACCCCGAGCGTGCATTCCGCCAAAGCGGTTCCGCCTGGATGCAGGGTGTCGAGTACTATAATGTAATGCCGTGGACGGGCTCGGTGGGTTTGAAGTTGAATGTAGATTTCTAAACGATTGTGATCATGAAAATTTCCAAAGTGATATATAGCCTGGCGGCGGTAATAGGGCTTCTCCTGATGAGCTGCGAGGATTTGAGCGAAGTCAACCAGAACCCCAACAGCCCGGAAGAAGTGTCGGCGAACTACATTATGAGCTATGTGCTGACGCATTCGGCCAAGGCCTATTATGCACTCGGTGCGGAAGGTTCGGACCTTTCGGGTGCAATGCAGTACATTCAGATGGGGACCAATGAAGGCGCTATGAAGGTCAACCAGTATGGCTGGTCGGCAGCAAGCTGGTCGGAGTACTATAATATTTTGAAAAACAACGATTTGATGTACCAGGCCGCGTTGCGCGACAACAATCGTTTCTTCCAGGCGATAGCCCTAACCATGAAATCGTTCGTATTTGGTTTAATGACGGACCTTTTTGGCGACATTCCGTATTCGGAAGCGCTGCAAGCCGCCAGCGAGCAATATTACCCCAAATACGACAGCCAGCCCGACGTGTACAAAGGCATTCTCACCGATCTCAAGACCGCTTCTACCTTGCTGGGAAGCCTGGGTACTGCCGACGTGGTGAGTGCCGGATCGGACGTGCTGTATGGCGGGAAGGCGGCCAACTGGAAAAAGTTCGCCAATGCATTGCGGATGCGTTATGCGCTGCGTCTATCAGCCAAAAAAGCGGAAGCGGCCGCTGCCGGTATCGACATTACAGCGGAATTTAAGGATGCGGCAAGCGCCACATTTACCGCCAATGCCGACGATGCATCCATCGCTTTCATTGGTACTACCAAAGACAACTCAGCCGTGGGCGGTTTGCTCAATGCGAGCAATCCATTGTATTATATCAAACCATCCAAACCATTTGTAGATAAGCTCACAGCCCTCGGCGATCCCCGCCGCGACCGCTGGTTCCAGCCTGTGCTGAACAAATGGGACGCCAAAACCACGACCGCAACCGATAAAACCGTAACCAATGCATTTGGCGAAACATTCACGGTGAAGTACATGCCGGCCAAAGCGGGCGTTAATGTGGATACTTCACTTTATGTGGGATTGCCCGTCGGCCTGGCGATCGTGGACGCGACAGGTTATAACAAGGGGGACGACGGTACTGCCTACAATCCGGAGCGTAGCCCGTACATTTCGTTCCTGCACAACCGCTACCGCACCAACAACGAAGCTTACGTGAAAATGAACCTCATTACCTATCCCGAGGTCGAGTTTATGCTGGCCGAAGCTGCGCTGGATGGCAACTGGGGTGTTTCAGGCACGGCAGAGGACCATTATAAAAGTGCGATCAAGGCATCGCTGGATAAATACAATGCGCAGGTAGCCAGCGGATTCAGTTTCGATCGGTATTATGCGCAGGATGCGGTAAACCTTGCGTCGGCTTCCGACAAGCTCGAAAGGATTTCGGAACAGAAATGGATTGCCGGCTGGCTGAGTGTCGAGCCATGGTTCAATTGGCGGAGAACGGGCTTTCCGGTGCTTAAAACTGGTCCGGCGGCACAGTTCGGTGCGGCTATTCCGGTGCGGTTTGTGTACCCGATCGCCAACGCGGATGTCAAATATCTGGTGAATTATAATGCGGCGGTGGACAAGCTGGAACCGAGCCGCTTCGTGCCGACGGGTCAGAGTAAAGACCATCAATATTCAAAAATGTGGCTGCTGAAAGGTACTTCGGCGCCCTGGTAATCGTTCGGCTCCGGCCGGTTTTAGTATGTATTTAAAAAACAGCATTTCAAAAATCGTTGCAACGGGCATTTTGGCCCTGTGGGCGCTGGCAGTGGCCGCGCAAAATGGAGACACCTATTTGCCCACGGCGTCACCCGACCGCATTGTGCTCAATGTGACGGCCGACCCATCGACTTCGATGGCAGCCAACTGGCGAACCTCCGGTGCCGTTTCGGAAAGTTTCGCCGAAATCGCCGTTGCCGAAGCCGACCCGCGGTTTGTGTCGAAGGCGAAAAGGCTCACAGCCCGGACGGAAAAGCTGGTCTGGGAGGACACACCCACGGCCCATTACCATTCCATTGTTTTCGAAAACCTGCAACCCGGTACCAAATATGCGTACCGGGTTGGCGGGGAGCAGGGGTGGAGCGAGTGGATCCATTTCACCACCGCAGGCACTCGTGAGCAGAAGCTTTCCTTTGTCTATTATGGTGATGTTCAGGTGAATATTTCTTCGCTATGGTCGCGCGTGGCGCGTGAGGCCTACGCGAAAGCGCCCGACGCGCGCCTGGCCATCTACGCGGGCGACCTGATCAACAAAGCCAACCGTGACGTCGAATGGGGCGACTGGTTTCGTGGCGGCGGTTTCATCCATTCCATGATCCCGGCGTTTCCCACCCCCGGCAACCACGATCATTTCGATACGCCCGAGGGCATTAACACCACTTCGGTATTCTGGCGGCCGCAGTTTACATTGCCCGAAAACGGCCCGAAAGGCCTGGAAGAAACCTGCTACTATGCCGACGTTCAGGGAGTAAGGTTCATTTCGTTAAACTCGGATCAGGTGGATGTTTCGGAGAAATGGACAGAGGTGCAGAAAAAGTGGCTGGAAGGTATTCTCAAAAGCAATCCGAATAAATGGACGGTCATTACCTTCCATCACCCGATTTTTTCGCCTAAAACCACCCGCGATAACAAGCGTATGCGCGAGACTTTCAAACCGTTGTTCGACAAATACAAAGTCGACCTCGTACTGCAAGGCCACGATCACACTTATGCACGCGGAATGGCCCATATCCCGATGACCGAAAAAGGGGCGCAGTCGGGAACGATGTATGTGGTATCTGTCAGCGGACCGAAAATGACGGATTCAAATGTCGACCGCGCTGCCTGGATGGACCGCTCGGCCATTTATACCCAGCTTTTCCATGTTGTGAACGTCGAAGGCGGCAAGCTATCATTCGATACCTACACGGCAACGGGCGAGCTGTACGACGCATTTGATTTAATTAAACAAAAGGGAAAGATTAACCACATTGTAGAACGCATACCATCCGGCGTGGCCGAACGACGCTGACAATACCTGACCACACTTGACCACTTCTGACCATCCCTGACTATTTCCTGACCACACTTGACTATTTTCTGACCGTCCCCTAACCATGCCTGACCACCCATGAAACGCATCACCCTTTTTGTTTCCTCCGCTCTACTGGCTACCTCATTGCTAGCAGCGTTACGACTGCCGGTTTCCGACGAATTTCCTGCCGAAATCGTCAAATTCAAGGCATATGCGGGCAATCCTTTGTTCAAAGGGACCGGTGACTCACAAACCTGGGACGAGAATATCCGTGAGCGTGGATACATCTTGCGCGAGGGTAACAAATACTACATGTGGTATACCGGCTATACCAAAGCGACCGGCAACGATATGAAATACCTCGGCCTGGCAACTTCCGACGACGGTTTGAAATGGACCCGCCACCCGAAAAACCCGATTCATACGTCCCTGTGGGTGGAAGATATGTGCGTGTTGAAGGAAGGGAACACCTACTATATGTTCGCTGAAAGTAAGGACGATATCGCCCATTTGCTGACATCTACCGATCGCATTCATTGGAAAGATCAGGGCGCAATCGACATCCGTCTCAAAAACGGATCGCCCATCAGCAAAGGACCTTACGGGACACCGACTGTCTGGAAAGAAAACGGCACCTGGTATCTCTTTTACGAACGCAACGACGCCGCTGTGTGGCTTGCCATAAGCAAAGACCTTGAAACCTGGACGAACGTACAGGACGAGCCGGTACTGAATGCAGGGCCGGAAAAGTACGATGCGTTTGCGGTCGCGTTCAACAAAGTCATTCAATACAAAGGCCTATACTATGCCTACTATCACGCGTCGGCGTTCAAAGACTGGCGAGAGTGGACGATGAACGTGGCCGTTTCGAAAGACCTCGTCCATTGGAGCAAATACGAAGGAAACCCCATTGCCGGTAACAATTCTTCCAGCGGTTTCCCGGTTTTCGACGGCAAGCAATGGCGGTTTTATACCATGCACCCTGAGGTACGGGTTTACTTCCCCGAAAAATAGAATGTCTCTCCATGATTTTAAAGCATTGCGACCCGCGGTCTCGTACCCGGCTGCAATGCTTTTTTGTTTGAAACAGAAAAAAATCCCGGAAGACCGCCACGCTTGAAACACACGTCCGTGTCTCTGATCATGGAAGCGCAAACAAAGTCCCGCCCATCAATAAGACACCGTCATGAAAAGATTTCTCTTCGCCAGTTGCCTCGTAATGCTTGCCGTATGGCACCTCGGGTGTTCCAAGGATAGTCCCAAACCTACCCCTGAACCAGAGCCCGAACCCATCAAACTGGAACGCGAGGCTGTGAAATTTGCACTCCAGGGTCGGCCGCAATACCTCGCAGAGGCTTACCGGTTCATCGGGAAAGACTCGGTGGATCTGTTGAAACTGGACACCAATTATGCCAGATACCGGAACATCGTTTTTTTCTCGTTCCATTTTGACGAAGGATATATTAATTTTTGGAGCGGCAGCCAGTTCCCGAATACTGAAATCCCGGGTGACGTGAAGACATTTAACCTCGGAATAAGGGTCGACCGGCCCACCGGCCTGCGTTGCTATTGGGAAGAGGAGAAAGGTACTCTTAGAATCGAGAGTGACAGGATGACCGACTATTTTCCCATGATTGTTCTCGGCAAAAAGGCGTACCTCGAAACATCGTCGTTTGTAAATCATCGGACGATCGAAATGGTCAAAGCGGCCCAGGTCAAATCGCAGGCGATTTTTATTTACGAAGACGACGACCCGAAACTGGGGAAAGTGAAATACAAGATCACACTCAAACCCATGTACGAATACTACCGCGAGCCCAACCAGCAATGGGATGCCAACTTCGCCGTGTTCTGAAATGGGACTTGTTATGAAAAAGCTGCTGTTATTTGCATTTTTGTGTATTGCCGGCGCGGGCATGTCCGGATGCGGAAAGGAGGATAAGGACCAGCCGGATCCCAAACCGGAACCTGTTCGCCTGGATCGTGATACGGTTTCGACCTGGCTCGCCGGACGCTCTTTTTACATTACCGATGCATGGCGGTTTGCCGGGAAGGATTCGGTAGATATGTACAAGGTGGATACGCTGCTGCCGCTCTATGCAAAGGCTGCGATCCTGAACTTTTACATCTCAAAAGGAGTCGGATCCATTATGTTTCATGGCGGTGCGAGTCAATTTCCAAATACCGAGATTCCGGGCAATGCGCTGACATTCAATTTGAATATCCGTATTTTTCTTCCGACCGAAATGAACTTGACCTGGAACGAGGAGACAGGTACGCTGAACGTGGAGACGCGTGCGAAAACGAGCTATTTCCCGATGATCGTCCCGGGTAAAAAAGGATATCTCGATCCCGCGAGCTTTAACGTGAAAATGTCGGCCGAGCAGGCGAAAAAGGCGGTCGTTAAGCCGAGTATGAAGTTCATTTACGAAGACGACGATCCCACGCTGGGCAAAGTCACTTATAAAATTACGATGAAACCAATGTATCAATACTATCGCGAACCCGGCCAACAGGCGAGTGCGAAGTATTTTGTGTACCCTTGAATTGATTGATAGTAATTAAATTATGAAATCCCTGGCACTCATATTCATCGCGGCACTCGCGCTCACAGGTTGCAATGACCTGAAAGACCTGCGCCCGGTGGATCCCGCAACGGAAATTCCGGTGAAGGTTGTGAATGTGGTAAAGGCGAAATTCCCGAAAGGCGAGGATCTGGTTTTCAAGCCGATCCTGGAAGATAAAATCTGGGAAGTGAAGCTGAAATCGGAGGCTGACCGGTTTGTCTCCCTCGTTGACTACGGGAAAATGTGGGAGACGTTTAAGGTTATGCCGGATGGCGTCCCTTCCGTCCTGCAAACAACCCTGCAAAAAACTGCTTTTGGGGACGGGACATTATCGGAATATACCCAGGGCTATTTCGCCACGACCAGCAATAACAAGCTGCTATACAACTATAAGAATGAAAATTACTCGCTGGAATGGGGGGGCGTATATCCTAACGGCGTCAGCTCGGCTACGTTCGACCCGTCGTTGTACCGGATCGCCACCTATGAGATCGCCGATCTGCCTGCATTCGTGAGGGATACCATCAAAACATTTCCCAAAGCGACTTTCGTAGTCGGTTACACCTGGGTGAGGCTCGATGGTTCCAGACGCTACTATGTGTCCGGCAAACTGAACGAGGGCGGCATGTACGACCAATTATCCCTTCTTTTCGACGATAAAGGCAAATTGAGATGGATGAGCAACCTTTTCACGCAGCCAGGCGTGCCCGTGACATTTTCGAACCTGGAAATTGTGCCGGCTGAAATTAAACAATACCTCGATAGTGCTCCCGAACTCGCGGGTTATCAATATGAAAAGAAGCTGAAAAGTTACATCAACGGACTGGATAGTTACTACATCGTTGTGACTGTCGGAAGTGTTTCCAAGTGCGAACTCTATTTTGACAAGGATTTCAATGTGCTCAATAAAAAATACACTGTGTTATTATATTAAAAAATAGGAATTAATTAAGTTTAAGTTACTTACAGGTCTAAGTTTTATTCCTGAACCCAACGTTCCCCTGATGAAATTCTTTCTCTCTAAAAAGTACGACAGCGTAACAAGCCTCGTGAAAGCCTGCCAGCAGCAGGACCCGAGGGCGCAGACCGTATTTTACGAGCGATACAAGGCCAAAATGACTGGTATTTGCCGCCGCTATGCGCGGACCGTAGCCGAGGCCGACGACATATTTCAGGACGCATTTGTAAAGATTTTTAACAATATCGGCGATTTGAAGGAGCCCGAGGCCGTGGACGGCTGGGTGAAAGTAACGGTGATCCGAACGGCAATCAACTATTACAACCGCACCACCAGGCGGCAGGAGCTCCAAAGCTCGCTGGACGGCGTGGAATGGCAGGTAGAATCGGACGATTACGTGCGCATCATCGATCAGATGAACGTCCGCGACCTGGTAGAAATGATCAACGAGTTACCCGATAAATACAGGACGGTGATCAACCTGCACCTGATAGACGGCTATACACACACCGAAATTGGTGAAATGTTATCCATGTCGGATGCCACGGCCCGGTCGCAGTTCATGAGAGGACGTAACCTGCTAATGAAAAAATTGGAACTAAAAGGAATAGTGCATCATGAAAACTTCTGAGGACAAACTGAACGAAGCGTTGCGCGACGTCCTCAAACGCAAGTTTGATGACTATGAAGAACAGCCCAACGCCAACGCGCTCGAACGTATACGTGCACGCGTGAAGCCCGCGCGCAGGGGAAGATATTGGTGGTTTACCGGCGCGCTCGTACTGCTTTCCGTGTCCGGGATACTCGTTAGCCGGTTCGCGGGCGAAAGCAAAACGTCGGTTTCGGAAAGAGCGGTTGTACACGCCGGCAGCGAGGCCGAACCAGCCACTTCCGGCTATGCAGAACCGACCAAAGAAACGCTTTCCGTTTCGAAAGCGCCGGTGCATTCGGCCCGATCGCTCTCCCGCAAAACGATCTGGAAAATACCTGTTTCGCGGTCGGAGAAACTGGTTAAAAGTGTTTTTGTGAAAGACCCTGGTAACCAACCGGCATCGGAGGTGCATCGTGGGCAGGCAGGCGACGCCTCGGGCGCCACTGTAAGCTGGAATGAAGGTTTACCGCCGGTGAAAACAGGCCCTGTGGCTGTGACAGCGCAGGAGGCAGATCATATCAATGCGACACTAGCCGAAGAAGCGCCTGCACCGGTGGATTCGGCGACAGCTGCATTACCGCTGGAAGAATTGGCATCGATGTCGTTGAAGGAAATGCAAATTCCGTTGCATTTGCGCGGTGTGGTAGCGCCTGCAATCAAGCCTGCGAAGGTGATCGTCACCAACCCGACGAGGATGGCATGGCTTTTCAATGCGTCGGCGTTGCATTCCTATCAGATATTAACGGTGCCATCGTCGGCAGCACAGGATTTTCAGAATTTCAGCTTCCCGACATTATTCACGGCGCGGTCAATGGGCTACAAAATAAGTGGTGGGGTAGAACGGAACGGGATTCAGTTGCAGCTCCATTACAGCGGTTTCCGGCAAACGTATTCCTACGAAATCGCCAACAACAACTACCTCGTCAAACCCGACGATAAAGGGCAGTATCAAACCGTGCGCCAGGGTGACAGGGTGGAGGAGAACCGGAAATTCTCGATGCTCGGCATTGGCGTTACGAAGCAGCTGCGCTGGGGACATTCGACGGTGAGCCGGTTTTACGCCGCTTTCGGAGCGGAATATTCGCATGATTTGAAAAGCAGCCAAAGCCTCGGATGGGTCAGCCTGGGATTGGGGAAACAATTTGCGGCCAGCCGCCATACAGCATTCAGCATTGGTCCTTACGCCGAGTTCAGTCCGGTGAAGGTGAAAGGAACTCAAAACCCGTTCTACTATCAGCCGTACCGCGTGGGGATATCGGCAGGGCTCCGCTTCGTGCGGCCCTGATCTGCTCACAGGTTAAGTCCCGGTAACCACACTACCGGGATTTTTTTATGTATAAAAATTTTCTACAACCATTTCATTCCCATCTGATTAAAAAATACCTACATTTACGGGCACGTGCCCGAACGGTATTTGTAATTACAAAAATCAACTTAGCCACGCCCACACCTGAGCCACACACAACGCCAGACCACCGCTGACCACACCTGCCAATACCTGACTAAACCTGACAACACTTGACCACACCTGCCAACGCCTAACCACACCTGCCAACGCCTAACCACACCTGACTACACCTGACAATGCCTGACCACCCTTGACCACATCTGACTAAACCTGACCCAACCCATGACCCAACCAGGAACAACAAGAAGAGATTTCATTGCAACCGGCCTTGCCGCTATGGCAGGGGCGGGGCTTTCTGCCGCATTTTCACCGACATTCGGAAATCCACTGCGCCCGGCCGGCAAGATCCGCCTCGGTATCATCGGTACCGGTTCGCGCGGCGCCGGCTTGGCTACGCTTATCCGAGAAATGCCCGATTATGAGCTGGCAGCCTGCTGCGATATCATCCCCGAAAACCTGCAAAAAGGACTGAGCCTCGCTGCTAAAAGTGCCATAGGCTATACCGATTACCGAAAGCTGCTCGACGACAAATCCATCGACGCCGTGGTGATCGCCACGCCGCTTTACCTGCATTACCCGATGGCCGTGGCCGCATTGCAGGCAGGAAAGCACATTTACCTCGAAAAATCGATGACGTACGACATCCCGCAGGCGATTGACCTCGTGAAAAAGGTGAAAGCTTCGGGGCTTGTGTTCCAAATCGGTTACCAGTACCGGTACTATGGTCTTTACCACCGGGTCAAAGAGATCATAAAGGAAAACTGGCTAGGGAAAATCACGCATTTCGAATGCCAGTACAACCGCAACTCAAACTGGCGCTTCCCGGTGAAAGACCCGAAAATGGAACGTGCGATCAACTGGCGTATGTACCGCGAATATTGCGGTGGCCCGCTCTCGGAGCTTTGCGCGCATGAGATCGACGTTGTGAATTACCTCACCGACAGCCGCCCGATGAAGGTGGTCGGGCTGGGGGGCATTAACTACTGGAAAGACGGCAGGGATACTTATGACAACATACGCACGGTTTACGACTATCCCAACGGCGTGAAAGCCAGCGTGACTTCGGTGCTGTCGAACGCATATAATGGTTACAGCATCCGGATTCTGGGAGACAAGGCCACGGTCGAGATCCTCCGCGACAAGGCATTCATTTATCCTGAAATCACCAACAATGCCAGAGGCGTTGTGGATGGCGTTACCGGTGCGACCATCGCGGTTACCACCCAGGGCAAAGGCGTGGAAGTGAAGTTCGGCAAGCCGGGTGAAGCGGACCTGGAACCTACCGTGTTTGCATTGAAAGACTTTGCCGCATGCGTCAGAAACAAAAAGGAACCTATTTCCAACGTCGAGACCGGTCGCGACGGCTCCATTGCGATCCACATGGGCAACGCAGCGGCGGATACCGAAAAAGTACAATATTGGAAACCTGAATATTCGGCCTGATGAAATCGCGGCGGCAATTGGTAGGGCTGTTGGCGGTAGTAATGTGCTTTGCGACGAGCGCATTACGCCCCGCGAAGATTCCGCGTACCTACCGGATCACCGGGCAGGCGCAGGGCACCACCTATGCGATTACCTATTTTACCGACCGGGAACGGGTAAGTCAAACGCAGGTGGATAGCATCTTCAAAAGCCTCGACGCGTCGCTTTCCATTTACGAGCCGGGTTCGCTGATCAGCCGTTTCAATGCGTCGGCCGAGGGAGTTGAAATGGACGGCCACTTGGCACGGGTAGTCGAAAAATCAATGCAGATTTACCGCGAAACCGCCGGGATTTTCGATATCACCGTGTACCCGCTCGTGCGTGCGTGGGGATTTGGCGCGAAAGCCGCCGATGCCATGCCCGACAGTGCTGCCATCCGGCAACTGCTGCCGTGTGTAGGTTCGGATAAATTGAAGATCAACGGCGGCAGGCTTTTAAAAACAAACTCCTGCACCCGGATAGACGTGAACGGTATCGCACAAGGGTATTCGGTGGATGTTGTGGCAAGCTTCCTGGAAGCGCGCGGAATAGGCAATTATGTGGTTGAAATAGGAGGGGAAATCCGTACTAAAGGCCGCAAACTACCTGGTAACGAGCCGATGAAGATCGGCATCGAAACCCCTTCGGCCCATGCATTCGACGTGCCCGCGATCCGCGAAATAATCAGCATCGGCGATGGCGCCGTAACCACCTCGGGCAATTACCGCAAGTTCAGGGAATCGGGGGGCGTGCGGCTTTCACACATTATAGATCCCCAAACGGGCTACCCTGTGCAGCGTGAAATCATCAGTGCAACCGTAGTGGCGCCCGAAGCGGTCATCGCCGACGGCTTCGACAACGCACTGCTCGCCGCAGGCATCGACGGGGCGTTTGAAATACTAAGCCGTCATCCGGAAATGGAGGCGTATCTGATTTACCGGAAGCCTGACGGGACTGTTGCTGATACGGCGTCCGCGGGGTTTGAGCGATATGTGGTGCTGACCACCGCCGACGATGGCCGACCATAGACTATTGTTGCCCGCCGCCGACCGCCAGCTACTTGCTCAACGCCGCCCCGGAGGGGCAACCTGTTTATAGCAATATGTTACACCAGACGTTTTACCCCGGATGGGGTATCCTGTTTTGCGCCGTCGGGTTTATTCAGGAGGCTCCTCCGGAGCCCACACCGTATTGTATCGGCTGGCTATAAACAGGGTGCCCCTCCGAGGCCTAGCCGGGTATGACGTGTGCAGGTACGCGATCGGCGGGAGGGCCTGCGGCCCAACCATGGACAATGGTCTTGTATCGTCTATGGTCGACCGCAGGCTCATAGCCCCATAGCCCACGGCGGTCGGTCGTCGGCGGTCACCCATTCCTCTCTTTTCGAGAACGTTATCGGTACTATTTCCGGCGGATCGCGTGGATACCTACCAAATTCCTTGTAACATTGTTATAAGCCAAAATTAAATACTGCCGGATGTGTAAAACGCATCATAAAAGACTTTGCAGCCGCATTGCGAGGTAAGCGTTGCTATGTCCGGTCCTGGCTTGCCGCCTCTGAAAATTCATTTTTCATTTCCTAACCATAATCTTATGCATGTAAAACTACCCACCCATCGATGGGCCCGTATTCTTGTTCTTTTTGCATGCCTCAGCCCGTTATGGCTCCACGGGCAAAGTCTGAGGGATGTTACCGGCGTGATTACCGATAGTTTGAGCAAACAAGGCCTGCCTGGCGTGACCGTCGTGGTGAAAGGCACGCAGCGGGGTACCACCACTGATGCCGAGGGCCATTACGCCGTACAAGCCGCTCCGTCGGATGTGCTGACATTCAGCTATGTAGGTTATGAGACGAAAGAAGTGGCTGTCGGGAACCAGTCGGCGATTGAAATTACCCTGCAACCGAGTACCAATGCGCTCGACGAGTTGGTAGTAGTGGGCTATGGGACGATGAAGAAAAGCGACCTCACCGGCGCGGTGATCCGCATCGATTCGAAGACATTCAAGAACCAGCCGATGACCCAGCTTACCGACATGCTGACGGGCACCGTGGCGGGTTTCAATGCCAACCAGGCTACTTCCGCGGCCGGAGGGAGCTCGTTACAGATCCGAGGGCCGAAGTCGCTGACGGCCAATTCGAGCCCGATGGTGGTGATGGACGGCGTGATCTTCAACGGCAGCATTGCCGACATTAACCCGGCCGACATCGAAACCATGGATATCCTCAAAGATGCGAGCTCAGCAGCCGTTTTCGGTGCACGGGCCGCGGGCGGTGTGATCCTGATCACGACCAGAAAGGGGGCCACCGGCAAGCCGGTGATCAATGTCTCGGCCAATGTGGGTACCGCGCAAACGGCGAACGATTTCAAGCCTTTCGATAAGGACGGCTACCTTACCTTCCGCCGGGACCTGCTGCGTGCTACCAATCCGGACCGCCCGTCATTTTATTACGACAATCCGGGTACGCTACCGGCAGGCGTTTCGCTCGAACAATGGCGTAATGCGAGTAACAATCCGCAAGCCGATAACACCCAAGAATGGCTTAGCCGCCTGCGCTTTTTCCCGATCGAAACCGAAAATTACCTGGCCGGTAAAACGGTGGATTGGTATAAAGAGGTGATTCGTACCGGGTTGCGGCAGAACTATGACGTGAGCATCGGGGGCGGCTCTCAGAATGTGACCTACTACTGGTCGCTGGGCTATCAGAACAACGAAGGGATATTGCGGGGCGACAAATTTTCGACGATCCGCTCGCGCCTCAATGTGGATTTCAAGGTAACCGACTGGCTCAATGTGGGGGTAAACAGCCAGTTTGCCGACCGCGACGAGAGCTCTGTTCCCGCCAACCTGGGGCAGATGTTCATCATGAGCCCCTATGGCTCGATGTTCGACGAGAACGGCAACACGATGTGGTATCCCAACAGCTTCGCGGTCGCCAATCCGCTGATCAACTATTACGGTCAGGACAGAATGAAAAAGGTGAACACACTATTTGCTTCGCTTTATGGCAAGATCAAGCTGCCTTTTGGATTTGACTACAAAATATCCTTTCAACCCAGGTACGAAGCTTCGAAGGACTATAATTTCTGGTCGTCCAACACGCTTGACGGCGGCTCCACGCGTTCGGGCGGGTACAGCACGCGCGCGGACGCATCCACATACGAGTACATTCTCGACAACCTGCTGCATTGGAACAAGCAGTTCAGCGTTCACCAGTTCGATGTGACGTTGCTTTACAGCGCTGAGCGCAACCGGGGATGGTATTCCAAAATGGCAAACCAGGGCTTCGTTCCCAATCAGAACCTCGGTTTTCACGGGATGCAGTATGGTACCAACCCGGCTATGGAGACCAACGATACCCAAATCACCGGCGACGCGGCTATGGCGCGGCTCAACTACACTTTGTTTGATAAATACCTGATCACGGCGTCGGTCCGTCGGGATGGCTTCTCGGCATTCGGTACCAGGCAGCCGAGGGCGGTTTTCCCGGCAGCCGCGGTGGCCTGGAAGATCTCCGAGGAGAAGTTCTTCCACATTGACTTCGTGAGCCAGATGAAGCTCCGCTTGTCGTGGGGCGTGAACGGTAACCGTGATATCGGGGCGTATTCGGCGCTGGCGCAACTGCTTTCGGCCATGTATTACGATGGTACCAATGTGCAGGTGGGTGTTTACAACACCTCGCTCGCGAACCCGAACCTCGTGTGGGAGAAAACGAAGTCCATTAATATAGGTATGGACCTGAGCCTGCTCAAAAACCGCATCGACCTGAGCATGGAATACTACGACATGACCACCACCGACCTGTTGATGAAGCGCCTTCTACCGGAAATCACCGGTTTCAAAGACATTACCACCAACCTGGGACTGCTGGGCAATAAAGGTTTTGAAATGACTATCAATACCATCAATACCGAGCAGGCTAATTTCTCGTGGCGCAGCGGGCTTGTATTTTCATTTAACCGAAACAAAATCAAACGGTTATTCGGAGATTACAAAGAGGAGACCGTGGATGGCAAAACCGTTACCAGGGAGCTTCCCGACTATTCCAATGAGTGGTTCCCCGGGCAGGCGATCGACCGCGTGTGGAACTATAACGTGACGGGCATCTGGCAAACGGCGGAAAAGGATGCGGCGGCGGTCTACAAATTACAGCCCGGCGATTTCAAAGCGGAGGATGTGGATGGCAATGGTAAATATGAAGCGCTGCTGGACAAGCGGTTTATCGGCTACCGTCAGCCTCGCTTCCGGATCGGTCTTCGAAATGAGTTTACATTCTGGAAAAACTTCACCGCCAGCCTATTTCTCCGGAGCGAGCTGGGCCATATCGCGCCGTTTGCCGAAGGTTTGCGGACCGGCGGCTCTGACACCTATGATCGCAGGAACACCAACGATTTCCCATACTGGACACCCGACAACCCTACGAACGAATATGCGCGGCTGAACACCAATACCAACGTTTTCGGCGGGGGAATCAAGGTGTATAAGAAGTTGTCGTTCCTGCGCTTGCAGGATGTCAATATAGGCTATTCGTTGCCGACCGATCTTTCTAAAAAACTGAAAGTGAATAGCGTACGTGTATTTGCTTCGGCGCGTAACCTGCTTACTTTCACGAAATGGCCGGGCTGGGACCCAGAGGCCTGGGACAGTGACGGTACCAACGTCCCGATGCCCAAAAATTTCACCGTCGGGCTTAATCTCTCATTGTAAACAGCCATTAACCTGAGCATTATGAAAGTCTTTCGATACCTCATATTATTTGTTTTGCTGCTAAGCCAGTCGGCTTGCGACAAGGACTGGCTGAAACCGGAGCCGCTGTCGTTTTTCAGCCCGGAGAAAGTGTTCGTCGATAAGGCCGGGATGGAGGCATTGCTGATTACCATGCGCAAGGACCTCAAAAACGAAACTACCGGCGCCATGCCGAACCTGACGATGGAATTTGCCGCTTCCGATCTGGCATCGCCGTGGTCGCAGCTTGATTTTTACAATCTTACACCCAATACCGACCAGTACTATCGCTTCCTGACGATGTTTACGGTCATTTATTCTTCTATTAAAAACTGTAACGTACTCATCAGCAGGATCGACGACATTAAATGGCAGTCGGATCAGGAGCGAAATGCCATTTTGGCGGAGGCGCTTTGGCACAGGGCTTACTGGTATTACCGGCTCGTAAATTCCTACGGCGATGTGCCGTTTCTGGGGGCTGAAATAGCGGAGGCGAAGCTCGATTTTCAGACCCATAGCCGCTGGACGATCCTGGAAAAGATCAAGACGGACGTTGAGTTTGCCGCCGAATGGCTGCCGGTCACCGCTAAACCGGGCGTGATCACCAAAGGGGCTGCAAATCATTTGCTGACGAAGATCTACCTCGCCAATCTGGAATACGACAAGGCTATTGAAGCAGCTAACAAGGTGATTAACGGTCCATACGCCTTGATGACACAGCGTTTCGGGATCGATGCTACGAAGGGTTATCGCAACCTCATCTGGGACCTGCACCGTGCCAAGAATTTCAGCATTGCCCAGAATACAGAGACCATTCTGGCGTCCATCGACCGTTACGAGGCGCCGCCGGCCGCGCGCTCCGTGGGCCTTTATACCATGCGGCTCTACAATTGTCAGTGGTTCCAGCCGCAGGTACTCGACAGCCAGGGGAAGCCGGGCATGGTAGCCAGCGGGCCTATGTACGATTCACTGGGCCGCGGCAATGCCAACATCAGGCTGACGGGCTATTACCAATATGATATCTGGGCATACAAAGGCAGTACCTGGCGCAACACGCCCGATTTGCGGCGAGCGGATATCAATTGGGTGGATATTCATGAACTGAAATACAATAACCCGGCGTCGGTCGATTTCGGCAAACCCGTTAATACCCAATTCCTCGCCGCGCAGGTAGATACGTTCAAGCACGTGTACGCGATGCCGCATTACATTATGTACAATCCCCAGGATGACCCGAAAGCGACGCCGATGGGCGGCAACGGCGACTGGTATATTTTTCGCCTGGCCGAAACCTACCTGCTCCGTGCCGAGGCCTATTTCTGGAAAAACCAGCCCGCACTGGCCGCCGACGACATTAACAAGGTGCGCGAACGTGCCAAAGCACTGCCCATTACAGCAGGCGAGGTATCCATCGACTTTATCCTGCATGAGCGCGCAAGGGAGCTTTTCGCAGAGGAACCGCGCCATTCGGAGCTCGTCCGCATATCGTACATCATGGCCAAAGCGGGGATCAATGGTTACAGCCTGACCAATTTCAGCGAAAAGAACTACTATTTCGACCGGGTAATGCGGTACAACAATACCTATGAGAAAAAGATACAGCTGCTGGGTAATACCGCGAACATGGCGCCATTCCATGTGCTATGGCCGATCCCGTCACTGGTGATTACGGCCAATACAAAGGGTGTGATCAACCAGAATGTTGGTTATGACGGTGCGAACCGGAATGTGCCGCCGCTGACGAAAATTGAGTAAAACGAAGTTGTATATGGTTACTAAGCTGTCACCCTGAGCGCAGGTCGAAGGGGTATCTGCATCACGCAAATGCCCTTCAACTACGCTCAGGGTGACACGAAGTGTGACCTTCTACCCCCTTAATTCTACCTCGGTCTCAATTATTAAGCCCAATCACTCCCCGGCCAATCGCTGCAAATCCGAGTGCGCCAGCCGGTAATTCAGCTGTGCTGCCAGCAAATCGGCCTCCGCTTTGGCCAATAGGGAGCGCGTGTTGAGGATATCCGCTTCCAGGTTCAAGCCGGATGCTTGCCTGTCGGTCTGCACTTTGAGCTCTTCGGTGCGGTATTTTACTGCTTTTTCGGCCACGGCGATCAGCGCAGTGGCTTGTGTGAGCTTCCGGTGGGTCTTCGAAACATCGTTTTTGACCTGATTTTGGGTATTGAGCAGGTTTTCACGCGCTTGCTGGCTCAGGAAATGCCGCTGGCGGATCACCTGCTTGTTAGCGACCAGGTCCTGGATATTCCATTTGAATTGCGCACCTACGAACGGGTTGTTGTTCGGGAAAAGCAGGTTGCCGGTCTGGTAGGAGTAGCCTGCTACCAGGCCGATGTCGGGCAGGTTACTCTGCTCGGCTGCGCGGATGGCCTTCTGGGTTTTGATCTCCGTCAGGTTGGCGATTTTGATATCATTGTTGGACGTGGCTGCGTTCGTCAGGTAGGTGTCGAGGGTACCGGATGCAATGGTCATGTTGGTTACCGGTGCGAGCGTCACACTATCTGCATCAATGCCTGTCAGTTGTTTCAAATCGGCTGTGTAATCTTCGGTTTGAATGCGGAGTTTCAGGAGATTCTGTTCCTCGTCGGCGATGTTCGCTTGTAGGCCGGCTTTGTTCACATCAATGGTTTTGCCCGAAAGCAATGCGCTTTCCACATCATACAGCCGCATTTGCGCCAGCTTGATTTTCGCATTCGCCTCTTCCTGCTGCTTTTGGGTGATCAGCAAACCATAATACAGCTTCTCGATCGCCTGCCTGATCTGTAACGACGCCTTCGATTGCTCGTGGCGTGCCAGTTCGGCATCGGTTTTCGCCACTTCAATGCCCGTTTTGATCTTGCCAAGCTGGGTGATCGGCTGATAGAGCGTTACGCCTGCATTGAAATTGTGGTGTTTACCCAAAGGAAAGGTCTTTTCCTCATTCGGCAATGCAACCGTAGTGCCGCCGAGGGGCAGCGTGCCGAAGGAGCCCTGCTCGATCACCAATTGGCCGAGATTGGCATTGTACTGGTAGGAGGAACTCACCGAAGCGACCGGATAGCGCTTAATCGCATCCTCGGCTACTTTGGCCTCTTTTTCAGCTACCTGCAACTTGCGCACATTCAGTAAATGGTTGTTCTGCAATGCCATCTCTACGGCCTGTTCGAGCGTGAGCGGCTGCGCCTGCTGTGCGTACACGGGGTCCAGGGCAACTGCGCAGAGTGTGAGTATCGGGAATATCAGCTTAGTTTTCATGGTGTTCAGCAACAGGGGTTACCATCAGGTCTTTTTTATCATGCGGTTTGATCATCGCGATGTACAGCACTGGCACTGTGAGCAGCGCCATGACCATCGACCAGATCACCCCGACGGCGATCACGCTCGCGAGCGGGCTCCACATCGGCGATCCTGACAAGATCATCGGCAGCACGCCGATCGCTGCGGCCATCGCTGTGAGGAATATCGGACGCAAACGGCGCTTGCCCGATTCGATGGCTGCCGTGCGGATGTCCATGCCGTGACCGAGCAGCTCGTTGGTATGGTCCACCAGGATGATCGCGTTCCGTACCACAATTCCCGAGAGACTGATCAGGCCCACAAATGCCGTGAATCCGAAGTTGTTATGCGTGATATAGAGGCCCATCAGCGCTCCGAACAAGCTGAGCGGGATCGTGAGCATTACCAGCGCGGCTTCTTTGAGGCTGCGGAACTGGAACAACAGGATGAAGAAAATGAGTACCAGGCTGATTACCAGCACCACGATCATCTGGCTGAATGTCTCATTCTTGTTGAACTGCTCGCCGCCGTACTCGATCCGGTAGCCTGCGGGCAGTGGAATGTCCGCGATTTTGTCTTTCACCTCTTTAACGAGCTCGGCCGGCAGAACGTCGTCTTCGGTTTCGCTCAGGATGGTGAGCGTCCGCACGCCGTTGCGGTGCATGATCTTGCCGGTTTGCCATTGCGGTTTCAAGTCGGCGATCTGGCGTAGCGGCACGTTGGCGTCTGTTACGGGCGAGGCCAGGTATATATTTTCCAGGTTATCGGACGACTGGCGGTTACGCTCGTCGAGGCGGAAAACAATGTCGAGCGGGTTGTTGCCTTCGTACATGGTTGAAATGGGGGCGCCATTGAAACCGGTGTACACCATTTGCGAAATGCTGCCGGTGGTAAAGCCGAGCTTGTTGGCCTCATCTTTAAGCTGAATGCTGATCCCGTAATAATCCTCGCGAAAATCGGGGCGGACCATCGCGCTGCCTTTCGCATTTTTGAGAATTTCCTGTACCTGCAAACCAATCGCTTTGAGACGGGCAACGTCATCGCCCACAATGCGCACTTCCACAGGCGACTTATAAGGCGAGCCTTGCTGCATCAGCTTCACCTGCGGAGAACCTTCGGGGATCAACGCGGCTACTTTGCCTTCGAGTTCGTGGGCAAATGCCTCTGCCGTCTTCTCGTCGGTGGTGTTGATCAGAATTTGCGCATAGTTGGTAACCGGCACTTCGGGGGAAAAGTTGTAGTAAAATCTCGGTGCGCTCGTGCCCGTGAACGTAGCGTAGGAGGTCACGCGCGGGTCGCCTTTGACAAGTTTTTCCGCTTTCAGGATCGCCTGGCTGGTCTGGTCGAGTTTGGTGCCGGTCGGCATCCACAGTTCGATCACAAACTGGTTCCTTTCAGCGGCCGGGAAAAATTTCTGCTTAATGCCTTGATATACAAAAAGCGACAGTACGACAGTGAGCAAACTGACACCAATCGTCAGCGCCGAATGTCTCACGCACCATTCGAGGGCGGCGTTGTAGCCGTTCTGCATGCGGTCGAGCAGGGTAATGCGTTTCTTTTTGTCGGATTCCTCCGCGCTGTGGTCGTGGAGACCTTTTTTGATGAAGGTATAGCAAAGCAGGGGGGTCAGGATCATGGCCACAATGAACGAGGCTGCCAATGCAATGGCCACCGTAATGGGCAATGCATGGATGAACTCGCCTACGGAGCCGGTCAGGATAACCATCGGCATGAACGAGGCAATAATGGTTACCGTGGCGGCCAGGACTGGGATTACCAGGTCGGTGGCGCTGCGCCAGGCGGCTGTCCAGCGGTCGATACCTTCGTCGAGAAGTTCCACATAGTTGTCGGCGATGACAATGGCGTCATCCACCACCATCCCAAGCACGACGATCAGCGCTGCGAGCGATACCTGGTGCAGTTCGATGCCGAATGCATTCAGCAATGCAAATGTGACGGCGATCGTCATCGGAATGGCCATCGCGGCAACCGCGGCAATGCGGATCGGCAGGAGCAGGATCACGACAATCACGACCGAGAAAATGGCCAGGAAAAATTCGCGGATGAAGTGCGTAATGTTTTCATCTACGAGCTTCGGCTGGTTTACGATCGTCGTCAAGGTCACGTCCGACGGCAGCAGCTTCTCCACGTCAGCCAGTTTGGCATTCACTTCTTCCCCAAACTTCACAATGTTGTTCCCTTCCTGCATCTGGATGGCAAGCATCATTGCATTGCGGCCGTTCACGGTGGTCTTGCTGGTGGGCTCCGCGTATTCGCGGTTCACCTGCGCGATATCTCCTAGACGGATCAGTTCCCCGGTTTTCGAGGCGCCTACGATCTGGTTGGCGATCTCATTTTCGGTATTGTAATACCCCGATGTGTACAGTGGCGTCTGGCTCGTGGCGGTTTTGATATCTCCTGTCGGACTAATCACGTTCTGCGATTGCAAAACCTGCACCACGGACGACAGTTTGACATTATATTGAGAAAGTTTCTCGGAGCTGGAAGTGACCGTGATCTGTTCCTTCTGTTCGCCGATGCGCTTGATTTTGGACACCGATTTGACCGTCCGGAGAACATCTTCCAGTTTCTGGGTATATTCTTTCAACTGCGCATAAGTGGCCTTGTCGCTTTCGATGCCGATCACCAATGCTTCGGTGTCGCCGAAATCGGAGTTCACGATCGGGCCGCGCACGCCTTTGGGGAAATCTACCTGCTTGGCCACCAGCAACTGGTGGCGAAGCTTGCTCCAAAAGACATCCGGATTTTTGACATTTTCCCCCAATTCCACATTCACCACCACCATGCCGTCCTGTGACGTCGAGTAGGTTTTATCCTTGCGGATTTCTTCGAATTGGAAAAGGTATTGTTCGAGTTTCTTGGTAACCTGGTCTTCCACTTGCGCGGAGTTGGCGCCGGGGAAATAGGCAAGCACCAGGCCTTGCCGTACGGTGATCTTCGGATCTTCACGCCGGGGCATGTTCAGCAGCGAATAAACGCCTACCGCAAACACCAGCAGCAATACCGACAGTGTCACCTGCGGATATTTCAGGGATGATTTGACAAAGTTCATAACGCAGCTTATTGGGTGATGGAAATGGCGGTGCCGTCGGTGAGCTTGTGCTGCCCGCCGGTTACCACGCGGTCGGTTTCGGTGATGCCGGACGTAATCTCGATCTGGTTGTCGGTAAGTTGCCCGAGGCTCACTTTTCTTTTCAAAGCGATTTTGCGGTCGGGGTCGGCCACGAAAACGTAGCTCTGGTTGTCGAGGTCGCGCAAAACAGCCTCGGTAGGCAATACCAGCGCTTTTTTGGATTGGTTGGAGGCCAACGTCACCTCGGCGATCATGCCGGGGCGGATTAATAGTTTGGGATTTTGCAGGGCTATTTTGATGGTAAAGGCCCGGGAGGCCGCGTCGGCGGCGGAACCTACCTCGATTACTTTACCTGTAAATGTCTCGCTAAGCGACGAGACCAGCACTTTTGCCTCCTGTCCGAGTTTGATATTGTGCAATTCACTTTCTGGAATATACGCATTCACCTTCACCGTGCGGATGTCCGATACGACAAAAAGCGGGGTACCTACACCGACGATCTCACCCACTTCCGCCATTTTTTTCAGCATGACGCCGCCGATCGGGGCAAAGAGCTTCGTATCCGATAAATTTTTCGCGTGGAGCTTCTCCTGCGCGCGGGCCTGCTGCAAGCCGAAGCCGACTTTGGCAAAATCGCTTTCGCTGAGGCTGCGGCGGTCGTGCATCACTTTCAGGCGGTCGTATTCGTCCTGTATCTGAGCTACTTGCACGTCGGCTATCTCCTTGGCAATGCTGTAATTACCGGGGTCGAGGCTCGATAGCAGCTGGCCTTGCTTCACGAGCTGGCCTTCTGCGGCGGCGATGTAGTTGATCTTACCGCCTACCATAAAACCGAGGCGTACCGTTTTGTTACCCTCGATGTTGCCGCTGACGGAGATCTGATTGTTGGCTGAGATGTTCTGCGCCTGCCGGGTTATAACCGGCAGCGGTTTTTCAATGGATTTCGCCTGATCGGCGGGTTTGTTGCAGCCCGCGAGCGCAGCCATCGAGAGAATGAGATAGATAGGATTGCTTTTCATAAGAATGGACGACCGTTAGGTTTAATATCCTGGTGCAAAATTGGCCCCGATTGATGGCAATGCTTTTGATCTAAATCAAAAAGTAACCTAATATTGAAAAAATGTCAGACTTTTCCAGCTCTGATCCGGCTTAGTGTCTCCTGTGTGATGCCCAGGTAAGAGGCGATATGCCCCAGCGGTACGCGGAGCATGATATCGGGGAATTTTTCGAGCATGGAATTGTACCGCTCCTGTGCCGATTGGAACTGGATCGAATACAGCTTGTCCGAAAACGTTTTCACGGCATTGATCATGACCAAACGGCTCAGTTTCTGCAATGCCTGGTGACCGTCGATCACCTTCTCGAGATCGGGGTAGGGAATGGTCCGGATGGTGGCCTGCTCTAAAACTTCGGCGCCATAAGGTGAGGGGCTATTGAAAAAGGCACTTTCAATGGACACAAAGAAAGCGCCTTCGAGAATAAATGAATGGGTAATATCCTTGCCATCTTTAACATAATAGGTCCGCACCACACCTTTCTCAATATAGAATACCTTTTGCGAAAAGTTGTCCGGCGATAACAGCCGGTGGCCTTTAGTTAATTCTTCCTGCCTGAAAGCCTCCTGTACCTGGGCTTCCATTTCGGGGGATAATAGGATGTGTTGTTTCAGATAGCGAATCAGCTCCATAATGGGAATGCAATGACCGGGGTACTTCAAGCGATGGTTCTAACATAGCTATTTCCGGCGAAATACCCGCAGTACGCCTTTGCAAAACAACAGAAGTTACCGGCATTTTCGGACTGTGGGCGGAGATATCAGGGCATGAGTAATCCTTTTTCACCGATCATTTTGACCAATGCTTCCGAAATCTTTGCATGCCCGGATGCTTTAATATGCCCGTCCACGGGGTAATAATCCTGTGCTTTGAGGAGCTCGTCCGTATGCAGGAAGAACAAATGCCCGTCACCGGTTTGCCGTGCCTGCGCTTCAAACGCGCGGATCATTTCGGGGCGGGTGTAGCGACCGTCGAGATGCATGACCACGATATTGCCCTTGTAAAACTTCCGGATTTTGACGAGCGACTTGAAAAAATACTCCGCCTGGGGCTTCGTTTCGGCAGGTGTTTTGATATCCGGCGGCGTTACGACGTCGAGCTGTCTGCCTTTTACCCACGAGGACAATGCACCCCCGATCTCGCGGAACACTTGCACCGGGCTCGTCCAGATCCGTTTGAGCAAATCCTTTTCCCTGACAAAAAAGTAGGTATAGCGCATCGGGTAATAGGTTTCATTGATGCGGTTGAAAGTCGCAGTGTTGGCAAACGACCGGGCAGTGAGCTGCTGCGGTTCATTGCGGGGCTCGTTGCGGGCTTCATTTTCTTCAAAGTCGTTATCGCAGTATTGCAGCACGACCAGCCTGACGGAATCCCGCTTGATTTTAGAGAAAAGCAGCATTTCGCGGTAGGTACCGTACGACGAAATCCCGGCATTGAGGGTTTTCACGCCTAGTTTCCGGCCCGTAAGATCGGCGTAGGTGTGGTTTTCGTCCACGCCCCATCCCATAGTAAAGGAATCGCCCAGGAACACCAGCTCCGGGTTATCGAGCGACTTTTCGTCATCACGTAGGCCGAAGCTGTTGATTTTGAAGGTATTGCTGTATTCCAGGCTCGAATGTACGCCTTCGCTGTTGGGCCGGAGCACATAGCCGAGATCGGGCGAGTAGCTGGCAAAATGTCGGTTGAACTGGATCACGTCGCGGTAATTGATCCATTTTTCGAGCACACCCACCTCATGCCGGTCGGTATGCTGATTGACTTCAATCGTGTGTTGGATATAAAACCAGGAGGCTGTTTCCACAAGCGCGGGAATCAGCAGTGCCGTCCAGAACGGTAGTTTCATCAAGCGGGTAACCGACCAGCAGAAGAGCACAAATGCAATGGGAACCAGTGTTTTGAACAGCAGGATGGTCCAAACGAAGTGTGTGAATAATTGCCATCGGTATACTGTAATGGCGAGGAGCAGATAACCTGAAAATACGGCAATTGCCCCAATTTGTCTTTGCGTCATAGAATCACTGAAAGGATTTAAGTGCGGCAATTTAGCCGCTTACTCAAAATCTAGACACCGGAAATGACCGATATATTTCATTCTATTGTTTTATTTTTTATAAGATATTTATAATTAATTGATAATCTGATTACTAAAAATGATAAAATATAAAAAACGGGTTACACTCTCGCATAACCCGTTTTCGCGTAGTAGTATGTTCTAAATTACTTCAATGCCTCGCGGATAGCGGCACCGGCTTGAAGGAGCGCTCCCTGAACGGCTGGTACATTGGCCAGCGGGTTCAGCAAACCGTAATCGTGGATCAGGCCCTGATATCTTGCCAACGTGGTTTTGACACCGGCCGCCTCCAATTTGCGGGCATATGCTTCGCCTTCGTCGCGGAGGACATCGTTTTCGGCGGTCTGCACGAGGGCAGGAGGCAGGCCCTGCAACTGTTCGGTAGTAGCTTGCAATGGGGAAGCGTAGCGGTGTTTTCTATCTTCGGGGTCAGTAGTGTAGTTATCCCAGAACCATTTCATCATGTTTTTGGTCAGGAAGCGGCCTTCGGCAAACTGGTTGTAGGAAACGGTCTCGAAGTTGGCGTCGGTTACCGGCCAGAGGAGCACCTGCAATTTGATTTCGGGGCCATTATTGTCTTTGGCTTTCAGGGCGGTAACGGCAGCCATGTCGCCGCCTACGCTGTTACCGGCCACTACCAGCCTGCTGCCGTCGACGTTGATTTCGTCGCCATGTTCGGCTACCCATTTGGTTGCCGCGTATATTTCGTTGATCGCCACCGGATATTTCGCTTCGGGCGATGGGGTATAGTTCACAAATACGGCCGCAGCACCGGAGTAAACCACGAGGTCGCGGACAATGCGTTTGTGGGTAGGGAAGTCGCCCAATACCCAACCACCGCCGTGAATGAAGATGAATACCGGCAGTTTTTCGGTTGTACCGGCAGGTTTTACGATATCCAATTTAACGGTAAGACCGTCTTGTGTAATGGTTTTTTCACTGGTTTCGATGCCCGACAAATCCACTTCAACGGAATTTTGAGCGCCTGTGAGCACATTTCGTGCATCTGCGGGCGAGAGCTGTTCCAGCGGGGTGCCGCCTCCCGAGTTCAGGGCATTGAGAAAAGTTCTTACATCTTCAAAAATGGCAGGGTCGTTGGCTGGGTCGATGATATTCAGAGTTTCCATGATCTTAAAAGGTTTTTGAGATTGAGTACTTATTTCGTTTTGTCTTGTTGTGCTTGATTTGATATGACAAAACTAGACCAGCGGGAAACCGGAAACATTAACCTAGGTTAAGAAAAGTGGGACTTTGGGGAAAAGTTTTTTACTCTGCAACAAAGAAACGGTGCGTGATGCCGATCATCTCTGCCTGCAATTGACAAAAGTAGGTGCCTGGGCGCAGGTCGGTTTTTATTCTGTATTCGAATTTGCCGACCTTGTGAAGTCCATCCATGACGTTTTGAACGGAATTCCCCGACTGATCTAACACGGTAATGTGTATGCATGCACTTGTTCACATGCCAATGATAAAATAAGTATAGCTGCTACCGTTAAAGTCCGGCACGGATGTGTAAGTTTTTCCATTCTGCAAATGTGTTAATGGTGAAAGCACTCATTTAACTTTTTCAATCTCCGACGCAAACACCCCTATATTAATCAGCGGAATCTTAGCCTGGAAGTTCTTATTCAGTACTTTAATCACCTCATTCGCCAGCACGGCCTGACCGATTGCGGTGGGGTGAATGCCATCGGCCGAAAAGAAATTGCCGTTGGGGTAGGATGGATCGATGCGAAAACCGTCGTCAGTGATGTAAGTGCCGTTGACGATTTGTTTGTAAATGCTGTAAAAATCGACTAATGGGTGGCCGAATTCGCGGGCATAGGCGGCAATTTCGGAGTCGTTGTGCCATTCGGGCTTCGAGATTTCAGCCGGTAGAATCACGTCATATTCTTCCAGCGTTTCAAAAGGGTTGCCGTTGAGGACATTGATGACGTTAAAAGTCGGCAGAAATACCGTTCTGTTATCCGCTAATACGCTCCCGGAACCCCAATTGGAATAGATCGGATTTTTTGTCCGCTCAGTGAGTCGCTTTAGTGTAAACCATTTGAAATAGGGAAAGTCAAGCACATCCGGGACGGTCATGTGAACGTACCGGGCATTCTTCTTTCGAAAATATTCGATAGCCTGCCGCTCGGGTAAAACTTCTCTGGAACCCATAATCCCTGACTGTCCCCCGCCGATATATGCCATCGTGAAAAGGTCGGCGTTAAGGTCGATCATGCCGATGTCCGGATCCATTTGATTTAAATGCGCCCAGACATTCGGTTTTTCCTCGGGAACGATTCGGTTAATCAGTGCAAGGGGCACCATTCCGGTTGTCCACAAATAATTGGCAGTAAGCGCGGAAATGGGTGTGGGGCTGTTTTTTTGGAAATCAATAACTTCATTATAAAGTGTATGCAGGTTTAATACATATTTAGTAATACCATTCCCCGGAACGGAAACATTATGCACCACTCCGCCAGCATATGGCTTCATTCGCATAGTCTTTTGATCGCTAAATGCAAGATTGTTGGTAACCTTCGACCAGTTAGGCAATGTCGAGGCGGGATCCTGCACGAAATATCCAGATCCATTGCCTTCTTCTTTCTCAAAAAGCCCTGGATCGAAGTTAGCAAGGCCCATTTGCCGGGCAAGCAGGTTGGGATAGGATGTAAGCTGCCCTTGCCGATACAAGCCGCCATCCCGGTAACCGGCAGCGCGGGCTTCGCCGATCACCATCAGTACGGGTTCTTTGCCGGAGGTGGTTTTAAGGCTTCCAAGGTCGACGGAACCCGGTTCGGGTGCCCAACTGAAAGATGGGTCGGCTTTAACCGGCCTTGTTATTTCTGCTACGATCAGCGGATTCAGGGAGTCGAGCGGTTTGGCCATAAACTCCGGCTCCTGGGGCTGGATGTCTTGTCTTGCCACATTGAAACAAGCGAGAAACGTAAATGCAGAAAGTACCGCAGACAAAATAGTAATGTGCGTTTTCATGATAACCAAGTTTAGCAGTATCAGAATGTTACCGAACCTGACGAGAACAGCACGCCCGGCCATGTCGATTTAAATCGATATGGCGCTAAACATAGATAGGTTCAAAGTGCTAAACTACTTTTCCGCGCGAAGAACCAGCAAGCGGCGTCCGATGAATTATCAAACGATTAATCGCCCAACCTTTTTTACGATCCACGACAGCGTGAGCCTTTGCCCGAGGCGATGTCCAACGTACTCGCGGGGCCTGCATTCGACAGCGCCGCGTATGGCTGGTTCAGTCGTAGGCGATTACGTCATTCATGATTTTCCATTCAAACCGGGCCGAAACAGGGTGATGGTCCGACAGGGGAAGACCTTTTGCATTGGTGAACATCGCCTTCTCCAACGCATAGGCTGATGGTTTGAGTTGAATGAATGCGCTGCTCCTAAACAGTATCTTGTCGATTGTTTCCGAGGAGTCTGTCAGACTAAGGATGTCGTTCGAAGGGATGGTATTACTGCGGGCGGGCAGCTGATTTTTGCCATGCAGGCTGATCCATGGATCGGAAAGCGCATTCTCCTTCAACAACCAATCCACATTATCCTGTCCGAAACTGTACCGGCCGTTCAAGTCACCCATGACGATCACGGCGTTGCTGGCCGAATGCTGGCGAATGTAAGCCGATAGTTGTTCCATATTGCGGCGGCGCGCCAGCGCGGCACGCGGATGGTTGTACGCGTTTGCGTGTACGTTGTAGAAATCGATAAAGCGGTTAGGGGCAATTTCAATGCGTGTATAGGTGAAACCTTTGGGCGTAAGGCAATCTGCGCCGGTGCAGTCCGTCCATGCAATGCGGCGGAGTTGTTTTACCGGAAAGTTGGAGAGGGTATTGAGGCCATCACCCGTCATGACCGCCCCTTTGGTAGGTGTACGGAAGCGATGGGTATTGCCGCCATTGTATAAATATTGATTGTAATTGAAATCCTCCTGGACATGCGCGATGTCGAAACGGTTGAGCAGGCGGCCTATGGCGGAAATGCTTTCTTTTCGGGGCGTGGCGGCGCTGCAAATGAGCTGGGGAAGCCCGGCGATGTTGTAGGTAATGACGGAGAAACTGCCCGCGTTGGCCGAATCCGACGCCCATTGGGCCGGATAGCTACCAGGCTGTTCGGGCATTTCGCGGGTGGCGGGAGTGGCTTCTGTCAGGAAGAAGAGAATAAAAAGCCAGGAGACGGATTTCAGGAACCTGTTTTTGTCAAAAAATAAATGAGCCCACATATAGCGCCGGTTGGTACGCCCAAAACTACGGGGAGCGTGTGGTCAGGATAATTCCAAATTGTTAAGAATACATTATTTTTCAGGCGGATAGCGCTTTTTGAAGGTAATTCGCTGGCTGCGACGCTAACTTCGCGGTAGTTCAATTTTTTAACAGTGATAATCTATTCCATGACCCGTTTGCTGAACAGAATCCTTATTGGCGCTGCATGTCTTTTGGTCACCATCGCCGGCCCTGCTTTTTCGCAGTCTTTTCCCAGGAAGTCCTTCCTCGTTTGCGGCGATAGTAAAGTGCTGCTGGTGGATTATACCCGATCCAAAGACAGCATTCCCGAAATTATTTGGTCGTGGGACGCGCACCAGGCAATGGATTTGCCGGAGCATTTCCGGACGAAGCTATTTAACACGATGGACGACTGCAAGGCTGTTCGCGGAGGGAAGCAGTTGCTCGTATCGTCGTCCAGCGGGGCCATTGCGTTGCTGGATATGAAGGACAAAAAGGTACTTTTCCACGCCAGCGTTCCCAACGCGCATTCGATCGAACTGCTACCCGGCGACCTTATTGCCGCTGCCGCTTCGGTACAACCCGCAGGGAACAAACTCATGCTTTTTTCACTGAAACAACCTGACAAACCACTGTACACCGACAGCCTCTATTCGGCGCACGGCGTCGTGTGGAATGAAAAGCGGCAAAGCCTTTTTGCATTGGGCTACGACGTGTTGCGCGAGTACAAGATCGTTTCCGGGAATAGCCTTAAAATGGTGGCTAAATGGACGATCCCCGGCATTGGCGGCCACGAGTTGCAGCCCGCGAATGCGTCGGGCGATTTGTTTGTGACCGAGCACCACGGTACCTGGCTGTTCAGCCTGGCGACGCAAAAGTTTGCCAAAATCAAAGGGTTCCCGGATGCGGAGAATGTCAAAAGCCTGGGCCGCGACGCCTCCGGGCAATATATTTACACCATTCCCGAAGAAAGCTGGTGGACATTCCATGTGAAATTCCACGAGCCCGCACGCAGCTTTGCGTTCCCGGACATGCATGTATATAAGGCGCGATGGTTTGATAGCGGGCTGTAAGGCGGCCGGCCGGTTTTAAATAATTGTTATGAAAATGGCATTCCCGGCTTGGCGAATGCCATTTCAGCGGATATTTGCGGTTAAATCCCGGCACCATTCAGCTATCCAAAACCGCCGGGACGCCATTTCATGAAAGCTTTTTCCCAACTATCAATTCCCCTTTTTGCCCTGTTGCCCTGGGCAGTTTCTGCTCAAAACAGCAATGATAACCCGCTGTCGCGTGCGCATTCGCACAACGATTACATGCAGGTTGCGCCGTTCTCACTGGCCTACCAGCATCAGTTCGGCTCGGTAGAAGCCGACGTGCATTTGCGCAACGATACTCTCTTCGTCGCGCACGATTCGAAGGACATCAGTGCCGACCGCACTTTTGAAAAACTGTATTTGCAGCAGATTGTCAAACGAATCACTCAAAATCAAGGGAGCATTTATAAAGATAAAAGCCGGTTAATGACCCTGCTGGTCGACCTCAAAACTTCTTCGCAGCCCACTTTACAGGCGTTGGTGAAAGCATTGGCGCCGCATGAGGCATTGCTGGCCCCGAAAGGCTCCGTGAAAGTGGTCGTGAGCGGTAATACGCCTGCGCCGGAGCAATTTGAGCAGTATCCGGCTTACATTTTCTTCGATGGCCGCCCGGGCGTAACCTATACTGCCGCACAGGCTGCCCGGCTTGGAATGATCAGTCAGGATTTTCATAAGTATTCGCAGTGGAACGGAAAAGGCATTCCCGTAGAAAAAGACCGCAAAGCACTGGTGGACGCGATTGCCCATGCGCATGCAATGAGCAAACCGTTCCGTTTCTGGGCCAGTCCCGACAATATCAATGCCTGGAAAGTGCTGATGAACCTCGGCGCGGATTACATCAATACCGACCATGTTGCCGAGCTGGGTACCTTTCTGAGTGGCCGCCAGAACGCCGAGTACCAGTCCACGGAGTTTTACAAGCCCTATCAACCCACTTACAAAAACAATGACGCGCTTGGCAAGGTGAAGAACATCATCCTGCTCATTGGCGATGGGATGGGCCTGGCGCAGATATACTCAGGCCTCACTGCCAACCGCGGGGACCTCAACCTCGGCCGGTTCCTGAATATCGGTTTTTCCAAAACGGCTTCTTCGGATAATTACATTACCGATTCCGCTGCGGGTGCTACCGCTTTTGCGACGGGCCATAAAACCCGCAACCGCGCTATCGGCGTCGATTCGAACCTTGTAGCGGTGCCGTCCATTATTCGCCAGGTGAAAGCCACTGGCCGGAAGGCGGCGTTGATCTCCGCGGGCGACATTACCGATGCCACGCCGGCTTGCTTTTATGCGCACCGCCCCGAGCGGAGCCAGATGGACGAAATCGCGACCGACTATCTGAAAGAACCTGTGGATGTCCTGATCGGCGGTGGTTACAGCCATTTTGAGAAAACGAAAACGGCCGATTCGCTGAAAGCACGCGGTTTTCAGGTATCCAACAACTGGAATGACCTGGCCGGTATGAAAACGCCTTTTGTGCTGCTGGACGACAAACATGTGGTATCGATGCAGAAAGGGCGTGGCGATTTTCTCAAAGATTCATTTCAAAAAGCACTCCAATCGCTCCAATCGAACCCGAAAGGCTTCTTCATGATGGCCGAAGGTGCACAGGTCGATTACGGCGGCCACGCGAACATCGTACCCTATGTGGTGACCGAAATGCTGGATTTCGACAAGCTGGTAGGAGAGGCGCTCCGCTTTGCCGATTCCAATGGCGAAACACTCGTGATCGTCACTGCCGACCACGAAACCGGCGGCCTCACACTCCTGGACGGGAACCTGAAAACCGGTTACGTCGACGGGCAGTTCAGCACCAGCGACCACACCGGCATCATGGTACCCGTTTTCGCCTACGGTCCGCATTCGCTGGATTTCAGAGGGGTGTATGAGAACACGGAGATTTATCAGAAGATGAAGAAGGTTTTGACGCGCTAGTGCAAAGCTCCTGCTTTGCACGGCTATTCGCAGGCCTCCGGCCGGTCAGCACGCAAATATCGCTCTTGCAGTACCGGCCGGCCGGAGGCCTGCGAATGGTATGCACGAAGGCTGACCTTTGCGCGATTCCCTTTTTAAAAACATTTATTAACCATATTTTCCTATTTGATCCGTTTTCGTGTTTACATTTGTGCAAATCTGCCATGTATTCCATTGAAGATATACGCGTTACATAATGAAACGGAGTTGCTGACTGATATTGCAGCCGGCAACGAAAAGGCATTTTCCACGCTGTTTCACTGGTACCGCGACAAGGTCTATTCCGCCGCATTCCGGCTTACCCATTCCAGCTTTCTGGCCGAAGAGGTTGTTCAGGACGTGTTTTTGAAATTGTGGGTAAAAAGGGAAGCATTGCTCGAAATCGCGGGTTTCGAGGACTATCTCTTCATCATGACCCGCAACCACGTCTTCTCGGCCCTCAAAAGAATGGCACGGCAGCAGCAGCTCGTCGACGATCTTCAACTCGAACTGCCTGTGGGGGAAAACACCACCTACAATCGATTGCTCGACCTCGAAATCGAGGAAATTGTACACCAGGCGGTGGAGCTTTTGCCTGCACAGCAAAAGCAGGTTTACCTTATGAGCAAGGAGCAGGAATTGAAGCGCGACGAAATCGCGAAAAAGCTTCGTATTTCTTCCGAAACCGTCAAAACCCACCTCGCCCGCGCGTTGCGCCACATCCGTGCGTACAGCAAATTGAAGCTCGAAATCTCTATTTCCTGGCTGCTGTTTTTCCTGGTAAATTAATTTTTTAACTTTTTTTTGTCGCATTGTCCCCCGAAACTGCCCGGCGGGAGTCTTTACGGGTGAAGGTCGGCAAAAGCCGCCCGTAATCCTGACTATCTATGCAAAACCGACGACTGGACGACTTGTTTTTGCGGTATTGTGAGAAAAAAATCACCGACGACGAGCGGGAAGAACTGATGGCCATGCTGCTTTCGGACGATAACCGTGAGCAGATCAACGGGCTAATCGACCAGTTTATCCGGAACGATGGCGCACACCATGCATTATCTGACGAAACCGCGGACGATATTCTGAGTTCGATATTTTCGGCCACCGGGATGCGGGGCACCAAGCAGGAGCTTGGCGTCAACGAGTCGGAGCTTGGCGGAGGCGAGCAGGAACGCGACGCGAATGAGCCCGGTAGCAGCGATGAAATGCGGAGCCGCCCAATGTGGCTATTCAGGCTCGCGGCGGCTTCGGTGGTGCTATTTCTCGTGTACGGAAGCTACCGTTGGTTCAATAAATCCAAACCCGCGCCTCAGGTGGCAGTTATGCATAGCGTTTACGGGGAGGATGCGGCTGCAGGAGGTAACAGGGCGAGCCTTACCCTGGCCGACGGCCGGACTTACGACCTGAATACGATTACCGAGCGAAACCTGCTGGTGCAGCCGGGAACCACCATCGACAAATTGAAAGGGGAAGTGATATATGGTAAAAACAGCGTAAATGACGGGGCTGTGGCCTATAATGTGCTAAAAACGCCGCTTGGAGGGCAGTATAAGATCGTGCTGCCGGATGGCTCCCGGGCCTGGCTCAATGCCGGGTCGAGCCTGAAATATCCTACGGCTTTTAAAGGCAACTGGCGGGAGGTGGAAATGACGGGCGAAGTATATTTTGAAATAGAACCCGACAAGGCGAGGCCGTTCCTCGTGCGTGTCGCAGATAAAGACCGGAGTGGTAAGGATATGGAAATCACTGTCTTAGGTACGCATTTCAATATCAGTTCTTATGGCGACGAGCCTGACATGCAGACTACCTTGCTCGAAGGCTCCGTGCGTGTGAAAAAAGACAAAGTGACCAAAGTACTTACGCCGGGCCAGCAGGCGCGGGTAGCGACGGATGAACCGGTGCGTGATATTGCCGTTAAAACGGTTGATACCGAGAGCGTTGTGGCGTGGAAGGAGGGACGGTTTGAGTTCAATGGCAATATCCGGGAGATTATGCGGCAGATTTCGCGCTGGTATGATCTGGACGTGAAATACGAGGGAGACGTGGAGCGAAAGTCATTTGCCGGAACGATCTCGCGCAAAAATAACGTGTCGGAAGTGCTGAAAATGCTCGAAATGACTGGCGGCATCCAATTCCGGATCGACGACAGAAAAATTACCGTGAAAAATACAGATTGAATACCTTCAACTTAAAATTCCCCTGACATGAGCCTCCTGAATTCTTCCTGAGCTGCTTATCGAAAAGGATGATGAGGAAAAAGACCGGATGCGTTGCGACCGCACCCGGACCGACCTGATCAGTCCTGCTATCATTGGACAACGATACATTCACTTTAACCAGGCATACAAAACTATGAAATTTGTATACAAGGGCAAAACTGTCCTAAGGGAAGCGTATATACTTATCCGTTCTAGATGGGAGCTGTACGCCACAAAACGCCGAACCGACTTTGGCAAAGTCCTCCTGACGATGAAATTAACCGTGTTAATATTCCTGATTGGTACGTTGCAGGTGCTGGCCGAAGACACTTTCGCCCAGCAGGTATCAATCAAAAAGAAGGACGCAACTTTACTGGAGGTGCTCAGGACCGTCAGGAAACAAACGGGCTTTCTTTTCATTTGTGACCTTGAAATGCTGGATCAGGCCGAAAAGGTCGATATCAATGTGACGAACGCACCTTTGAAAGAAGTGCTGGACGCCTGCTTTGCCGGGCAGCCATTAACCTATAATATCGTCGACAAGACAATCATCGTAAAGAAAAAACGTGAGCCGGCGCGGAAACCGAAAGAACAGGCGGGCCTGAAAGAGCCGTTTTCCTTCACCTCGGATCCGGTTTTAAAGGAAAAAATGACGGAACTGATGCGGAAGAAGGTCAACCTGCAAACGATCTTCGACATTACCGTCACGGGTAAAGTCTCCGACGAAAAAGGCGAGCCGCTCGCAGGCGTGAACGTGATTCAGAAAGGTACCCAGCGGGGTACTTCAACCAATGAGCAAGGCATGTTTAGCATTGATATTACCGATGCAGATGCGGTACTGACGTTCTCTTTTGTGGGATTTATGTCGCAGGAAGTGATCGTCGGCCGTAGAAGCCAGGTCGATGTGACCCTGAAAATTGACAACAAGGCGTTGGAAGAGGTGGTCGTGGTAGGTTATGGTACGCAAAAACGTTCGGACCTGACAGGCTCTGTATCGTCGGTGAAGTCGGAAGAGATCAAAAACCTGCCGGTACGCAGTGTGAATGAGGCATTGCAGGGCCGCGCGGCTGGTGTGCAGGTGACGCGCCCGGATGGTTCGCCGGGCGGCGGTTCCGATATTGTGATCCGCGGCGTGGGTTCCATCGGCGGTATGGCACCGCTTTACATTGTGGATGGGATCCGGATGTCGGCCGGCAACAACTTCAATTTGCAGGACGTCGAATCCATTGAAATCCTGAAAGATGCGAGTGCGGCTGCTATTTACGGCGCACAGGCGGCGGGTGGTGTGGTGCTCGTCACTACGAAGCGCGGTGTGGCGGGGTCCGATAAAATGAATATTAACTTCAATGCCTATTATGGTGTGCGGAAGCCGGTGAACCTGTATTCCATGCTGAATACGCCGGATTATATCAAGGCCAAGGCCGCTTCCGGTGTGAATACCAGTGGCTGGGGCGACCCTAATACACTGCCGGATAACAACTGGATCGACCAGATTTACCAGAACGGCAGCGACCAGAGCTATTCGCTCTCGCTCTCGGGCGCAACGCCCAAGACCAACTATTACCTTTCGGCCAACTACCAACGCGAAGGCGGTACCATCATCGACAACTGGTTTGAGCGCTACGGTATCCGTTCGAATGCAGATTTCAAGATCAACAACCGGTTGAAAGTGGGAGAGACGCTATACGGCTGGAGCACACGCAACAACCCGGTGCAAACCAGCACATTCCCATTCCGCTCGGCACCTGTGATCCCCGTATACGATCCGACCAACCCCGTGGGCGGCTGGGCGAAAACCGGTACTTTTTTCACCGGACCCAACCTGGTGGCGAACGAGCTGATCAACCACGCAAAGAACAACCAGTATGCATTGGAAGGAAATGTTTACCTCGATTGGGAAATCATCAAAGGTTTGAACTTCCGTTCGACATTCGGGGCGTCGATTTACGCGGTGAACAATTATAAGTTTACAGAAGCCTACGATTTTGGTACGCTTAAAAACGTGAATGCATTCCTGAGCCGCGACCAGAGCAATACCCGGAACTTTACCGGCAATTTCGTGCTCACGTACGCGAAGGCCTTCGGGCGCCACGAGATCAAGGCGATGGCGGGTTACGAGGCTTATCAGTCCAATCTGAGCAACCTGCACGGTGAAGCACAGGGTTTTCAGGTGATTACCTATAACCTGGGTATGACCACTAACCCAAGTACTTACAAGACGAGTGGCGGCGAGTTCCCGCAAACACGGCTGCTTTCGCAGTTCGGGCGGATCAATTATACATTTGCCGACAAATACCTTTTCACCGCCAACGTACGCCGCGATGGTTCCGACCGTTTCGGTCCGGCCAACAAATGGGGCGTGTTCCCATCCTTCTCGGTGGGTTGGAAAGTGAGCGAAGAGGCTTTCGTGCGAGATAATTTTGCACAGGTTTCGAACCTGAAAGTCCGTGCGAGCTATGGCAAACTGGGCAGTACGAGCAGCATTCAGCAATATACCTATCAGGCATCGTTCGGGGGTAGCGGCGGGACCAATATCCTCGGTTTGCCCAACGGAGACCGCTCGAAAGGTTATGCTTTAACGGCCCAGTTGCCTAACCAGAATATCAAATGGGAGCAGGTGAACCAGACCGACATCGGTATCGACCTCGGTTTGTTCAAGAATGCATTGAATATCACTGCCGACTGGTACAGCCGCCAGACCCAGGACATGATCTACCAGGTGCCCGTACCGGTTTCGGCGGGTTTCTATGGATCGAGTGTGTACACCAATATCGGCCAGATGAGCAACAAAGGGCTTGAACTGGCGGTGGATTACCGGGGCAAGGTGAGAGATTTTACCTATTCCGTGAGCGCGAATGCGGCATTTAACAAAAACCTGGTGAAACAGCTGAGCGGTACCAACAACAATCCGATCAACGACGGTGCGGCCGGCGATTACCTCGAAAGTACCGTTACACGCACGCAGGCAGGCAAGCCACTGAGCCAGTTTTACGGTTACATCGTGGAAGGCCTGTTCCAGACCGATTCGGAAGTAGCCGCATTGAATCAGAGCGCACAGGAAGCAGCTGCCGCGGCGGGTAAGCCCACTACCGGCGTGTTCTTCCAGAATGCAGGTACCGGCGCGGGCGATCTCAAATTCCGCGACGTGAATGGCGACGGCCGCATTACCATCGATGATAAAACCTACATCGGCAACCCCTGGCCGAAGATCACTTACGGCTTCTCGCTGAACCTCGGCTGGAAAGGCATCGACTTGCAAGCCATGTTCCAGGGAGTTCAGGGGGTAGATGTTTTCAATGGAAACAAGTATTACACCCAATTCTTTGTCGGTGATTACAATACGACCAACGACATTTTCAAAACCTCGTTTTTCAATGGCAATGGCCTCACCGACCAGCCCCGCGTAGGTACAAAAGACGCTTCTGGCAACTATGTGCGCGACCCGAACTCGAACTATACCCGTATTTCCTCGTTCGTGGTGGAAAACGGCTCGTTCCTGAAATTGCGTAACCTGCAAGTGGGCTATACATTGCCTTCTGCATTGGTGAAGCAATGGAAAATGAGTGGT
Organism: Dyadobacter sp. BHUBP1; assembly: GCF_050587785.1. Lineage (NCBI taxonomy): Bacteria > Pseudomonadati > Bacteroidota > Cytophagia > Cytophagales > Spirosomataceae > Dyadobacter > Dyadobacter sp. BHUBP1. The sequence continues at coordinate 832,984 of NZ_JBOBIH010000004.1, forward strand.
TTGCGGGTTTATTTCCAGGCACAGAACCTGCTCACGTTTACCGGCTACTCGGGCCTCGACCCGGAAGTGCTCGGCCGCAACGGTACCACCGCCCGCGGGCTCGACACGATTTACTCGTACCCGCGTACGAGGCTGGTTTCCATGGGTATCGATCTGAATTTCTAACAGAATTTAAACAGCTGGCAAGGCTATGAAAATACTACACCAATTTCTCCTGTTTTTCGTGCTTACGGGCCTGCTTTCGTGCAGCGACGACTTCGTTAATGTCGAAAACCCGGGCGCATTGTCACCTTCGAAATATCCCAATTCGGTGACCGATCTGGAACAGTTGCTGACGGGCGTATACGCCACCCAGCACGCCACCGGTCTTTACGGACACACCATGCTGGGCAAAAACCTCTGGCTATGGGACCACACCCTCGACCTGAGCTGGCAGGGTACTCCGACGTGGATCCAGATGGGCCAGAATAATTCGCAGCCCAACGACAGCTTCCTGTACGATACCTGGCGCGAGCTCTGGCGCGGCGTCCAGCGGAGCAACACATTGCTCACTTCCATTGAAACCTATCGCCAGAAGGCCCCTAACGACGCTGCCGCCATTGACCTGATCAAAGGGCAGGCATTGTTCCTGCGCGCCTGGTACTATTTTCACCTGGTGTCGTTCTGGGGAGAGGGCTTCAATGCGGCTACCGACGGTGGGAAAATGGGTGTTCCCATCATTACCGAGGTAGCGTCGGGCCTCGAAGCGACCCAGGTGCCGCGCAAAACCGTGAAGGAAGGCTGGGATTTCATTATCAACGATCTCAAAGCGGCGGAAGCCCTGCTGAAAAGTACCAGCTGGACTGGCGCTACTGATAAACACAAGGTGTCGGGCTGGGCTGTGAAAGGCTTTTTGGGCAAAGTATACGCCTACCAGGCCGACTGGGCCAATGCCAAAACCTACCTCGGCGATGTGGTGACCAACAGCGGCAAATCACTTGTGACGTTCGACGTGTACAAGGATATGTTCAATGGAAAAAATGAATTTACGTCCGAATCCCTTTTTGAGCTGAACCTGAATGTGGACATGACCGCCCGCGGTGGCGACGACCAGTCGATGGGTTCGAGTATCGGGATGGTGATCGCGCCTACATACGTGAGCGACAATGGCGGGCAGGCTGCTTCGGCGTGGTCGAACGTGTTCCCGCATGCCAAAAACATCGCCCGTTTCGGATTTAATGAGGGGCATTATTTCAAACCCGGCACCACGAGCGCGAATATCGCCAATGTGGATCCCGCCTACATTACCCGTTCGCTCGAAGCGAAGAAAAAGCAGACCGTGGACCCGCGCCTTTGGGTGGCTTGTTACCAGCCTTATGTCGATTCGATGGTCGTGAACGGTAAAAAGCGCCCTATTTCGCATTACCTCGACATTACCGAACTGGATATGGAGGCATGGAGCTTCCGTAAATTCACGAACCCGAGTGGTACAGAAGCGGAGATCAACATGTCGAATGGCGCCAACTTCCCGTGGCTCCGGCTGGCCGATGTGTACCTGCTGTATGCGGAGACGCTTTCACATTCAGGAGATAATGCAGGCGCATTGGAATACATCAATAAGGTCAAAAGGAGGGCATACGGCCTGCCGGTGAATACGCCTTCGGCTGTGGACTACAAAAGTCTCACCGACCAGACGAAAGCGACGGATGCCGTCCTGAAAAACGACCCGCTCAAATACGAACGCTGGGCCGAGCTATTCGCGGAAGGCCACTGGTGGCTCGACGTCCGCCGCTGGCAGATCGGCGACAAGGAAGCGGCCTACTACCAGCGCATTCGCGGTGGCGCCATCCAGTGGGATCCCACGGATTACGCCCAGCCGATCCCGATCAATGAAATCACTGCAAACGTGAACATGCGGCAAAACCCGGGGTATTGATGCTATTTTGATTAACAATCTACAAGTTTACGGTGCGCTGCACCTCTGCGAGACCGGTGCAGCGCACCGCAATATTTGTAGATTCAATGTTCATCGTCGCTCTGTACCAGACACGCAAAGGTGCAGCGCACCGCAATATTTGTAGATTGAATGTTCCATCGTCGCGCTACGCAAACACGCAAAGGTTCAGCGCACCGCAATATTTGTAGATTGAATGTTCATCGTCGCTCTGTACCAGATACGCAAAGGTGCAGCGCACCGCAATATTTGTAGATTCAATATTTATCGTCGCGCTACGCAAACAGGCAAAGGTGCAGCGCACCGCAATATTTGTAGATTCAATGTTCATCGTCACTCTGTACCAGATACGCAAAGGTGCAGAGCACCGCAATATTTGTAGATTCAATATTCCATTTCATGCATTCGAACCAACATAAAAGCGTCAGTCCGACGGGGCGATTTTTGCGGATGTTGCCGATTTTGGCAACGTTAACAGCATTGGCCGCATTCGTTAGCCTGCAACCCGACGACCGAAATGCCGACTGGATCGCCTATGGCGGCAACAAGGCCGGGAACCGTTATTCCCCCTTGACGCAAATTAATCTCGGAAACGTAAGCCAGCTGAAAGTGGCCTGGGAATACGACGCCTCGAAATTGCCAACCGGTACGGCAGCCCCGAGAAGGCCCATGGAAATCCAATGCCAGCCCATCATCGTGCGCGGCATCTTGTACGGCACCACGCCGCAGCTGAGCCTGTTTGCATTGAAGGCCGACACCGGCGAGGAACTCTGGCGTTTCGACCCGTTTACAGGAGGCACCCCACGTTTCCACGTTAGCAGGGGTGTTATGTTTTGGGAAGACGGTGCGGATAAAAGAATCCTTTACACAGCTGGGAACCATCTTTGTGCCGTCGATGCCGCCACTGGAAAACTCGTGCAGAGCTTCGGCGATGGTGGAAAAGTCGACCTGAGCCAGGGCGTTACCGGCCGGCCGGGACGTGAAAACGATAAATTATCGGTGGATGCGACGTCGCCGGGCGTGATTTACAAGGATATATTGGTGATAGGCTCGCGTGTGTCCGAATACGGAGACGCCGCGCCCGGGCACATACGCGCATTCGACGTGCGCACGGGAAAGCTCAAATGGACCTTCCACACTGTACCCGAACCGGGAGAGCCCGGCCATGACACCTGGCCCAAAGATGCCTGGAAACGTATAGGCGGCGCCAACAATTGGGCCGGCATGGTGCTTGACGAGAAACGAGGCGCCGTGTACTTTGGTACCGGCTCGCCTTCGGTCGATTTTTATGGTGCCGATCGCGAAGGGAAGAACTTGTATGCGAACTGCGTGATCTCGCTGAATGCAGAAACCGGGAAAATGAACTGGTACTACCAGACCGTCCATCATGACCTTTGGGACCGGGATATTTCGTGCCAGCCCAATCTTTTGACCGTCAAACACAAAAGTCCGGACGGCAAACTCCGGAAGATCGACGCCGTGGCACAGGCGACCAAAGACGGTCTGCTTTTCCTGCTCGACCGCGACACCGGCAAGCCGCTGTTTCCGGTGGAGGAACGTTCCGCGTTGGCGGATTACCATCTTCCCGGCGAGCATCCATGGCCCACACAGCCGTTCCCGACCAAACCGGCACCGTTTTCCCGGCAGAATTTTACAGAAAGCGAAATCACCGACCGTACGCCGGAAGCCCACGCATTTGTCAAGGAAAAATTCAACAGCACCCGCTCCGGCAACAAGTATATGCCGCCCAGTAGGGAGGGAAGCCTGTACCTGGGCATCGGCGGCGGGGCTGAATGGGGCGGTAATGCGGCCGATCCCGAGGGTATTTTGTACCAAAACGCTAACGAAATGGTATGGGACCTGAAAATGATGGATTACAATGGACGGGGTGGTAATGCGGCCCGGCAAGCTGCGGCATCGCCCGGTCAGGCGGTGTACATGCGGAATTGCGCCGCCTGCCACCGTGCCGACCGCCAGGGCAGCGGGCAGGAGTATCCGAGCCTCGTGCAGGTTGGCAACAGAATGTCGAAAGAGGAAATTGGCAATATTATCAAAAGCGGACGCGGCCGAATGCCTTCATTCCAGCATATATCCGAGAAGGAACGGCAGGAGCTGGTCGCATTCCTGACCAATCCGGAACAAACGGCACCCGTATCCGAAAACCACAGCGCGAGTGAAGCGCCTGAGGAGGCCAAAACGGCATTCCCCTACATCCCGCCTTACATTAATAATGGCTGGACGCGCTTCTTCGATCCGGACGGTTACCCTGCCATCAAACCACCCTGGGGCACGCTCAACGCCATTGACCTGAATACCGGCGAATATCTCTGGCGAGTACCGCTGGGTGAGTTCCCTGAGCTCACCAAAAAGGGCGTTCCTATTACCGGCACCGAAAACTACGGCGGGCCGATCGTGACGGCGGGAGGGCTGGTGTTCATTGCAGGCACCAAAGACGAGAAGATCCGCGCATTCGATCGTAAAACCGGCAAAACCGTTTGGGAATACCAACTACCCGCAGGCGGCTTTGCGACCCCCGCCACCTACATGGTGAACGGCAGGCAATATGTAGTGATCGCCGCCGGCGGAGCCAAAAACGGCCACAAGCCCGGCGGCAAATACATCGCATTTGCATTGCCATGAGCCGCCGATTTCCTGTAATACAGACAATTTCCAACTCACCGACTACCCCTGACTATTCCTGACCCACTGACTATTCCTAACCCCTTAACCAAGTGAATCACAGTTCAATCATTCCTAATCCCAACCTTTATGCACAACCATATCTCTGAGACTCAACAGAACCGTCGCGACGCTTTAAAAATGCTGGGAGCCGGGTCGGCAGCCGGACTGCTCGGACTGCTCGGTTCGGCCGACCGCGCTCATGCGCATTACACGCAATCCGCCTACGCGAAAGGCATGGCGCCGGTGAAAATCAAGAGTGTGAAAGCGATTGTGACAGCCCCCCAGGGCTCCAACCTTATCGTCGTGAAAGTCGAAACAACCGAACCCGGCCTATATGGGCTGGGCTGCGCAACATTCACCCAGCGCGCCTTTGCGGTAGTAACGGCGATCGACACCTACCTCAATGAATTCTGTGTCGGGAAGGACGTCGACAATATCGAGGACATGTGGCATTCGACCTACGTGAGTTCCTACTGGCGCAACGGCCCGGTGCTGAACAATGCTTTGAGCGGGCTGGACGAGGCTCTCTGGGATATTAAAGGCAAGCGCGCCGGCATGCCGGTGTACCAGCTGCTGGGTGGTAAGGTGCGGTTCGCGATCCCTTGCTACACGCACGCCAATGGCAACACACCCGAAGCGGTTGCCGATGATGTCCAGCGTATTATGGATCGTGGTTTCAAGTATATCCGCATCCAGCAGGGCGGTTATGGTGCCGTGGGCGCAACCGAACAAAAGCCGGATTTCAGAGCGGCGGGTTTTGGCGGCGCTACGGATAATTTCATGAATGAAAGGGCCTATTTGAAATCGGTGCCGAAGCTTTTTGAAGCGGTGCGCAAGCACTGCGGCGAGGATATAGAGCTCCTGCACGACATCCACGAGCGTGTGCAGCCGATGGATGCCATTAATATGATCAAGGCATTGGAAGCGTACCGGCCATTCTTTATCGAAGACCCGTTCTCGCCCGAAAACATGGGCTGGTTTCGTCAGTTGCGGCAAAGTACCACGGTACCGATAGCCATGGGTGAGCTATTCAACAACGTAAACGAGTTCCGCGATCCCATGGCCAATCAATGGTTCGATTATATCCGTTGCCATGTGTCGCAGATCGGCGGCATTACGCCGGCTATGAAAGTAGCACGGCTGGGGGAGTGGTTCAATGTTAAAACGGCGTGGCACGGTCCGGGCGACGTTTCGCCTGTGGGACACGCGGCGCACGCACATATCGATCTCGCCGTCTGGAACTTCGGCATTCAGGAGGCTGTAAGCTTCAACGAAAAGATGCAGGCAGTGTTCAAGGGCTGCCCGACGATGAAGGACGGATACATGTCGGTGAACGAGGCGCCGGGACTGGGCGTGGATATCGACGAAAAAGAAGCCGCTAAGTATCCGATTACCAGTAAATCCAACTGGCAGGTTCGTAAATTTGACGGTACGAGCATCCGGCCGTAACAGTTGTTGGTCGCAAATGCCGTCAGGCATGTAATACTGGTAGTATCCGGTTGATATTGGGAATTCCAATGCCGTAGGCATGTAACAGCGAATGAAACGCGAGTCTCTATTTAAATTGATCATGTTGTTAATGCCCTTTCTGGTACTGCTGGTGCTGGAAGGGGCATTACGGTTGTTTGGCTACGGGCACGATCTGGCGGTTTTTACGGAAGATCAGGCCCGGAAAGGCTACCTGGTACTCAATCCGCACGCTTCGAAACGCTATTTTGCCAACCAGCAAAACGCCACCTACGGCAACACCGAGCCTTTCACTGCGAAAAAAGCGCCGGGCGTATTTCGCATTTTCGTATTGGGCGAATCGACCACCATTGGTTATCCCTACATGAACAACGGCTCGTTCCACCGCTGGCTGCAATACAGGCTTTTACATACTTATCCCGAACGTGATTTCGAGGTCATTAACCTCTCGTTGACCGCTGTAAATTCGTACACCGTCCTTGACTTCGGCAAAGCCGTGCTCGAATATGAACCGGACGCTGTGCTCGTTTACACGGGCCATAACGAATATTACGGAGCCATGGGCGTAGCTGCCACCAAAGGTATCGGGCAAAACCGTACGCTGGCACGCCTGCTGATGAACCTGCGCGGTTTGAGGCTTACGCAACTCCTGGCTTCCTTAACCGACGGGGCTATTGCATTGGTTTCCGGCAAGGAACTCGATTTGCGGGAAAACCTGATGAAACGAATGGCTGCCGACCAGCAGATTGCATTGGGTTCGGAGGATTATCAGGCCGGGCTCGACCAGTTTAGGGGCAACATGAATGAGCTGGCGGACGCATTCAGCGCGAGGGGCATACCGTTGCTGATCAGTAATCTGGTTAGCAATGAAAAAGATCTGAAACCGTTTATCAGCATTCCCGACAAGCAGGGAAATTCGGCCGATGCTCATTATCAGTCGGGCAGTGATTTATATAAACAAGGAAGGCATGCAAGTGCTAAAAAGGAGTTTATCATAGCGAAAGAGCTTGACGCATTGCGTTTCCGGGCGCCGGAGGCATTGAATACCATCATCAAAGACATCGCACACACACACAAGGGCGTGACGCTCGTACACACGCGAGGCCTGTTTGAAAAGCACTCTGCGGCGGGGATCCTGGGCAAGGAAACTTTGCTGGAACATGTACATCCCAATTTGCAGGGATATGCGCTGCTTTCGGAAGCATTTTATCAAGCGCTTCGCCAAACGGGACTATTGCCCGCATCATCCGCAGAAATGCCCTTCGAGGTATTGAAAAAACAAATGCCGATTACGCCTGTGGATTATCTGAAAGGGGAATACGAAATGATGATCCTGAAAGAAGGCTGGCCATTCAATATCCCGATGTCTGCGGAAGAAAAGCGGGAAAAAACGGAAGAAGAAAAGCTGGCGGGGGCATTGGTGGTCAAACAAATATCCTGGCGCGATGCCATGGCCCGGCTGCAACGGCACTATGCGGCGGCCAAAGATACCGCCGGGATGCTTCGTGTGGCGGAAGCGCTGGTGCTCGACGATCCGTTGAATTCGGTGTATTTCGATAATGCGGGGAAGCTCAGTATCGCAATGGGACTGCATCGCCAGGCCGTTAATTATCTTTCAAAAGCATTCAGGATGGAGAACAGCTTCGAACGCGCGCGGATGCTTTTTGTCATACTTCTGAGAATGGACCGGCCGGAGGAGGCATTGCCTTATGTGCGTTATGCGGCAGCCAATAATACTTCGCGGTTTAATCTGAATGAGCTGCTTTCGTTTGTGCAGCAGCAGGTTGAAGCAAAAAAGCGGCGCTAGCCGCTGGTGCAAAGCTCTGGCTTTGCACACACCATTCGCAGGCCTCCGGCCCGTCAATACTGCAATCATATTGCAATACGGACCGGCCGGAGGCCTGCGAATAGCGGGCGTGAAGCCGGAGCTTCACGCCATCATTTACGAAGGGTGCTGAAGAACGAAATTTCCCCGTCGGTTTTGACCATCAGTACATCGGCTTCTTTGCCCTTGGAAACGGTCACAAAATAGTGGTCGGCGTCGTCGAACTGGGTGCCGTAGAGGAGCATGTTAGTGTCGTTGTTTTCGTTGTCTTTGTACTCTACCACTGCACCGATTGCGTAGCCTTTAAATTGTTTCTGGATCTCTTTTTGTGCTTTGGCAGGGACGTCGGAGAATTTTTTGTCGGTGGTGGTACCCACCAGCATAAAATGGTTGTCATAGTAAGCGGTTTGGCGCTGGCCGTCTTTCGTGAAAGTAACTTCATCAAATTGCGGGCCTCTTACCCATTTGGCGTCGGGTACCTGGCCGAAATCTGCGTAAAAGCTGTCTTTGGAGCGGGAACTTACTTCCTGGCGTGCTTCGGCGTGTTTTTCTGCACGATGTTCTTTTCGGATGTCTTTGGCAAGGGTTTGTGCTTGGGCTCCTGTGATCGCCAGTGCGGCGATGATAGCGGATGTGATGAAAGTTTTCATTGCGATGCTATGTTTTTTGGTGACTGATCGTTTGAATGATCCAAAACTACCTGGTGCGGGTTACCCGGGAAATAGTGTGTGGCTAGAAGGGCAGAAACTGTCGGTGAAAGGGGCAGAAGTGTCTTTATGATTTCTTTTCGCTACATTGGTTTTCGCATTCTCCCCATCAAACCGGATCGTGAATTATGAATTGCCTGGTGATCGACGACAACATCATTGCCCGCACCACATTGAAGCAGCTTGTGAAGCACGACAAAGAGCTGATGCTCATCGGAGAATGCGACAATGCTATGGATGCCTATCGCAGGATCATGGACGAACAGGTGGACCTTTTGCTGCTCGACATTGAAATGGAAGGGATGACGGGTATCGAACTGGTGAAGAGCCTGGGTAGCAAAAATCCCGTGATCATATTTACGACCTCTAAAAAAGAGTATGCCGCCGAGGCATTCGAGCTCAACGTGGCCGATTATATCACCAAACCGGTAACGCCTGCCCGCTTCTTGCAGGCCATTGAAAAAGCCAAGGAGATTTTCAGGAGCAAAAAACAGGAGATGAAGATAGAGGACGACAGTTTCCTGTTCATCAGGGATTCGAACATCGTCCGTCGCCTGAAAATCGCCGATATATTGTACGCGGAGGCCATGGGAGATTATGTCAAACTATACACCCTCGAAAAATTTTACTCCGTGCATACCTCTTTGAAAGAGGTCGAAGCGAAACTTCCCGACTCGAAATTCCTGCGCGTACATCGGTCGTTCATCATCCAGGTAGGCAAAATCGACACGATCGAAGGCGGCACGCTTATTATCAACAAGAAAATGGTGCCCGTAGCCGACACCTACCGCGCGGCACTGAACCGCAGGTTGAATGTTTTGTGATTTTTGAAAAGCTGAGCCCATGAGAGTCCGCACGCTCGTCTTATACATTACCATAGGTTTCGTGGCCGCCGTGCTGGCATTGGTGGCGGTGCAGTATATGACGCGGCGTAATCTGGAAGAGCTGATCAGCGCAAATGAGAGCCTGCTCGATGAGTACCGGATGAGCAGCGGGCTGTCGCATCAGGCGGATAGCACCAGTCGTGCTGCGTTGGCGGCGAAGATCAACGTGGTCGACCAGAGCGGGCAGCGGGTCTTGCGCTGGAATTTGTACCTGACGATCGGCGTGCTGGCGTTGCTTACGGCGGTTTTTGCCATCATTATCGGCCGTATGAAGAAGCAGGCGGAGCTGATCCGCCAGCTCAATACCAGTGAAAAGAAGCTGAAAGAGGCCGTGCTCGTGAAAGAGAACTTCCTGGCCAATATGAGCCACGAGATCAGGACGCCGCTGAATGCGATTTTGGGATACACCAATCTTCTCCAGAAGAAAAAACTCGACGCCGATACACGCTTGCATATCACTACCGTGCAGCAATCCGGGGAAACGTTGCTGGCCATCGTGAACGACATTCTCGACTTGTCCAAAATAGAGTCGGGGATGATGCGGATCGAACACGCGCCGTTTGATCCCGGGGCATTGGTGCATTCGGTGGGGACGATGTTCCACCACCGCTCGGCCGAAAAGCACGTGCCGCTCATTGTGTCGTTCGATCCGGCTATCCCGGAAACGATCACGGGCGACCCGACCCGGCTGACGCAGATTCTGGTCAACCTGGTAAGCAACGCATTCAAATTCACGGAAACAGGTGAAATAAACCTCCGCGTTACCATGAACGGCGGCAATGATGACCATGTGAATCTCATGTTCGAGGTGACGGATACCGGAATCGGCATTGAAGAAGCACGGCTCGAAACGATTTTCGAACGGTTCCGGCAAGCGGAAGATTCCACTACGCGGCAGTTCGGGGGCACCGGCCTGGGTTTGTCTATCGTGCGTGACCTCGTGCATTTACAGGACGGGGAAATAGCGCTGTCGAGCAAGCCGGGCGTAGGTACGTCCGTAAAGGTAACCATTCCGTATCAGGTAGCCGTGGAGCGCGAAGTGTTCCCTGCCGGCACTCCTGTGGAAGCCGTCCATCCGCAACGGCCGGGCTTGCGGGTACTGATCGCCGAAGACCATATGATTAACCAGGGACTTATGATGCGTTTCATGGAGGAACGGGGGATCGCAGGGCGTGTCGCTGCCAATGGCCTGGAGGCGATCGAAATGCTTCGTAGCGAGCCTTTCGACCTTGTTTTTATGGATATTCAAATGCCTGGCATGGATGGGTACGCGGCTACGCGCGCCATACGCGAGGAATTGAAACTGGCTATCCCGGTAATCGCTATGACCGCCCATGCGATGGAAGGGGAAAAAGAAAAATGCATCCGCCTCGGGATGGACGACCACATTGCCAAACCGGTCAGAGAGAGTGAACTGGACAGGGTGTTGGCCGCTTACACGCTACCCCTTTCGGGAAAAGGCATACCCGCTAATGCATTCAAAGTGATCGATCTTGACTATATGCGGGAGATCAGCAATGGGGATGCTACCTACGAAAAGCTGGTAACCGAACAGTTCCTGCATCTGATGCCGCGGGAACTGGAAGCGTTATCAGCGGCAGTAGGGAAGCGCGACCGCGGAGAAATCCGTCGTATTGCCCACGGAATCAAAACGACCATTTCAATTATGGGTCTGAATGCGCTGCTCGACGAGCCGCTTGATCTCCTGGAAAACGGGCCCGCCGGGAAGGAGGATATCGCCGGGCCGGCGGAGCAAATACTGAGCATTTGCAAAGAAGCGTTGGAAGAGGCGGGCATCTTTTACCGGCAGTTTCAGAGGGATTGAGAGGTCATCGGCATCCCGGACGTTGGATATCCCAATCAGCTACCAATGTTACATCGCTATGCGATTTAATCCTTGAAAGACTTACAAAGAATGCCGGAGGCATGTGATGTGGGTAGCAGAATGAAATGAGCGATTTTGGCCAAATGCCGTCAGGCATGTGACAACAGCCGAATAGCAGACGAACAATGCCTCGGCAAACGAACTCCAACATTTCAGATCCCCGATGGTAGAACCACCGGGGATCTGCGTTTTAATGCATATCAATTCCTGAACTCCTGCATGAAGCCGCAACTCGCACAGGTACGCTGGTACCGGATTATCCCTGTCGTTTTTGTCACATACAGCCTCGCATACCTCGACCGCGCCAATTTTGGGTTCGCCGTGGCGGGCGGTATGGCCGACGACCTCCATATCGACCCGAATACCTCGACATTGCTGAGCTCGCTGTTCTTTCTGGGCTATTTTTTCTTCCAGATCCCAGGCGCGCATTATGCGGCTACGCGGACGGCCAAGAAGCTTATATTCATTTCGCTGATCCTCTGGGGCGGACTGGCCGCGGCTACGGGAATGGTCAACAACGCGACGGCGCTGATCGTGATCCGGTTCATGCTCGGGGTGGTGGAGAGTGCGGTAATGCCCGCTATGCTGATCCTTTTGAGTCAATGGTTCACCAAAGAAGAGCGTTCCCGGGCCAATACATTCCTGATATTGGGAAACCCGGTGACGGTATTGTGGATGTCGGTGCTCTCGGGCTACCTGATCGATTCGCTGGGATGGCGATGGATGTTCATTATCCAGGGCGCGCCGGGTATTCTCTGGGCGTTTATCTGGTGGAAACTCATCGACGAGCGTCCCATGGAAGCGGACTGGCTTACGCAAGAAGAGAAATTGGCCGTGGAGGAGAAACTGAAAGCCGAGCAGGCGGGTATCAAACCGGTCAAAAACTATGCGGAGGCATTCAAATCCAGGAAAGTGATCCTCCTGTGCCTGCAATACCTGTTATGGAGCGTCGGGGTTTACGGTTTTGTCATGTGGCTACCCTCAATTATCAAGGCGGCTCCGAATATGAATATGGTGACCACGGGCTGGCTGTCGGCGGTACCTTATGTATTTGCCGTGGTAGGCATGCTCGCCGCGTCCTATTTTTCGGATAGGACAGGCAACCGTAAGGTGTTCGTTTGGCCGTTCCTGCTGGTTGCCGCGGTATGCCTTTACGCGGCGGTATGGATCGGTACCGGGCATTTCTGGATCGCCTATGCACTGCTGGTAGTTGCCGGAGGGGCTTTGTACACGCCTTACGGACCGTTCTTTGCGGCCATCGCCGAGATATTGCCGAAGAATGTGATCGGCGGAGCCATTGGGTTGATCAACAGCCTGGGTGCATTGGGTTCGTTTGCAGGGTCGTACCTGGTAGGGTATTTCAATAGCGAAACGGGGAATTTCAATGCTTCCTATACGTTGATGGCGGTTGCGCTGGTGTTGGCTACCATTATTACCATCGCTGTGATTCCCGCTCCCAAGGCGATGCAGCCGGTGCCGGAGGAGGTCTGATGCTCGAATTTTGTGTAACGGGCGGTTAAGTTCGATGGCTTTGGGTCTTTGTATGCTATTAAAGTACTCTGCCAAACACTTAACCCAAGGTAAATGAACAATTTTAGACTGCCGGGGCTTCCGGTTTGTGTTTTTCTGTTTTTACTAACCCTCATCTACGGACCCACCCACGCCCAGAACAAAAGCCCGAATGTGCTGAAAGACGGCGACCGCGTCGTTTTCCTGGGAAACTCCATTTTTGAGAATGAATTTCAGTACGGTTACCTGGAACTGGCCCTCACCACCCGTTTTGCCGACAAGGGCATTACATTCCGCAACCTGGGCTGGACGGGCGATAACGTTTGGGGCGAGGCGCGTAGCACTTACACCAACCCGCCGACACCATACGAGCATTTAATGCAGGATATTACCCAGGCCGCGCCAAGCATCGTGTTCCTCGCGTACGGGGGCGTGGAGGCGCAGGAGGGCCAGGCAGGGGTGGCGCATTTCAAGGATGGTTTGAATAAACTGATTGACAAGATAGAGTCGCTGGGCGCCCGGACGGTGCTGCTTTCGACGATCCCGGTCGTCTCTGCGGACACTTCGCAGCATATTGATGCCCGGAATGCGGATCTCGAATTGTATTCCAAAGCGATTGCAGATGTGGCTTCCCAGCGCGGCAAGCAGTTTATCGATATTTACAACCCGGTCCTGAATACGAGCAAGAAGGCCGATATCATCGAAAATACCGTCCATTTGAACGAAACCGGCTACTACTACCTCGCTGATGTGCTGGGAAAAGCACTGGGTGTGCCTAATGACCGGGTGACTTCGACGATTACGGTCGCTAAGCCTGCCCCGTATTCTTCGAATGTCAAAATTTCGACCGACAGCAAGGACAACAATGTGATCGTGCGGTTTGTATTCGCCGACAAATATTTGCCATTACCGTTTCCGCAAGCCAGCAGCTGGGTAGGTAACGATGCCAATGTGGTGCGGATCGTCGGGTTGAAAAGGGGATATTACACCCTGAGTGCCGGGAATGAGCAGGTTGTTACCGCATCTGCGAAGGAATGGGAGAAGGGCGTGGAGATCAGGCAGGGGCCGCAATTCGAACAGTCGGCGCGCATCCGCGAGATGATTATCCGTAAAAATGAATTGCATTTTTTCCAGTACCGGCCATTGAATCAGACCTATATCATCGGTTTTCGCAAATATGAGCAGGGCCGGCACGTGAAAGGGCTCGAAGAGCAGAATATCCTCATCAAATGGCTCGAAGGGCAGATTATCCTCAACGCCGAGCCGAAGGAAGTGGTGTATGAGCTGCGGAAGCTGGAATAGGAGAACTTCGGCTGTCGGCTATCGGCAGTCGGGACCTCACAAATAAAAGAACATTCAAACAAGGTGCAGAGCACCGCAAGATTTGTAACAAGCCGAAAGCTGATAGCCGACGGCCGACAGCCCAAATATGAAAAGATTACTCTACGGGGCATTGCTCCTTCCCATGATGCTGCTAACCTCCTCAACCGAGCCTGAGCTGCACCCCTTTAACCTGGATCCCGACGTTGAAAAGGAACTGAAATCCTTTAAAGTAGCCGAGGGCTTCGAGGTAATGCTATTTGCTGCCGATCCGATGGTCGCGAAGCCGATCCAGATGAACTGGGATACTGAAGGCCGCCTCTGGGTGGTGAGCAGCACGGTATACCCGCATTTGAAAACGGGTGAATCGGCTAACGATAAGATATTCGTCCTGGAAGACACGGACGGCGACGGCAAGGCCGATAAATCGACCATTTTTGCCGAAGGATTGATCCAGCCTACCGGTATCCTGCCCGGTGACGGGGGCTGTTACGTGGCCAACTCGACGGAGATCCTGCATTTCGCGGATACGGACGGCGATGGCAAGGCCGACAAGAAGCGCCGTATCCTGAACGGTTTCGGAACCGGCGATACGCACCATTTGATCCACACTTTCCGCTGGGGCCCGGAGGGTAGAATGTATTTCAACCAGTCGATCTACATTTACAGCCACGTGGAAACTCCATTTGGTATCAAACGCCTCGAAGGCGGCGGTGTCTGGCAGCTTAACACGCGCAACCTGGATATGGACGTATACGCACGCGGGCTCGTGAACCCCTGGGGCCTGCAGTTCGACCGCTGGGGGCAGTCGTTCCTGACGGATGGTGCTGGTGGTGAGGGTATTAACTATGCATTCCCGGGGGCGACCTTTGTAACTGCACCCGGTGCTGCACGCATTCTGCGCGGTCTTAACCCCGGCCAGCCGAAGCATAGCGGCCTGGATGTGGTTTCCGGCGGGCATTTGCCGGACGCATGGCAAGGCCGCATGATCACGAACGACTTCCGTGCCAACCGCATTAACAGCTTCAAACTGGAAGAGCAGGGGAGCGGTTATGTGTCGAAACAGACCGACGACTTGATGTGGTCCGACAATGTGGCCTTCCGTCCGGTGGATATCAGTGTAGGTCCGGATGGCGCTATTTATGTCGCCGACTGGTATAACCCCATTATTCAGCACGGTGAAGTGGATTTCCACGATCCCCGCCGCGATCAGCAGCACGGCCGTATCTGGCGCATTGTAGCCAAGAACCGCCCGTTGGTGAAAAAGCCTCAGCTCGGGAAAGCGAGCGTAACGGAATTGCTCGAATCATTGAAGTTACCAGAAGATTGGACACGCCTACAAGCAAAACAAGTGCTGAAAGCCCGCGGTGCAAAGGAAGTGCTTCCTGCTTTGGAAAAATGGGTAGCTGGTTTGGACAAAAATGACGCAAAATATGAGGATAATTTGCTGGAAGCATTATGGTTATACCAAACATTGGAAACCGTGAATGAGCCGGTGCTGCTCAATTTGCTGAATGCCAAAAGTCACAATGTGCGCGCTGCTGCTTTGCGTGCGCTGGCGCTCTGGTATCCCAAAGTTTCGAATACTCCGGCATTGCTGACCAAAGCTGTTGGAGATGAGCATCCGCAGGTGCGCCTGGAAGCCGTAATTGCATTGCGCAAAACCAAAACACCGCAAGCCGCGAAAACCGCATTAACCGTGCTCGACGCGCAGATGGACGAATTCCTGGATTTCGCATTGTGGCAAACCGTGCGCGAACTGGAACCAGTATGGCTGCCTAAATTAAAAACGGATGCCAACCTGCTGGGCGACGCGAAAAAGACGGCTTATGCATTGAAGTCGGCTACCAGTGCCGATGCCGCGACTTTGCTGACTGCGTTGTACCAAAAAGGTCAGGTCCCTGACGACTATCAGAAGGATGTGCTTGCGTCCATCGCGCGTCTCGGCCAGCCCGCCGACCTCAATATTTTGCTCGACCTGGCTGTGCAGAACAACAATAAGAATGCGGCCGCGCAACTTGCTGCATTGGAAGAGGCGGGCAACCAGCGCAAAGTGATCCCGAACAAAAACACAGAGCGCATTGGTTCATTAATTGGGAATGAGGATGAAGCGGTAAGCCTGAGCGCTATCCGTCTGATCGGCCTCTGGAAAATAGCCTCGTTGAACGACCGGCTGACCGGACTGATCCAGAGTGGTAACCCGGCTACCAAAAAAGCAGCGCTGGGTGCATTGGGGGCCATTGACAAACCCAAAGCATTACAGCTCGTAACCGAGCTGACAGGCGCGAAAAATACGCCGGAAGTACGTATTATCGCAGCCGCACAGCTGGCCGGACTGGATGAAAAAGAGGGCGCACGCGTGAGTGCGGAGCTCATGCGCTCGCTGCCTGCGGATGCCGACGTGTCGGAGCTTTTCCTGGCATTCATTCCTTCGAACTCCGGTGCGGCTGCATTGGCCGAGGCCATTGCGGCGAAGAAAATTCCGGAGGCATTCGCCAAGCGGGGACGGGTGCTCGTGCAACAGCGCGCCGGCTGGACGCGCCAGAGCATTGATGAAATTGCTGCATTGAAAAAGGCCCTGGAAGCATCGGGTGGATCGTTGCCGGCGCCTAAAATGCCGCAGGACCTTGACGACAAAACGATAGAGGGACTCGCTAAGCTGGCCCGTGAAAAAGGCGACGCCGCCAAAGGAGAACTGATTTTCCGCAAGGCAGAGTCGAGCTGCACCACATGCCATGCGATTGGTGGGGCAGGCGGCTTGATAGGCCCGGATTTGAGCAGCCTTGGTACCAGTTCGCCGGCGGAAACCATTATCCGATCGATCCTGTATCCAAGTGCTTCCATTAAAGAAGGTTATGATTTGAAACGCGTCGTGAAAAAAGACGGCTCTGAGCTGATGGGCTACCTGGCCTCCGACGGCGCCAACGATATTGTGATCCGTGACGTGACGGGCAAGGAGGTTTCCATTGCCAAAAGTCAGGTTCAGGTGATGGAAAAAGTCCCCGGCTCACTCATGCCTCCCGGCCTCACCGCCAGCCTCGACCGCGACCAGTTCGTAAACCTCGTGGCATTCCTGACGAAACTAGGCGAACCAGGCGACTTCCGGGTGCCCGCGACGCGCTACGTACGCAGGTGGGAGACGATCGAGCTGAGCAAGGATTTGGCCAGTAAATTCTCGATGGACGGAGGCCCGGTTATCGCTGGCAAAGGCGCAAAAGTGATCACTTCGCCCGCGTATAGCAAAGTCTCCGGCGAGCTCCCAACCGACGAGCTGGCCGAAATGCGAAACAGCGCCGGCAAACAGTTCAGCATTGTCCGTTTCGAAATCGAAGCATTGACCAAGGGACCTGTAACATTTGCTGTAAACAGCCCCGGCGTGACCGCCTACAACGGTAATAAGGCATTGAAAGTTTCCGACGGCACCATCACCGCCGATCTTTCGCAAGGCATTCAACCCATCACACTCGTGCTCGACCGAAATGTGGTGAAAGGCGGCCTGAAAGTGGAGCTGAAAGATGTCAGCGGCGGCGCGCAGACGCGGCTGAAAATGGGGCGGTAGTTTGTTTGGATGTAATTGAGATGCAGCCGGCTCCATTGTGGGGTCGGCTGCGTCGTTTCTCAACCTTTAGTACCACGGTAATCCTTCGGTTTTTTTATAACGAGCGGTTGGAGCTCACATTAAAAAGGCACTCATTTTAATGTTAGCTCCGATTTTGGCATTAAATCAGAGGCGTCTTTACAGAATTGACTAGCTCTGCCATGACCGCATCAGTAAATTTCAAGCCCCTTTTGTTTTAAATACTATTTCCATCTTTACCCAAATTACAATCATGTTCAAAAAAATACTGGCCCTGTCTCTTCTGATCGGAAGCGCGGTTACAGCACATGCGCAGCAGTTTAAAGCGTTGCTTTTTACCAAAACTGCGGGTTTTCACCATGTTTCCATTCACGAAGGGGTGACCGGGATCAGGAACCTGGCATCAAGGCATAATTTTTCGGTCGACTGGCAGGAGAATGCCGATGTTTTCAATGACAAAAGCCTGGCTAACTATTCGGTAGTGATCTTCCTGAACACAACGGGCGATATCCTCAACGATACGCAGCAAGCGGCGCTCGAAAAGTACATCAAAAGCGGAAAAGGTTGGGTGGGCATCCACGCGGCGGCGGATACGGAATACGACTGGCCCTGGTATGGCAAGCTGGTAGGAGCCTATTTTAAAACCCATCCGGCACAGCAAACCGCTTTCCTGGATGTGAAAGACAGCAATTTCCCAGGCCTGGAGCGCTTCCCTAAGCGTATGCTCTGGACCGACGAGTGGTATGAATACAAAAAGCCGCTCAACGCCGACGACCTGAAAGTGCTCATCACGCTCGACGAGAAAACTTACGACCCTAAAACCAGCCAGGGCAACGGCATGGGCGACCACCCGATTGCATGGTACCACAATTTCGACGGCGGCCGTGCATTCTACACCGGCCTGGGCCACATCGGCCTGGTTTACTCCGATCAGTCGTTCCTCGACCACCTTTACGGCGGTATTTACTGGGCTGCGACGGGAAAAGGGGTGAAATAGGGCGTTTTGCGGTAGGGTGACGTGGGGCGGTTTTGACCGCCGACCATCGATCACCGACCGCCTGGGCCGCAGAGCGGCCCCCTGTTTATAGCATCGAAGTTCCAAATAACGATTTCAGCTCCGTAGGAGCTTTCTGATCCGCATTGATCAAGGAAACTCCTACGGAGCTGAAACTATGTTGAACCGACTTGGTTGCTACAAACAGGGAACCGCGCTGCGGTTTATTTTTGAGCAAATAGTTTGATGGTGTAATCGAGCAGAGCGGTATCGCCGATTTTGCCGTGGCCAGGGATCACGACCTTCACATCCGGATATTGCGCTTTGATTTTCGTCACCGTCGCGGACCAGGCATCAACATTGGCGTCTGCCAGGTTACCTTTCGTCGCATCGACTTCCTTGATCAGGCAACCGCCGAACATTACCTTTTCGCTCGGGAAATAGCCGATGATATTGTCGCGCGTATGTCCTTCACCGTAGAATGCGGCTACGACCGGTTTTTTGCCCACTTTCAGGTTCAGTTTGTCGTCGAAACCTTTCTGAGGGACAGGGAAATTGTGTTCTTTGTCAAATGCAATCGTCTTGTTGGTCGCATAGGACGGGATTCCGTGCTCGTGAAAAGCCTTCAACCCGCCCACGCAATCCTCGTGGAAATGGGTCGCGATCACGGCCTTTACTTTGCATTTCAAACTATCCTGGACCCAGCGGATTACCTTTTCCGACGTCGCATCGTCCGCCGGCGTATCGAAAATCACGGCCTCGCCCGCATCGAATACGATCAGGCCGTTGCAGGGGACTTTGCCGAAAGTTTGCGTTTGCAGGTAGGTGAGGTGGGTATATGCGTGGTCACTGACCTTCTGGATAATGAGGTCGTCGGTTTTGAAGCTTTTGTCGGGTGTTTGCGCATGCGCGAGTGTGTACAGGCATAGGAGCAGGCAAGCGAGAATGTGTTTTTTCATGCTTTGGTCAGTGAGTAGAAGTGAATGGGAAAAGTGGCTGGCAAGATAAAGGAAATTGCTATATTTGGATACATAACCTGTAAAACCATGACGAAACAAGCGATCATCGAACGTACTTTGGAGGCAATTAACCAGCTTCCTGTCGACAAGGCAGAGGAAATATCGGACTTCGCTGAGTTTGTCCGTAAGCGTCATGAAGAACAACAGCTCGCCGCAGGGATTCAGTTATTGGTTGAAAAAGGTACTGCATTCGAGTTTCTGAGGGACGAAGAGGATCTCTATACTATTGCTGATTTGAAAGAAGTGTACAATGGTTAAGGGAGATATTGTACTCATTCCGTTCCCATTTACCGATTTGTCAGGAAGTAAACTGCGGCCCGCGGTTATTCTCGCGGCAGACAGGATCGATATCACTACTTGTTTTATAACCAGTCAAATCGGCTGGCCGGAGCCCAGCGACGTCTTGCTTGCTCCAAATCCCACCAATGGTTTAAAATCAGCATCGCTTGTCAGGACGGGTAAAATAGCCACCCTGGATCGAAGGTTGGCAAAAGGGCTTTTGGGTAGGTTATCAGCTCACGAGCTTAATGATATGAATTCCAAGCTGAAAATTTTGCTCCAAATTCCTTAAAGCAAAATCTAATAATGATCATTTTTCCAAATTAGCTGCCATGCAAACACTCGCTACCATCCTGGTCGCCTTAATCGCGCTGGAACACCTTTACATTCTCTACATCGAAATGTTCGCCTGGGAAACCAAAGGCAAGGAAACCTTTAAGGGGTCACTCGCACCCGAGCTTTTCAAACCTACCAAAACGCTGGCTGCTAACCAGGGCCTTTATAACGGCTTCCTGGCTGCGGGGCTGATTTGGTCGCTGCTGATTGAGGACCACCACTGGCGTTTATATGTGGGTGTTTTCTTTCTGACCTGTGTGATTGTTGCCGGGATCTACGGGGCGGTGACGGCCAGTAAAAAGATTTTTTTCGTGCAGGCGCTGCCGGCGATTGTGGCCTTGGTGGTGCTGCATTTGTAAATAGGAATGCCGGGAGCTGACTGGAAGGAGCGATACAGTGTCGTTCCGGGAGGGATGATGTAGAATAAGTACCCAAAGTTTTCCGGGAAATTTCAGACGCCGGTTTGATAATCCGACACGCATTTGCCATTGGCTAATTTACTGTTAACCGATGGTTCTTTCCCGGTAGGCAGACTTTCTGAAATGGTACAGATTTGATTTTAACGTGGCCAAACAACAGGGTGCATATCCTGGGAATTGGTTCTGTTTTTTAATCAAACTACTGTATCCATGAGACCATCTGACTGTGCTGCGGCGAAAATTAATTTGCAAATCGATGAAAATGAATTTATTGCCAGCCTTGATCCGCTGAATGCAGATGATCTACTTCCTGTTATTCCTCAACTCAATAAAAATCATAATGCTAATGCATTGATTGAACTGGCGAACCAAATCATGCCTTCGGAAGCGGATGTGCGGAGTTGGGATTATTACGAGGCAAATGCCGCAGTGCGTGACGTCGGCTTCCTGCTGGGTTCGCTTAAAAGACACCGTGTCGAGCCGTGTTCTGTTATTCCAAATCTGCAAATAACCCTGACAATGCTTTCTGAAAAAACATTTCTGCCGCCGCGCGATACTTTGCTGCATTACACGGTTTGGAACCCGTGCGGAACAAGAAGGCGGACCTATACAGGCACGCTTGACGAGCAATGTTTGATAGAGAGCGTCGCAATGGCGATGAACCCGTTGGTGAAGGCCATTTATTTATTAGTCGAGCTGCACCGCATTCCCATTCAATCGGCGGCTTTTAAGGCTGTTTGCGACCGGATCACTATTCACTTTCAAAAAGTGATTGAAGGAATTGTGTTCGCGCGCCGCCATGTATCGCTGTCTTATTTTTCAAAAGAGCTCCGTTTGTATTTCGATCCGATTATGATTGGCGACCGTGAATATCTGGGACCGGGTGCCGTCGAGATGCCGATGTTTGTATTTGATCATTTGCTTTGGAGTAGTAATTGCATGGATGAAGAATACAATACATTCAAGAAAACCTACGTGCCGTATATCCATTGGGAGATGCGGGAGATCTATCACCGACTTGAAAATAAGCCCAATTTGATCGACAAAAGCATCGATACCATTATAACCCGGGGAATTGCTTCCGATCCTGTTGTTTACGAATCAATGAAGGGGCTTTATTCCATTATGCAGCAACTGAAAAGTTTCAGAATGCCTCATAAAACGGTTGCGGAGGAAGCTTACAGCCATGTTATTGCAGGGAAAAGCAAGCCAGGTTGCCCTTTGATATCAGATTTTCATGAATTGAGAAATAATGGGAGCGGTGGATATTCTCCGGGTATTCTTTCACATATTTTGAAATTATCTAACCAGAAAATGGAGAGGCTGGGCGAATATGTCAGGCCAAACCTAAAATCCGGCCTTTCCTGCGTCCTATCTGGAAATGCGTCCGGATGATTACAATGGTATTAACCACCAACAACGCACTCGTGGAGTACAAGGCAAACTGCGGCATGCCAAGGTGGCCGAAAAATGCCGAGAACATGGCGGTAAATGCGATTCCGTAAGTAAGTACTGTCCATGTAATCTGGAATTGAAGAACCCGCTTCCCGAATTCCGCGACGCCGGCGACGGTGTTTCGTTTGTAGATCCAAAAAGCAAGCGGCAGGAGCACGTTACCAAACGGCATTACCCAAAGCGACAGCGCCGAAAGATTCAGCAGTTTCAAAACGCCCGGATCATCAACCACCGGTGCCGGCGGGATGCCGACGGAAGCGGCAAGGGCATTAGCAGAGAACATTTCGACATCTACCCCAAGCGCCTGCGCGAGGAGGCGCAACGTCTCGCCGCGCGGAATGGTGTCGCCGGCCTCGATCCGTTGCAACGTGCGCAGATTAATGCCCGCCATTTCAGCCAGCGATTCCTGTGAAAGACCTTTGCTTTTTCGCAATGTGCGTATTTGTCCGGATGTAGTTTGTTTGTTCATTTCGAAGTTGTTTCCGGTAAAATTAACGTTGCGGCCACGCATTTGATAGCGGCGTTTTTACGGCATTTATATATTCTCAGATAGAATTGTAAAGTAACGCATTGCTAGTGCTATCCAGTTCTTCTTCTTTTTGTCTTGACCGCG